>QHSX01000071.1 GCA_003221695.1 Candidatus Rokuibacteriota bacterium
CTCCAGGTCAGACACTCCCGTCGGACAGGCGAGCAGGATGCGTACCAACGCGACGAATTTTCGGATGTCGCGCGATTTCCTACGCTTGGCTGCGTGAATCGCAACGCGCAAGCGATCGACGACACGTTTCTCGCCGGCGCGTTTTGTGCGTTCGGTCACGAACTGGGCGGTTTCCGGAATTGCGCGCGATCGCGAGGTCACGGGTGACGCGCGGATCGCGGGGTTGATTCTGGACCCGCGCGTCCGTAGAATGAACCGCGGTTCAGTCATCGGCAATGCGCGACCCCGACAAGCCGCAAGCGATCATCGACGCCGCGATCCGCGTCTTCGCGCGCAACGGCTACTACAACTCGCGCGTCTCGGACATCGCGCGCGAAGCGGGCATCGCGAGCGGCACCATCTATCTCTACTTCAAGACCAAGGACGATATTCTCGTCCGGCTCTTCCGCGAGAAGATGGCCGAGTGGGTGGCACTCGTGCGGAAGGAGGTCGCCGCGGAGGGCGACCCCCTCGCGAAGATCCGCAAGATCGTCGCGCTCCATTTCAGGAAGATCGAGGAGAGCCCGGACCTCGCGGAGGTCGTTCAGGTCGAGCTCCGCCAGGGCCACAAGTTCTTCCGCGGGGCCTCGGCCCACGAAGTCTCCGCCTATTTCGACGTCATCCAGTCGGTGCTCGAGGAGGGCGTGGCAGCCGGACGCTTCCGGCGCGACCTGCCGCTCAAGGTCGCCACCAAGATGCTCTTCGGCGCGATGGACCAGCTGGCGACGTCGTGGGTCCTCGGCAAGCGCGCCTACCGTCTCACCGACGCGGCCGCGCCGGTCGCGTCGATCTTTCTCAAAGGAGTCACGACCGATGACGTTTGAGACCATCGGGTTCGCGCGCGAGGAGACCTTCGTCGTCGTCACGCTGAACCGTCCGCCGGCCAATGCGATCAGCCCCGAGCTCGTCACCGAGCTCAACGCCGCGCTCGCCTCGGTGGAGGAGGACGACGCGGTGCGGTCGGTGATCGTCACGGGCGCCGGCGACAAGATCTTCTGCGCGGGCGCCGACCTCGGCTCGGCGTTCTCCGGCGGCAGCGTCGACGCCTTCATCCGCTTCGGCAACAGCGTGATGCGGAGGATCGAGCGCTTCCCGAAGCCGGTGATCGCCGCGATCAACGGCCACGCCCTCGGCGGAGGCTGCGAGATCGCCATGGCGTGCCACTTCCGGTTGCTGAAGGAGACGGCCCGGATGGGACAGACCGAGTCGAACCTCGGGATCATCCCCGGCTACGGCGGCACCCAGCGGCTGCCGCGTCTCATCGGCCGCACGAAGGCGCTCGAGTTCCTGATCCTCGGCACCCAGATCCCGGCGCCGGAGTGCCTGGCCCTCGGGCTCGTGAACCGCCTGTGCAAGGAGGGCGAGACGCTCGCCGACGCCAGGGCCCTCGCGCGAGAGATCGCCAAGCGCCCGCCGATCGCCACGCGTCTGATCATCGAGGCGGTGGACGAGGGGCTCGAGGCGCCGATCGACAAGGCGAGCGAGATCGAGGTGCGCGCGTTCTTAAAAACGCTCAAGACCGAGGACGCCTCGGAAGGCATCCAGGCCTTCTTCGCCAAGCGCGCGCCGAGTTTCAAGGGGAGGTAGGGGATGGACCTCGGAATTCGCGACCGGGTCGCGCTCGTCACGGGTGGGGCGCGGAGCCTCGGCAAGGCCGACGCCGTCGCGCTCGCCGCCGAGGGCTGTCAGGTCGCGATCGTGGATCTCAATGCCGAGGGCGCCGAGGAGACCGCGCGAGAGATCGGGGCCGCGGGCGGCCGGGCGCGCGGCTACGCGTGCGACATCCGCGACACCGCGCAGGTGCAGGAGGCGGTCGCACGGGTCGAGCGGGACCTCGGCCCCGTCGACATCCTCGTGAACAACGCCGGCATGATCTACACGGTCGGCCAGCTCAAGGACCTGCGCGACGAGGACTGGGAGCTGAACCTCGGTGTGAACCTGACGGGCACGTACAAGATGACCAAGGCGGTCTTCTCCGGAATGCGCGAGCGGCGGTGGGGGCGCATCGTCTGCATGGCGTCGATCGCCGGACTCATGGGCGGGTTCGGGCAGACCGCGTACGCCACGACGAAGATCGGCGTCATCGGGTTCGCGAAGTCCGTCGCCCTCGAGGGGGCGCGATACAACGTGACGTGCAACGCGATCGCGCCGGGGATCATCGCGCCCAACGCGAAGCTGTCCCCGCTCTACGACCGGATGGTGAAGCGCGTCGCGATGCAGCGGGAAGGCGAGCCCGAGGACGTCGCCAACGCCGTCCTGTTCCTCTGCTCGGAGCGGGCGCGGTACATCACCGGCGCCGTGCTCACCGTGACGGGGGGAATGGACCTCTTCACCTTCTAACACCACTCGACGGTGCCACCAAGGAGACGACGATGCCGACAGTGAAGGAGACGTTCGATGCAATGTCTGGCCGGTTCCGTGCCGACAAGGCGGCCGGGACGAGCGCAGTGATCCAGTACGACGTGAGCGGCGACGGCGGCGGCACCTGGCACGCCGTCATCAAGGACGGCACCTGCACGGTGAAGGCCGGGTCCGCGCCGAGCCCCAACCTGACGCTCCAGATCGCGGCGCCGGACTGGCTCGACATGCTCTCGGGCAAGCAGTCCGGCCAGATGCTCTTCATGTCGGGCAAGCTGAAGGTGAAGGGCGACATGGGGCTCGCGATGAAGCTCGGCTCGATGTTCCAGATGTGACGCGATGGACTGGCAGGAAGAGCTCGGGAAGAACTTCCAGCGGCTCAGGAACCTGCACGGGCTGGTGACCGGGCCCGAGCCGACGGTCGGCCAGACACCCCGCGAGGAAGTCTACAAGAAGAACAAGTCGCGCCTCTATCGGTACGCCTCGCCACGGCGCCAGGCGACCCCGCTCCTGTTCGTCCCGAACCTCGGGATCAGCCGGCCGTACATCTTCGACTTGCTCCCGGGCGGGAGCTTCATCGAGCACATGACGCGCGAGGGGTTCGACTTCTACCTGCTCGACTGGGGCGTCTTCGGGCCCGAGGACAACGACCTCACGGTCGAGGACTGCGTGACGAAGATCCTGCCGAGGATGGCCGCGAAGGTCCTCGAGAGCTCCGGCGCGCCGGAGCTCTCCGTGCTCGGCTACTGCATGGGCGCGCCGATCTCGGCGTCGTTCATCGCGACGCGGCCCGAGATCCCGGTCCGGAGCTACGTCGATATGGCGGGCCCGATCGACTTCTCGAAGGTCGGCCTCTTCGGCCTCTGGCTCAAGAAGGAGTACTTCAACGTCGACCGCTTCGTGGACACGCTCGGCACCGTCCCGGCCGACCTGGTCCGCGCCGGGTTCAAGCTCATCAAGCCGACCATGGACCTGTCCACGAGCCTCAATCTCTGGTGGAACCTCTGGAACGACCAGTACGTGGAAGGTTTCCAGGCGCTCAACCGGTGGGCGAACGAGTACGTTGCCTTCCCGGGCGAGTTCTTCCGCCAATGGGTGCGCGACTTCTACCAGGAGAACAAGCTCTACCGTGGTGAGCTCGTCATGGGCGGTCGTCCGGTGCGCCTCGAGAACATCGCCTGCCCGGTCTTCGTCGTCGGCGCCAAGGAGGACTACATCGCCCCGCCCGCGTGCGTGCGCGCGCTCGTCGACGTCGTCGGCAGCAAGGAAAAGGAGTACGTCGAGCTGCCCGGCGGCCACATCTCGCTCATCGCCGGGCGCGGGGCCGCCCGCCACTGCTGGCCGAAGGTCTCCGGCTGGCTCGCGCTACACTGAGGGGAGCCATGGCTGACGCGACGCCCAACCAGCTCTTCGAGTTGTGGCGGAAGCAGGTCGAGGAGTCCACCCAGGCGTGGACGCGCCTGGTCTCGCAGCGGGCCCCCACCGTGGGGCCGCCGGACCCGACGGCGTTCTGGCGGCCGGTCCTGGACCAGGGGTTCGAGACCTGGGCCAAGCTCTTCGCCCAGACGCCCGCGACTCCCGAGCTCCTGCCGCAGTGGAAGCAGTTCCTCGACCAGTGGATCGAGGCGTGGTCGAAGGTCCTCGGTCAGGCGATGGGGACCGAGCAGTTCGCCAAGCTCCTGGGTCAGTCGCTCGATCAGTTCCTCGCGACGCACGGGCCCCTGCGGCGAGCCGCCGAGCAGCAGACCGAGCAGGCCCTGCAGGCGCTCCAGCTGCCCTCGCGCAGTCAGGTGACGGCCGTCGCCAAGATGATCGTGGAGCTCGAGGAGCGGATCGAGCGGCTCGAGGACCGCATCGACGCGGCGCTCAGGCGTCTCGACGGCAAGGAGCCCAAATGATCGGGAAGACGATCGCTGAGGTGGCGGAGGGCGACTACGCGGAGATCGTCAGGACCGTACGACGCGAGGACATCGCTGGCTTTATCGACGCGGTCGGCGACCTCAACCCCATCCACAGTGACGTCGCCCACGCAGCGACGACGCCCTTCAAGTCGCCGATCGCGCCCGGGATCTTCACCGCCGGGCTGGTCTCGGCGGTGATCGGCACCAGGCTCCCGGGGCCCGGCGCGATCTACCTCTCGCAGAGCCTCCGGTTCCTCAGACCCGTCAGGGTCGGCGACACGATCACCGCGCGCGTCGAGGCGCTCGAGGTCAGCCGCGAAAAGAACCGCCTTCGGCTCCAGACGACCTGCACGAACCAGCGGGGAGAGGAGGTCCTGTCGGGCGAGGCGTGGGTGATGCCCGCACGGACTCACATCGTCTACGAGGAGGAGCGGCGGGCGGCCGCGTCGCTCGCCCGCCTGGCCTTCGGGCCCTGGTCGTGGGCCGCCCGGGCGCTCGACGCCTGGGCGGCGATGGTCACATCAGTAGCCCGCCGTTGATCGAGACCTCGGCCCCGGTGATGTAGTCGCCGTCGGCCGAGACCATGTAGACGACGGCGCGCGCGACCTCCTCCGGCGTCCCGAAGCGCTTGAGCGGGATCTGGGCGAGCAGCTTCTCCTTCACCTTGTCGGGGATCCCCCGGACCATCTCGGTTTCGATGAAGCCCGGCGCGATCGCGTTCACCGTCACGCCCTTGCCGGCGAGCTCCTTGGCGAGCGACTTCGTGAACGCCGCCACCCCCGCCTTCGACGCGGCGTAGTTGGCCTGGCCGAAGTTCCCGATCTGACCGATGACCGACGTCATGTTGACGACGCGCCCGTAGCCCTGCGTGAGCATCTGGTCGATGAACACCTTGGTGCAGTTGAACACACCGTCGAGGTTGATCGCGAGCACCTTCCGCCACGAGGCGTGATCCATCTTCACGAAGGTCTTGTCGGAGTTGATGCCGGCGTTGTTGACGAGGATGTCGAGGTGGCCGAGCTCTCTCAGCACGTCTTGCGCCATCCGGAACGTGTCGGGGAAGTCGCCGACGTCGGCCTGCGCGAGCATCGCGCGCCGCCCCATCTTCCGGATCTGCTCGACCACATCCTTCGCCGCCGCCTCGCTCGAGACGTAGTTGACGGCGACGTCGGCGCCCTCGTCGGCGAGCGCCAGGGCGACGGCGCGGCCGATCCCGCGGGAGCCACCGGTGACGAGTGCGGTGCGACCCTTCAGCTTCATGGTGCCCTCCTCCCGTGGCCGGCGGTCAGTCTAGCACGGCGCTCCGCGTGGCCCTTGACGCGGAGTGTTATGCGATCCATCATGACGCCAGGGGGGGACGTCCCCCGCAGAGGAGTGCCATGGCGTACGTCATCAAGCGGTACTCGAACCGGAAACTCTACGACACTCAGGAGAGTCGGTACGTCACCCTCGAGGAGATCGAGGAGATGATCCGCGCGGGTAAGGAGATGTCCGTGGTCGACGCGGCGTCGGGTGAGGACCTCACCGGCGTGACCCTGACCCAGATTATCCTCGAGAACGAGCGTAGCCATCGCGGCGGTCTGCCGGTCGGCTTCCTTCACCAGCTCATCAAGCACGGCGAGGCCTGGCAGGACTTCCTGCAGCGCTCGATGAAGTCGAGCCTCGAGGGCATCGTCTCCAACCAGCGCGAGATGGAGCGCGTCTTCCAGGAGTGGATGAGTCGCGCGGGGTGGGGAACCATGATGCCCGGGGCCGGCCTCGGTGCCCGCGCCGAGGCCAAGCGCGACGGCGGGGAGCCCGACGCCGAGCGTCTTCGCGAGGAAGTGTCCACGCTCCGCGAGCGTCTCAAGTCGCTCGAGGAGCGGCTGGAGAGGCGCAAGGCCCAGCCGAAATAGAACGGCCCGGCGGGGTCAGGCGCCGGGCCGCTCCGATCGCGCGCAGAGCGAGCGCTCGCTCAGTTCTGCGCGTACATGTCCTTCAGCTTCGAGACGACGGCGGTGTACGTCTCCTGGATGCTCTTGCTCACCTGCTCCCCGGAGGTCCCGAGCCGCTCGGCGGACCGGGTCACCGCCTGGGCCTGCCCTTCGAGGATTTTGAACGCCTTCTGCGCGCTCTCGACGCCCTCGGCGAGCGCCTTCTGGTAGAGCTGGACCGGGTCCTTCGCGCCGTCCTGCCACGCTGTCTGCCAGCGGAGCGCCGCGGCTTGCGAGTCGCGGAGCGCCTCGATCGCGGCCTGCTGCAGCTCGGCGTAGAGCTTCACACCCTCCTTCGCGCTCGACGCGCCGAGCTCGACCAGCTCGTGGACCACGCGCTGATGCGCATCGGCCCAGACCGTCATCGTCTCGACGGCCTTGCTACCGACCTGACCGAGGAATTCCTGAACCTTCTTGGGATCGTCCATCATGACCTTCTCCTCCTCGTCCTGGCTTCGCCATGCACGTCTTGTCCTTCTTATAGGAGATTAACGCACCGCGTTAGGGTTGTAAAGATAATTCTCGCACCGCGTCACAACCGAGGTGTCGCCGCGAGAACATCTTCAGAATCGATTAGTTCAGAAGCGGAGCGATACGCCCACGAACGGCCCGGCGAGCCTCAGCTTCGCGAAGTCATCGCCGTCGTGCACGCGAAGGTCGAGGAGCCGGTAGCCCGCGGAAAGGCCGAAGAAGGGCAGCGGAAGAAAGCGCACGCCGGCCTCGGCATCGACGATATGGCCGAGATCACCGGCGGGCAAGCCGGAGGCCTCCGCGAACAGGTGCAGCGTCCGGTACGGGGTCAGGTCGAGCGCGAGCCCGAGCGTCGGCAAGACGAGGGGCAAGGTGGCCGATTCCCTGGCCTGCGGCACGACCCCGCGCGTTTTGAGCGAGGCGTCAATGAGGAAGCCCTTGGCCTCGAGAATCCCGCCGAACTTGAGAACTCCGGGGATGCCGAGCGGTTCCCAGACCCAGCCGAGCCGGCCGTACTGGATATCGAGGTCGGTGGCCACGCGCGAGTTCGCCGTGAAGGTCTCGCCTTCGAACGTGATGGTCCGGCCGAGGGTCTTGTCGCCTTCGAAGTCGAGCCGGGTGTAAGCGAGGCGAATGCGGCTGTTGGGCCCGGCAAAGAACGTCAGGCGGCCTTCAGGCGCGTTCTCAGACTTGAGCCCGAGATCGTCTCCCAGGTCGATGTCGGTTCCGGGCAGGGAGCCGCTCTTGGCTTTGGCGGAGGCGTTGAGATCGATGAACCAGTAACGCGCCTCGAGCTCGACGATTTGCCCGAAGGCCACTCCCTGGGCGAGGAGGACCGCGAGCGCCGTCAGCACGGCCGTCTGGAGCATTGGAGCACCTCCTGTCGTTGCCTTCGAGTGTAGTCAGCGTACCCCGGGGGGACCGGCGGTGCGACGCCTTGGCATCGGAGCCGCCGGATCGGCGCTCGCCGTTTCCCGCTATAATTCGCGCTGTCCGTCTGACCCGTTGAGATCGCTACGTGAGGGGGAGCGTATGACTGCCGACACGTTGGCGCGGCTGTTCTGGGACCGCGTGGAGCGGAGCGCCGGCCGCCCTGCTCAGTCGTTCAAGCAGGGGGCGGAGTGGAAGACCATCACCTGGCGCGAGGTCGGTGACGTCGTTCGCCAGCTCGCTCTGGGTCTGATCGCCCTCGGACGACAGCAGGGCGACCGGGTCGCGCTCCTCTCGACGAGCCGCGCCGAGTGGGTGCAGGCGGACTTTGCGATCTTCACCGCCGGGTGCGTGACGGTGCCCGTCTACCCGACCTATCCGCCCGACCTCATCGCCTACGTTGTCAACGACTCCGAGGCGAAGACCCTGATCGTCGAGGACCCGGCCCAGCTCGCCAAGGCGCTCCAGGTCCGGGACAAGACGCCGGGCCTCGAGCAGATCGTGGTCATCACGGGCTACGACGCCCCCCAGCCGCCGAAGATGGTGATGACCTGGCAGTCGCTCACGAGGTTAGGACGCGAGAGCGAGGCGGCCCACAAGTCGACGCTCGCCGAGCGGGTGACGACGACCCGGCCCGAGGATCTCGCGACGATCGTCTACACCTCGGGGACGACCGGGCCGCCGAAGGGCGTGCTGCAGACCCACGGCAACCACATCGCCGCCGTGGACGCCTCCAGGCAGTCCACGCCCGTGGAGGAGGGCTGGGTGCACCTTCTGTTCCTTCCGCTCGCTCACTCGTTCGCACGCCTGGAGTCGTTCCTCGGCGTGGCGCACGGGCTCACGACGGCCTTCGCCGAGAACCTGGACAAGGTCGGTGAGAACCTGAGAGAGGCGCGCCCGCACTTCATCTGCAGCGTCCCGCGCGTCTTCGAGAAGGTCTACGCGAAGATTCTGTCCGGCGTCGAGGCGGGCTCGCCCGTGAAACGGAAGATCTTCCACTGGGCCGTCGGGGTCGGCCGCGACGTGAGCCGCCACCAGCAGCGCGGCCAGCCGGTGCCGTTCGGGCTCGAGCTCCGGCGCAAGCTCGCCGACAGGCTCGTCTTCGCGAAGCTCCACGCCGCGCTCGGCGGGCGGCTCCAGTGGGCCGTCTCCGGCGGCGCGCCGCTCTCGCGGGACATCGCGGAGTTCTTCCACGCGGCGGGGATCCTGCTGCTCGAGGGGTACGGGCTCACCGAGACGTGTCCCGCCCTGACCTTCAACCGCCGGACCAGCTTCAAGTTCGGCTCCGTCGGCCAGCCCCTGCCGGGAGTGGAGCTCAAGATCGCGCCCGACGGCGAGATCCTCGCGCGCGGCCCCAACGTCGCCACGCGCGGCTACTTCAAGCAGCCCGAGGCGACGAAGGAGGTCTTCGAGCCCAACGGCTGGTTCCACACGGGCGACATCGGCGTGCTCGACTCGGACGGGTTCCTCTTCATCACCGACCGGAAGAAGGACCTCATCGTGACCGCCGGCGGCATGAACATCGCCCCCCAAAACATCGAGAACATGCTCAAGGCCGACCCGTTCATCAGTCAGGTGATGGTCTACGGCGACCGGCGCCCGTACCCGGTGGCGCTCATCACGGTCAACCCCGAGGAGCTGACCAAGTTCGCCCGCGCGCAGGGGATCCTCGTCAACGACCCGATGGTGCTCGTCAAGCATCCGAAGCTCGTCGAGCGCGTCGGACGCATCGTGGAGGAGAAGAACACGCAGCTCCAGTCGTACGCGAAGATCAAGAAGTTCGCGGTGCTCCCGGGAGACTTCACGCTCGACGGCGGCGAGCTGACGCCGACCCTGAAGGTCAAGCGCAAGGTCGTTGCACAGAAGTACCAGGGCGCGATCGAGGAGCTCTACCGCTGACGCTCGCGGGCCGGGTTGCCGTCGTCACCGGTGCCTCCCGCGGGCTCGGGCGCGCGATCGCCGTGGCACTCGCCGGGGCCGGTGCCGACGTGGCCCTCGCGGCGCGCTCGAAGGGGGACCTCGAGGAGACCGCAAGGCGCGTGCAGGCGGCGGGCCGACGCGCCCTCGTTGTTCCCACGGACGTCGCGGTCTACGCCGAGGTCGAGGCGCTCATGGCGCGCGCCATCCGCGAGCTGGGCCGCCTCGACATCGTGGTCAACAACTCGGGCGTCGCCAAGGTCGCGCCGCTCGCCGAGCTGACCGCGGCGGACTGGCGCATCATGGTGGACGTGAACCTCACGGGCGTCTTCAACGGTTGCCGCACGGCCGCCCCCCACCTCATCGCGCAGAAGTCGGGCAAGGTCATCAACATCGCCTCGGTCCTGGGGCAGGTGGGGCTCCCGGGCTACACGGTGTACGCCGCGACGAAGGGCGGCGTGATCGCGCTCACGCGCGCCCTCGGCGTGGAGTGGGCCCGCCACGGGATCCAGGTGAACGCGATCGCCCCGGGCTGGTTCAGGACGCCGATGACCGACGAGGCGTTCGCGGACCCGGGGATCAACGCGCGGCTGACGCGCGACATCCCGATGCGCCGGATCGGGCGGCCCGAGGAGATCGGCCCGCTCGCGGTCTTCCTGGCTGGGTCCGCGTCCGACTTCATGACGGGCCAGACCATCTTCCTGGACGGCGGCCACTCCGCCGCCTGAGACGGTGCGGCGCGCCTACGAGCCGAAGCGGCGGTCGCGCTGCTGGAACGCGCGCACGGCCCGCAGGAAATCGATCCTCCTGAACGCCGGCCAGTGGACGTCGCAGAAGTAGAACTCGCTGTACGCGCTCTGCCAGAGAAGGAACCCGGACAGGCGCACCTCGCCGCTCGTCCGAATGATGAGATCCGGGTCGGGCAGATCGGGCGCGTAGAGGTACCGGGCGAGCGTCTCCTCCGAGATGCCCTCGATGATCGTCTCGAGGTCCTCCCCCTGCTTGGCCTTCTCGCGGAGCATCGCCTGCATCGCGTCGATAATCTCCTGGCGCCCGCCGTAGGCGACGGCGATCGTCAGCACCGTCCCGCGGTTGGCTGCCGTGGCGTCCTCGGCCTCGCGGATCGCGGCGACGACCGAGTCCGGGAGGAGATCGAGCTTGCCGACGGCGCGGACCCGCACGCCGAGGCGGTGGGTCCGCGGATGGCGGGCGAGCTGGACGAGCTTGGCCTCGACCGTCTTCAAAATGCCGGAGACTTCACTCGCGTCCCGGCGAAAGTTCTCCGTCGAGAAGACCCAGAGGCTCACCGCGGGGATCGACAGCTCGCCGCACCAGAGGAGCACGTCGTCGAGCTTCCGCGCGCCGAGCGCGTAGGCCTCGAGCGGGTCGACGAACCCGCGCTCGATCGCGTAGCGGCGGTTGCCGTCGAGGATGATACCGACGTGCCGGGGAACGGGGCGCCCCCGGATCTCCCGAAGGAGGCGCCGCTCGTAGAGGTAGTAGAGGAACGAGATCATCAACCGTTCGAACGCAGGCTACCACCGACCCCGGCCGTCATTCTAGGAAAAAACCGGGGAGTGGGGTACATTCTCCCGCGTGAAAGCCGCGATTCTTCACGGCCCGCGCGATTTGCGCGTCGAATCGGCGACGCGACCCGAGGTCCGGGGGGACGAGGTCCTCGTCCGCGTCGCCATGGCCGGGCTCTGCGGGACCGACTATCGGATCTGGTCGGGCGACCGGCCCGTGGCCTACCCGCGGGTGATGGGGCACGAGTTCGTGGGCCGCGTCGAGGCGGTCGGCGCCGACGTGACGCGTGTCGCGCCCGGGGACCGCGTCGCGGTCGAGCCGAATTACTCGTGCGGGACGTGTCCGCTCTGCTGGGAGGGTAACAAGAATCTCTGCCTGGCACGCACCGCGGTCGGTATCGACGTGGACGGCTGCTTCGCCGAGCTCGTGCGCGTCCCGGCCCGCTGCTGCTGGCCGGCCCCGGCGGGGGTCGCCGACGAGGACCTGGTCCTCACCGAGCCGCTCGCGGTGGCCGTCCGCGCCGTCGGCCGCGCTGACGTACGCTCGGGGGAGACCGTGGCGGTTGTGGGCGCGGGGACGATCGGGCTCCTCGCCGTGCAGGTGGCGCGCGGTCACGGGGCGCGCGTCCTCGTCGTCAGTCGCAGCGGGCGGCGCTTCGCCCTTGCCAAGGACCTCGGCGCCGAGGCGACGCACGCCGTCGGTGGAGGGCCGCTCGAGGCCCAGGCGCGCGCCTTCTCGGGGCGCGAGGGCGTGGACTGCGTCGTCGAGACGGCGGGCACCGCGGAGGCCGTGAACTACGCGCTCGCCCTCGTCCGGCCGGGCGGGCGGGTCGTCCTCACCGGGCTGCCCCACGAGCCGACGCCGGTCGAGTTCTTCTCCGTCGTCCGCCGCGAAATCACCATCCTGGGCTCGATGATCTACCAAGACGAGTTCGCCGAGGCGATGCGCCTCGTCGCCGACGGAACCGTCAGGACGCGGCCCCTCGTCAGCCACCGCTTCGCGCTCGACGCGATCGGCGACGCCTTCGTGACTCACGCCCAGCCTGACTCCATCAAGGTCGCCCTGGTGATCTGATGCCCTACGCGGTCATCAACAAGATCCGGATGCACTACGAGACGGCCGGGCAGGGGGCGCCCGTCCTCTTGATCAACGGCCTCTCGGCGCCCTCCGTGGGCTGGGTCTTACAGGTGAAGGCGCTCGCGCCACACTTCCAGGTGGTCACCTTCGACAACCGCGGCGTCGGTGAGACGGACCTGCCCTCCGAGCCCGTGTACTCCACCGCCCAGCTGGCGGACGATGCGGCCGCGCTCCTGCACCACCTCGGAATTTCGCGCGCCCACGTCCTCGGCCCCTCGATGGGCGGCACGATCGCGATGGAGCTGGCGCTCCGGCATCCGCGGCTCGTTCGCTCGCTCACGCTCGCGTGCACGTGGGCGTACGCGGACCCGCGGTTCCTCCACACGATCGAGGCATGGATCTCGCTCGCCTACCGCGTCCCCGTGGAGGAGCGCTATCGCCACGTCGTCTATCCCTGGATCTTCTCGCCGGAGTTCCTCGCCCAGAAGGAGAACGTGGAGCAGGCGCTGCAGCGCGCGCTCGCCTACCCCCACCAGACCAAGCCCGAGGCGATCGAGCGCCAGGCGCGCGGGATCCTCGCGTGGAACGGGACTCGAGTGGAGCGGCTCGGGTCGATCCGCGTGCCGGCGCTCGTCCTGGTCGGCAAGGACGACATCCTCACGCCGCCCGCGTTCTCGACGTTTCTCGCGACGAAGCTCCCCCGCGCGCGCCGCGTGGTGCTTCCGGGCGGCCACGGCTTCTTCCTCGAGCAGGCCGACGCCTTCAACCGGGCGGTGCTGCGCTTTCTGAAGTCGGTCCGCTCGAAGTAGGACGCTCAGTCGCGGCGACGGTCACACACGCATCTGGCGGGGCGCCGCGCGCTCGACCCCGCGGAAGAGCGCGAGCCCGAGAACCGTCGCGGCCATCACGAGCGCGGCGAAGGCGATGGGCGCCGCAGGGTTGCCGGAGAGGTCGCGCACGGCGCCCGCGGCGGGCTGCGCCAGCGCCATCACGACGTAAAACACCGTGTAATAGACGCCGAGGGCGGTGGCCAGGCGCTCGGCGGCGACCGCCTTGGGCAGGAGCGCCATCATGGCGCCGGGCGGAGCTCCGATCGCCAGGCCGAGTAGGCAGAACGCCAGGAGCGGATGCGGGAGGGCGGGGAGCAGCAGCGTGGCGAGCGCCGCGGTGATGCTGCCGGCGACGATCACCAGGTTGGCCCGGCCGAGGCGGTCGGTGAGAAGCCCGCCGAGGGGCACCGAGAGAATCGTCACCCAGATCGCCAGGCTCACGATGAACCCGGCGTCGCCGAGCGAGGCGCCGCGCGCCATCAGCATCCCAGGGCCGAAGGCAATGACGGCGACGAGGCTCGCGTTGAAGCATCCCCAGGCGAAGCCCGCGCTCACGGCGAGCTTGACCTCCCGGCGCGGGAGCGTTGCGCGGCGGTCCGCTGGCCCGGACGCTCCGCCCGGCGCACGCGGCGGGTCGCGGTACACGAAGGCGATCAGCACGAGCCCGAGAGCGGCGGCGAGCCCCGTCGCGACGATCGCCATACGCCACGACGAGCGGGTGGCCAGGCCGCCGAGGGTCGCGGCGGCGAGGCCGAGCCCGACCGGCCAGCTCGAGAGCATGACGGCCATCGCCGTCGTCAGCTCGCCCTCGGCGAACCAGTCGGCGACCATCTTGGCGAGCAGGATGTTCATGAGCACGGCGCCGGCGCCGCTCAACACGCGCCCGGCGGCGGCGACGGCGAAGCCGTGACTCGCGGCGGTGACGAGGCCGCCCGCGACCATGAGCGCGAGGCTCGCCACCACCGTGCGGCGCTCGCCGAACCGCTGGCCGAGCATCCCGCCCGGCAGGGCGAAGAAGGCGCCCGGCAGCATGTAGAGGCCGATGAGCGTGCCGAGCTGCGCCCAGGTGAGCCCGAGCGCGGGGACGAGGAGCGGGCCCACGGAGGCGACGGACTGGAACTGGTAGCCCATCGACGTGCGCGTGACGAACACGATCGCGAGCGCGACCCAGCGATTGTTCACGTGTCGCGTCGGCCGCCGCTCACGGCGGGCAGGATCGAGATCTCGGCGCCGTCGGGCACCGGCGTCGCCAGGCCCCCGCTCCACCGGCTGCTCTCGGTGCCCACGAAGACGTTCACGTGGGGACGGACGTCACCCTGCTCGGTCAGCACTCGGTCTCTGACGCCGGGGTAAAGCGCCCACAGCGCGTCGAGCGCCTCGCCGAGTGACGGCGCGCCGCGGGGGACGTCGACGTGGAGTCGGCTCCGCCCCTCGGTCAGCGGCTGCAGGGCGGCGGGGATGAGAAAGGTGACCCGCGTCACCGCTGTCGGCTGGCTCGATCGACCACCACCGCACGCACGCAGACCACGGGCGGGAGCCCCTCGACGGCGAGGCGCCACGAGCTGCCGCCGTCCCTCGACGCGAAGAGCTTCCCGTTGCGCGTGGCGAAGTAGACGCCGACGGGGTCGAGGGTATCGGTCGCCATCGCGTCGCGCAGGATCGTCTCGTACGCCCCCTGCTGAGGCAGCCCGCGGCTCTGCGGCTGCCACGACCGGCCGCCGTTCCGCGTCCGGTAGACGCGGAGCTTCGCGCCGGGCGGGCAGCGGAACGTGTCGGACTCGAGCGGGAGGACGTAGACCGTGTCGGGCTCGCGAGGATGGATGGCCATGGGGAAGCCGAAGTCGGACGGCACGCCGTGGGCCACGTCCTGCCACGAGTCACCCGCGTCGTCCGATCGGTAGAGGCCCCAGTGGTTCTGAAGGAACAGCGTCGCCGGACGCTCCGCGTGGTGGACGACCTTGTGAACGCACTGGCCGAACTCCGGGTACTTCTCGGGAAGGAACTCGGCGCGGATCCCGACGTTTCGCGCCTTCCACGTGCGGCCGCCGTCGTCCGTGCGATAGACGCCGCCCGTCGAGACACCGACCCAGATGCGTGACGCCCGCACGGGATCGAGCACGATCGTGTGAAGGCAAAGGCCGCCGCCGCCCGGCGTCCAGCGCGGGCGGTGCGGGTGGTCGAGCAGCCCGCTCAAAGCGTTCCATGTCCGCCCGCCGTCGGTCGACCGGAAGAGCGCCGCGGGCTCGACGCCGCAGTAGAGGGTGTCGGGCTCGGCGGCGCGGCCGGGCGTGATCTGCCAGATCTGCTTGAGCGCGAGCCCGCTCTCGACCGGAAACTTGACGTTGGCCTCCTGAGGGTCCGTCCATGTCCGGCCCCAGTCGTCGGTCGAGACGAGCACGGCGCCCCAGTGCATGCTCGCTGCGCTCGCCCAGATCCGCGCGCGGCCCGCTCGGCCGTCATGGGCCAGCGCGTAGACGGCTCGGCCCGCGAGGTACGGCCCTCCCACTTCCCAGGTGGCCCGCGTGGCTGGCGCGCGCAGAAGGAAGGCCCCCTTCAGCGTGCCGACCAGCAGCACGACGTCTCCGCCCTTCACCGTGATGGCCCGTGTCGTCACCATGGCGTCCTCCGATGGGTTCTCGCGGGTTCAAGCCTACGTCATGTCGTGGCGTTCGTGTGACGCGCGTCCTCCCCCTGCTAGAATCCCTGGTCCATGAGGCGTCACGGCTCCTTCCCGGACCTGGCGATCGCGGTCGCCGTCGTCTCTGGCGCCGCCGGGATGGTCGGCGTGTATCTCGACACCGCGTGGCACCGCACCGTCGGCCGCGACTCGTTTTTCATCCTGCCACACGTCTTCATCTATTGCGGCGGGCTCGGTGTCCTGGGCGCTGCCCTCGGGAGCGTCACCCACGCGACGCTCGGTCGCGCCGCAGACTTCGGCGGTCCGATTCTCCGCCTCTGGCGCCTCCAGCTGCCTCTGGGCTTCGCCGTCACCGCGCTCGGGATCAGTGTGATCACCGCGGCCGCGCCGGTGGACGCGTGGTGGCACGACACCTTCGGCAAGGACGTGCTCATCTGGAGCCCGCCCCACCTTCAGCTCCATCTGGGGGCCGGCATCGCGGCGATCGGCCTGCTCTTCGCCGTGGCCGCCCAGCGCGGCCGCGGCGCGCTCGCCGGCGCGTGGCTGTGGCGGGGCGCGATGCTCGCCGTGCTGGTGGATCTCGTCCACCGCGGCCATTTCATTCTCGCTCACTACACGATGCTGGACCATGCGCGCACGCCCGACCTCTACCCGTTTCTCGTCGCCCTCCTGGTCCCGGTCGTCCTGGTTGCCGCGGCGCGCGCCGTCGGGCCGTGGGCGCCGACGCTCGCGTGTCTCCTGTTCCTCGGCGTGACGTGGCTCATCGACGTGATGTTGCGAGCGATCGAGTTCGAGCGCTACACGCTGACCCCGATCCTGGCCCTCCCCGCCGCCGTCCTCTCGCTCGTGTTCTGGGGCGCGGAGCGTTCGCGCGACGGTCGTGGGCGGGCGCGGGCATGGCTCGCCGCCGTGGCCGGGGTGGGGTTCGTGCTCGCCTTCGTGACGATCGAGACTGCATGGATGCGCTGGGTCGTCGGCCGCCCGTGGCCGACCGAGCGCGTGCTCGCGGCGCTCCCGCGTGTCCTCGTGACCGGCGCGCTGAGCGCCTGGGTGGGATGGGTCCTCGGCGGCTTCCTCCACGGCGTCGGCTCCCCCGGCGGCGTCGTGACCGAGTTCGGCGGCGGCGGGCGGGCCCGCGCCGCGGCGACCGCCGCCGTCCTGCTCGCCGTGGTCGGCCTCGCGGCGTCCTACCAGCCTCAACGCTACGGCCCGTCGATGACCGTGGACGAGCTCGGGCTCGTTCCGCTCTCGACGTTCCCGTATCAGGAGGCGATCTTCTGGAACGCGCTCCTCGCCGAGGGGTGGCCCTCGGCGCCGCGGATCGAGGCGCGGAGCGAGGGGATCATCGACGGCCTTCCCATGCCCGTCGGTCCGGCGTGGTGTGCGCCGACCGCGGCGGCGCTGACGACGGCGCTCGCCGGTACCCGCTTCGGCATGGAGGTGAACGGCACGTCGGTGGATCTCGCGCCGTACCCGCTCGTACGCCTGCGCCTCCGCGACGGCGCGCAGTGTGCCTGGCTGGGCGTCGCCTCGGCGTTCCAACGAGCGAGCCAGAACCGATTCGTCTACTCCATCGAGCGCCGAGCGCCTGGCCGAGAGCTCACGACGCGAGTCGTGCTCCTGGTCACCTTCAAGGACCCGTGAGGTCTAGCGGAAGGAGCGGGTCAGCTCGAGACGCACGAGGTGATCGAGGCCGTCGTCTCCGGGCCTGAACTGTCGATTCTTGACGTCGCTGATCATGTATTGGGCGAAGAGGGAGTAGCGCCCCCAGAAGCGGTACGAGACATCGACGGACCCGCCGAGGCGCTTCTCCTGGGGGCCGGGGAAATTCTTCGCCGTGCTCCCGATCACGGCCCGGTCGAGGTCGAGCCCCACCATCAGATTCGGCGTGACGCGCGCGGCGAGGCGCCCGAAGTAGTCGGTCCCGTCCGTGCCGATGAAGTCCGAGATGACATGCCCTCGCGTCCAGTATCCGCTCGCGAACTGGTCGTGGTTGAGGGAGACGGGGGAGGTCCTCGCGTACTCGAACCTGGCGTCCAACCAGTCCTGGCCGAAGAGCTCGAGGAAATGCACGCCGCCGACACCGCCCGTGGTCCTGCCCTTGGGGAGAAGATTCGAGGCGAACCAGTGGCCGACGCCGGTGCTCGGCCCGCACTCTCCACACGTGTCGTCCCAGTAGAACTCCCCGTAGAGCCTGAGATCGCGGCTCGGGAAGCGGTAGCGGTCGACATCGTGGAGGCGGAGATCGGCGTCGAGCCCGGAGAGACCGTTGGTGCGCTCTTCCGGGTGCGTGCGGACGTCGCCGAACCCCGGGTTGAAGATCGCCTCGGGGTACTTGCGGAGCGGCAGGTCGGGGCCCAGCCCGTCGAACAGCACCGTGTGGCTTGCGCCGAGCTCCAGGAAGGTGGCTGGCGCGAAGGTCAGCCGCATCCCGGACAGCTTCGTGTAGGCATGGTCACGCCGCTCTTCGAGCTGGGCCAGGAAGATCAACGCCTTCATCGGCCCCACCCACTTGCCGATCCAGGGGAGCAGGAACGGCTCGGCGGCGCCGATCTTGATCTGGTCGAGCGGCGCCGCGTTGTTGGTGAGGAGCAGTCCGTTGTGATACCCAGGGCCCCAGGCCAGACTGTCGCGCCCCACGAGCAGCTCGACGTTCCCGACGGTGAGCTTTGCGTACCCCGTCGCGAGCCGCGCGGCGTCGTAGTCCTCGTTCTCGAGCAGCTCCGGCTGGAGGTAGACGGAGAGGAAGTCCCCGATCTGGGCGCGGCTCTCGAACGTCAGGCCGCCGTTGGCTCCGCGCTTGAGGGTCCGCCCCTGACTCTGGACGAGAGAGAACCGCCGATTCGCGTAGGCGCCAAACGCCTGCGCGCGATCGATCGGGGAGAATGCGAAGAACCCGGGCGCCGTCGCGCCCCCTGACGTTCCGGCGCCGAGGCTTGCCAGCTCGACCCTGAACTCCTCCATCAGTCGATCGAGGACGGGCTCGAGGTCGCGCCGCGCGTTGAGGGCGCCCGTGTCGTCGCCGCGGATCTTCTCGATGGCGCGGGCGAGGATCCTCGCGACCTCCACACGGCTCAGCGGACGCGTGTTCAGGAGGACTCGGTCGGCGAGCCCGGCGGTGACCAGTCGCTCGAGATCGTCGTAGACGGCGTCGCGGAACTCCGAGAATCCACCCCAGTTCTTGAGCGGCACGTTGGTGCGATCGGCGGCGGTCGCCGCGGGAATCGACGCGAGGCTCGCGAGCATGAGGAGAACCACGGTGCGCGCGAGGGCTTGCCCCGGCGGCGACATGCGGGGAGGATAGCATGTGCGCTCCGGCCTCCATCCGGTCACGGTCGCGCTCGCCCTCGCGCTGGGCGCAGGCTGGCTCGGCTTCCCCGGCCTCCTCTGGGACGTCGCGTGGCACCGCACGATCGGACGCGACAGCCTCCTCTCTCCGCCGCACGTCCTCATGTACGCGGGCGTCGTGGTCAACGGCCTCGTCAGCGCGTGGGCGCTCGTGTGGGGGCGCCGGCGTTACGGCGCGCCCGGCGGCCTGCTCCTCGGCGGCGTCGGATTTCTCCTGGCCGTGGCGGGCGCCGCGCTCGACGAGTGGTGGCACGCGAACGTCGGCAAGGACGTGAACCTCTGGAGCCCGCCCCACCTCGTCGGCCTCGCCGGCGCGGCGCTCATCGCCGTCGGGCTCGTCCTCGCCGTCGCCGCCCACACGCGCTTCGCCGAGACGCCCCGCCGGCGCTTGCCGCGCGTGATCCTGCTCCTCGGCTTCGCCGACCTCGTCCACAAGGCGATGGTGGCCCTCGACCACTACACCCTCGACGCCTGGGGACGCACTCCCGACTTCTATCCCTTTCTCCTGGCGCTCTTCCTGCCGGCCATCTTCATGGCGGCGACCCGCGCTCTCGGCCCCGGCGCCGCCGCGGCGACGGCCGCGATCTTTACCGCCGAGCACGTCCTGATCCTCCTGGCGCTTCTCGCCTTCGGCATGCGTGTCCCGACCTTCACGCCGATTCCGCTCCTGCCCGCGCTGGCGATCGAGCTCGCCGTCGCCGCGCTTCCCGTTCCGAGTACCTCTGGGCTGGCGGCGTTGTTCGCCGGCGCTCTCTTCGCCCTCGTCATGTACGCGCAGGAGGCCGCGTGGATGGCGTGGGCCGTCGGGCGGCCGTGGGAGCTCGGGCGCGTCGCCCTCGCGTTCCCCGGCGTGCTTCTGACAGCCGTCGGGAGCGCGTGGCTTGGCCGGGTCGTCGGCACGGTGGTGGCGAGCGCTGCGATGGGGCGTCCGGCGGGCGCTGCGTTCGGGAGCCCGGCGCGCGCCCGGCTGACCCTCGCCCTGGCGGCGGCGCTCGGCACAGTCGGGATCGCCGCCGCGTACCGCCCCTCGCGCGCGGAGCCCCCCTCGACCGTCGCCGCGCTCGGGCTCGCGCCGGATACGAGCTTCGACCACCGCGACGCGGTCTTCTGGGAGGCGCTCCTGCCCGACGGCTGGCGCGCGCCGGGAACGCACCACACGTACCAGGAGGCGATCGTCGACGGACGTGGGATCCCGCTCGGGCCCGCCTGGTGCGCGCGCGACGGTGCCGGGCTCGCCCGCGAACTGGCGGGCACGCGGTTCACGCTCAGCATCAACGGGGAGCCGGTGGATCTCGCGCGCTACCCCCGAGCGCGCCGGCGCACGCGAGACGGCTCCATCTGCGAGTGGGTCGGCGTCGCGGCGACGACCCCGCGCCCGGGACTCCAGGAGCTCTCCTACACGCTGGAGCGCGACTCGCTGCCGCCGTCCGCCATCATCGTGCGGCTCAGGGTCAAGGAGCCTTGACGGAGCACACGATGACTTCACGTCCGCCGGGGGTGCGGTCGAGACGGCTCACCGGAATCCCGCAGCGCCGATAGAGCTCGAGGAGCGTCGCCTCGGTATAGCGGAACGTGTGGACACGGTCGTCGGTCCCTGTCAGGATCCGCGCGAGCCAGCGGGCGACGGCGGAGCGCGACTGCGACACGTTGCGCACGGGCTCGGCGATGAGGAGGAGACGCCGAGCGGCCGCCCAGAGACGTGGAAGCAAGATGTCGGCGATGTCGTGGAACTGATATAAGCTTGCCTGCATGATGACCGCGGCGGCTGTGGGCAGCACGCCACCAGCGCGCACGTCGAATGCGCGCACGTCGACCCCGCGTCGGCGGGCGAGCCGCAGCATGGCGCACGACTGCTCGAGGCCGAGATACGATCCAGCCAGTCCCCGGCGCGCGAGATGCTGGTAGAGCGCCAGGTCGCCGCAGCAGAGCTCCAGGACGTCACCGCGGTGCCCGATCCCGTCGGCGACGAGATCGGTGACGAGCGCGTGGCGCCGCGCGTAGTCCCGCCCGTAGCCGACGCGCATCGCGAGCCGGTAGAGGGCAGGGAACCGGTAGATGGTCAGCATGACTAGCGACGGTATGGTGTCCGTTGTCGTCCCGCTCTGCAACGAGGAGGCGAACCTCCCGGCGCTGCGTACCCGGATCACCGCGGCGCTCGGCGATCACGCGTTCGAGTGCATCCTGGTGGACGACGGCTCGACCGACGGCACGGCCACCATGATCCGGGACATCGCACGCGAGGATCCGCGCTTCAAGTTCGTGAGCCTCTCGCGCAACTTCGGGCACCAGGCGGCGATCTTCGCCGGGCTCAGCTTCGCCCGGGGCGTGTGCGTGGCCGTGATGGACGGCGACCTGCAGGACCCGCCCGAGGTCATCCC
Organism: Candidatus Rokuibacteriota bacterium; assembly: GCA_003221695.1. Taxonomy (GTDB): domain Bacteria; phylum Methylomirabilota; class Methylomirabilia; order Rokubacteriales; family CSP1-6; genus 20CM-2-70-11. The sequence continues at coordinate 21,388 of QHSX01000071.1, forward strand.
CGAGATGGTGCGCGTGTGGCGGAAGGGCGCCGAGGTGGTCTACGGCGTCCGGACCGCGCGGAAGGAAGGGTGGTTCACGCGCGCGACGGCGGCGATCTTCTACCGCCTGCAGGCGCGCCTCACGAAGACCCGGATGCCGCTCGACACCGGCGACTTCGCCGTGATGGACCGCCGCGTCGTGGATCTGATCGTCTCGATCGGCGAGCGCCACCCCTACGTGCGTGGGCTCAGGAGCTGGGTCGGCTTTCGCCAGGTCGCGTTTCCCTACGAGCGAGACCGTCGGCGCAAGGGCCACCCCACGTACACGGTCTGGAAGCTCCTGGATCTGGCCGTCGCGGGGATCGTGCCGTTCTCGGTCGTCCCGCTCCGGTTGGTGGGCCTCGCGGGCGCGGCCATCTCGGCGCTCGCACTCACGGTCGGCCTGCTCGTGCTGCTCGGATGGATGTCGTACGTCGCCGGCGTGGTGGCGGCGCTGGCCTTCCTCTTCGGCCTCCAGCTCCTCATCATCGGCCTGCTCGGTGAGTATGTCGGCCGTGTCCTCGAGGAGGTCCAGAACCGCCCGATCTTCGTCGTGGACGAGGTCGTCGGGCTCGATTCGACCCACGTGCCGCGCGAGCGAGGGCGGAGCGGGCCGGAGACGAGCTGAGCCGAGGGCCGGACGATGCCTGCGAAAGGGTTGCTCTTCGTCGTGTCGCGTGACGCCCCCGACCGCTACGAATATCTGAAGCGAGTCTTCGCGGGCGACAGCCGAGTGAGGGTCATCCTCGACCGGCGTGCCGTGGAGCGTCGGAAGACACCGTTCCCGCCCGGTGGCGAGCGTCGCCGCGCCGATCGACGCTCGAAATCCGAGACCGAGGACCGCCTGCGACAGCAGGGCTGGGCCATGGTGCGTGTCGAGCTCCCGCTGGACGCTCCGGTCCCGGCCAGCGGCGACGCCGTGAGGCCCGTGGAGCCGGAGCCCGTGACCACGGCGGAGCCCGTGAGGTCGGTCCTGGTCGTCGACGACGATCCGAGGCTGACGCGCCTGCTCGAGGACGTCCTGAGGGGCGACGGATACCGCGTCGCGACCGCGCGGAACGGCGTCGACGCGCTCGCGCTCCTCGTCGACCAGGCCTTCGATCTCCTCCTGGTCGACATCCGGATGCCCGAGCTCGACGGCCCGTCGCTCTATCGCGAGCTGGCGCGACGCACTCCCGAGCAGGCTCGCCGCGTGATGTTCATGACGGGCGGGGCGGTGGACGCGGATACGGCGGAGCTCCTGTCGACGAGCCGGTCTCCGGTCCTGCGCAAGCCGCTCGAGGTCAATGAGCTCCGCGGGACGGTCAAGCGGTTCCTCCTCGCCGCCGACAGCTTCCGTCGCCGCCGCTAGCGGTTCGAGTAGAGCCAGCGCGAGCCGTAGCGCCCGAGGTCGTGAACCCCGCCCGACGGCAGGGCCGCGACGACGCTCGCGCCGCGCTCGCGTCGCACCACGAGGAACACGCGACGTGAACCCTCCCACAACCGGATGAATTCCCGGGTGTCGAGGAAGACGCCCTCCGCCTCCGGGAGGTGCGAGGCGAAGGAGAAGTAACCGACGGCCCCGTTCACGAGAAGCACGCGGCGCCCCGTGTAGAACGGGATTGCCGGGCTGTATTCGAGTGAACCCTCGACCGCGATCACGTCGGTCGGTCGGAGCTCGGCCGTGATCGCGGTCGAGACCTCCTTCGCCGAGTGATGGGGCTGGACCACGTCGAGGAGCTGGAAGACGAGCACCGTGATCACGCCGGCCACGATCACGAGCGAGACGAACGCGCCTCGGCGCCGGTCCCACAGCCAGCAGACGGCGGCCAGGGCCCAGCCGACGATCAACGTCAGCCCGAGGCCGAGGAGCAGCCGACTGAACGGACGGGGCGACGCGAACGGGAACGGGGCGCCCTGATCGCGGAGAATCCGGTAGTACACGTTCAGCTCGGCGAGGCCGCTCATCACCTGTGCCGGCGTGAGCCCGACCCCGAGCCAGAGGGCCCAGGCGCCGACGACGCTGCACCCGAGGAGGCCGATCCCGAGCCAGCTGCTGATGTCCCGGCCGCTCGCCCAGCCAGCGCCCACGAGAATGGCCAGCGCCGGGAACGCCGGCAACCCGTAGTACTCGTGCTTGAAGCGAGAGAGGGAGAAGAGCCCCACGATCACGAGCGCCCAGGCCGGGATCACCGGTCGCCAGCGCGCGATGGGAGACGAACCCGGCGCCGGCCGCGCCGGCAGGAAGATCCCCCAGGGGAACGCCCAGAGAAAGGTCGCGACGAGAAAGCCCAGCGTCGAGATCGGCACGTCGTCTTCCACGAACCGCCGGGCGTTCAGGAAGCGGAGCAGGTGGTTGTCGAGGACGTAGAACTCGAAGAGCGTCGGCGAGCGCTGCGCCGCGAGCACATGCCAGGGCGCCGTGATCACGACGAAGACCGTCGCCCCGAGCGCGGGGTTCAGCTCGCGGAGCGACAGGGGGCGCACCCACGCGAGGCCGATCACCACGATCAGGAGCGGGAACACGAGGCCGAGGAACCCCTTGGCCAGCACGCCCAGCGCCGCACCGACGTAGAGCAAGAGAAACCGGGTCCAGCCCCGATCGGGACGCTCGACGTCGCGCAAGAACCCGTACATGGCGAGCGTGAGACAGAAGATGAAGAGCTGATCGGTGGAGGCTTTCCGCACGTACAGGGCGTTTCCCACGAAGGTGGCGAGCGCGATTCCGGCCAGGAGACCGGCGCGCGCGCCGTAGAGCAGCCGCCCGATCCGCCAGGTGAGGAGCACGGCGCCGAGCGTGGCGAGCGCCGACCAGAGGCGCACCGCCCACTCCGTCGGGCCCACCAGCCAGAAGGTCACGGCGGTCAGCCAGAAGTAGAGCGGCGGCTTCTCGAGATAGGGCAGACCGTTGATGTGGGGGATGACCCAGTCGTCGCGTTGGAGCATCTCCTGCGCGATCGACGCATAGAGCCCTTCGTCGGGATCGAGAAGGGGCATCCCGAGCTTGAGGAAGAGGAAGGGGAGGCTGAGCGCCATGAGCAAGGCCAGGTCGGCGGGCCGCGTGGACCGTAGCATCGGCGCGCTCACGATGGCGGGACTATAGCGTACTCGGGGTGCCGAGCTTTGGAGAACCGCGAGCCCGTTGCGAGCCCGGTGGATGATGGTAGGCTAGGGGCCACCGTGTCCCTGCGCCGTGCCTCGGTTCTTGCCTTATCCTCTGTCGCCTTGGCGCTGGTGGGCCGAGCGCCGGCCCTCGCGCAGGTCCCCGGTGGCTTCCTCGAGCTCGCGACCGGCCTGAACGTCCGCCCCCTGCTGACCCCGACCGAGATCCAGCTGCTGATCCCGGAACGGGGTCTCTTCACGTTTCCGCCCCCGTACCTGACCCGGGCGGTCCGGCTCACGAACTCGAGCGATTGCGGCGGAACCGACTGCGTGATCTATGTCGGCTACTCGTACTGGCGCAACATGAACAACCACGTGGGCAGCGACACGATGCTGATCTTCCTCACGCTCGACCGCGCCCGTGGCGGCAGCGGCCCGACGCTCTTCAGCTACAACAAGGTCACCGACGCGCTCACCAAGGTTGGGCCCCTCTTCGATCCGGCGAGCCCCCTCAGCTGGGCCACCGGCGAAGGCTGGTACTTCAGCGCCACCCGGCCGACGACCCTCTATGTCATGGCCGGTCCGAAGCTCCTGCGCTACGACGTCATCGCCAAGACCTTCGAGACGGTCCTGGACGTCTCGACCCAGCCCGCTCTGTTCGGGACCAACCGATTCGTCTGGCAGACGCACTCGAGCAACGACGATCGCGTCCATTCCGCAACCCTGAGGGACGCAACGACGTACCGCGACCTCGGCTGCTTCGCGTATCGCGAGGACACGCAGCAGTTCTTCTACTTCCCTCAGCTCGGCTTCGAGTACGACGAGTGTCAGATCGATAAGAGCGGCCGCTGGCTCCTGATCAAGGAGAAGCTGGGCACGGATCCCTCTTCCGAGGTCGACAACCGCATCATCGACCTCACGACCGGCGTCGAGACCGATCTGCTCGACCGCAATGGCGCCGGTGGCCACTCCGACGACGGCTTTGGCTACATGGTCGCCGCCGACAACCGGAACGTGCGACCGAACGCCATCCGGTTGTGGAAGTTTGGCTCAAATCCGCTCGCGCCCGGCCTCGTCGTGTACTACGACCCCCAGTGGATACCTCCGAGCATCGACCACATCAGCCACGCCAACGCGATCGCCGGAGTCCCCCCCGAACAGCAATATGTGTGCGGAAGCGGCTCCAGCGCCCTCAACGGTCCGCGCGTCAACGAGATCGTCTGCTTTCTCCTCGACGGCTCGTTCCGTGTGCTGGTCGTCGCCCCCGTGATGACCGACATGAACGCGTCGGGGGGCGGCGCCAGGTACTCGAAGTACCCCAAGGGCAACCTCGACGTGACCGGGCAATATTTCATGTGGACGAGCAACCTGGAGGGCTCGCGGCTCGACGCCTTCATCGTCAAGGTCCCGTCCCAACTGCTGACGGACGGCATCGACCGGGTTCCGCCGACGGCGTCGATGACGGCGCCGATCTCGGGGACGACGGTCACCGGCACGGTCACGACGTCCGCCACCGCGGCCGACAACGTCGGCGTCGTCGGTGTCCAGTTCCAGCTCGACGGCGGAAACCTGGGCGCCGAGCGCACGAGCGCTCCGTACTCGTTCGCGTGGGATACGACGACGGTCGCCAACGGCGCCCACACCCTCACCGCCGTCGCCCGCGACGCGGCCGGCAACACCGCCACCGCCAACCCCGTCACGGTCACCGTCAACAATCCCGATCTGACGCCGCCCGCGGTCGCGATCACCTCGCCCACCCCCGGTCCGACCTACACCACGAGCAACCCTCTCCTGACGCTCGCGGGGACCGCGTCCGACATCTTCGGCGTGACCCTGGTGACCTGGGCGAACAACTGGGGCGACATCGGGACGGCGACCGGGACGACGAGCTGGACGGCCAGCGGGATCGTCCTCAAACTCGGGACGAACGTGTTCACGGTGACGGCGCGGGACGCCGCCGGCAACACCGGAAAAGCCAGCCTCACGGTCACCTTCGTCGACACCGCACCGCCCGCGGTCGCGATCACCTCGCCCAGCTCCGGTCCGACCTACGCCACGAGTAGCCCTCTGCTGACGCTCGGAGGGACGGCGTCGGACAACGTCGGGGTGACCCTGGTGACGTGGGCCAACGACCGCAGCAGCGGTGGGACGGCCATCGGGACGGCGAGCTGGACGGCCAGCGGGATCATGCTCCTGCCCGGAACGAACGCGCTGACGGTGACGGCGCAAGACGCCACGGGCAACACGGCGACGGCCAGGCTGACGGTCACGCTCGGGACGTTCGAGTTCACCGATGACCCACTCGTGGCGCAGGGGACGCCCGTCAGGGCGGCGCACATCATGGAGCTCCGGGCGGCGACTGACAGCGTCCGCATGGCCCGCGGGCTGACGCCTTTCGCCTGGACCGATCCCACGCTCACGCCGGAGGTCACCCCGGTCAGAGTGGTCCACGTGACGGAGCTCCGGTCAGCGCTGGACGAGGCCTATCAGGCGGCGGGCCGGACGCTTCCCACCTACACTGATCCCGCGATCGTGGCCGGGCTGACGATCATCGAGGCGATCGACCTGAACGAGGTGCGGGCCGCCGTCCGCGCTCTCGAGTGAGGCGATTCCTCGCGCGGTAGGCGTGTCAGAATGCGCCTCTCTACCGTCGAAGGCGATCCTGCATGTCACTCGCGCCTTCCGCGGCCGATCGGGCGCAACGCGAACGCTTCCCCGCGATTTCCGGTTATTGCGCGCCCGGATCCGACACGGCCCCTGCTTGGCACCCTCCCTGCACTAATCCACTACGGATAGAAGACCCCTCCCGATAAGGGCACACCCGTCGCGAGACGGGGCCGCAAAGCCACGGGTCAAGCAGGGCGCTTGACGGCCGGGCTACCGAAGGAGGGCGCAGCACACCTCCCGGGCATTGGTGGTCTTCATCGGAAGGGAGACCACCATGTCACCACGTACGACGAGCAGGCGCAGGCTCGTCATCATCACGCTCGTCGCCCTCGTCGCGCTCCCGGCTCTCGCCCTCGCCACGATCGTCTCCGATCCCATGCGCGTCTTCACGGGGCAGGTGGGCATCGGGGGCACCGCTCCGGCGCTGGCGCGGCTGGACGTCCGCGGGGACGCCGACACGCGGATCCGGATCGACGGCAGCAAGACCTCGGGCCTCTATTTCACGCGGGCGGGCATCGATGCCGGCACCTTCCGATCCACGGCCACGGGTCTGGAGGTGTGGACTAGCAACGTCACACTCGCGCTCGCGCTGCAGGGCACCGGAGCCCATTTCCTGGGGAATCTACAGACAGACGGCAACATCAGCTCGAGATACCAGGACGTCGCGGAGTGGGTCACGGGGCCGCCGTTGCCGGCGGGGACGGTGGTCGTGGCGCAGGACGCGAACCGGGCGATCGCCAGCGACACGGCGTACGACACGCGCGTGATCGGCGTCGTCTCTGACCGGCCCGCGCTCCTGCTCGGTGAGCACGGGGCGGACAAGATCAAAATCGCCCACAGCGGTCGCCTCCGCGTGAAGGTCGTGGCGCCGGTCGCCCCGGGCGACCTCCTGGTAGCGAGCTCTATCTCCGGCCACGCGATGCGCTCGTCACCTCGGGAAGTCAGGCCCGGGACGATCCTCGGCAAAGCGCTGGAATCCCTGGAGGTGGGACGGGGCGCGGTCCTGACGCTGCTGACACTGCAGTGAGCCGCACCGGTCTCGCGCTCCTCGCCGCGATTGTCGCGATCCTGGCGTGCCCGGTGGACGGCGTCGCGCAGAACGGGACCACGCCCGGGCAAGTGCTCACCTATTCCACGATTCGCTCCATCGGGGTCGAGTGGGACATTTCGGGAGACGCCAACCACAACGCCCGAGTCAGCGTCCAGTATCGGGTCCAGGGCACGCCCGCGTGGAGCGCCGCCCTGCCGCTCGTTCGCGTCGACTACAACGGCTTCAACGGCCTCGCAGGGAGCGTCCTCTTCCTCGATCCCGACACGACCTATGAAGTGAAGCTCGATCTGCTCGACCCGGACGGCGGCGCGGCGAGTCGGACCGTGATGGTCGCGACGCGGCCGTTGCCCGCCCTGCCCACGAGCGGCCGGACCTTGCATGTGGTCCCGGGGGCGGGAGGTGGTGACGGCTCGGCGGCGAACCCGTTCAAAGGGATCGCGGCGGCACAGGCCGTCGCCCAGGCGGGTGACACCTTCCTCGTCCACGCCGGGAGCTACAGCGGCCGGACCGCATTCACCAAGCCGGGCATCGACCGCAACTACCTCGTCTGGAAGGGCGCGGGCGATGGCGAAGCGCTCTTTGTCGATGGCATCGACGTGTCGGGAAGCCATGTGTGGCTCGAGGGATTGACGGTCAGGAACCTGCCGTATGCCTTGATGTCGAAGAACTGCCCGACCGATGTGGTCCTGAGCCGGAACGTGTTCATCAACAACCACTATTCGATCTATCTCCAGCAGGGCGGGAGCTACTGGTACATCGCCGACAACTCCATCACCGGAGACACGCCGGCCGCCACCGGGAGCTTCTCCGGTGAAGGCATCGAGATGAACCAACCGTTCTCGGCGTGCGGCTCGAACGGCCACACGGTCGCCCACAATCGGATCACGAATGTGGCCGACGGGATGTCCTATCCCGGCACCAACGTGGACATCTATGGCAACGACATCTTCGACACCGCCGACGACGGCATCGAACTCGACGAGGGCGGCGCCAACGTCCGCGTGTGGGGCAACCGCATCCATAACGCCAACCACAACGGCATCGCGTTTCAACCGCAGCAGGGCGCGCCCTGGTACATCATCCGGAACCAGATCGTGATCAATTCGGAGTCCCCGTTCAAATTCCGCACCACCGATCGGTTCGTGTTGCTGCACAACACCATCGTGGGGTGGGGCAAGATGATCTGCTGCAACGACGACCACCTCCTGAGGTCGTTTTCGCGAAACAACCTCTGGATCTCCGCCAACGGCGGCCAGATGTGGTGGTTCCCGGTCGGGGGCGACTGGCGGACGGACCTCGACTACGACGGGTTCGACTGGGGGTCCGCGTCGGCGCCCTTCACGTACGCAGGCGTCAGTTTCCCGAACCTCCTCGGCCTGGCGGGCGTGGGCCTCGAGAAAAAAGGTCTCCGCATCGACAAGAACGCCTGCTTTCAGACCTTCAACGTGCCGGGGAATTCGCCGACGACGATCCCACCGCAGTTCATGAGCCTGAAGGCCGGATGCAACGCGATCGACGCGGGCGCGCTCCTGCCCAACATCAACGACGGCTTTCTCGGAAGCGCGCCGGACCTGGGCGCCTACGAGTTCGGCCAACCGCTGCCCGTCTATGGGCCGCGGGCAGTGGGCGATCCGCCGCCGCCGCCGCCCCCGCCGGCCCCGGCCTTGAAGGTGTACCGCGCCGGCGCCCCGATCACGCTGGACGGCCTCCTGGGTGAGTGGAGCGGTAGCGACGCAGCCTCGTTCAGCGGGAGCTCCAGCAGCGCCAGCGCGGCCCTGCTGTGGGACGACACGAACCTCTATGTGGCGTTCCAGGTGAATGACACGCGGTTGAATGCGACGCAGACGGCCCGCGACGCGGGCACGCTGTACCTGGACGACAGCATCGAGATCTACCTCGACACCGGCAATGACCGGGCGAGCGCGATGCAGCCCGACGACTACCAGCTCCTGGTGAACCTGAACAACGCCCAGGGGGATCTCCGCGGGACCGGCACCGGCAAGGACGCTGCCTGGAACGCGGTCTGGCAGAGCGTGGTCCGGCTCCAGGGCACCCTGAACAATGACGGGGACACCGACAGCGGGTACACCGTCGAGATCGCCATTCCGTGGGCGCAGCTCGGCGTGACGCCGACGAGCGGCATGGTGCTCGGGCTGGACCTCGCGGTCGACGACAGCGATCCCACGAGCCCCACCACCTACGAGACCTTCGACTGGGCCGGGCTCGCCCCGAATCCCTATGCCCAGCCGTCCCTGTGGAAACAGGTCCAGCTGGTGGGGACGCCGCCCCCGCTCGCCGACACCACGCCTCCGTCGGTCGCCATCACTGTCCCATCCTCCGGCGCGACCGTGTCGGGGACGGTGACGGTGACGGCGAACGCCTCGGACAACGTGGGCGTGCTGGGCGTGCAGCTGAGGCTCGACGGCGCGCCGCTGGGCGCGGAGGACACCACGACGCCCTACACCGTCGCCTGGAACACGACGTCAGCGCTCAACGGGGTTCACACGCTCACCGCCGTTGCCCGCGATGGAGCCGGCAACACCGCGACCTCCGCTCCCGTCGTCGTGACGGTCGGCAATGCCGACGTGACCCCGCCGACCGTCGCGATCACCTCGCCCACTTCCAGTCCGACCTTCACCACGAACACCTCCTCGATGGCGCTCGGGGGCACCGCGTCGGACAACGTCGGCGTGACCCAGGTGACGTGGATGAACAGCCGGGGCGGCAACGGGACGGCGACCGGGACGACGAGCTGGACGGCCAGCGGGATCGGCCTCCAGATGGGCACAAACATGCTGACGGTCCAGGCGCGGGACGCTGCGGGCAACACCGCGACGGACATGTTGACGGTCACGCGGACCGACACCGCGCCACCCACCGTGACCATCAGCGCGCCCACCTCCGGTCCCACCTTCACCACGAGCACCTCCTCGCTGACGCTCGCGGGGACCGCGTCGGACAACGTCGGCGTGACCCAGGTGACGTGGATGAACAGCCTGGGTGGCAACGGGACGGCGACCGGGACGACGAGCTGGACGGCCGGCGTCGCCCTCCAGACGGGGGCAAACGTGCTGACGGTCCAGGCGCGGGACGCCGCCGGCAACACCGCGACGGCCACGTTGACGGTGACCCTCACGGATACCTTCGCGTTCGCCGATGACCCGCTCGCGGCTCAGAGCACGATGGTCAAGGCGGTGCACATCCTGGAGCTTCGAGCGGCCATTGACAGCGTCCGCGTGGCCCGCGGGCTGACGGCCTTTGCCTGGACCGACCCCACCCTCACGCCCGGGAGCACCACGGCCAGAGCGGTCCACGTGACGGAGCTGCGGTCAGCGCTGAACCAGGCGTATCAGGCGGCGGGCCAGGCGCTGCCGACGTACACCGATGCGCCGGCGGGAGCCGCCGCGATCAAGGCCACCCACCTGAACGAGGTGCGCACAGCCGTCCGCGCTCTGTAGCGGTCTCGATCGTCCGCCCCCTCGAGCAATTTCCAGTAGGGGCAACCCCCACTTGTTTTTTCCCTTTCGTCTGGCATTGTGATTGCGAACGAGGGGGCTCGATGGTTCTCAGGACGACGTCTACGGTAATCACCGGAGGCGTCCTCATGTTCGTGGCGGCGTGTTCCGTCCGGGCGGTCGGTCAGGCGGCATCGGAAACCACGGGGGTGCCGTTTGCCACCGTCGCGGGAGGATTCTCCAGCGGGATCCGCGAGCCGACCCAGATCGTGATCCGGACTCACGACGAGTGGGTCGCGTTCTGGGGGCGACACACACGGACCCAGGTCGCCCCGCCAGTCGCCCCCGCGGTCGATTTTTCGCGCGAAATGGTCGTCGGCGTCTTCCTGGGGGAGCAGGCGACGGGCGGCTACGAGGTCAAGATCACCAAGGTGGAGCGGACCGGCTCCGAGCTTCGCGTGCACTACCGCCGTAAGGCGCCCGATCCGGGCGCCATTCTGGTCCAGGCGCTGACCCAACCCTATCACGTGATCAAGGTGTCGCGGGATCCCGGCCCCCTGGTCTTCTTCCGCGAGAGTTTGGTGCGATGAGCGCCGGCCGCATTCGGTCGCGCGCGCTCGCCCGGCGCCTGCTCGTGGCGTCGTTCCTCTTCCTGTTATTGCTCGTCCCGGACTCCAGCGCGCTTGGCCAACCGCCGCCCCGCCACGCTCCCGACACCATCCTGGTAAAGTTCAGCCCCTCGGCGCTGCCGGTCGACAGAGCCCTGGCTCACGCGTTGGTGGGCGCCCACGCCTACAAGCGCTTCAAGATCGTCGAAGGCCTTCAAGCCGTGCGCATCCCGCCCGGGATGCACGTCAAAGAGGCCCTCGAACTCTACCGGCGCCGTCCCGACGTCCTCTATGCGGAGCCCAACTGGATCGTCGAGACGCGGGGGACTCCCGACGATCCGAGCCTCGGTAGTCTCTGGGGGCTTCAGAATACGGGCCAGAACGGCGGGACCCCGGGTGCAGACATCGATGCCCTCACGGCGTGGGACGTGACGACGGGGAGCAAAGACGTCGTCGTGGCGGTGATCGACACGGGGATCGACTACACGCACCCGGACCTGTCCGCGAACATGTTCCGCAACGAGCCGGACTGCAATAGCAACGGGATCGACGACGACGGGAACGGGCAGATCGACGACTGCTTCGGCATCGACACCGCCAACAACGACTCGGATCCCATGGACGACAACCACCACGGCACCCATGTCGCCGGCACGATCGGCGCCGTCGGGAACAACGGCCTCGGCGTCGTCGGAGTCAACTGGACGGTCCGCCTCATGGCGTGCAAGTTCCTGAGCGCCTCGGGTTCCGGGACCACGGCCGATGCAATCGATTGCCTGGAGTACGTGAAGCTCATGAAGGATCGAGGGGTCAATATCGTCGCGACCAACAACAGCTGGGGCGGCGGCGGATTTTCCCAAGCCCTGTTCGACGCCATCGAGGCGCACCGAGCGCGCGGGATCCTCTTCATCGTCGCCGCGGGCAATGAGTTCTCGAACAACGACACCACGCCGTCGTATCCCGCCAGCTACTCGCTCTCGAACATCCTCGCGGTGGCCGCGACGACGCGCACCGACGCGCTGGCGTCGTTCTCGAATTTCGGCAGGCGGTCCGTGCATCTGGGAGCGCCCGGGAGCGAGATTCTCAGTACGACTCCGGGGAACACCTACTCCATATTCAGCGGGACCTCGATGGCCACGCCCCACGTGACGGGGGTGGCGGCGCTCCTCGCCGCCCAGGACCCGACGCGGGACTGGCGGGCCATCAAGAACCTGATCCTGGCCGGCGGCGACACCCTTCCCTCGCTGGTAAATACCATCACCCAGAAGAGGCTCAATGCCCGGGGCGCCTTGGCCTGTTCCGACTCGACCGTGCTCTCCCGTCTCACTCCGGTCGGCAACGCCATCAGCGGCTCCGTCGGAACGCCCATCGATCTTGCCGTCCTGCACATCAACTGTGCCCAGCCGAACGGAGAGGTTTCCGTCACGGTCGATCCGGGCGGACAGATCGTGTCCCTCGTGGACGACGGTCTCGGACCCGATCAGGCGGCGGGGGACGGCATCTATTCGGCGCGTTGGACGCCCGCCGCGGGAGGGAATTACACGCTCACCTTCCCGGGGGGCGACGTCGTGACGGTGCAGGCCCTGGCCCTGGCGAACTACACCGCGACGCCGACGGACTTCAACTATCGGAGTATCACGGGCACCAATCTCAACCTGACCGACGATTCTGCCGCGTCGATCACGTCGCCGTTTCCGATCCTGTTCGGCGGCGGGAGCTTCGGCACCCTCTTCGTCGGCAGTAACGGGAACGTGAATTTCAGCGGCGCGTTCGCCAACTATTCGAATGCGTCGATCCCCACCGCGCAGATCGTTACCCTGGTGGCTCCATGGTGGGACGACTTTTTCCCGCTGCCGGGGACGAACCAGAACGTCTTTTGGGCCGTGACGGGAACCGCCCCTGACAGGGAGCTGGTCATCGAGTGGAGAGACGTCCGGCATTTCGATTGCCGTTCGAGCACCACGGCCACGGTGAAGTTCCAGGTCGTGTTCTTCGAGGGGAGCAGCAATGTTCTGTTCAACTACGCCGATGCCACGTTCGGCGGAGCGTGCGCGGTTGACGACCGGGGCGGGTCCGCGACCGTTGGCGTTCAGGCGAGTCCAAGCCTCGGGGTCCAGTGGAGCTTCAATACCCAAAGTCTCGGCGATAACACCGCACTGTTGTGGACGGCGAGCGGGGCATCACCGGCGCCGTCCATCAGCGTCACCCCGAGCTCGCGGACATTCGGCAATGTTCCCGTCGGGAGCTCGGAGGACCGAACCTTTACCGTGCAGAACACTGGCGGCGGCGTCGTCAGCGGGACCGCGACCGCCAACGCCCCGTTCCTCGTCACTTCCGGCGGGTCCTATTCTCTCGCCGCGGGCGAGAGCCAGCGGGTCAGCGTGCGTTTCAGCCCGACGTCGACCGGAACCTTCGCCGGCAGCGTGACCTTCAGCGGAGCCGCGGGGATGACCCGGACGGTCACGGGGACCGGCATTTCGGTGTCCCCGATCGCCCCGTCCGGCCTGACGGCGACGGCGGCGTCCTCGAGCCAGATCGATCTCGCCTGGCAGGACAACAGCGGCAACGAGACAGAGTTCCGCATCGAGCGGAAGACCGGGTCAGGGGGGACGTCGGGGCAGGTCGCCACGGTCGGGACGAACACGACGGGGTTCTCCGACACGGGCTTGAGTCCCGGCACCCCCTACGTGTATCGGGTCCAGGCGTGCAATGCGGTCGGGTGCTCGGGCTATTCCAACGAGGCGACGGCGACCACTCCAAGCGACGTCGCCTTCACGTTGACCGTGGCGATCCGGGGCTCGGCCGGTGGGACCGTGACGAGCGCTCCGGCCGGCATCATCGGCTGCGCGTCGAGCTGCTCGGCGAGCTTCCGGGCGGGAACCATGGTCACGCTGACGGCCAAGCCGGAGAGTCAGGCGAGCTTCAAGACCTGGCGGGGGGCCTGCAGCGGCACGGCGACGTGCAGGCTGGCGATGAGCGGCGTCCAGTCGGTGACGGCGGCGTTCTCGATGATCTTCTCGGACGCGACCGTGAGCCCGGGGGACACGACCGTCAAGGCGGTCCACGTCACCGAC
>QHSX01000097.1 GCA_003221695.1 Candidatus Rokuibacteriota bacterium
TGGTGGGCCAGGGTGGTCTTGCCGGATCCTGGCCCGCCGACGACGAGGTTGAAGGACAACTCCGGGAGTCCGCCCCCTAGCACGTCGTCCAGCCCTGGGACGCCGGTGGGCAGTTTTCTGATCGGCACTCCTTCGTGGCCGTCCATCATTCGTCAGCCTCCCGGAATTCGCATCAGGGTACGACGAGCTCGGGCCAGACGTGCCGTAGCAGGCTCCACATGAGCCGATCTCCGATGACGTTCGCCAACAAGCCTGCAAAGGTTGCGAACAGCCTCGCCGAAGCTTCGCGTATCAGCTCGGGTTCGTGTTCCTGCAGGCGGGCGCGGAGGGCTTCCGCCAGGCCGGCTGGATCGGCGCCGAGAACGATCCGTTCGTCGAGGAATGCGAACTCCGGTGGCATCAGTTTCACCGCCCGACGAAGGATGGATTGCACTCCGTCGGGACCGATGACGTCGGCAAGCTCTTGCGATAGTTTTTCGAGAAGGAGCCCCGAGGCCGCCGCGAGATGGTCGGACGTCACCGGCGCCCGAGCTGTTCCGAGGGCAAGCAACTGCATGGCAGTCTGACGCAGATGCGGGGTTGCGTATCTCGTTTCTGAAGGGTCTGCCATGCTCCGTTCCCGCTAGAGGACCGCGCGCCTGGGCACTGGTGACGGCGACAGGGACTCGCCGCGAAGGACCCGCCCTGCGAAAGCCCCGCCCTGCGAAAGCCCCGCCTCGCAGTCGACCGCCTCTACGAGCGGCGTCTGGATGCCGGTGGCGATCGATGCCGCCGACTGAAGGCCGGGCTGCCCCCGCAGGCGCATGAGGACGGACGCCTGCCCAGGCGAGGGATGCGCGGCCGAGGCTGCGCCCAGGGCGGCCCCGACGAGCAACGATGTCAGCCGCCACGAGGGCACGCCCAGCCGGGAGCGCATGACGCGTAACTATAGCAGATCACGCGGGATGAGGTTGTACGACTCGATCGTTACCACGGTGACTTCGCGCGCGTTCGGCAGCTTCACGCTGAAGTAGCAAAGGCCGCAGTCCGCGCGCGCTCAGCGCCAGTGCCATCGCCCACGATGTGGGCGGACGGACGGCCCGGTCGATAGGACCTCGTAAGGGTCCCGTCACAGGAAGAGGCCCTGCAGTCTCCGTGAAATCGGGTCGAAGGCGAAGACTGAACGAAACCGTTTGCGAGGGTGCCGAGTGTCCTGATCGACGCCGTCATGGCGGTGTCCTCTGTCCTCGCGTGTAGTGCCCTCGGATCGAGCCGTCATCGTAGGGGTAGTGACGGTGCTGGCACTATACGACCAAGGTCCCATGGGTCGGCGCATACGACCGCTGGCCGATCCACCCCCGACGTTTGTCCACTGTGATTCATGGCAGCGCTTCGCTATATACGAGTCATGGCTGGCAGGTTCATCCGATGGCGGCTGCGGACGCTCGGGAGTCTTTTTTCGAGCGCCCAAGAACGTTCGCGGCGGACCAATGTCATCACGCGACTGGCAGGCGCGATCTGTCTGGCCCTGCTCGTCACCCTCGTCGGGCTCGTGTCGGCGCAGACCCTCGAGTCACGCGTGGCCGACGCCCTGAGTGTTCAGTGGGGGCGCATCGACAGTCGGCCGGGCATCGAGGGCTATGTCCACAACGACTCGTCGTATCGCATCGGCCTCGTACGGCTGCGCGTGCTCACCCGCGACGAGTCCGACCACACGCCGGCGGAGATGCTGGCGTGGGTCCACGGCAACGTGCCGGCCCACGGCCGCTCTTACTTCAGCGTACGAACGCCGCAGGCGCGCGAGGTCGTGGGGGTGACGATCGAGTCGTTCAACCTCATCGCACGCGAAGGGCCGTCGCAGTCGCCATGAAAACGCGAGCGGATCCCAGGCGCGCCACATGAGGTGAGGGCGGCTACACTCGAGGAGGCGCTGGCGACAATGCGACGTCTCGGCGCGGAGACGCGACGATGGCCCTCCGACCAAGGTCCCATAGCGCGACCGGGCGCGGGCTGGGAGCATGCGGATCATGACGCGACTCGTTCGGATCGCGCTGGCCAGGATGCTCGTGCTGGGGACGGTCGGAGCCGCCGCGGCGGCACCCGCCACCGATCACGTTCATGAATCGATCGATGCGGTGCTGAAGGTCCTGACGGAGCTCTTCGACTTCGCCGAGCTCTCGCGACGGAGCCTCGCCACCCACTGGGCGGCGCGGACGCCCGCCGAGCGCCAGGAATTCATCGCGCTGTTCACCGACCTGCTGGAGAAGTCTTACATCACCACGATCGAGGAGTACACGGGCGAGACGATCCTCGTGCTGCAACATCGCCGCGCCTGGGGACCGACCGTGATCCTTTCCGATGGCGACGTGGTGTTTCAGCCTCGTAAGGTTGAGCGGTCAGGGATCTCCGAGGCCGTGGACGGCCACGTGCTGATCTACATCCACAAGGAAGAGGCGCTGGACGAGAAGAGGCACTGGACGACGTCGAGCGGCGCTATCCGGCGCAGCACTACGTCCTCGTGGACGACAAACCGCGGATCCTCGCGGTCGTGAAGAAAGCGTGGGGCGACCGCGTCACCACGATCTTCCCCCGCCAGGGGCAATACGCGCGCGATGCGAACGCCTATCGCACGGCTGATCTGACCGTCGAGCGGATCGGCGATCTCGTGACCCATGACTTGTCCCAGCTTCTGCCGCTGGAGGTCCTACGATGAACGCCACAGGAACGCTGCACGACCGCGGCCAGAGCCTCTGGCTCGACAACATCACCCGCGACTTGCTCGAGACCGGGACGCTCGCACGCTATATCAACGAGCTCTCCGTGACGGGCCTCACATCCAAC
>QHSX01000081.1 GCA_003221695.1 Candidatus Rokuibacteriota bacterium
GCTCGCCGCCGAGCCCGGCGTGCGCCTCCGCTTCGTGACGACGGAGGCGGCGCTCCGGGCGGCGGACCTGGTGGTGCTGCCGGGCAGCAAGAGCACGATCGCGGATCTCGCCTGGCTCCGCGCGACCGGCCTCGGCGCGGCCGTCGTCGCCGCGGGCGCGGCGGGCCGGCCCGTCCTCGGCGTCTGCGGCGGCTTCCAGATGCTCGGCGAGGACCTCCGTGATCCCCACCACGTCGAGTCCGAGCGGGAGGCCGCGGCCGGGCTCGGCCTCTTGCCGGTGACGACGACTTTCGAGCGCGACAAGACGACGATGCGCGTGCGGGCGCGCGCGACCACGTCGGGCCCCTTCGCGGGCGCCGCGGGGAGCGAGCTCGTGGCGTACGAGATCCACGCCGGACGCTCGGCGCTCACACGGCCAGCGCCACATCCGTTCACCGTCGTCGAGCGCCGCGGGGCGTGCGCGAGCGACCCCGACGGAGCGGTGAGCGCCGGCGGCCACGTCGTGGGCACCTACCTCCACGGGCTCTTCGCCAACGGGCCCGTCAGGCGGTCGCTGCTCGACGTCCTCGCCGAGCGCCGCGGACGCCCCGCGGACCCTCGCTGGGGCGCCCCCGGCGCCGACCGCTACGAGCGCCTCGCCGACCTCGTCGGCCGCGCGCTCGACATGGACGCGATCGCCAAGCTCGCCGGGCTCCCGTTTCCGCGAGCCTGATCCATTCCGCGCGTTTCGGTCTTGCTCGCGGCGATCGTCCTCGATCTCGCATTCGGCGAGCCCCCGAACCCGGTCCATCCTGTGGCGTGGCTCGGCCGCGCTCTGGGCGGGGGACGGAGCTGGCTCTGCCGTGGCTCGCGCCGTGCCCTCCTGGTCCGGGGCGCCGGGGTGACGCTCGCCGTCGCCGCGCTCGCGGGCACGGCAGGCGCGCTCCTTCACGCGCTGGGCGCGCGGCTCGGGACGGCGGGGCTCGCGCTCGAGGCGGCCGTCCTCGCGCTGCTCCTGTCGGTGCGCGCGCTGGTCGCGGCGGCGCGGCGCGTCGCCACCCACCTTCGCCGCGGGGATCTCCACGCGGCGCGCGCGTCGGTCGGGCGTGATCTAGTGTCCCGTCGAACCGACGCGCTCGATTCCCCACGGGTCGCGTCGGCCGCCGTCGAGTCGGTCGCGGAGAACCTGACCGACGCGTTCGTGGCTCCGGCGTGCTTCTACCTCGTCTTCGGTCTCGCGGGGGCGGCCGTCTACCGCGCCGTCAACACCGCCGACGCGATGTTCGGCTACCGTGAGGGGCCGCTCGAGCATTTCGGCAAGGTCGCCGCGCGCCTCGACGACGCCTTGAACTTCCTGCCGGCGCGCCTCGCCGGGTGGGCGGTCGTGGTCGCGGGCGCGCTGGCCGGCGGGCGCGGCAGCGGCGCGCTCGCCGTGATGCGCCGCGATCGTCGCCGCACCGCGAGCCCGAACGCCGGCTGGACGATGGCGGCCATGGCGGGAGCGCTCGGCGTCACGCTCGAGAAGCCCGGCGCCTACCGGCTCGGCGCCGGGCCACTCCCCGACCCGGAGGCGATCGACCGGGCGTGCCGGGTCCTGGCGCTCGCCGTCGTCGTGAGCACGGCGGCGATGGTCGCCGGCGCCCTGGTTTTTCGGCACTTTTTCTTCGTCGCCGCCTGGAGCCCATGGGTATCATGAGATGGAACGCCGCGGGGTAGCGCGGCATTTTTTGTCGTGGGGTGAGGCGTCGGGGACGTGCGGACACCGATCACGGAGCGACTGACCGAAGGGGTGCGAACGGCGCTCGCGAACGCCGGGTTGCCCGAGCCCGAGACGTGCCCGTGGGAGATCCCGCGCCAGGCCGAGCACGGGGACTACGCGACCAACGTGGCGATGACGCTCGCGCGCGCGGCGCGGCGCTCGCCGCGGCAGGTCGCGGAGCTGATCGCGACGCATTTTCCGTCGCTCCGCGAGGTCGAGCGAGTCGCCGTCGCCGGGCCCGGATTCCTGAACGTGTTCCTGTCGCCCGCGTGGTGCACGGCCGCGCTCGGCGAGATCCTCGAGGCGGGCGACACCTACGGCCGGGGCGCGAGCGAGCGCGGTCGGCGCGTCCGGCTCGAGTTCGTCTCGGCGAACCCGACCGGCCCGCTCGTGATCGTCAGCGCGCGCGCCGCCGCGGTCGGCGACTCGCTCGCGCGCCTGTTGCGCGCGCAGGAGGCGCAGGTCACCACCGAGTTCTACATCAACGACGCGGGCAGCCAGTTCGAGGCGCTGGCGCGCTCGCTCGAGGCGCGCGTGCGCCAAGGACTCGGCATGCCGGCCGAACTGCCGGCGAACGGCTACCCGGGTGAGTACCTCGTCGATCTCGCCAGCGAGTACGTCGAGGAGCAGCGCGCGCGGGGCGCCGACGCCCTCGAGGCGCTCGAAGCGCTCGTGACGGACGCCGGTGAGCGGGAGCGGCTCGAGCGCTTCGGGCGGTACGCCGTGTCGCGGATCGTCGAGCAACAGCGGCGCAGCCTGCGCGACTACGGCGTCGAGTTCGACGTGTGGACGTCGGAGCAGCGCGACGTGCGCGACCTGCACCTCCCCGAGAAGGTCCTGGAGGAGCTCGCCGCGCGCAAGCTCACCTACGAGGCGGAGGGCGCGCTCTGGTTCCGGTCGTCCGCGCTGGGCGAGGAGGCGGGCGACGACAAGGATCGCGTGCTTCGCCGCTCGAACGGCGAGGTGACCTATTTCGCCGTGGACGTCGCGTACCACCACTGCGTGAAATTCCGCTCCGCCGACCGGGTGATCAACCTGCTCGGGCCCGACCACCACGGCTACGTGCCCCGCATGAAGGCCGCGATGCAGGCGCTCGGACACCCGTCCGACGCGTTCGAGGTGCTGATCGTCCAGCTCGTGACGCTCCTGCGTGACGGGCAGCCCGTGCGCATGTCCAAGCGCCAGGGCGAGTTCGTGTTGATGGAGGAGCTGCTCGAGGAGGTCGGGCGCGATGCCGCGCGCTTCACCTTCCTCACCCGGCGGCACGACAGCCCGCTCCCGTTCGACCTGGCGGTGGCCACCCGCCAGTCGGCGGAGAACCCCGTCTACTATGTCCAGTACGCGCACGCGCGCATCAAATCGATCGACAAGCAAGTCGCCGAGCAGGGGCTCGTCGTGCCGCCGCTCGGTGAGATCGACCTGTCGCCGCTCCGCGAGGACGAAGAGCTGGCGATCATCAAGCGGCTCTTGCAGTACCCGGAGGTCGTGCGGGGGGCGGCCCGCGCGCTCGAGCCGCACCGGGTCGCGTACTGGCTGCAGGAGCTCGCGGGGATGTTCCACCCGTACTACAAGAACCACCGGGTCATCCAGGACGATCGGCAGTTGATGCTCGCACGGCTCGCGCTGTGCGCGGGCGTCGGGCGCGTGATCCGGAACGGCCTCGAGCTGCTCGGCGTCAGCGCCCCGGAGAGCATGTGATGGCCGAGCCTATGAAAGCCCTACGGGGCGGGCACGGCGCCCTCGCCGGATCGTTCCTCCTGGTCCTCGGCTGCCTCAGTGTGCTCGGCACCGCCTTCATGCTGGGGGTCGTGGCCGCCCACGTCTGGCCGGGCTTTCCCATCGGTCTCACCTCGAGCGCCCTGCCCGCGAAGACCGGGAAGGAGCGGAGCGAGCGGAGCGCGCGCGCGCCCGAGTCGACGCCGACGCTGACGTTCTATCAGGAGCTGACGGCGCCGCTCACGGCGCCGCCGCTCCCCAAGCCGCTCAAGCCGGCGCGCGTCGAAAGGGCCGCCGAGCCCGCGAAGACCGTCGCGGCGGAGCGGAGCGACGCGCTGGCTTCGGCCAACGCGCCGGCCCCCGCGCGGGACGGCGGCTTCACCGTGCAGGTGGGCGCCTACAAGACGCGCGAGCCTGCGGAGGCGCTGCGCGCGCGGCTCGCCGCGGCGGGCCAGGACGCGTACATCGTGGACGCCGACGGGCCGCGCGGCGCGCGCTTCCGCGTCCGCGTGGGCGCGTTCGCGACGCGGGAAGCCGCCCGAGCGGCCGCGGCGCGGCTCGCCGCCGACCGGTCGGTCCCGACGTTCGTCACCACGCGCTGACCCATGAGCGAGCCGCGACCGGGCCGGATCCTCATCAGCGAGGCCGAGCTTCGGGCGCGCATCGCCGAGATCGGGCAGGCGATCGCGCGCGACTACGCGGGCGAGAGCCCCATCCTGGTCGGCGTGCTCCAGGGCGCCTTCCTCTTCATGGCCGACCTGATCCGTGCGGTCGCCATCGACCTCACGACCGACTTCATCGGTGTGTCGAGCTACTCGAGCGCCGCCAAGTCCTCGGGACAGGTGCGGCTCCTCTCCGACCTCTCGATGCCGATCGAGGGCCGGCAGGTGGTGATCGTCGAGGACATCGTGGACACGGGGCTGACCCTCTCGTACCTCAAGCGTAACCTCGAGGCCCGCCACCCCAAGCGCCTCCGGACGTGCGTCCTCGTCGACAAGATCGAGCGACGACAGGTAGAGATCGAGCTCGACTACGTCGGCTTCACGATCCCCAACGTCTTCGTCGTCGGTTACGGGTTCGACTACGGCGGGCTCTACCGGAACCTCCCGTACATCGCGGAGCTCGAAGGCGGCTGAACGCCGCGGCGCGTCATCGGTCCCTGATGCTATAATGACGGGGGATGAATCAGGTGTACAAGAACCTCGCGCTCTGGATGGTGATCGGTCTCATCGTCATCCTACTCTTCACCGTCTTCCAGGGCGCGCAGCAGGGCGGGCAGGAGCAGCCGAACTTCTCCGAGTTCCTCAAGGCCGTGGACCAGGGTCGCGTGGACTCGGTCGTGATCCGCGGCAACCATGTCACGTACTCGCTCAAGGACTCGGCGCAGACGCTGCGGACCTACATCGTCGAGTACCCCGACCTGATCAAGACGCTGAAGGACCGGGGCGTCCGCATCGCGGTGAAGCCGCCCGACGCGAACCCGTGGTACGCGATCTTCTTGCAGTGGGTCCCGATGCTCCTCTTCATCGGTGTCTGGATCTTCTTCATGCGACAGATGCAGGGGGGCGGCGCGAAGGCGCTGAGCTTCGGGAAGGCGCGAGCACGGCTGATTTCCGAAAAGCAGAACAAGGTCACGTTCCAGGACGTCGCCGGGGTCGACGAGGCCAAGGAAGAACTGCGGGAGATCATCGACTTCCTCAAAGACCCGCAGAAGTTCCAGAAGCTGGGCGGCAAGATCCCGAAGGGCGTTCTTCTGGTCGGTCCGCCCGGCACCGGGAAGACGCTTCTCGCCAAGGCCATCGCCGGCGAAGCGAACGTTCCATTCTTTTCGATCTCGGGGTCGGATTTCGTCGAGATGTTCGTGGGCGTCGGCGCCTCGCGCGTGCGCGATCTGTTCGAGCAGGGCAAGAAGCACGCGCCGTGCATCATCTTCATGGATGAGATCGACGCGGTCGGTCGCCACCGCGGCGCCGGCCTCGGCGGCGGCCACGACGAGCGCGAGCAGACCCTCAACCAGCTCCTCGTCGAGATGGACGGCTTCGAGACGAACGAGGGCGTGATCCTGATCGCCGCGACGAACCGTCCGGACGTGCTCGATCCGGCGCTGCTCCGGCCGGGCCGCTTCGACCGGCAGGTGGTCGTGCCGCGGCCGGACGTCAAGGGCCGCGAGGAGATCCTGCGCGTCCACGCCCGGCGCATCCCGCTCGCGCCGAACGTCGACCTGAAGGTCCTCGCGCGTGGGACGCCTGGCTTCTCGGGCGCCGACCTGGCCAACCTCGTCAACGAGGCGGCCCTGCTCGCCGCGCGCCAGAACAAGAAGCTCGTCGAGATGGTCGACTTCGAGAACGCCAAGGACAAGGTCCTGATGGGCGTCGAGCGCCGCTCGATGATCATCTCGGACGCCGAGAAACGGACGATCGCGTACCACGAGGCGGGCCACACGCTGGTCGCCGACTTCCTGCCGGGCACCGACCCGGTGCACAAGGTGACGATCATCCCGCGCGGCCGGGCGCTCGGGCTCACGCAACAGCTGCCGCTGGACGACAAGTACAACTACTCCAAAGACTACCTGATCAACCGCATCACGATCCTCCTGGGCGGCCGCGCCGCCGAGGAGATCGTCCTCCACCAGCAGACCACCGGCGCCGGCGACGACCTCGAGAAGGCGACCGAGATGGCGCGCAAGATGGTCTGCGAGTGGGGCATGTCCGAGAAGCTCGGGCCGCTCACCTTCGGCAAGAACGAGGAGCACATCTTCCTCGGGCGCGAGGTGGCTCGAGCCAAGGACTACAGCGAGGAGACGGCGCTGCTGATCGACACCGAGATCAAGCGTATCGTGCTCGAGGCCGCGGTCCGGGCGCGCCAGATCCTCGACGAGAACATCGAGAAGCTCCACGCTCTCGCCCGCGCGCTTCTCGAGCGCGAGTCGCTCGACGGCGAGGAGATCGCGCGCATCCTCCGCACCCGGCCCTTCCAGGAAGCCGCGGCCCCGGCGTAGCGTCGGACGGCCCGATTTGTCCCCGGGTCGAGCCGCTCTTGGAGGCGTCACCGTCGGCGACGGTCTGCCCGTCGTCGCCGTAGGCGTCGTGAACCTGAGCCCCGAGTCCTTCCACGCGGGGTCCGTCTACACCCGTGACGACGACCTCCTCGACGCGACGCTCGGGATGGTGGAGGCCGGCGCGGCGCTGATCGACGTCGGTGCCCGCTCGACCGCGCCCTACCTCGACACGGAGATCGACGAGGCGGACGAGCGTGACCGCCTCGCCCGGGCGGTCGAGCTGCTGACCCGCAAGCTCCCGGTCCCGATCTCCGCGGACACCGCGCGCGCGGCGCCCGCGCGCGCCGCGCTCGAGGCCGGTGCGCGCGTGATCAACGACGTCTCCGGGCTCCGCGATCCCGCCGTCGCCGCGCTCGTCGTCGAGCACCGCGCCAGCGTGATCCTCACCGCGACGCCGGATCGCGGTGGGTCCGGGGGGATCGGGGCGGGGTCGGCGAGACCCGTTCCCGCCGCGTCGAATGCGGACGTCACGACGCCGTGGTGGAGCCCAACCGCGATCGGCCAGGCGAACGCTGACCGCGTGGTCGAGCGACCCCGCCCTGGCCCCCCTGGACCCACTGTGGATCCGATCGAGCATGTGATGGGGCTGCTGGGCGCGGCGCTCGGCCGGGCGCGCGCCGCGGGGATCCCGGAAGACCGGATCGTCGTCGATCCGGGCGTCGGCTTCTTCCGGCACGAGGCGATCCCCTGGGATGCGTGGGACTCCGCGGTGCTCGCGGGGCTGTCGGCGCTCAAGCAACTCGGGAGGCCGGTCTGCGTCGGCGTGTCGCGTAAGTCGTTCATCGGCGCGATCACGGGTCGCCGCGGCCCCGCGGAGCGGCTCGCCGGATCGCTCGCGGCGACGGCGATCGCCGTCCAGCACGGGGCCGCGGTGATCCGCACCCACGACACGGCCGAGACGCTCGACGCCATTCGCGTCGCGGAGCGGCTCGGGCGGGCGGGGGCGCCGTGAGCGATCCGCTCGCCGCCTTCCGCTGGCGTGACGCGCTCGACATCCTCCTCGTCGCGATCGTGATCTACCGTATCCTGGTCATGTTCCGGGGCACGCGCGCGGTGCAGATGATGATCGGCCTCGGTGCGCTCGCGGCCGCGTCGCTCCTGGCTCGGCAGCTCGAGCTCTACTCGACCGTGTGGCTGCTCGACAACTTCTGGTCGTTCTGGGTCATCGCCCTCGTCGTGCTCTTTGCGCCGGAGCTCCGGCGCGCGCTCGCGAGCCTCGGCCAGGGGCGTGTCGGCCAGGCCCTGCTCGGCGCGTCGGGCGAGGAGCGCGCGCACGTGACGGACGAGATCGTGAGCGCGGTGGAGTCGCTGTCGGGGCGGCGCATCGGCGCGCTGCTCGTCGTCGAGCGCTCCACCGGGCTCCGCCAGTACGCGGAGCTCGGGGTGCCGCTCGACGCCCAGGTGTCGGCCGACCTCCTGGTGAGCGTCTTCCTGCCGTACTCGCCGCTCCACGACGGCGCCGTCTTCATCCAGGGGACGCGCATCGCCGCGGCCGGCTGCTTCCTCCCGCTCTCGCGCAACCTCGAGGTGGGCCGGGCGCTCGGCACGCGCCACCGGGCGGCGCTCGGGATCACCGAGGAGACCGACGCGCTCGCGGTCGTCGTCTCGGAGGAGACCGGGCGCGTCTCGCTCGCGGTCGAGGGCGAGATGGACTCTCCCGTGGAGCCGGGGAGCCTCCGGGCGCGTCTCCTCACGCTGATCGGCGAATCGCCCGAGCCGGCGGGCCGCGCGTCGGTCTGGCTCGTGCTGCGTCGCCTCCTGCCGCTCCCGGGCAAGCACGCCTGAGCGGGCGCGCCCCAATGCTGAGGCGCCTCGTCGCCAATTGGGAGCTGAAGATCCTGTCGGTCGTGATCGCCTTCGCCCTCTGGCTCGTCGTCGTGGGCAGCGGGAAGAGCCAGCTCGCCACCCCCGCCATCGTCGAGTATACGGGCCTCGGCGCCGACCTCGTGCTCGTCGGACGGCCTCGCGACAGCGTCCAGGTCGAGCTCGAGGCGAGCCGCTGGGCCGTCGCGCGTCTCACGCCGGGCGCCGTCCGGGCGCGCGTGAGCGTGGCCGGGATGCACGAGGGCGAAAACGTCGCGGCTCTCTCGCCCGACCTGGTGGAGGCGCCGCCCGGGGTCACGGTGAGACGCGTGACACCGAACCGCCTCCCGGTGACGCTCGCCGCCGCGGTCGCAAAGACGCTGCAGGTGGTGCCGCAGATCCGGGGCGCCCCGGAACCCGATCACGTGATCCATCGGGTGACCGTCGAGCCCTCCACTGTGCAGGTCAAGGGCCCTCGCTCTACAATCGAAGGACGGACGACCGTGGAGACCGTCCCGGTCGACATCGCCGGCCGGCGCGAGACCGTGTCGCAGAGCGTGGGACTCGCGCTGCCCGAGTCCGTGTACCTGACGGACCAGCGGAAGGTGCAGGTCACCGTCGAGATCAAGGCGGAGGGGCCGATGCGTGGGGCACGAGGGGAGGGGGCGAGCCGGTGACGCGCCTGTTCGGCACCGATGGCATTCGGGGCGTCGCCAACGAGGACCCGCTCACGCCTGACCTCGCGTTCCGGGTCGGGCGCCAGCTCGTCGCGACGCTCCTCGGCGAGCACGCCACCGACCGCGTGCGGCTCGTCATCGGACGCGACACGCGCCTGTCGGGGCCGCTCCTCGAGTCCGCGCTCGTGGCGGGCCTGCTCTCCGCCGGCGCCGAGTGCTACGCGGTCGGCGTGCTCCCGACCCCCGCGATCGCGCTCCTCACGAAGAAGCTCGGCGCCCACGGCGGCATCGTGCTCAGCGCGTCCCACAACCCGTTCGAGGACAACGGCATCAAGCTGTTCTCCTCCGAGGGGACGAAGCTCCCCGACGCCTGGGAGGACGAGATCGAGCAGGGCCTCCAGGGCGAGGACCGCGCGCCCCGGGCGCGCGGCGCCGGGATCGGCCGCCTCGTCACCCACGCGCGCGCGGAGGCGGACTACGTCGACTTCCTCTGCAGGGCCTTCCCGCTCGACCTCGGCGGGCTCACCGTCGTGCTCGACTGCGCCCACGGCGCGACCTATCGCGTGGCGCCGCGCGTCTTCCGGCGGCTCGGCGCGCGCGTCCTGACGATCGGCACCCGCCCCGACGGCCGGAATATCAACGCCGGCTGCGGGGCGCTTCACCCCGAGCGGCTGCAGCGCGTCGTACGCTCGAAGGGCGCGTCGGTCGGCTTCGCGTTCGACGGCGACGGCGACCGGCTGATCTCCGTCGATCATACGGGTGAGATCCGCGACGGGGACTACGCGCTGGCGATCGCGGGCCGTCACCTCGCCGGGCGTGGTCGGTTGAAGGGGAACGTGATCGTCACGACCGTCATGGCCAACCTCGGCCTGGACCAGGCGCTCCGCGCCGCGGGCATCCGCGTGGTCAAGACTCAGGTGGGAGACCGCTACGTGTCCGAGGAGATGCAGCGCCTCGGCGCGAACCTCGGCGGCGAGCAGTCCGGGCACCTCCTGTTCCTCGACCACTCGCCCGCGGGCGACGGCATCCTCTCGGGGCTCGCCCTGCTCGGCGTCGCCGCCGAGACGGGCGAGCCGCTCGCCACGCTCGCCGGGGGCCTCTCCAAATTCCCGCAGGTCCTCCGCAACGTCGTCGTGAAGGCGAAGCCGCCGATCGAGTCCCTCGCCGGGCTCGCCGAGCGCGTCACGGCGTTCGAGCGCGAGATGGACGGCGCCGGGCGCATCCTCATCCGCTACTCGGGCACGGAACCGCTGGCGCGAGTGATGGTCGAGGGGGCCGACGCCGCGCGCGTCGGCGCCATGGCGGACGAGCTCGCGGGGCTCATCCGGGCCCAGATCGGTGAGTGAGCCGCCATGCGGGTCAACGGCATCGGCGTGGACCTCGTCAACATCCCGCGCATGCGCGACGTGATCGACCGCTGGCAGGACCGGTTCCTGCGGCGCGTCTTCACCGAGGCGGAGATCGCGTACTGCCGCGCCCGGCGCGATCCGGTGCCGCACTTCGCCGCGCGCTTCGCCGCCAAGGAGGCCGGGCTCAAGGCGCTCGGCACGGGACTCCGGCTCGGCATGAGCTGGCGCGAGCTGGAGGTGCGGCGCGAGCGTGGCGGGCCGCCGACCCTCGTGCTCTCCGGGCGCTCGCGCGAGCTCGGGCTCGCCCG
>QHSX01000082.1 GCA_003221695.1 Candidatus Rokuibacteriota bacterium
GGACCAGCTCGCCCAGCGTGACGCTCGCTCCGGCTCCCCACAGCGCGCGGTCGGCCAGGCGGCCGGCGGCGCTCACCGCGGGCCAGAGCGCGCCGGCGTCAGCGAGCGGCATTCGCGTACAACTGAATGAAATCACCCAGGGTCACCGGAAAGTCGCCGTCGGCAGCGTTGAACGGGTCGACGCCGAGCGCATCCTCGAGACGCGCGACGATGATGGCGAGGCACAGCGAGTCGAGACCCGAATCCACGAGCACGAGATCGTCTGACAACGGCGCCAGGCTCTTGCGTTGTTCCTTGGCGACTTGCTCGAAATGCGAGAGGACCGTAGCCCTGACGGACATGACATCGACCTTCATCGAGACCCTCCGACCCCTTCGGGGATGACCCCGCGCGGGGGCTGCGCGATGCTGTGGATCAGCGCCTGCAGGAGATCGACGCCCTCGAGGAGCTCCGTCGCGGGCGGCAGCGGCTCGGGCGCCTGCGTCATTTCCCCTTCGAGCGCGCGGAAGAGCTCTTGCGTATGGACGACGTCGCAGACGCCGTGCACGTCCGTGTACTCGCGCTCCGCCGAGCCCTGGTATCTGGCGAGCTCCGCCAAGTAAGGCATGAACCGGGTGATCCAACCCTCGAAGAAGGCCATCATGAGCAGGAGCTTCACCGCCGAGAGCCGGGCCACGAACAGGCGGACGTTCTGCAGATTCCGATGGACCGCCAGCGCATCCGAATCCGTCGGCACCGCCTGGGCGGCGATGGCGAACCGCCGCAGCATCCCCGGGTGATTGTCACGCACCTCTTCGAGGAGGTTGGCCCGGATGATCGCGTGGGCCTGGTCTGTCGTGACGGCGAGATAGGCGGCAGTCATCCAGTAAATGAAATTGCCCTCGAGCACCGCGGTGTAGCGAGCGAGGATCCCCCGGCGCTCGTCGGGGGAGAGTCGTTGAGCGTCGGGGAACGCAGCGAGAACGCCATGGATCGCGCGGTCGATGCGTTCCTCGAGTGGGGCGATGCTCGATCGCGCGGGACCGATAGTGGTTTTCATGCGAGTTTTCCTCCTAGCGGGCGTGTTGCGGATGCGGCGGCAGCGGCGGCGAAGGACGCGGCCGTCATGGGGTGAGCTTCCGGCAGGCGCTCTCCGCCGTTCGATGCGCTCGAGCAGCGCCGCGTCGAGGAGCTCCGTCTTGCGGACCACGCTCGCGGGCCCGCTCGAGCAACTCGACATAGAGGTTCTCGGTCTCACGCACCGAGCGGTCCAGCTGAAACTCCCGTGCGATCCGCCGTTGCCCGGCCTGGCCCAGATGCGTGGCCAGCTGGCGATCCTCGAGCAACACGCCGATCGCGTGGGCCAGGGCTGCCGAGTTGCGCGGAGGCACCAGGAGGCCGGTTTCCCCGTCCTCGATCGCCTCGGGAATGCCTCCGACCCGCGTGGCGACGACCGGGACGCCGGCCGCCATGGACTCGAGGACGGTGTTCGACACGCCCTCGCTGAGCGAGGGCAGCACGGAGACCGCGACTTGCGACAGGACGTCCGCGACGTCGCTTCGCACCCCGGTGAAGACCACGCGCCCCTCGAGGCCCAGACGCTTCGCCATCGCCTCCAGCTCGTCTCGGTAATCCCTTGGCGCGTGCCGGCGGTCGTTGGCGAGGGTGCTGCCTCCCACGACGACGAAGCGCGCGTCAGCGAACCGTCGGGCGACGAGGACGGCGGCCTGGAGGAAGTACTCGATGCCCTTGACGGGACTCAATCGCGCCAGCACGGCGACGATCGGAGCGTCCGCCGGGAGGGCGAACTCCCGCCGGAATCGCTGCCCGCCATTCGGCGTGCGCCGCTGGCTCGCCACGTCGATACCGTTGCGGATCACGGTGATCTTCGCGGCGTCGTAACCCTCGGCGATGAGCGACTGGCGGATCGCATCCGCGTTCGTCAGGATGCAGTCCGCCAGGCGGCAGACGTGTCGCTGCACCCGCTGCTGAAGGGGCGTGTACAGCTCGCCCATGCTCCGGATGGACGCGACGACGACGGGCGCCCGGGCGAGCCGGGCGGCAGGGATCGCGAAGACGTTGCCGTAAAAGTTGTAGCTGTGAGCGATGTCGACGCGGTGGCGGCGTATTTCGTTCGCCAGCCGCCACTGTTCCTTTAGCGCCCGGACGCCGTAGAGCCGCTTGATCGTGTACTGCGTCACCGGGATCGCGCGCGCGTCGAGCAAGGGGAGAAAACGGCCCGTACGGTTGAAGCAGGCGAAGCGCACGGCGAACCGTGAGAGATCGAGCCGGTCGACGAGGTTCATCACCTGACCTTCCGTCC
Organism: Candidatus Rokuibacteriota bacterium; assembly: GCA_003221695.1. Lineage (GTDB taxonomy): Bacteria > Methylomirabilota > Methylomirabilia > Rokubacteriales > CSP1-6 > 20CM-2-70-11. The sequence continues at coordinate 2,303 of QHSX01000082.1, forward strand.
CGCCCTCGACGAAGGTCGTCAAGAACTTCAGGAGGCTCACGCGCGGCACGAGCTATCTCGCCTCTGCCGGCCGCGGCGCGCGCGCCGCGGCCGCGTCCACGGCCTTCACGGCGACGGCCAGCCCCGCGAAGTAGTAGAAGTGGAAGTGGTACGCGACCGGAGAGAAGAACGCCGAGACGGCAAAGGCGAGCAGGCTCGTCTGGATGCCGGTGGCGAGGTGGAACAGATCGCGCGACTCTGGGATCTTGGCGGAGCGGCGCTGGACGGACCGGGCACTTCTGATGCTCTCGCGAAGGAGCAGGAGAAAGAGGAGCAGCCCGGGGAGGCCGAGGTCGGTCGCGTACTGGAGGTACACGTTGTGGATGTTCTGCCAGGAGCCAAACGTCTGGTTCATGGCGAGGGCGTCCATTCCCACTCCGGCTCCGACGATGGGGTGAGCCAGCACGTACCGCACCGACATCACTTGTTGCTGGTACCGTTGCTGGGCCGAGCCGGTCGCATCGGCTTCGATGTCGCTGATCGTTGCCAGACGCGAGAAATACTTGCCGGGCAACAGCGGAAGGCACAGGACGGCGACGACGAGGCCGGCGTACGCCCAGGCGCGTTCGGGGCGCCGTCGGATTATCCACAGGTAACTGCCGACGATGGTCGCGAGCGAAAGGAAGCCGGCGCGGGAGAAGGTCATAATGACCGCGCTGGCTTCCAGACCGACGGCGAGGAGGAGTGCCGCCCTGATCGTCGCCCCGCGCGCGATGAAGACGAGCGCCAGGGTGAGCGGCAGGATCAGGTTGAGGATCAGGGCGAGGTCGTTGGGATTTTGCGTGAGCGGCGCCTCGTAGCCGAGGATGCGGCTGGCGGACTGGCTGTCTCCGCCCCAGAGGTACGCTCCCGACAGGAAGTTCTCCACTCCGGTCAAGCCGATCGGCACCGCCATGAGCGTCAAGCCTCCGGCTATCAGCCGGAGCCGGGTGACGCTGTTCACCGTGTTGGCGATCAGCAGGAAGATCGCGAGTGCCTTGAGATAGAGGTCGAGGAGCATCGCGAGACTGCCCCCGGGCCAGGACGAGAACGGAAGGGTCACGAGGGTCCATCCGAGGAGCCAGCCCGTGAGGCGGATCTCCCGGGTCATGATCGTGAGCGGCTGCCCGTGACGAAACCGGTCGTAGACGTGAGTGCCGATCCCCACGGCGGCGACGACGAGCGCGATCCGAAACGAAGCGAGAATGGGCACATAGTTCTGCGGCGCCAGCAGCAGGATGGCGGTAAAGGTCATCAGGGCGCGGAAGGGGATCGCGCTGGCCGCCGACACGCCGTCCGCCGGGACTGGCTCGGCCCTTCGCGGGGCGGACGTGAGGGTGGCACGCCGTCGCCACCACTCCCGCTGAGACAGCGTGGTCATGCGCCGCGTCCCGACAGCAGGGGAGCGTGCGCCACCGACTCTGGCGTGCCGGGCGCTGGATCGGAACCCTGCCCGAGCAGAATCCGGACGATTCGCTGCGCGGCTCGGCCGTCCCACAGCGGCGGAGGCGCGACCGGGCGCGGCGGGTCGTCGAGGACGCGAAGCGCTTCTTCGACGATGCGCTGAGGCCGGGTCCCGATCACCCGGTTGGTCCCGTGGCTGACCGTGACGGGGCGCTCTGTGTTGTCGCGGAGGGTGAGGCACGGGACTCCGAGCATCGTCGTCTCTTCCTGGACGCCGCCGGAATCGGTCAGGACGAGGCGGGCCCGACTCATGAGGGCAACGAAGTCGAGGTAGCCGAGCGGCGGTAGGCAGACGAGTCCGCGGTTCGAAGCCGACGCGCCGAGCGCCAGCCGTGGCCTGACCCGGGGATGGACAGGGAAGACGATCGGGAGGTGACGGCCTATTTCCTGGAGGGCGCCGAGGAGCTCGTTCAGGGTGTCCGGGTCGTCCACGTTCGTGGGGCGATGCAGCGTCAGGACCGCGTAGCGCTTTCCGTCGAGTGGCAGCCGGTCGAGGATGGGCGAGGCCTCCCAGCGCGGCTTGAACGCCAGCAGCGCGTCGACCATGACATTGCCGACGAAATGGATCTTCGCGGGCGCGACGCCCTCCCGAAGAAGGTTGACCCGGGCGTCTTCCTCGGTGACGAAGAGCAGATCCGCGACGGCGTCCGTGAGCAGGCGGTTGATTTCTTCCGGCATCGCCCGGTCGAAGCTGCGGAGCCCCGCCTCGACGTGGACGAGCGGGAGGCCGAGCTTGACGGCGGTGATGGCGGCGGCCAGGGTGGAGTTCACGTCGCCGACGGCGAGGACGAGGTCGGGTCGTACCGAGGTCAGCAGCGGCTCCAGACGCTGCATGACCTGCGCAGTCTGGATGGCGTGGGAGCCCGATCCGACACCGAGGTTGTGGTCCGGTGCCGGGATCTCCAGCTCGGCGAAGAACCGCGCCGACATCGCGTCGTCGTAGTGCTGACCGGTGTGAACGAGCGTCGGGACGATCGTCGGATGGCGCAGCATTTCCCGGATGAGTGGACTCATCTTCACGAAATTGGGCCGCGCCCCCACGACGTTGACGATCTTCACGGACGGATGCCGCCTACAGCGTCACGACACGGTCCGCTGGCGCGGGGATGCCCCACGTGGCGTTCCGGGTATCGACCACGAGCGAGGCGGTCTCGATGATGTGCCGATAGTCGAACTCCGCGTGGTCGGTCAGAATCACGACACAGTCGGCGCCGGCCAACTGCCGATCGGTGAGGTCCACCGCCTTGAGCGTGTTGCCGTCGAGGACGACCGACGGCACGTAGGGATCGGCATAGAAGACCTGGGCGCCCTTCTCCTGAAGCTTGGCGATGACCTCGAGCGACGGCGACTCGCGGATGTCTCCGACCCCGCGCTTGTAGGCGACCCCGAGGACCAGAATCTCGGCGCCGTTCAGACAGCGGCGCCGGCCGTTGAGCGCCTCGGTCACCAGCTCGACGACGTACTCGGGCATGGAGCGGTTGATCTCGTCGGCCAGGTGGAGGAAGCGGAACTCGTACCCGTTCAGGCGCATCTTCCATGCAAGGTAGAAAGGATCGATCCCGATGCAATGGCCGCCGATTCCCGGTCCCGGGTAGAAGGGCATGAAGCCGAACGGCTTGGTGGCGGCGGCCTCGATCACTTCCCGGATGTTCACTCCGAGCCGACGGCCCATGAGGGCGAACTCGTTGGCGAGCGCGATGTTGACGTTCCGGAAGGTGTTCTCGTAGAGCTTGGCCAGCTCGGCGACCTTCGGGCTCGAGACCTCGAGGACCCGGTCGATGATCTGGCTGTAGAGCAGGGCCGCCATCCGGCTGCAGGCGGACGTGACGCCACCCACCACCTTCGGAATTTGCCCGAGGGAGAATTTCCCGTTGGCGGGGTCGATCCGCTCCGGCGAGAACGCGAGGAAGAGATCGACGCCGATCCGCGCGCCGCGCGCCTCGAACATGGGAACAAGCAGCTCTTCCGTCGTCCCGGGGTAGGTCGTCGACTCCAGAATCACGAGCTGATCCGGCCTGAAGCGGGCGGCCACCTTCTCGGCGGCCGCGACCACGAACGAGATGTCCGGGTCCTTGGACTTCCGGAGCGGCGTCGGCACGCAGATGATCGTAACGTCGCTGCCCTCGAGGACCGAGGCATCCGACGTCGCTTCGTAGCGGCCGTCCCGGATCAGGGAGCGCAGCGTGTTGCTGTCCACGTCCGGGCTGTGCGACTGGCCGGCGTTGAGGGCCGTGACCCGGTCGAGGTCCGTGTCCAGCCCGGTCGTGCGGAATCCGGCCCGTCCGAACTCGACGGCGAGGGGCAGGCCAACATAGCCTTGCCCGATCACGGTGACGCGGGCGGAACGGTTGCGGATGTGATCGGCCAGACGCGACTCACTCATTTCGTGCGCCTCCCTTGTCAGCTCCAGGACGGCCTGGGCCAGTGTGTGGGAATCGAACGTCCTTCAAGGACGGGTGCTCGCCCGTTTCGGTGGATTGCAGCGATCGGGATCGCCGGTGTGCGCGCATCACGCTCGAGCCACAGGCCGAAGAGCAGGAGCGCCCAGATGTTCCGGCTGTAGTCGGCGCGGCCGGCCATGTGATCGGTCACCAGACGTGACGTCGTCTCCGGCCGGAAGAAGCCGTCGCGCCGTATCCGGCTCGGCGAGAGGTACTCCTCGACGAGAGGCCTGAGCTCTCGCTTGAGCCAGGCGGCCAGCGGAACGCTGAACCCCGCCTTGCGCTTGCGGAGGGTCTCCTCGGGCAGGATGCCGCGCATCGTTTGCTTCAAGAGGTGCTTCAGCCCGAGGCCGGGCATCTTGAGATGGCCGGGAAGGCGGAACATGAACTCGACGACGCGGTGGTCGAGCAGGGGCACCCGGACCTCGAGAGAGTGCGCCATGCTCATTCGGTCCACTTTCGTGAGGATGTCGTCGGCCAGGTACACCTTGGTATCCGTGTACAGAAACCGGTTGAGCGCGTCGTGATGGCCGACCTCGTCGTAGTACCGACGGAGAAGCGGGAAGGGGTCGAGGCGGCCCTCGAGCCGGGTGAGGACGGCATCGCACAGGAGGTCCCGCTTGAGGCCGTCGTCGAAGAAGGCCTTCCACGCGTAGTGGCGGCGTGCCGGCTCCTGGAGGGCGTTGGCCACGAAGCGACGCGCCTTGAAGTCGAGGCTGACCTTGCCCTCGGACACCGGCAGACGGCCCGCGAGCGCGGGAAGGATTCGGCGCGTGAGCGCCGCCGGAAGTCGCTCGTAGAGTCGCGCGAGCTTGTCGGCCTGGTAGGTGACGTACCCGGCGAAGAGCTCGTCGCCCCCGTCCCCGCCCAGCGCGACCGTCACGTGGCGCCGCGTGAGCTGCGAAAGGTAGTAGGTGGGGATGGCCGAGGAGTCGGCGAAAGGCTCATCGAAGTGGTGCACGAGCTTCGGGACCAGGTCGGCGACATCCGGGGTGACGGTGAGCTCGGTGTGGTCCGTCTCGAACGCTCGGGCGATGCGCCGCGCATCCGCCCGCTCGTCGTAGGACGGGTCGTCGAAGCCGATCGAGAAGGTCTTCAGGGAGCCGCTATGGACCTGGCGAGTCAGGGCGACGACGGTGCTCGAATCGAGCCCGCCGCTCAGGAATGTCCCCAGGGGAACGTCCGAGACCAGCTGCCGCCGTATGGCATCCGTGAGGAGCGAGAGGAGCTCGGCCCGCACTGCCGCGGGACGGACGGCGCCGTCGCAGGGCTGAATCTGCGCGAGGTCCCAGTATCGGCGATTGATCAGCCCGCCGTTCTGCCAGACCAGGAGGTGACCGGGTTCGAGCTTCCTGACCTCGCGGTAAATGGTGTGGGGGGCTGGGATGTAGAGCAGCGACAGGTAGAGGCTGAGCGCCTCGACATCGACCGTCGGTCGAAGGCCGTCGGCGAGCAGCGCCTTCACTTCCGACCCGAAGAGAAGTCGATCCTGGAGCGGCGCGTAGTAGAGCGGTTTGATCCCCAGTCGATCCCGCGCCAGAACGAGTCGGCGCCGACCCGCATCCCAGAGAGCGATCGCAAACATGCCGTTGAGGTAGCGGACGAAGTCGAGCCCGTGATCTTCGTACAGGTGGACGAGGATCTCGGTATCGGTGCGTGTGTAAAAGTGGTGGCCGCGTGCTTCCAGCTCGCGCCGGAGTTCGGGGACGTTATAGATCTCGCCGTTGTAAACCGTCCACACGGTCCGATCTTCGTTGTGGATGGGTTGCTTGCCGGTGTCGAGATCGATAATCGCGAGGCGCCGCATGGCGAGGCCGACGTTACCCTCGAGATAGACGCCGTCGTCGTCCGGACCCCGGTGGACGAGGGTCGCACACATGGCGGCGACCGCCGCGGACTCCACGGGCCGCTCGCGCTCGCGATAGATCTTACCGACGATGCCGCACATGGTAGTGGTCGTTGTGCCGTTGGACCGGCCGTGCCGGATTACTTCGGTGCGATCCGCTCGAGCCGGGAGGCCGGATGACCGTTTGTCGGCCCGAGGATGATCGGACGATCGTGAGGGGAAGCCGCGGAACCCCGGCCACGCAAGACGATCTTGACGGTATCGAACAGGATACGGAGATCCAGCCCCAGTGAGAGGTGCTTGATGTAGTAGAGGTCGTACCGCACCTTCTCGATCTCTTCCTCCAGATTGCTAGCGTAGCCGTGGCGCACCTGGGCCCACCCGGTGAGACCCGGTGGGACCATCGACCGCAGCGAGAAGTAGGGGATCTGAGTGGCGAACAACTCGAATTTCGGAACCCGGTGCGGCCGTGGCCCGACGAGGTTGAGATCACCGCGGAGAATGCTCAAGCACTGCGGGATCTCGTCGAGGCGAAACTTCCGCAGCCATCGTCCGACCCGGGTGACGCGGGCGGAGTTGTCCTGGAACCACACCGAGGATTCATTGGCCACCGGGTGCATGGTGCGAAACTTGACCAGTGTGAACGGCTTGCCGCGCATGCCGACGCGATCCTGGACGATGAAGAGCGGGCCCCGCGAATCGAGCTTGATCGCCAGGGCGATGAGGGCGAGGAGGGGAGCGAGCGTCACCAGCGCGACGACGGAGAACAGAAGACTCAACGCTCGACTGGCCGCCAGCTCGAGCCGGGCCTTCTTGAAGTCCTTCGAATAGGTGAGATAGCTCGGCGTGAGCGACTCGATGGCGAGCTTGCCGGTCAAGCGCTCATACATCTCCGCGCCGTCTTCGACGGGGATACCGCGAACCCGGGCCTCTAACAACTGACGGTAGGGCAGCTGCCCGCGCCGCTCCGCCAGGGCCACGACGATCCGATGGGGCCGGAGCTCTTCGATGATCGTCTCGAGCTGCTCCAGGGGCCCACGGAGGGGAATCGAGGGGGGAAACTCGTCGTGACGGTTCAGGTCGTCGACGACGCCCATCACCGCGTACCGGCAGTGCGGCTGGGCCTCGATCTCCTGGATGAGCTTCACGGTCAGCTCACTGGTGCCGAGAATGAGGACGCGTTCCATGAAGAGGCGGCTGCGGAGGATCGCATAGGAGAGCGCGCGGAGCGGCAGGAGAAGACCGATGACGATGACGAAGCTCGAGATGAAGAGCCCTCCCGCGATCCTGGCATCTGGAACGAGCGCATAGAAGATGGCGACGAGGATGAAGGCGACGCCCAAGGCGCGCATCAGCCGGGATGCGAAGTGGGCGAACGTTCGCGCGATGCGAAAATCGTAGAGATCGTTGTAGTAGAACGCGATGATACAGCAAAGGGCGAGGCCGAAGGCCTGACGCAGGACGACGAGGACATCCCTCCGCTCGAGAGAGAACGGGTCCGTCCAGAGGAAGATCATGGCGCAGACCGCGACAAAGAATGAGCCGCCCTCCAGGAGAGCCAGCGTCAGAGCCATCTACTCCACCGTCACGCTTTTGGCGAGGTTGCGCGGCTGGTCGACGTCCGCGCCCCGCAGCACTCCCAGGTGATACGCCAGGAGCTGGAGGGGGAGGGCCAACAGGATGGGTTGGAGCCACTCCGGAGCAGGCGGGACGGAGATGACGAGATCGCCCTTGGCCGCCATCTCCCCGTCGCCTTCAGTGGCGATGGCGATCACGATCCCGTCGCGCGCTTTGATTTCCTCGATGTTGCTGGTCATCTTCTCGTACGTCGCGCCCCTCGGGGCGATGGCGACGACGGGCATCCGCGAATCGATGAGGGCGATGGGGCCGTGCTTCATCTCGCCCGCCGGGTAGCCTTCGGCGTGGATGTAGGAGATTTCCTTGAGCTTGAGGGCCCCCTCGAGGGCCAGGGGATAGTTGAGCCCGCGTCCCAGGTAGAGGAAGTGCTGGCTGTCCACGAAGCGCTGGGCGATCCGGCGAATGGCGTCACTCTGCTGGAGGACGACGGCCAGGAGGTCGGGCAGCTCCGCGAGGCCCTTGATCACCTGGCGCACGAGCGCGGGATCCGCGAAGTTGCGCGCCAGGCCGAGCTTGAGGGCCAGGAGGGTGACCGCGACGAGCTGGGCCGTGAAGGCTTTGGTCGAGGCGACCCCGATCTCGAGGCCCGCGCGGGTGTAGACGACGCCGTCGGCCTCGCGGGCCAGGGAGCTGCCGACCACATTGCAGATGGCGACCGCGCGGGAGCCCTGGTCCTTGGCCTCGCGGAGGGCCGCCAGGGTATCGGCGGTTTCCCCGGACTGGGAGATGGGCACGGTGAGGACACGGCTGTCGAGGACGGG
>QHSX01000099.1 GCA_003221695.1 Candidatus Rokuibacteriota bacterium
CCGACGGGGAAGGTGCAGAAACCGAGGCTCAGGGACGAGCTCGCCTGACGATCACGCGCCCAGGTAGGCGTGCTGCACGCGCGGGTCGGCAAGCAGCGTCTCGCGCTCGCCGACCAGCGTCACCCGCCCGGTCTCCAGCACGTAGCCGCGATCGCAGAGCTCGAGCGCCTCGACGACGCGCTGCTCGACGAGCAGGATGGTCAACCGACGCGCGCGCCGGATGGCCGCGATCGCCTCGAAGATGATCTCGACGATCCGCGGCCCGAGCCCCTGCGACGGCTCGTCGAGCAGCAGGAGGTCGGGTCGCGCCATGAGCCCCCGGCCGATGGCGAGCATCTGCTGCTCACCGCCGGACAGCGAGCCGGCGAGCTGCGTGCGGCGCTCGCGGAGCACCGGGAAGAGCCGGTAGACGCCCTCGAGGCCCTCGGCGCGCAGCGGCCGGGCCGCCGACCGGTACGAGCCCATCTCGAGATTCTCGAGCACGCTCAGCGAGGAGAACACCTTGCGGCCCTCCGGCACGTGCGCGATGCCGAGTCGCGCGCGCGCGTGCGACGGCCGCCCGGCGATGTTCTCGCCGCGGTACTCGATCCGCCCGCCGGCCGGCACCACGCCACCGCCGATGGCCTTGAGCAGCGTCGTCTTGCCCGCGCCGTTCGGCCCCACGATGGTGACGAACTCGCCCTCGCCGACCTCCAGCGACACGTCGGCCAGCGCGTGGAGCCCGCCGTAAGAGACGCTAAGTCCGGAGACCTTGAGCATGGATCGAGGGGTGACGCGGCTTTGCCGCGGCGCCCCGAGCGCTGGGGGGTCTGGGGGACCATGTCGGGGCCCCCCAGTCCACCGGTCCCGAGACCTTCAGCATGGATCGCGGGGTGACGCGGCTTCGCCGCGGCGCCCCGAGCGCGGGGGGGTCTGGGGGGCCGCCCCCAGTCCACCAGTCCCGAGACCTTCAACATGGCGGAGCCAGCGCTTGCCCAGGTACGCCTCGATGACGGCGGGATCGCGCACGACGTCGTTCGGCACCCCCTCCGCGATCCGGCGGCCGTGGTCGAGGACGACCAGCCGGTCGACGAGCTGTACCACGGCGTACATCGTGTGCTCGATGATCACCACGCTCACGCCCGCGTCCCGCACGCGCCGCACCAGCGCGGCCATGGTCTCCACCCCGTCGCGCGCGAGCCCGGCCAGCGGCTCGTCCAACAAGATCAGGTCGGGCGCGCTGGCCAGACAGCGCGCGAGCTCCATGAGCCGCAGATCCAGCGTGGTGAGCACGCCGGGGACGTCGTCCGCGCGCCCCAGTCCGACGGTGGCCATCGCCGCCCGCGCGCGCTCGCGCGCGCGCGGCGGCGACGTCTCGTGCGCGAAGGCGCCGACCATGACGTTGTCGAGCACGGTGAGCTGCGGAAAGGTGCGAACGACTTGGAAGGTGCGGCCGATGCCGCGGCGGCAGATCGCGCTCGGGCGCAGGCCGTGGATCGGCGTATCGCGGTAGCGGACCTGGCCCGCGTCGGGCAGCAGGAACCCGTTCAGCACGTTGAAGAGCGTGGTCTTGCCCGCGCCGTTCGGTCCGATCACGCCGAGGATCTCGCCGGCGCGCACGCTGAAGCTCACGTCACCGAGCGCCTGCAGTCCGAGGAAGGCCTGCGAGACGCCCCGCACTTCCAGGAGCGCGGCGCCGCGCTCCACCGGCGTGCGGCCCGCCACGGTCGTGTCGAGGCGTGGCGCCGCCGCACTCACGCGCGGCGCCTCGACCGCGCGCCGCGCCGGACGCAAGGCGCGGAGCCGCCAGTAGATCCCCTCGGGCGCGAAGAGCATCACGAGCACGAGCGCCGCGCCGTACACGACGCCCTGGATCCCGGGGAGCTGGTCGCCGACGGTGGCGTCCAGCGTCTCGCTCATCGGCACCATGATGGCCGAGCCGATGAGCGGGCCCCACTTGCTGCCCACGCCGCCCACGAGGCAGACCACCAGCGTCTGCACGATCACGAGCACGCCGAAGACGGCGTCGGGCGTGACGACGAAGAGGATGGCGTGGGCGTAGATGGCGCCGATGACGGCGGCCGGCGCGGCGCTCAGCATGTAGGCGACCATCTTGGCCCGGAACGTGTCCACGCCCGCCGCCTCCGCCGCCTGCTCGTTCGCCTTGAGGGCGCGGAGCGCGTAGCCGAGCCGCGAGCCCTCGATCCAGTGCGAGAGCAGGAGCGTGCCCCCCAGCGCGGCCAGGGCGAGGAGGTCGTAGGCGCGGGGATCGCGGAACTGCATGAACGCCGCGGGGCGGTCGCGGATCATCGGGATCGGGACCTCCTGGTAGCCCAGGAACTCCATGACGATCCGGAAGATCAGCGGGTAGGCGAGGGTGGCCAGCGCGAAGTAGATGCCGGCGAGCCGGAACGTGGGCAGGCCGATGAGCACGGCGGCGACGACGGCGGCCACCAAGCCGGCGGCCATCCCGATCCACGGGGTGAGGCCCGTGGTGACGACGAGCAGGACCGTGACGTAGGCGCCGATCCCGAAGAACGCCTGGTGCCCAAAGGACGTCTGGCCCGCGTAGCCGCTGATGATGTTCCAGGCGAGCCCCATCGTGGCCCACACGAGCACGAGCGTCAGCACCCGATGGTGGTAGCGCTCGGCGAGCGTGAACGTCAGCGCGACGCCGACGAGGACGACCAGCCCGATCGGCAGGAGCCGTCGCATCAGACGGCGCGCAGCCGCTGGCCGAAGAGACCCTGGGGCCGGAGATAGAGCACGAGCAGGAAGGTGATGAAGACGCCGACGTTCTGCAGCTGGAACGGCAGCACCAGCAGCGTGAGCGACTGCACGAGCCCGATCAGGAGCCCGCCGGCGAAGGCGCCCGGAATCGAGCCG
>QHSX01000098.1 GCA_003221695.1 Candidatus Rokuibacteriota bacterium
GCGTGCGCGCCGCCCAGTGGGTGGCGAGGCTCCGTCGCGAGAGCTCGGCGAAGTCGAAGAGCTCATTCGCCACGGTCCGGATCGCGCGCCGGCGCTCGACCGTCTTCGGGCTCGTCTTCAAGTCGGGATCCGCCAGGATCTTCAGCACCGCATCGATCGATTCATGAACGTGATCGGCGGCCGGTCCCGCCGCGGCGGCTCCGACCGTCCACAGCACGAGCAGCCCGGCCAGCGCGATCCGAAGGAGTCGCGTCATGATCCGCATGCTCCCAGCCCGCGCCCGGTCGCGCTATGGGACCTTGGTCGAAGGCCGTTGTCGCGTTTCCGGTCGCTCCGGTCCGATCGTCCGAAGGGGCCGGGGGCCTTCAAAACTTGACCGCCCGACGATCACGGATGCAGTATCGAGCCGATGACCCGAGAGGCTGCGGGTTTCCGGGAACTCCGCACGGCGGCGGCCGCGCTCGGCGTGTGCGTCGGCTACTACGTCGGCGCGCATTTTGGCTTTCTCCTTCGGTTCCCGCCCATGACGCCCTCGGTCATGTGGCCGCCCAACGCGATCCTGACGACCGCACTGTTGCTCGCGCCGCCACGGCACTGGTGGATCTATCTGTTCGCAGCCTTGCCGGCGCATCTGGCCGCAGAGCTGGGGGCCGGATGGCCGACGTCGCTGGTGCTGATCCTTTTCGCCACCAACTGCAGCGAGGCATTGTTCGCAGCCTGCGGCGTCCGGTGGCTCAGCGACGCGCCGAGGCGTTTCGACACGCTGCGCCGGGTAGTCGTCTTCATCATCGCGGCCGTCATCGTGGCGCCCTTCCTCTCGTCCTTCCTGGATGCCGCAGCGGTCGCCGCGGTTCAGAGGGAGCCGTACTGGAGCGTCTGGCAGACCCGGCTCTTCTCCAACGCCCTCACCGAGCTGACCGTCGTGCCAGCGCTCGTCATCGCCGCCACCCGTGGGAGCGCCTGGCCCTGGCCCATGTCGCTCGCCCGCACGGTCGAAGCGGCGTGTCTCGGCGCGCTGCTCCTGATTGCGGGGATCGCTGTGTTCACGGGATCCGCAGAGAGCGGCACTCTTTCGGGGCCAATGGGAACGCCCTTTGCCGTCGTCCTACCGTTCATGCTCTGGGCCGCGGTTCGCTTCGGCCCCGGTGGCGCCAGCAGCGCACTGCTGACGACGGCGCTGCTGTCGATCTGGGGCGCCACCCACGGACGGGGACCGCTCGGCACGCTGCCGATCGCCGAAGGCGTCCTGCCGCTCCAGATTTTTCTGATCACGATCGCGATCCCCCTCATGTGCCTGGCCGCGCTGATCGAGGAGCGCAGGCGAGCGGAAGACACACTGGGCGAGCGGCTACGCTTCGAACAGATACTCTCGAACCTCTCCGCGTCGTTCGTGAACCTGCCTGGTCTCTCGATGGACGGCGCGTTCGAGATCTGGCTGCGACAGCTCGGCGAGTTTCTCCGGATCGATCACGTCCTGCTCTTCCAGTTCGCCGGCGAAGGCAAGGAGCTCGTCGTCGCCTCTACCTGGACTGATCCGGAAGTCCGGCACCGGTTCGAGGATTCAGGGGAGGCCCCGACGCAGGGTGAGCCGTGGCACCAGCTGGTACTCTTCTCGCCCGCGGCCGAGCCGCCGCTGGAACCCGTTCGAGATCCGGGCTCGCGCGCCGGGCTCGACGTCCGGGCGAGCTTGACCATCCCGCTCGAGGCCGGCGGCGTGGCCCTGGGGGCCCTGTGGTTAGGCAAGCTCACGGCCGAGCGGACGTGGTCGAATGAGCTCGTTCAACGATTGCGGTTGGTCGCGGGGGTCTTTGCGAGCGCCCTGGCCCGCCGGAAAGCCGATAATGCCCTGCGCACCAGCGAGGGGATGAAGTCAGCCATCCTGGCGTCCCTGCCCAGCCGCGTCGCAGTCCTGGATCGCGAAGGCCGGATCATCGCCGTGAACGAGAGCTGGATACGGCGGCCGTCCGAGGAGGCGACATGGGACGCGCGGCTCGGGGTAGGCGCGAATTACGTCGCGACCTGCCGGCATCTCGCGAGCGCGGCGGTACCGTTCGCGCAGGTCGCGCTCGCCGGTGTCGAGAGGGTGCTCGATGGCTCGCTTGCGAGCTTCGCCCTCGAGTACGCGTGCGGCGATCCGGTCGCCGACCGTTGGTTCGCGATGTCCGTCGTGCCCCTGAACCGTCATCAAGGCGGAGCCGTCATTTCGCACACCGACGTGACGGAGCGCAAGCGCGCGGAGATCGACGCCGAGCGCAGTCGCCGGGACCTCGCGCACTTCACGCGGAGGACGACGATCGGCGAGCTGACCGCATCGTTGGCCCACGAGCTGAACCAGCCCCTGACCGGAATCCTGACCAACGCCGAGGCCGCCCAGCGGTTTCTCCACGTCACGCCCCTGGATCGAGACGAGCTGCGCTCGATCATGTGGGATGTCATCCAGGACGCCAAGCGGGCCGGCGACGTCATCAAACGCTTGCGAGATTTCCTGCGCAAGGGCGAGCCCGAGGCGATGCCGCTCGACCTCAATGCGCTGATCCAGGGCGTGACGAAGCTCGTGAGCAGTGACGCGGTCATTCGCAACGTGACGGTCACGCTCGACCTCGACCCCAACCTGCCGCTCGTGACCGGCGACTCCGTACAGTTGCAGCAGGTCGTCCTGAATCTCATGCTCAATGCCATGGAAGCGATCGGGGAGGGCGAGTGCGCCGAGCATCGCCTGGTCGTCCGGACTGATTGTCCCGACACCGAGAGCGTCCGCGTCGC
>QHSX01000072.1 GCA_003221695.1 Candidatus Rokuibacteriota bacterium
AGGCGGGGATGTCGGAGGCGACGAACATCTCGCCGCGCCCGTAGCCGACGACGAGGGGGGAGCTGCCGCGGCGGAGGGCGACGAGGGTGTTAGGGGCGGCGCTGGCGATACAGGCGATGGCGAAGGCGCCGCGGAGGTCGCGGGCGGCGCGGAGGACGGCGGCGGCCAGGCCGTTGGTCTGGTAGCGCTCGATGAGATGGGCGATGACCTCGGTGTCGGTCTGGGAGCGAAAGCGGTGGCCCTCGGCGGCCAGGGTTTTGCGGAGCTCCCGATAATTCTCGATGATGCCGTTGTGAACGACGGCCAGCCGGGCGTGGCAATCGAGGTGGGGATGGGCATTGGCCTCCGAGGGGCGGCCATGGGTGGCCCAGCGGGTGTGGCCGACGCCCAGGGTGCCTGTGGGCCGGTCTGAGGTGAGCACGGCCTCGAGGTCGGCGATCCGGCCGGTCGTCTTGCGGACGTCGAGCGAGGTTCGAGAGACCGTGGCGATCCCCGCCGAGTCATAGCCGCGGTACTCGAGGCGCCGGAGGCCGGGCAGGATGAAGGAGACCGCGTCCCGATGGCCGACGTACCCGACGATTCCACACATTGCCGTGGAGTCCTTACGCAGCCTGCAAGAGGGTGCAATCGAGCTGGACGGCGATGCTGCGCCGCAGGAGGTTGACCGAGACCACCAGGAGCCCTTTCTTGGGGCTCACGCGGACGACCATCCCCTCGACGTCGGCGAGCGGCCCACGCGTGATACGCACGCGCTGCCCTTCGCGGAGATACGGGTGGGGGAAGATCGGGAGGCCGGAGTGAACGAGCCTTTTAATGTCCTCGATCTCCGTATCCGGGACGGCGTCGAGTCGGTCCCAGCGCTCTCCGAGGACGCGCACGAGCCCGCGCGCCTTGTAGACCTCGAGGTAGCTCGCCTTGTCCATCACGTGGCGCAGGAAGAGGTATCCTCGGAACAGCGGGACGCGCGAGAGGCGCCGGACTCCGCCCCGTCGGGACCACGTCTCGACGGTGGGCAGGAACAAGTCAAAGCCCTTCGCGGCAAGCTGGTCAGAGACGAGCTGCTCGCAGTTGCTGTGGGTCCAGAGGACCCGCCAGCGCGGGGTCACGGCTTCCGCCACGATTTCTGACAAGGCTTCGCCCCCTTTGGTCTCCATCCCGTTCTCGGGTACGAGACCAACGACTTCTCACCGATGCCGCGCAGCCCGAGCTTCCGGCTGCACGCGTCCGCCCCCGCCGTCACCTCGGGTGACCGGCGTCACTCGTCTGAGGCGGTCTATTTCCTGTTGCGCTTCGAGAGTCGCGTCGCGTAGGAGCCGTACGAATTCCTCGAGAGGTGGCGGTCGTCTCCGTTGAAGACCAGGCCAACGACCTTGGTCCGCTCCGCGAGGTTCAACGCTTCCCCCAGGAACTTGCGGCCCGTCCTGTGAGCCGTCACCACGATGAGGAATCCGTCCACCCATTTCTCGATGACCCGACAGTCGGGGACCAACACGAGGGGCGGGGTATCGAGGATGACGTAGTCGTACCGCTTACGAGCCTCTGCGAGGAGCTCCCCGACCCGAGGCGACTTCAGCACTTCGTAGGTGGCAGACGGACGGCGGCCTGCTGGCAGCACGGACAGGTTCAGGTGCGGACACGCGTGCGCCGCGGTTTCCAGAGTCAGACTCGCGTCCAGGATCGCGTCCGCGAGGCCCGGGCCCACCCGAGCGTCCCACCCGAGGCGCGCGGCCACGGCGGCCCCCCGCAGATCGGCGTCGATGAGAAGAACGCGTGCGTCGGGCGCCTGGGCCAGCGCGCCTGCGAGGTTGATGGCGGTGGTGGTCTTGCCATCAGCGACACCGGGGCTCGAGACCGCGACGACCGACAGCGCGGTCGACTTGCCGCGCTGTTCGATCAGATGGCGCAGCGCCCGATACTGTTCGGCTTCAAAGGAGGTTGGCGCGAGCAGGCTCACCAGATGTTCGTCGAGCCCGTTGGCGACGCCCCTCGGAAGCTCGGGCGCTGACCGGAGGGCGGGGTCGAGGGCGGTCTCAGGGACCGCTGGACCCCGCGCGTTCGTTGGCTCGGAAGGTGCGGCCTGAAAGCGAACGGCCCGCTCCTGCTCGGCGCGCTCGAGCGCTTCGAAGAACTTACTCATGGGTCCAGGAGGTAACGAACCGATTGCACAAGGCCCAGCACGGCGGTGTCAGGCGCCAGGGCGAGGCCCACGACGGTACTGGCGAGGGCCACGGCCAGGGTTCCGACCGCCCACCGGGCGAGGCGCCGAGGCTTCAAGCCGCGGAGGCGCCAGACCTTGCGCGGTGCTTGCGTGCCCTCCTCCAGATACTCGATCGCCTGGTTGACGATGGGCCGATCGATCTGGCGTTTCTGATCGGCATAGCCGAAGAGGAGGCAGTGATCGCAGACGATGTTGATGAGCCGTGGAATCCCGCCCGAATATGTCGCGATCCGGTCCACCGCGGGATCGCTAAACAAGCCCAGGTCACGCGCGCCCGCAATGCGCAGTCGGGTCCGGATGTACTCGCGGATCTCGTGCAGCGTCAGCGGCGGGATCTGGCAGCGCAACCCGATCCGTTGCGTAAGCTGCGCGAGTTCGGGAAGCTGGAGCTTGGCCTTGAGCTCCGGCTGCCCCACCAGCAGGATCTGCAGGAGCTTGGTCGTCGGGGTTTCGAAGTTCGAGAGCAGTCGGATCTGTTCCAGCGTCGCGGGGGCCAGGTTCTGCGCTTCGTCCAGGATGAGGAGCGTGTTCTCGCCCGTCCGCTCGCGCTCGATGAGGAAGTGATTCAGCGCGATGAGCCGCTGCGCCCGTGACTCCCCGCCCTTGGCGATCCCCAGGTCCTCGAGGACGTACTCGAGAATGCCGTCAAAGGGCAGGGTGGAATGGACGACGAAGGAGATCGCCGTCTGTCTGTCGAGCCGCTGACGAAGCGCGTGCAGCAGGGTGGTCTTTCCCGTGCCCACGTGGCCCGTCAGGACGATGAATCCCTTCCGCTCCCGGACCCCGTAGAGGAGCTGAGCGAGCGCCTCACGATGCGCCGGGCTCAGGTAGAGGAATCTGGGATCCGGGGTCGCGTTGAAGGGCTTCTCTGCGAGTCCGTAGAACGTCAGGTACATGCGGCGGTTCCTAGGAGCCACCCCGCCGCGCCAGAACCGAGACGAGGTGCTCGTTTCCGCTGGCGACGAAGTAGGCGGTACCGACGATCATGACGAGGCCAATGAGGGCGGCGCTGGCGGCGAGTCGCGCGCGCCACTGGCTTCGGCGGCGGTCGGTCCGGGTGATGATCCGCGGAATACTGACCAGCACCGGCACGGTACTGAACGCCCGGAGATCGTCGACCGTGTGGAAGGACGTGTCGACGCGCTCGGCCACGACCACGGCGCCGACGGCCAGGCCGAGCGATCCCATCAGAGCCATGAGGAGCAACCGGAACCGGTTGGGCGCGGCCGGCTCAGAGTTCGGGATCGCCGGGTCGAGCACGCGAAACTGTTCGCCCTTCTGGCGCTGCTCCATGCTCTCGGCGAGCTGGGCCTCCTCGTAGCGCTTCAACAGCGAGCTGTAGAGCTCGCGGGTGCTTTCGTAGTCGCGGGAGAGCTCCCTGAACTCCTGTTCCCGTCGCGGCACGTTCTCCACCCGGCCCTGATAGGCGGCGATCCCGTCTCGAAGCCGGCGTTCCTCGCCCTTGAGAACCTTGATGTCCGTCTCCGCCTCGCTCAGGGCCTCTTTCAGGCGGAGCACATACGGCGTGAGGGGGGTGACCGGCGGAGTCGCCGGGTTCTCTTCCGGTTTGAGCTCGTGGGCCTTGGCATCAGCGACCTCGCGCTCGAGCGCGGTCACCTCCGCGGCCAGCAGGACGACGTCCGGGTACTTCGCGCTGAACTGAGTGCGGAGCCGTGTCAGCTCTTGCTTCAACCGGGCCAAGCGGGCCTCGGAGGTTTCGCGCGGGGCTCCTGGCCCGCCCGGCGCCGCTGCCGCGGCGACCAGGAGGGAATCGGCTTCGGCGAGCTGACTCGACAACGCCTGCCGGCGCTCCGAGGCTCGCGTCTGACTGTCGGCGTTCAGGCGAAGCTGCGCGTGGAGCCGTTCGAGGGTGGCGAGGTTGGCCTCCATCTGCTGGGGCAGCTCGCCCAGGTGGCGCCGCTTGAACTCGCTCACCCGTTGCTCATGAATGTCGAGCCGCTTCTTCGTTTCCTCGAGCTGGACCTTGAGAAACTCCGCGGTGCCGGTCGCCTGACGCCCACGCGCCTTCAAGTCCTCCTCGATGTAGAAGGACGCGAGGGTATTGGTGACGAGCGAGACCGTGGCCGGCTCATTGCCCTGATAACTGATCGTGAAGGCCACCGTGGCCTCGCGCTGACCTCTGGCCTCGACCCCCTTGAGCTCGAGCTTGATGTCCCCGCGCATGCGCTTGATGACTTCCTCGGATGGGGCCTGCGTCCACAGATCGGGGTAGAGGGCGAAGCGGGTGATCAGGGCTTCCAGTCGCGAGCGGCTCAGGATCTCCTGGCTGATCGTCTGGAGCCGGGTCTCGAGGGCACTGGTCACGGTGGACCGCACGAAGGTCTCGGGGATCTGCTGGCGGTCCACCAGGACCGTGGCCGTGGACCGATACAGGTTCGGGAGAAAGGTGATGAGACTGGCGGCGGCCGCCATGGGGGCGGCGAACGCCAGGATCGCCAGCCACTTGCGCCGGCTCCAGACGGCCAGCACCCCGTCCAGGTCTTTCCGTGTCTCGTCCGCCATCGGTGAGCCTTACGGCACCAGGACGATGTCGCCGTTCCGGAGGTAGAAGTTCTCCTGCTCTCCGGCCAGCTTGTTGTAGTTGAAGGGAATCCGCTTCATCGTCGTTCTCTCGGGACGAAGAATGACGATCCTCGAGCGCGTGGCGAACTGGGTGAACCCCCCGGCCAGGGCGAGGACGTCCAGCACGGTCGTCCAGCTCTTGAGCTCGAAGCGCCCCGGGTGGACGACTTCGCCCATGACCGACACTTTGAAGCTCCGGACGTCGGACACGATCACGGAGACCTCCGGGCTCGGGATGTACTCCGTGAGCTTCTGTACGAGGTCATCGCGGAGCTCGAGCGCGGTGCGCCCCGCGGCCTGCACGTCGTTCACGAGGGGGAGCGAGATCTTGCCATCCGGCCTCACGGGCACCGTCCGGGTCAGCGCGTCGTTCTTCCAGACGGAGACCTGCAGCATGTCCTCGGGCCCGATCCGGTAGACGTCGGGCGCGACGACGCCATTGCCGTCGCGCGCCGACGCATCGACCGCCGGCGCCTGGGCGTCGGCCGGGTCGGCAGTCATCCAGGCGGAGACGAGGACCGCGCCGGCAAGGAGCGGGTAGACCAGCGAGCGCTTCGTCACGGGGTGCCTCACGAGGCCGAGCGGGCTGACGACCGCTCGCCGTCGAGCCTGGCGTCTTTGATCTTGTAGAGGAGCGCGCGGTAGCTGATCCGCAGCGCCCTCGCGGCCCGCACCCGGTTCCAGCCGGTCCGCTCGAGCATTTTCGCGATCGCCTCGCGCTCGGCCGCCTGCGACGCCCTCCGCGCGATCTCCTTCAGGGAGGGTTCGACAGCGGACGAAGGGGAACGCTCGCTGTCGACCCCGTCGTCGGGCAGAGGAATCTTGGTGAGGGAGGGATCGTCCAGCACGATCATGCGCTTGATCAGATTCTCGAGCTCCCGGACATTCCCGGGGTATCGGTGGCGCATGAGGCGGTCCATCACCGACGAGGGAATCGCGAACCCGTTGCGGCGGTAGAGTTTCGCGTAGCGCTCGACGAAGTAGTCGGCCAGCAGGGGGATCTCGAGAACGCGCTCGCGGAGCGGCGGCACGAACACCTGGATCACGTTGAGCCGGTAGTAGAGGTCTGCGCGGAACCGCCCTTCGGCGACCGCGCGCTCGAGGTCCTGATTCGTGGCCGCGAGGACGCGGACGTCCACGCTCAGCGTCGATTTGCCGCCGATGCGCGAGAACTCACCGTCCTGCAGGACGTGGAGCAGCTTGGCCTGGAGCGCCGGGTGCAGGTCGCCGATCTCGTCGAGGAAGATGGTGCCGCGGTCGGCCGCCTCGAACTTGCCGATCTTGAGCTTGTGGGCCCCCGTGAAGGCGCCGCGCTCGTACCCGAACATCTCGCTCTCGAGGAGCTCGCGGGGCATGGCAGCGCAGTTGACCTTGACGAAGGGCCCGGTCCGGCGGGAAGAGAACTGGTGGATCGCGCGGGCGACGAGGTCCTTGCCGGTCCCGGTCTCGCCGGTGATGAGCACGGTGACATCGACGCGGGCCGCCTCGGAGAGGATCCGGCGTGCCTCCAGCATCTTGGGGCTGCGCCAGAGCTCCATCTCCCGTCGCATGCGCCCGCCCATCAGCTCGGGTGCCGGCCCGAGCGCTTCGGGTTCCGGGCGCGCGAGGGCGTCGATCGCTTGCTGGAGTTCCTCGAGGCTCGGTGGCTTGTGGAGCACCGTCTCCACGTCGAGGAGGACGCCGTCGAGGCCGCGGTCGCGCCGGTCGGCGACCGCGATGATGGGACCGGAATTCTTGGCGTGAAGCTTCAGACACTGAAGTAGTTCTGCCGCGTCGGATCCGTTGCTGTTCAGATCGACCAGCGTGAAGGAGAAGCTGGTGTCCGCGAGCACGTCGAGGGCTTGGCCGGCGGACGAGACGACGACGCACTGGTATCCGCGGAGGCGCAGGAAGCTGAGGAGGCCCAGTCGCGTTGCCGCGTCGATTTCGAGCAGGAGCGCTTTTCGTTCAGTCATCTCGAGGCGGGGGACCGAAGCGCAAGTGCCGTACCAAGAGTTCTTCAGAGCACGCGCGGGCTAGATAGTACGGATCTTTCATAGAAATCTTGTCCGATGCTCATGCAACGAGGTTCACAACGGCGGCCGCCAATGGGTAGTCCGGGACTGTGTATGAAATTATCTACACTTTCCGGAAACCCTTTAGAGTTAGGACTATGGAACTACGATGTGAAAGTAGATGCGCATCATTCGTGGCGTTTCCTGAGGGGAGCCTTGATGAGCCTTGTGATCAGAGGCGCGTGGTTCGTCGGGGCGAGCGTCCCGCGATATCTGGCCGCCCGCACCGCGCGCGAAGTGCTGCGATAGGACTACTGGGGGGGCTCGCGCGAGCCTTCCGCCCTGGCATAGCGCGGCTTACGAGACCGGGGTTGTGGGCTCAATAAACGGGCGGGGAAACCTCCGATCCGCTCTATAATCGAGCCTCACGGTGCTCAAGCGGATCCCAGTCCCGTGAGCTTCACCAAGGGGCACGTGGGTAGGTCGGTGCTCGCTTGGCCCTGGCCAGTCGGCACGGGCGGGGGCGCGATCGTTGGGATCGCCCTCTGTTTGATGACGGCCCACGCGTGGGGCCAAGAAGGTCCGCGTGCCGGCGGGAGAGAGCAGCCACCGGCGACTGAGCCCGCTCCATTTCCACCAAGCCCCGGCCCGCCGATTGGGGCGTATCCACTCGAGCTCTTGGGGCTCCTGGCGCCTCCTGCCCAACGCGGACCGGTCACGCTAACGCCCTCGATCTCCGTGTCCGAGGAGTACAACGACAACCTCTTTTTCGACAACCGGAATCGCCAATGGGATCTCATCACGGGCCTGAGCCCGGCCCTGACGCTCTTCGTCACCCGCTCTTCGTATCAGCTGAGCGGCGGGTATTCGTTCACCGCCGAAATGTACGATCGGAACACCCGTCTCAACAATGCCCTCGAGCATCAGAATTTTGTCGCCAGCGGCCTCTACCGGGCGATGCCAGGATTGACGCTGACGGCCTCTGACGCATACACGTTGGATCGCAGCACAAATCGCCTCGCGACGCAGGGCTTTGCCACCGGCCGGCAGGAATCGTGGAGTAATACTTTCGCACCTGGCTTGACCTGGCAGATGACGCCCCTGACCTCTCTGAATCTCGGCGCGACCTACAGCATTCTACGTTTCAAAGGGGCAGGGGCCGAAGGTGTAGGTACAGGTGCAGGTACAGGTACAGGTAGCGGGATGGACTCAGATACCTACGGGTTTTCGACCACGCTCGGTCATGTGCTCACGCCCCGCCTCACCGGCCTCATCGGCTATGGCTTCACGTACCTGGATGTTCGCGGGGAGGAAAGCTCGCGGACTCATACCCCCACGCTGGGTGGCAGCTACCGTTTCACGCCGTCGCTCACCGGAACCGTCAGTGGTGGCCCGGCCATTACCGAGCTCGGGCGCCAGACGATCATGTCTCCCGCCGGCACCGCGAGTCTCGTCCAGCTTTTACGAACCGGCTCGGCCAGCGTCCAATACACTCGGGCGGTGAGTGCCGCAGGTGGATTAGGTGGGACGACCGACTCCCAGTCCGCTTCAGGCACGCTCACGCTTTCGACCTGGCAGCGCGGCTTGCTCATCGTGGTTAATCCTGTGTACAGCATCGCGGAGTCCGTGAGCAGCCGGCAGACCGACCGCATCGACGTCAAGTCGATCACACTGACCCTCGGCGTGACCTATCAACTCGCTCGTTATGTGAGCCTCTTTGGAGGGTACACGTTGTTTCAGCAGCGCACCGGCACCACGTCGTCGTCGGGCCAGGCCGACGCGGATCAAAACCGAGTCAGGTTCGGTCTGCAGTTCGGGTATCCGATCAACTTCGACTGACCCCCTCGAGCCGTGTCCGGGGGTTTGCGCCGTTGCGTTTACCCACATTTCCACCGTTGTCCACAATCGAAAATTTGGACGGTCCGACGCGCTCTCGCGACGACGCCGTTGAGAATCGCCCCGGGGTGCCTGCGTTGGATGGACGGCCCCTTCAGATTGCCTGGTGAAAGGGCGCGCTACGCGTTCGGTGCATCGGCAACGCCAGACTTGATAGGGGGAAATGGCGACTGGGGCGGGAAAAAAACGAATTGACGAGGAATTAAAGATCGCCTACGCTCCACCCCGATCTCGCAGGAGGATACGAAGATGTCCGCCGGAGACGCGACGATCGAGTGCGCACCGACCGTCCTAAAGACGCCCCGGGTCCTTGACCTCGTGGCGGCAGGACAGCGTGCGGACCATCGAGTGCCTCTCCTGATCAGAGGCGAGCGCGGCGCCGGTAAGGACATCGTGGCACGGCTCATCCACGCTGCCTCAGCACGCCAGCCCCATTCCTTCGTGAAGATGAATTGCGCGGTTCAACCCGCTGACCGGAGCGAGGCCGACTTATTTGGCCTGGAGAGAGGGACCTCCCCTCTGGCGAGCCGGCGGCGCCTCGGGAGCTTCGAGTTCGCGAACCACGGCACGATCTACCTGGACGAGATCGGGGCTCTCCCGAGCGCCGTGGCCCCCAAGCTTCTTCACGTGCTGCGGACGGGGGAGGTCTCGCGCACCGGCGGCCGCGAGATCATCCGGATCGACGTCCGCGTCATCGCCTCCACGGGACAGAGCGCGGACATTGGGCGCGACGACTATCTCTGGAAGGAATTGCAGGCTCTCAAGATGGTCGAGATTTGTGTCCCTCCGCTCAGGCAGCGAACGGAAGAGATTCCCGTCTTCGCGTCATTTTTCCTGGAGCAATTCAACCGTCGGTACCGACGGGACGTCCAGCTCTGCGCTGACGAGCTTGCCGCGCTCATGGCCCGCTCATGGCCGGGGAATATTCGCGAACTCGAGGACGCGGTTCACCGGCTCGTCGTCGGTGGGGCGCCGTCTCCTTCCCATTAGCCGGTTCGAGCGCGACGCCTCGACCCCCTGGCGGTGCTTCCCGAATTCCGCACCATCCGTTTAAGGGACTCACCTTGATGTTCGCGCAGGCGTCGAGGCAGAATATGGCGAGCCGGGGCGCTGCCAGCCGCGGAGGAGGTCGACGATGATCGCTCGCGCTCGCTCGCAGGTGACCTAGATGGCCTCCTGGGACTTCAGGCCCCACGGTACCATCGTCGACGGGGAAACTTTTGCCTGTGTCACTGAGCTCCAGATGCGTCAGGCCGCTCGCTTGCAGTACGCGGTCTCCATGCTGACAATTCACCAGAGCGGCAACGGGTATGTCGCCGATCCTGGCGACGGGGCTCAAGAGCTTGCGGAGGTGGTGAGTCCTCTGATTCGAGACACCGATCTCATCGAGGCCGTGCCGGCCGCCGGGACGGTTCGAGTCCTGCTCGTTGGCGGAGAGCTGGAGGACCTCGACATCATCATTCGACGCATTATCACGGAAGTCAGCCACCACCGGTTCGACGAGCGGCACGCGCTTGTCGTGCGCATTGGTGGGAGCTGTTTTCCCGCCACGGCAGGGAACTCCCGAGACCTCAAGCGTCAGGCCGACACCCTGGCGGAAGAGGCCCGTCGAGAGCAGGGCGCCTATTCGACGTATCGGCTTCGCACGCGCTCGGAGACCTGATCGAGCGTCTACTTGCCGCGCTCGGCGGAGTGCTTCAGCAGCCAGTCGATGACGGCGCTGGGATCGTAAGCCTCCACCTCGCTCGACGAAGGTGAGCCCTCACGAACGGCGCCTGCGGGCGCCTGCTGCACTCGTTGAGGCTGTCGGCGCTCTGCGCTGGGTGGGCCTGACGCCGGCGGGGCCGCGGACGGCGGCGTCGCTTTGGCGGCGGGCTGCGGGGCTGACGCGGGTGGGGGCGCGGACGGCCGCGCGGAGCGCGTAGCCGGCGGCACGACCGCTGACGTGGCCGGGGGGGCGACCGGGGCCGCGGTCCGTGTCTCTGTGACGGGGGCACCCGCGGGGGTGCTCGATACCGGCGGGGCGCCCACCGTCGCTTGCTGGGTTGCCGGCGCCGGCCGCGCTGGCGGCAGCGCCGTTTGCGGTGGCATCGTCGGCTGCGCGAGCGACGCCGGGGGCTCTCGATCCGCCGACGGCGCCGTCGGGGATTGCGCCGACGGGCGTGGCGCCAACAGGCGCGACCCCATCAGGCTCCAGACAACGATCGCTGCGATCGACGCCGTGACGATTATGCCACCCACGACCGCGGCCTTCCGCTTCCACCGCCTCACCGGTCCGTGCGCCTCCGCCCACAGGCGGTTCAGGACGTCCTGCATGAGAGGCCGCAGCTCCGGCTGCTTGTAGAGCGCGAGCGCGACCGCGGACTCGACCGAGGCGGGAATGGCGCGCCGTCGCCGGCGCATCGGGGTCGGCGTCTCCGTCAGCTGCTTCGAGAGGACGGCATCGCGCGTGGGCGCCTGGAACGGCGGCACCCCGCAGAGCATCTCGTAGAGGATGACGCCAAACGCGTAGATGTCCGTCTTCTCGGTCGCCGGGGCCCGGCGGATCTGCTCGGGCGAGAGGTACTCCGCCGGCGGCTCAGCGGCGAGGAGGCCCTCGTTCGCCTGGGCGTCACGCAGGCCGGCCAGCTCCAGGTCCATCAGCTTGACGCGCCCGTCCTCCAGGACCATCACGTTCGAGGGCCGGAGGGCGCCGTGGACGAGGCCCATGTTATGCAGCGTCTCCACGGATCCACCGAGGTCGAGCGCCACGCGCAGCGCCTCGGGGATGTCGAGCGGTGTGCCCCCCGACAGCATCTCGCTCAGACGGCGGCCCGCGACGAGCTCCATCGCCACGAACGGCCGGCCGTTCTCGACCTCACCGAACTCGAGCACGCGGACCAGTCCCGGATGACTCGTCGATGCCGCGACAATCGAGCGACCCATGCGCTGGATCGTCTGCGCGGCGTGAGGGCCGGCGAGCGCGCGGGGCAGAAACCGGATCGCGACCGGGTGGCCGGTCGCTTCGTCCTCGGCGGCACAGACGATCCCGAAGGCGCCGGCCCCCAGCTCGGTGACGATCCGGTAGCGGCCCTTGACGGAGAACCCGATGGGAGCGCGGTCGCCGGCCTCGACGGACGGCACGGCCGTGGGCCCCGTCGGGCTCTCGTTGACGTCTTTACTCACGGAGCATCTCGCGGATCGCGTCCATGACCGGATTGATCTCGGAGGACTTCTGCGGGCTGGCGGCCTTGGCGGTCGGCTTGTTCAGGTATTTCTTCACGCAGTCGTACTGCTCCCAGCCCTTCAGCGGGAACTCGAGGTTGACCGTCTTCCACTTCGGGTGGCCGTTCTTCGTCAGCCACTCGAAGTTCGTCGACAGAACCTGGGCGAGCCGTCCCACGTTGTCGCAATCGCCCCGCCGATAGTCGAACGACACGAGGACCGCCTTGACCGCGACGGTCTGGACGGGCTCGGGCTGCCAGGCGTACGTGTTGGCGGGGATCGTGACGGACGGGTAGAACTCGGCGATGTCCTTGTTGGTGATCGGGACGAGCACGAGATTGTCCGCCGCGGCGACGCCTTCGGCGAGGAGCCGCACCGGATACCCGGCGACGAAGAACATCGCGTCGATCCGCCCTGCCCGGAGCTCCGCCAGCGCCCCATCGGTGTCGATCAGCACCATCTCACGCGGCGCGACCTCCGACACCTTGAAGAGCAACCGCACGGTGAGGTAGGTCCCGCTGCCCTCCCGCCCGATCGCCACCCGCTTCCCGGCGAGATCGTCGAAGGAGGCGATGCCCTTCCGCGCCAGCAGATGGACTTCCTCGTTGTAGAGCGGGAACACCATCTTGATCTTCTTCGCGATCCGCTGGAGGGTCTGATCGGTCTGTACTTTGGCGACGAAGGCGAGCACATCGGACTGCACGATGCCGACCTGAACACCGGGCCGCTGGTAGACGGCGTAGATGTTCTCCACGGATCCTTTGGAGGGGTACACGCTCAGGTTGATGCCGTTCGACTTGCCGAGCGCCTGGAGATTGAGGCCGAACTGATAATAGGTGCCTTTCTCGCTTCCCGTCATCACGCCCATGTCCGCCGCGAGGGCGAGGGCGACGGGGCCGACCGTGAGCGACAGGGCCACCACCGAGATGAGTAGAGATCGCAGCATAGCAATCACTCCTGGGTCGAGAAGTTCTCTACAAAGTCATCTAGAAATGAGAGCATTCTCGCTTATGGCGAGTCAAGGGGAAACTCGCACTATCCGGAAAATGCGCGCCGCGGATCCTACGGCGTCTCGGCTTCGGTCAGCGGCACACAGGCCTCCGGCGCCAGCGCGAGCGTCACCGTCTCGCCGGAGCGAAACACGGCGGGCGGGGGCGCGGTGACGCGCAGGGCCACGTCACTTCCGTTCACGCGGACCTGATAGTCCACGGCATCCCCGAGATAGCTCGCGCGCTGGACCACGCCGGCGAGGACATTGGGGTCGGGCGACGGGGGCTGGCCTCGTGCCACGAGCCGGATCTCGTGAGGACGGATCGAGACGACCACCGGGGCGCCGGGCTTGAGCCCGGTGACCGCGACGCGAAGCCGCAAGGCGCCGCGGGTGACGACGCCCGGCTCGGCCGCGATGGCATCGACGAGGTTGGTCCTGCCGATGAACTCGGCGACGAACCGGGTCCGTGGATGTTGAAAGAGATCCTCCGCCGTCCCGACCTGGACGACGCGGCCTCGATGGAGCACGGCCACACGGTCGGAGATGACCATCGCCTCCGCCTGGTCGTGGGTCACGTAGAGGGTCGTGATCGCGAAAGTCTCGTGAAGCCGGCGGATCTCGAAGCGCATTTCTTCTCGCAGGTTTGCGTCGAGGTTGCTCAGAGGCTCGTCGAGGAGCAGGATCTCCGGCTCGACGACCAGGGCCCGCGCGACCGCGACCCGCTGCTGCTGGCCGCCTGAGAGCTCTCCCGGATAGCGCGAGCCGTAGCCATCGAGCTGGACGACCTTCAGCATCTCCTTGACGCGCGCCTCGCGCGCGGCCTTCGGCACGCCCGGCTTGAGGCGCAGGCCGTACGCGATGTTCTGTGCCACGGTCATGTGGGGCCAGAGCGCGTAGCTCTGGAAGATCATCGCCATCCGCCGCCGCTCGGGAGGGATCACGCGGGTCGGCGACGAGAGGCAGCGATCGCCGACCCAGATCTCGCCAGCCTCTGGCTGGAGGAACCCCGCGAGGAGGCGAAGGGTCGTCGTCTTGCCGCAGCCTGAGGGCCCGAGGAGCGAGACGAGCTCGCCGGGCTCCACCCGGAGGTCGAGCCCTTCGAGCGCGGCGACGTCGCCGTACCGCTTCGTCAGCCCCTTGATCGTCACGCCCGGCATCGGAGGTGGCTCAGTCCTTCGCGCCCATGACGTCGCGGCCGAGCAGCGTCTGCATCACCCCGACGGCGGCGAAGGTCATGCCGAGCATGAAGAGGCCCAGGACCGCGATGGCGCCGAACTCGCCTTCCTCCTTCAGGTCGAAGATCACGACCGAGATCACCTTCGTGTTCGGCGTGAAGAGGATGATCGACGCGGACAGCTCGCGGATCACGCCGATGAAGACGAAACACCAGGTGGCGATGATGCCGCTCCGGGCGAGCGGCGCCGTGATCTCGCCGAGCACGCGCAGGCGCCCCGCGCCGAGGATGCGACCCGCGTCCTCGAGCTCGGGGTGCACGCCTCTGAAGGTCGCGTCGGACTGCGAGTAGCCCACGGGCATCTCCTTCGTCAGGTAGGCGACGAAGAGGATCCAGAGGCTCCCGTAGAGGACGAGCGGCGGGCGGGTGTAGGCGAGGAAGAGTGCGACGGCCAGGACCACGCCCGGAATGACCACGGGCGCCAGCGCGAGGAAGGTCAGGAGCTGATGGCCGGGGACGAGCTTGCGGTTGACGACGTAGGCCACGAGCGCCGCGAGCCCCGCGCCCACGCACGCCGTCATGATCCCGAGCTCGAGCGTGTTGACGATCGCGGACCGGGTGGCGCTGTGGCCGAACGTCAGGGCGAAGTTCCCGAGCGTGACGTTCTCCACCGTGAGCGGCTGGGCCCACGCACGCGCGAAGGCCGCCTTCGCGAGGATCCCGTAGGGCAGGAAGATGGAGCACGCCATCACGCCGAGACAACCGGCGAGCGCCGGCCGCCGCCAGGGCCCGAGCGGGATCTGTCGCCGCTGCCCGCTCTTGCCGCCGATCGCGGCGTAGCCCCGCCGCCCGAGGAGCTGCTTCTGCACCAAGAGGAGCAGCGCCGTCGCGAGGAACAGCGGGACGGAGAACGCCGCCGCCATCTCGACCTTGGGCGGGTACTGGAACAGCGCCCAGATCTGGGTCGTGATCGTGTGGAAGCCTGCGGGCAGCGCGAGGATCGCCGGCGAGCCGAAGAGCGCCAGCGCCTGGAGGACGGCGAGGATGAAGCCGCTCAGGATCGCGGGCAGCACCATCGGGAGCGTCACCGTCAGGGCGACGCGGACGCGGCTCGCGCCCAGGATCGACGCGGCTTCCTCCAGGTCCGAAGCGATCAGCTCGAGGGTGTTCGCGATCATGATGAACACGTACGGGAAGGTGTAGATCGAGACGACGAAGATCAGCCCCGGCATCGTGAAGACGTTGAGCAGGGGGTCCGCGGCCCCGGTCACGGACCGGTAGAGCTTGTTGAGGAGCCCGGCGTTCGGGCCGGCCAGCATGACCCAGGCGAAGGCGCCGAGGAACGGCGGCGTCACGAAGGACGCCAGGATGAGCGCGCGGACGAGCCGCTTGCCCGGCAGATCGGTCCGCGCGGTCAGCCAGGCCATCGGCGCGCCGATGGCGAGTGACGCGAGCCCGACCCAGAACGCGAGGACCACGGTGTTCCAGAGCGCCTTCTGGAGATGCGGGTCCGTGAACACCGCACGGTAGTGGGCGAGCGTCGCCCCGGTCTCGCTCGACACGCTCATGTAGCCGAGCCAGCCCAGCGGAAGCGCCATCAAGACGACGAGGGCGAGGGCGGCGGTGAGCCAGACCGTCATCCCGCTACGCGCCGAAGAATTCCACGAATCGCTTCTTGATCTCCTCGTTACGCTTCTCGAGCTCGTCGGGGTCGGCGGGGAGCAGCCGGAGGTCGCCGAGCTTCGGCTTGTCCGTGGGGTAGGTGACCTCGGGATGGCCCGTGTAGAGGCCCTCGGTGTCGGCGAGCACCTGCTGGACCTCCTTGCTGAAGGTGAAGTCCGTGAAGAGCTTGGCGGCGTTCGGATGCGGCGCCCCGGCCGCGATCGCCGAGGGGGAGATGACGAGCGGCACGCCTTCCTTGGGATAGACGATCTCGACCGGGTTCCCCTTCTTCTTGGTCTGGTAGAAGGTGTAGTCGCCCCCGTTCACCGCGACGGGCCGCTCGCCGGAGGCAACGACGCCCGACGGATCGACCGCGGACTGGACGAGCATGAGCCGGTTCTGCGCGAGCTGTTTCCAGTAGTCCCAGCCGTAGAGATGGACGAGGGCCAGCACGTGTGTCGCGATGACGCCGCTGTAGCCGGGGTGGGCGGTGACGAGGCGGCCCTTCCACTTCGGGTCGAGCAGATCCTTCCAGGTCCTCGGCGCCTCCGCCGCGGAAATGATCTTGGAGTTGTACGCGATGACGTTGACCGTCGCGCGCAGACCGTAGTAGTAACCGTCGCGGTCCTTGAACCCCGGCGGGAACACGTCCACTCCGGCCGGCGTGTACTTCAGCAGGAGCTTCTTGTCCTTGAGCAGCACGAAGTGGCCGGCGTCGGAGGTGTGGATCACGTCGACCAGCTTGAGGTTCGCCTGGAGCTCTTGCATCACACGCTGGAGGATGCGCTGGGAGCCGGTCCGGTGGACCTCGACGCCGACGCCCGGGTAGGCCGCCTCGAAGAGCTTGGCGACCTTCTCGGAGCTCGAGAGCGCGAGCGAGGTGTACCAGACGACCTTGCCTTCCTTGCGGGCGGCCTCGACGCGGGCGTCCTGGGCCGACGCCGGGAGCGCCGCCACCACGAGCGTCAACGCCAGCACGCTCACCAGATGTCGGTTCATGGGTCGTCTCCTCGCTGGCTCAGCGACTCCACGAGGGCGCGGAGGCTTTCCGCTCCCGCCAGCGCGTCGACGCTCCGGATCACGCGCGACGCCTGCTCGCCTGCCATGGCGAGGCCGGCGTTTCCGCGGAATTTCGCCACGAGCTCCTCGCGCCCCATCGGAAGTTCGGCGCCGCCCCGCGCATGCTCCTGATGCTCCTCGAGCTGTCGTCCGTCGCGCATCCGGATCGCGACGTGGCCGACGAACTGCCGGGGATAGTCGATCGTCGGGTCCAGCTCGTAGCCCACCCGGGACGCGACCTCGAGCACCTCGGCGTCGCGTACCGCGTCGTCCTCGAACTCGGCAAGGCCGGCCCGCCCCTTGACGAGGATCACCGCGAGGAGATACGGCAGACTGAACTTCGCCGCGTACCCGTTCTGCGGCGTGCGCTTCCCCTGGAGCGGCTCCCAGAGGCGTGGCACCGGCCCGGGAGCCGTGCGGCAGCGGACCTCGGCGATCTGGTCGGGTGTGAGCCCGTGACGCTCGCGGAGGCGGAGCGCGCAGTCCATGTAGGGGTGCGCGATCGAGCCGCAGGGGTAGGGCTTGAACGTGAGCCGCCCGAGCTCCCACACGCTGCCGAGGCTTTCGAGGAGCTCCCGCAGGCGCGCCTCGTCGCAGCCACCCGCGAAGGCGCGGTAGAAGCCGTGCTCACCCTCGAAGACGGACTCCGGGCCCGTGAAGCCGGCGTGGGCGAGCAGGGTGGCGACGACGCCCGCGTGGGCCGCCCAGCCCGGGTGAAGGCGCTTGGTCCAGGCGCCGTCGGCCAGGTACTCGATGATCCCCCCGGCCTGGCTCCCGCAAATCCCGAAGGCGTGAACGAGCTGGTCCTCCGTGGAGCCGTGGAGCTTCCCCGCGACGGCCGCCGCGCAGAACGTCCCGGCGAGGGCGGTCGGGTGATAGTGACGGGCGTGGAACTTCCCAGGCACTGCGAGTCCCACGCGGCACATCACCTCCACGCCGGCGACGAGGGCCGCGAGCGTGGCGCGCCCGGACGCACCCAGCGCCTCGCCGACGGCGAGGGCGGTCGTGACCGCCACCGAGCCGGTGTGGACGATGGCGTCTTCGCGCGTGTCGTCGAAGTCGAGCCCGTGGGCGAGCGTGGCGTTCGCCAGGACGGCGTTGGCCGCGGCGACCCGCACCTTACTGCCAACCAGCGTGCTCTCATGATGGCCGCCCAGCCGCTCGGCAGTCTCGCGCGCGGCGCGGCCGAAGTCGTACCGTGTCGCGGCGAGCGCGCAGCCCAGCGTGTCGAGCACGAGACGGGTCGCCTTCGTCACGACGGGCGAGGGAACGTCCTCCAGTCGGAGACCAGTGACGAAGCGGGCGAGGCGCCTCGCGGCGGAGGGCGTCACGTCGCCCGTTCTACCGGTGCTCGCGGGGGAAAGTCAAGCGCGCCCGAGGCGCTGCGGCGCGCGGGCGGTCCTCTACTCGTAGCGGAGCGCTTCGATCGGGTCCAGAAGCGACGCCTTCCGCGCCGGATAAAATCCAAAGAAGATCCCGACGGCGGCGGCGAACGCGACGGCGAGCGCGATCGCCTCGGGCGGGACGAGGACCCGCCATTCGGCGAGGTACCCGATGGCCCACGACGCGGCGAGGCCGGCCGCGACGCCGAGCACCCCGCCGACCAGGGAGAGCGTGATCGCCTCCACGAGGAACTGGGCGAGGATGTGGCGGCTCCGGGCCCCGACGGCCATGCGCAGACCGATCTCCCGCGTCCGCTCGGTGACCGACACAAGCATGATGTTCATGATGCCGATGCCACCGACGAACAGGGACACCGAGGCGATCGCCGCGAGGAGGTACGTCATCACCCGCGACGCCTCCTCCTGCGTTCGGAGCACGTCCGAGAGGTTGCGAACCCAGAAGGTGTCCTCCTGATCTGGCCTCAGCCGGTGGCGTTGCCGCAGGAGGTCACGGATCGCCGATTCCGCCTCCGTCATGTCCTCGCCTGGTCGGATCTTGATCACGATCCCGTCGATCCTCCGGGGCCCCGACCGGGTCGTACCGAAGACGGTCTGGTTCCCCGTCGAGAGGGGAATCAGCACGGTATCGTCCTGGTCTTGTCCCCACGTGCTCTGGCCCTTCGGCCCGAGCACCCCGATGACGGTGAACGGGACGTTGGCGAGGCGGATGATCTCGCCGACCGGGTCGGTGTACGGGAACAGGTTCTCGACGGTGGTCTGGCCGAGCAGCGCGACCCTCGCCGCGCCGCGGACGTCTTCGGGCGCGATGGGTCGGCCGGCGGCGAGCGGCCAGTCACGCACGTCGAGGTACTCGGCGGCGACGCCGTTCACCCGCGTCGCCCAGTTCAGCGCACCGTAGACGATCTGGACCGTCCTGTCTCGGAACGCGGAGGCCGCCTCGACCGCGTCGAGCTCGCTCTGGATTGCCTCCGCATCGTCTTCGGTGATGCGCAACTGGGTTCCCGCCCCGAGCCGGACACCGCTGGCGACCACGCTCCCGGGGCGCACCATGATCAGGTTCGAGCCGAGGCTCTGAATCTGCTCGGCGACGCGCGCCTCGGCGCCGGAGCCCACGGCCACCATCGCGATCACCGCGCCCACCCCGATGACGATCCCGAGCACCGCGAGGGTCGTGCGCAGCATGTTCACGCGCAGCGCGCGGAGCGAGATGCGCGCGCTCTGCCACACCTTCAGGGGACGGCCTCCGCCTCGAGCCCGCCGAGGACCGCGGCGGCATCGCCCGACGACGCCACCGGCTCGTCGAGGATCACGGACGGGTCGTTGACGAGGGCTCGCGCGATCGCGACCCGCTGCTGCTGGCCGCCCGAGAGCTGGTTGGGGTGGTGGGATGCGCGGTCGCCGAGGCCGACCGCGGTGAGCCGTTCGCGAGCCTTGGGCAGGAGATTGAAGGATCGTGTGCGACCCGCCATGGTCAGAGCCGGAGCCGCCCGGAGGGAGTGGCCCGCGACGTCCCGGTGCCGGCCAGCCCCACGACGACGGCCTCGCCGTCCTTGAGGTCGCCCCGGATCACCTCCGTGGCCGTGCCGTCGGTAATGCCGAGCGTGACCGCGATCGGCTGCGGTTCCCCGTCGGCGTCGAGCCGCCAGACGCGTCCGCCGACGCCCGCCTTGCCGTCGGCGCTTCCGCCGGAGGCTCCGCGCGCCGGTGGCGAACCTTTGGTCTTGGTCTCCGCGCCGGTGGACTTGGCCTCCGCGCGGGCGCCGGCCGGGCGAAAGCGCAGCGCCGCGTTCGGGACCTTCAGAACGTTCGCCTTCTCGCCGACGATCAGCTTCACGTTCGCCGTCATGCCCGGGAGCAGCCGGCCGCCGCGATTGTCCGTGGCGATGACGACGGTGTAGGTCACGACGTTCTGGAGGACCTGCGCGGCTTTCCTGATCTGGACCACCTTGCCGGTGAACGCCTCGCGGGGAAAGGCGTCGACCTTGAACGTCGCGGGCTGGGCGAGCGAGATCTGACCGACGTCGGCCTCGGCGACGCTCGCCTCGACCTGCATCTTCGTCAGATCCTGCGCGATCGTGAACAGGGTGGGCGCCGACAGGCTCGCCGCGACGGTCTGCCCCACATCGACGGCCCGTGAGATGACGATGCCGTCCACCGGCGCGCGGATCGTCGTGTGGTCCAGGTCGACCTTCGCCTGACGGAGCGCCGCCTGCTTCTGCTTCACCTGGGCGCGCGCGGACGTGACCGCCGCCTCGGCGACCCGCTGCTGGGCGACCGCCGACTGGATGGCGGACGCGAACGCCTCCTCGTGAGCGCGCGCCGAGTCGAGCTGGGCGACGGCCGAGTCGTGCGCGGCCTGGGCGGTGTCGAGCTCGCTCTTGGCGATGAGCTGCCGGGCGAAGAGCTCCGCCTTCCGATCCAGATCGCGCCTGGCGTCGACGACGGCGACCTGCGCTTTCGCCGTCTGCGCCTTGGCCTCGGCGTAGGCCGCGCGGGCGTTCTGGACGTCGGCGCGGTAGCGCTCGACCTGGGCCTGCTGGTTCTGGACGGAGGCTTCCGCGGACTCGACGTCGGCTTGCGCCTGGGTCACCTTGGCCTCGAAGGTCTCGGGATCGATCCGGGCGACCACGTCGCCCCGGCGCACCTTCGAGTTGAAATCGGCGAGGAGCTGCTTGATCTGGCCGGAGATCTGGCTGCCCACCTGGACGGTGATCACGGCGTTGAGGGCGCCGGTGGCCGACACGGTGGAGGTGAGGGGGCCGCGCTCCACGCGGGCCAGCCGATAGGCCGACGCGCCTGCGCGGCCGTGGAGGGACGAGTACGCCCAGACGCCGGCGCCGACCACGGACACCACGAACACAAGGGACAGCAGGCGTCGCGTCAGACGCGAGCTGGCGCGAGACGGCCGAGCCCAGACGCGCACGGCGCTGTCGGATTCGACGAGGTCGGATCGAGGGTCCGCGTTGATGGCCACAATGCGTCCTTACTCGACGCGGGCTGGCGTCTTCCCATCATTCGTACCGTCTCGCGGTGGGGGGCTCAATTCGGTGAATCCCCATAATCGATTGC
Source organism: Candidatus Rokuibacteriota bacterium (assembly GCA_003221695.1). Lineage (GTDB taxonomy): Bacteria > Methylomirabilota > Methylomirabilia > Rokubacteriales > CSP1-6 > 20CM-2-70-11. Next base: position 21,254 of record QHSX01000072.1, read on the forward strand.
AGACATTCCCTGACGACGGGCCCACGGACGCCGCGCGCGACGGCCGATCAGCCTCTGACCTCTGTGAGCACCGCGAGCAGCGCGTCGTGGATCCGGCCGTTCGACGCGACGAGGGCGGGCGCGTCGAGGTCGAGCGCGCCGCCCGTGAGGTTGGTTACACGTCCGCCCGCTTCCTCGACGAGCAGGCTGCCCGCGGCCGCGTCCCAGGGCCCGAGTGTGAGCTCCCAGTAGCCGTCGAGGCGACCCGTCGCGAGCCAGGCGAGGTAGAGGACGGCGGAGCCCATCCGTCGGACGCCGCGGGTCCGCACCGCGAACGCGGCGTACTCGCGCAGGTTGTTGTCGGCCGTCTCACGGATGTTGTACGGAAACCCGGTCGCGAGGAGACTTTCGCCGAGCGTGGCCGCGGCGGAGACGGCGAGCGGCTGACCGTTCACCGTGGCGCCGCGACCGCGCTCGGCGACGAACAGCTCGTCGCGATTCGGGTCGAAGACGACGCCGACCTCGACGCGCCGGTCCGCCTCGAGGCCGATCGACACGCCGAAGATCGGCAGGCCGTGGGCGTAGTTGGTCGTGCCGTCGAGCGGGTCGATGATCCAGCGCCGGCCCGAGCGCCCGAGTCGGGCGCCGCGCTCCTCGGCGAGGATCCCGTCCTCCGGGAACGCGGCGTGGAGCCGCTCGACGATCAGCTCTTCGGCGCGCGCGTCCATCTCGGTCACGAGATTGGTGGGGCTGCCCTTGTACGCGATGCGCCGCGGCCCCTGGAGCTCGCTCTGGAGGAGGTGGCCGGCCGCGCGCGCGGCGTCGATCGCCACGCGCCGTTCGAGCGAGGCTGACATGTTCTTCGTGCAGTGTATCATCATGCCATGCACATCGTGGTCATGGGCGCGGGCGGCGTCGGCGGTTACTTCGGCGCGAAGCTCGCGCGCGCCGGCGAGACGGTCACGCTGGTCGCACGCGGCGAGCACCTCGCGGCGATCCGGCGCGACGGGCTGCGCGTCCGATCCGCCGTCGAGGGCGAGTGGGTCGTCCGTCCCGCGGCCGTGGAGCACGTCCGCGACCTCCCCCGCGCCGACGTCGTCCTCTTCTGCGTGAAGGCGTTCGACACGGAGCCTGCCGCTGAGCGTGTCCGCTCCGTCGTCGGTCCCGAGACCGCCGTCCTCTCGCTCCAGAACGGCGTCGACAACGAGGACAAGCTCGACGAGATCCTCGGCGCCGGCCACGCGATGGGCGGCGTCGCCCAGGTGTTCGCGCTCATCGAGCGCCCCGGCGTGATCGCCCACCACTTCCTCGGCCGGATCATCTTCGGCGAGCTCGACGGGCGGGAGTCCCCGCGGGCGGAGCGTCTGGGCGCGGCCTTCACGCGCGCCGCCATCGACGCCCAGCTCTCGACGGACATCCGCCACGCGCTCTGGCAGAAATACGTGCTGATCTGTGCGGTGGCCGGCATGACCGCGCTCACGCGCTGCCCGATCGGGGTCGTGCGGGAGACGCCCGCGTGTTGGCAGATGTTCCGGGCCGTCGTCGAGGAGGTCGCCGCCCTGGCCGCCGCGGCGAAAGTCGGACTCGCGGCGGACATCGTCGATCAGATCATGGCGCAGGCGACCTCGATCGCGCCCGGGAACTTCTCCTCGCTCTACCAGGACCTGCGCCAGGGAAAGCGGCTCGAGCTCGACGCCCTCCACGGCTACGCCGTGCGCCTGGGCGAACGCCTCGGCGTCCCCACGCCCGCGCTCGCCGCGGTCGCCGCCGCGCTGGCACCGCACGCCGCGGGGAGGCGCGACTGACGTCGCCCGCGCGCGCCGTCTGGGGGTACGTCGCGCGTTACCGGTTCCGCTACGGAGCGGGCGTCGTGTGCCTCGGGGCGGCGACGCTCGCCTCGCTGGCGATCCCGTGGACGCTCAAGCGGGCGATCGACGCCCTCCAGCACGACCCGACGAACACCCCCCTCGCACGGTACGTGCTGCTCATCGTCGTCTTCGCCCTCGCCAACGGCGTGGCGCGTCTCGGCTCGCGGTTCGCGATCATCGGCGGCGGGCAGCGGATCGAGTACGACTTGCGCAACGACCTCTACGCGAGCTTCCTCGGGTTCCCGCCGCGGTTCTACGCCGCGCACTCGACGGGCGACCTGATGACCCGCGCCTCGAGCGACGTCGCGGCGGTCAAGTCCCTCGTCGGCTTCGGTGTCGTGAGCCTCGCCGGCACGGCCTTCGCGTTCGCCGGCGCGCTCCTGGCGATGCTCGCCGTGGACCCGTGGCTCACGCTCTGGGCGCTGGCCCCGTACCCCGCACTGATCGTCCTGTCGAAGCGCTTCAACGCCGTCGTCCACGAGCGGTCAGAGGCGGCGCAGGAACAGCTCGGTGTCCTGTCCGCCAAGGTCCAGGAGTACCTGGCCGGCATGACGGTCGTGCGCGCCTACACGCTCGAGGGGCGAGCGACGCGCGAGTTCGGCCGCGAGAACGACGAATACCTCTCCCGGAGCCTCGCGCTCGCGCGCAGCCAGTCGTCGTTCGCGCCGCTCATGGGGCTCATCGCGGGCGTCGGGACGCTGACCGTCCTCTGGGCGGGAGGCAAGGCGGTCGTCGAGGGCCGGCTGACCCTCGGCGCGCTCGCCGCGTTCAACGGCTATCTCGGGTACCTCGCGTGGCCCACGATCGCGCTCGGCTGGACCCTGTCGATTGTCCGCCGCGGCCTGACGTCGATGGCGCGCATCCAGGAGATCACAGGCGCGGAGCGAGAAGAACAGATCGGACTTGAAGCAGCGGAACCACTTCGCTCCTCGCTCAGACCACCTACGGCTGAAGGCGACCACGCGGACCCCGCTACAACAATCCGGTTCGAGAACGTGACGTTCGCGTATGAAGGACGGCCGCCGGCGCTCCGCGGCGCGAGCTTTGAGGTCGCGCCGGGGGAGACCGTCGCCGTCGTGGGGCCGACGGGGAGCGGGAAGTCGACGCTCGGGCTCCTCCTGGCGCGGCTCTGGGAGCCGCCGCCCGGGACGGTCTTCGTCGGCGGGCGCGATGTCACACGCCTCCCGCGCGGCGACCTCCGCGTCATGCTCGGCTACGTGCCGCAGGAGGGATTCCTCTTCTCGCGCTCGATCGCCGAGAACATCGCACTGGGGAGAGAGGACGTGGGCGCCGCCGGCGTCCGCGAGGCCGCGGTCGCGGCGGGAATCGCCGGCGAGACGGACGCGTTCCTCACGGGCTTCGACACGGTGGTCGGCGAGCGCGGCCTGACGCTCTCGGGCGGTCAGCGCCAGCGCGTGGCGTTGGCGCGGGCGCTCGTCGGCCGCCCGCCGATCCTCGTGCTCGACGACCCTTTCGCCTCGGTGGACGCGTCGAAGGAGGAGGAGATCGTCGGGAACCTGCGCGCTCTCGCCCAGGGACGTACGGTGCTCCTGATGACTCACCGGCTGCGCGCGGCCCAGCTCGCCGATCGGGTCGTCGTGCTGGACGCCGGGCGGGTCGTGGAGCAGGGGCGGCACGAGGACCTCGTCGCCGCGGGCGGGCTCTACGCGCGCCTCTGGCGGGTCCAGCAGCTCGAGGAGGAGATCGCGCGTGCCTGACGTCGGCCACGAGTTCGACGAGCGCCTCGGCACCGCCTTCGATCGGCGACTCGCCGTCCGTCTCTGGCATGCGGCGCGGCCGCACCGGGCGCTGATCGCCGGCTCGCTCGGGCTCTTCCCTCTGATCGCGGCCGTCGAGCTCGCCCAGCCCTACCTCCTGAAGGTCGCGATCGACGACCACATCCTCAAAGGCGATTGGCTCGGTCTCACGTGGATCGCGGGCCTCTACGTCGGGGTGCTCGGCCTCCTCTACGTGCTGCGCTGGCTCGAGGCCTATCTCATGAACCTCACCGGCCAGCGGGTGATCCACGACCTGCGCGCCGCGCTCTTCGCCCACCTCCTGCGCCTCGAGGCGGCGTTCTTCGACCGGAACCCCGTGGGGCGGCTGATGACGCGGGTGCTGGGCGACGTGGAGGCGGTGAGTGAGGCGTTCACGAGCGGGCTCTTCGCCGTCGTCGCCGACGTCATCACGCTCGTCGGCGTCGTCGGGGTGATGCTCTGGCTCGACTGGCACCTGGCGCTCGTGACCTTCTCCATCGTCCCGACGCTGTTCGTGGCGGCGGGGTACTTCCGCCTCCGGGCCCGCGACGCGTACCGGACAGTGCGGCAGCGTCTCGCCCACCTGAACGGCCTCCTGCAGGAGTCGCTCCAGGGGATGGCGGTCATCCAGCTCTTCGCGCGTGAGCGCCACGAGGCCGGGCGGTTCCGTGAGGCCAACCGCGCCTACCGCCGCGCCCTCTTCACCTCGATGATCTACGAGGCCTCGCTCTACGCGTCGGTCGAGGCGCTGGGCTCGATCGCCCTCGCGGTGCTCCTCTGGTACGGCGGCGGCCAGATCGTTGCCGGCGCCGTCACCTTCGGCGTGCTGGTCGCGTTCATCCAGTACACGAACCGGTTCTTCCTGCCCATCCGTGACCTCGGCGCCAAGTACACGGTCATGCAGTCCGCGATGGCCTCCGCGGAGCGGATCTTCGGTCTCCTCGACCGACCCCCTGCGATCGTCTCGATCGGGCGGGCCACAACCCGGCACCAGGGGCCCCGCCCGCCCGCCCTCGAGCTCCAAGGCGTGTGGTTCGCCTACGAGGGCGAGGCCTGGGTGCTGCGCGACTGCTCGCTGAGCGTTGCGCCGGGCGAGCGCGTGGCGCTGGTCGGGCCCACGGGCGAGGGCAAGTCGACGATCGCGCGGCTCCTCAACCGCTCGTACGAGGCGCAGCGCGGCCGGGTCCTGGTGGACGGCGTGGACGTGCGGGACTGGGATCTTGCCCGCCTCCGCCGGCACGTCGGGATCATCTTTCAGGACACCGTGCTCTTCACGGGTACGGTCGCGGAGAACCTCAAGCTCGGCGTCGACGGTGCGGTCGCGCCCGCCGACCTCGTCCGCGCGGTGGAGACGGCACGCGCCGCGGCCTTCGTCGCCGCGCTCCCGCGAGGGCTCGACGAGGCACTGGGCGAGCGCGGGGCCAACGTCTCGCACGGCCAGCGCCAGCTGCTGGCCATCGCGCGGGCCCTCGTGTACAATCCGGCCGTTCTCGTGCTGGACGAGGCGACGTCGAGCGTCGACGCGGAGTCCGAAGCGCTGATTCGGGAGGCGATGGCGGGACTGCTCGCGGGACGTACCAGCCTCACGATCGCCCACCGGCTCGCGACGGTCCAGCACGCCGAGCGGATTCTGGTCCTGCATCGTGGTCGGATCCACGAGGAGGGAACTCACGCGACCCTGGTGCGGCGCGGCGGGCTCTACGCTCGACTCACGGAGCTCCAGGCGGGTCCGTCGGCGGCGTGACGTTTCGCGAGGCGGTCTGGCGGCTTGTTCGGCGCATCCCGCGCGGGCGGGTTGCGACGTACGGGCAGCTCGCGGCGCTGCTCGGACGGCCCCGGGCGGTGCGCGCCGTGGGCGGCGCGCTCCGGAGGTGCCCCGCCGATCTCCCCTGGCACCGCGTGGTCAATGCGCAGGGCGCGATCAGCGCCCGCCCGCGAATGAGTAGCATGCTGACGCAGCGAATCCGACTCGAAGGGGAGGGCGTCGCCTTCCGGCGGGGGCGCGTCGTCCTGCGCGCCCACGCGTGGCGGGCGTGGAGAAGGCTCCCATGAAGCTCGCGCTCACCCTCAGCTACTCCGGTGCGCAGATGTCGCTCGACATGGAGCGGATCCTCGAGGTCGAGCGCCTCGGCTTCGACTCGGTGTGGTCGGCCGAGTCGTACGGCTCGGACGCCGTGACGCCCGCTGCGTGGATCGCCGCGCGGACGACGCGGATCCACGTCGGCACGGGGATCATGCAGCTCGCGGGCCGCAGCCCCGCCGCGACCGCGATGACGGCCATGACGCTCGACGCGCTCTCGGGCGGCCGCTTCCGCCTCGGCCTCGGCGTGTCGGGGCCGCAGGTGGTCGAGGGCTGGCACGGCCAGCCCTTCGGCAAGCCGCTCGCGCGGACGCGCGAGTACGTCGAGATCGTCCGACGCGTCTTCCGTCGCGAGAAGCCGCTCGAGTTCCGCGGCGAGTACTACCAGATCCCGTACACGGGCCCGGAGGCGACAGGCCTCGGCAAGCCTCTCAAGTCGATCCTGCACGGTCGCCCGGACCTCCCGATCTATCTCGCGGCGGTTGGCCCCCGGAACACGGCGCTCGCCGCGGAGATCGCCGACGGCTGGATCCCGACGTTCTTCTCGCCGCGGCGGATCGCGATGTTCCGGGAGTGGCTCGACGCGGGGTTCCGCGCGCGCGGCGGCGCGCCCGCGGGCTTCGACATCATGCCGATGGTCGCCGTCGTCGTGGGGGACGACGTCGCCGCGTGCCGCCAACCGGTGAGGGCGAAGCTCGCGCTGTACGTCGGGGGGATGGGGGCGCGCGGCCGCAACTTCTACAACGACGTCGCGCGCCGCTACGGCTACGAGGAGGCCGCCAAGACGATCCAGGACCTCTACCTCGCGGGCCGCCGCGCGGAGGCCGAGGCCGCGGTGCCGGACGCGCTCGTGGACGAGGTCGCGCTCTGCGGGCCGCGCGAGCGGATCCGCGAGCGACTCGCCGAGTGGACGCGGTCGGGGATCACCACGCTGCTGATCGCGGGCGACCGACTCGCGGCGCGGACGATGGCCGAGCTGGCGCCGTAGCAACGGGCGCCGTGGTAGTGCGGACCTCTGGAATACGCGGGGCTGGGGCCCCGCCGTCCGAGGCGAGCCTGTGGATGTGGAGGGCCGACGATGAGACTCAACGGCAGGGTTGCGGTGATCACGGGAGCGGCTTCTGGAATCGGCGCCGCGTCGGCGCTCGCGATGGCCCGTGAGGGGGCGCGCGTCCTCGTGGCCGACATCGACGAGGCGGGGGCCAAGGGTGTCGTCGAGCAGATCGAGAAAGCCGGCGGCCAGGCCCTGGCGGCGCGCGCCGACGTCGCGAAGGCGGTGGACAACCAGCTGATCGTCGAGAAGGCGGTCGCCACGTGGGGCAGGCTCGACATCTTTTTCGCGAACGCGGGGGTGCCCCAGTTCCCGGCGCGCATCGAAGAGCAGGAGGAGGCCGTCTTCGACCGGATCTTCGCGGTGAACGTCAAGGGCGTCTGGCTCGGCGCCAAGTACGCGCTCGCCGTCATGAAGAAGCAGAAGCGGGGCGTGCTGCTGATCACCGCCTCGACCGCGGCGATCCGGCCGCGGCCCGGCGGGCAGACGTACGCCGCCTCGAAGGGCGCGGTCGTCGCGCTCGCCAAGAGCTTGGCACTCGAAGCCGCGCCACACGGCGTGCGTGTCGTCGCCATCGCCCCGGTGGCGACGGAGACGCCGATGCTCGCGACGTTCATGGGCAAGAAGGAGGTGGACGCCGAGGGGATGGCGCGCTACATCGCGACCGTGCCGCTCGGCCGGCTCAACCGCCCCGAGGACATCGCCAACGCGGCGGTCTTCCTCGCCTCCGACGAGGCCGCGATGATCACGGGCTCGTGCCTCGAAGTCGACGGCGGTCGCTGCATTTGAAGATCGTTCCGCTCGCGGCGGAGTCGCTCGGCGTCCGCTCGATGGCTACCTACGTCGAGGCCGGCCAGACGGGAATCCTCCTCGACCCGGGCGCGACGCTCTCGCCGTCGCGCTTCAACCTCCCCCCGTCCACGGAGGAGTGGGAGGCGTTCCGTCGGGCCAACGACCGGATCTCGGCGTACGCCGCCCGCGCATCGTTCGTCTTCGTCAGCCACTACCACGAAGACCACTTCCGCTCCGACCCGGCCACGTACGCCGGCCGGACGGTGCTGGTGAAGGACCCGCGCCGGATGGTGGCGGGCCTCCAGGCCAAGCGCGGGGCGGAGCTCTGGACGGCGCTCGGACCCGTCGCGCGCGTCGTGAGCGCCGACGGTTCCCGGCAACGGACGCTCGAGCTGGAGCTCCGGGGGTCGCCGCCGCTGCCGCACGGCGTGGACGGCTCGCCGCTCGGCGCGGTCGTCGTGCTGACCGTCGTCGACCCGGGTGAGAACGAACGCTTCGTCTTCGCCTCCGACGTCCAGGGGCCGCTCTCCCCCGTGGCGGCGGCGTACCTCATCCACGAGCGCCCGACGCTCCTCTATCTGTCGGGGCCGCCCTCGTACATCGAGCGGGAGGTGGGCGCCAGCGTGATCGAGCGCGGCATCGACAACCTCCTGAGAGTCGTGGGAGCCACCGGGTGTCGCGTGATCATGGATCATCACGCCCTGCGAGACGTGCGCTTCGCCGAGCGCTTCCGACGCCTCTGGGACACCGGCGCCGTCGTGACGGCCGCCGGCTACGTCGGCCTCCCAGAGGCGCCGCTCGAGTGCCGCCGGCCGCGCGCGTGGGCGGAAGCGAAGAAGGGTCCGGCGAGGGCCGGCGAGCGCCGTGCTATCATGACGCCCGTGACCCGCAAGATCCTGAAAGGGGGGTACCGCGCGTGAGTACGGCGACCCAGACCAAGACCCTCAACGTTGGCGATCCGGCACCCGACTTCACGCTGAAGACCATCGGGCTCAAGGAGATCAGCCTGAAGGACTTCCGAGGCAAGCACGTGGTGCTGCTGTTCTACCCGCTCGACTGGACGCCGGGCTGAAGCACCTGCATGCCCGCCTTCGACAAGCGCATCGGCGACTTCGAGGCGGCGAATACCCAGGTGCTGGGTATCAGCACGGACAGCCCCTTCAGCCACGAGAACTGGGCGAAGACGGTGGGCATCACTCGCTATCCGCTCCTCTCCGACGTCCAGCGGAGCGTCGTCAAGGACTATGGCGTGTACTGGCCGGACTGGAACGCGAATGTCCGGGCCACGTTCGTCGTCGACAAGCAGGGAAAGGTGCGTTTTACCGAGCGCTACGGCAAGGGCGAGTTGCCGCAACCCGACAAGATTCTCGCGGAGGTGAAGAAGCTCGGGTAGTCCGGTCAGCCCACGGTCACGCGGGCCACGAGCAGCACGCCGGCGGCGATGAGCACCACGCCCGCCAGGCGGCCCACCCGGTCGCCGCGCGGCACCACCTTCTCCACCAGGACGGCTACCGCGATGGCGGCGACCCAGAGAAGATTCATGACGCCCGCGACGAACAGGAGCGCCATGAGCGCCCAGCAGCAACCGAGGCAGTAGAGGCCGTGGCGCAGGCCCATCACGAGCGCCCCGCCGCGGCCTTCGCGCCAGCCGGACATGAGGAAGGACAGCGGTGAGCGGCAGGCGGCGAGGCAGGCGCGCTTGAGCGGTGTCCACTGGAACACGCCGGCCGCCACGAGCAGCCCGCCGGCGAGCAGCGGGCTCGTGGCCGTCATCGCCGGCGAGAGCAGCGCGGCGGCGTGGAGCGCGGTCTGCACGACCCCGGCGGCGACGCTGTAGATCGTCCACACCACGAGATAGCCGAGGACGAAGATCATGGTCGGCACCGCCGGGCGGCCGTCCGCGGCGCGGCGCCTGTGGATGGCGGCGAATATGAGGATCATCGGCGCTGCGGCGGGCGTCATCGTGGCGACCATCATCACGGCCCACATGACGACGAGCGCCCCGACCTCCACCCAGCCCCAGGCGTCTCTCGCCGGCATGGCCATGGCCATGCCGGGCATCGTCTGCATGTCGGGCATCGCCCGATCCGACATCGCGGAAGCGGCGTGGAAGAGATAGAGCCAGGCCGCCCCGACCAGCACCGCCAGCGCCCCGCCGCCGAGGACACGGTCACGGCGGAGCAGCGCTTCGAACGCCGCCTCGCTCATCGCGCGCCCGCCCGTCGCCTCAGGCGGCGTTCGACCAGTCGTACCGATAGTAGATCCAGTTCGTCTTGTTGAACTCGACGGAGAGTCCGGCGGCCGCCGCGCGGAACGAGCCCTGCCCGGCCTCACCCTTCTTCCAGATGAAGCCGGTGGGCAGGTCGACGTTGACGATGTGGTCCTCACCCGTGACGGGGTTCTTCAGGGCCTCGCCACGCCCTTCGCCCACGCCCTCGATGCGAAACGTGCTCTTGCGCCCACTGCCCTCGATCGTGATCTTTGCCTTCACGAGACCGACGACCTTGAAGGTCGGTCCGAGCAGCTCCCATGGCAGCCCGCCGAGCTGGCCGGTGAAAATCTGGGAGAGCGCCTCGACCTGCTTGTCGGTGGTGGGGGGGTCGACGATGAAGGCGGCCTTGCCGTCGCCCTGATGGATCGCCTTGGGCCACACGAAGATCCCGGCGCCCTTCACGCCCGAGAGGTCGACGTCGCCGCAGCGCCCCTTCGTCACGGTGAAGCCGACGAGCGCGCGGCAGCTGCCGTCCTTCGAGTTCGGGAAGCCGCCGAAGTTGCAGCCACAGCCGAAGTCGCAGTTGCAGAATTCGTACCCTTGGCCGCTCAGCTGCCAACGGGTCTTCGTCGCGTTCGCCATGAGCACCTCCGGTGAACGGGTTCGACAAACGTGAGTGGCGGCAATTTACTCTGCCACCGTCGCGTGTCAAGGCACTCGTGAGCGGCGCGTGGTGAGGCCGACTCCCGCCAGGACCGCGGCGCCGCCGAGGATCTGCCAGACTCCGATCGGCTCCCGCAGGAGCGTGGCCGCCAGCGCGATGCCGACGAGGGGTTGGAGGTTCAGGAAGACCGCCGAGCGGCTCGGGCCGACGACGTCGACCGCGCGGTACCACCAGACATGGGCGGCGGCGCCGAGCACGCTCTGGTAGAGGACGACCGCCCACGCCGTCAGCGAGTGGAGGCGCGGCGCGGGAAAGAAGGGCGCCGCGACCAACGCCGTCGGCAGGATCATGAGCGTGCCGGCCACGTAGGCGCCCGTCGTGGCGAGCGCCGACGAGAGGCGGCCCAGGACGCGCTTGCCGTAGACCGTGTAGATCGACCAGCCGACGAGCGAGGCGAGCGTGATGAAATCACCGGGACGGAGCTCCTCGACCCGGAGCGCGGCGAGCCGGCCGCTCGTGACGACGAGGAGCACACCGAACACCGAGACGGCCACGCCGAGCCACTGGTGCAGAAGGAGGCGCTCGCCGAGGTAGAAGCGCGCGCCGAGCGCCACCATCACCGGCGTCGCCGCCTGGAGGATGACCGCGTTGCCCGCGGTCGTGTAGTAGATCGCGACGTACGAGAACTGGGTCGAGCCCCAGATGCCCGTGAGGCCCAGGACGACGCTGGCCAGGAGGGCCGGAGCGCCGAGGCCGCGCGTCGCGTCCGCACCGGCACGCGCCAGGAGGAGCACGAGAAGGCCGGACGCGATCGTGCAGCGGACCGCCGCGAGGAAGAAAGGCGGAAAATCCTCGAGTGCAAGCTTGGCGGTGGCCGGATAGCTGCCCCAGAGCGCGGCGATCGCGACGAGCGCCACGTAGGCGCGCGTTTGACTGAGTGCGGGCACCTGCCTATGATATGCCGCGCGTCGATGGCCGATCACATCCTCGAATCGCGCGTGTGGCTCGGCAAGGCGCGCCCCGATGTCTTCGCGTTCTTCGCGGACCCGCGGAACCTGCCGCGACTGACGCCGCCCGCGATCCGCCTGCGACTCCTCTCCCCGCCGGCGCCGATGGTCGTGGGAAGCGTCTACGACTTCGCGCTCTCGTGGCTCGGCGTTCCCCTCCGCTGGCGGGCGTTCATCCGCGAGTTCGATCCGCCCTACCGTTTCGTGGACGTGCAGGTGCGTGGGCCCTACGCGCGCTGGGAGCACCGCCACCGGTTCCTCGAGGCGCCCGGCGGCACGTGGGTGGAAGACCGGGTCACCTACCGGTTGCCGCTGGGACCGCTCGGACACGCCGCGCACGCGCTCGTCGTGCGGCGCCAACTCGCGGCGCTCTGGGCCTACCGCGACCGGCGACTGGCGGAGCTCCTGGCGCCGGTCAGTTCGTCGGCAGGGTGACGCCGAGCTTCGCGAGCTCGGGCCGGACGCGCTCGGTCAGGAGCCCCAGGCGCGCGAGGTTGGCGACCATCGAAGCGTGCATGTCGCGCTTGAAGAGCTTGCGAAACGGCGCGTAGTCGTTCCGTGCCGCGACGTCGCGACGGTAGCGCTTGGCCTCCTCGATCTGGGCCCGGCTGAACCCCGCGTCCTCGTAGGCCTCGCGGGGGAAGAAGCCCGTCAGCGTCTTCTCGACGGCGAAGCACGTGTAATCCTCGAGCTCTCGCCGCTCACCAGGCGACGCTCCGTGAACCACCTCGGGGAGAGCGAGCATGCCGAAGCCCATGTGGCGCGATTCGTCCTGGAGGATCTTGCGGCACACCGCCTCGAGGACCGGGTCGCGCGCGCTCTCCGCCATCATCTTGAACAACGCGACGGCGAAGGTCTCCGCCACGAGCTGGAGCCCGATCGTCTTTACGTACCACCGGCTCTCGCCCAGGATGGAGTCGAAGACGTCGCGGGCGTTGGCGGGAATCGGGTACTTCTGGTTGTCCAGGCGCTCCGTGAGGTACCGGTCGAGGACCTCGTTGTGGCGCGCCTCGTCCATGACCTGTGTCGCCTGGAAGAACTTCGCGTCCGCGTCCTTGACGATGTCCACGAGCTGGCTGCAGGCGAGGAGCGCGCCCTGCTCGCCGTGCATGAGGGCCGAGAGACGCCAGGCGGCGATGCGCCGATTGAGCTGGACGCGCTCGGCCTCCGACAACTTCTCCCAGAGGGCGCTCCCGTAGATGTCGATCAGCTCGTCGGCGATCGCCCGCCCGTCCGACGGCTGCGGGGTGGACCAAGGGATGTCGCGCGCGGCGTTCCACTGATCCCGCTTCGCGTTCTCGTAGAGCCGGCGCATGTCCGCCTCCGCGACGCCGTAGTCGAACGTGAACATCGTGGTGAACGACGTCGTGATCGCGCGTGGCTCCATGCCGAACTCCTTCCGGAACCCTCGGGGGTGACTGCTCGGCATTATGTGGGCGGTCCACCGCGGGGTCAAGGCGGCGCGTGCTACGCTCGGCGCGATGCCACGGCCCCCGGACGAGCTCGGCGCCCACATGTCGATCGCGGGTGGCCTCCATCGGGCCCTCGAGCGCGGCCGAGCGCTCGACTGCGCCGCCGTGCAGATTTTCCTGAAAAACCAGCGCCAGTGGCGCACGCGGCCGATGACGGACGCGGAGGTCCGCGCCTTTCACGCGGCCCGGCGCCAGACGGGCATCCGCCACGTGTTCGCCCACGCGAGCTACCTGATCAACCTCGGCACGCCGGACGACGCCGCATGGCGCCAGGCCGTGGATGCCTTCACCGACGAGCTCGAGCGCGCGGAGCGGCTCGGCCTCTCGTGCGTCGTCGTGCACCCCGGGTCGCATCTGGGGGCGGGGGTCGTGTCGGGCCTCGCGCGGGTCGTGGCCGCCCTCGACGAGGTGACCCGGCGGACACCGGGCTACAAGGTCAGCGTCGCGCTCGAGAACACGGCGGGCGCCGGCCAGGTCATTGGCCGCACGTTCGAGGAGCTCGGTACGCTGCTCGCGCGCGCGGCGCGGTCCGAGCGGATCGGCATCTGCATCGATACCTGCCACCTCTTTGCCGCGGGCTACGACGTCCGGAGCGACGCGGGCTACCGGCGGGCGATCGGGGAGTGTGGCCAGGCCGTCGGCTTCGCCCGCGTGCTCGCGTTCCATCTCAACGACGCCAAGGCGCCGCTCGGCTCGGGGCTCGACCGTCACGAGCACATCGGGCGGGGCTATCTCGGGCGGCGGCCGTTCGCGCGTTTACTGAGGGACCGCCGGTTCCGAGCGGTGCCGAAAGTGCTCGAGACGCCGAAGGAGCCCGAGCCTGTCGCTGACCGGCGCAATCTCGCCCTGCTTCGAGCGCTTAGGCGCCGCTAGCTCGCGTCGCTAGATCTACCTCTCCTCATTTTTCCCCACAGCCCCAGGCCGGTCAGTCCGGAGCCAAGCAGGAGAAGCGAGGAGGGTTCTGGGACCGCAGCCGGAGCCAGCGTCAACGACGTTAACGGGCCTCCGACTTTCGCACCGGAGTCATATTCCAAAGCCCAGCACGGACCCGGGGTTGCGAGGGTGACCTCAGAGCACGCGTTGAAGCTTGCGAGATTGGGCGGGGTAGGGGGCAGGGGGGCTTCGCTACTCAATGCGGTCCCCGTCGTGTCTTGGAGCCTTATGGCAAACGTATTTGGTAGGGCGGTTCCCACGCTTGGCCCCGTCACGGGCTGAACAGTCACGTCATAAAAATCCTTGATTGGCGGGCCACCGTCGTTCTGTAAGGCAATCTCACTCAAAGGGCCACCCGGCGACGAGAACGCGTTACTGCCGATAGTGAATCTCACGTCAGTCAGGGCAAGGTACGACGTGGGCATAGACCCGACGCCCGGGGTCGTGGACTCGAACGTGTATGAACCTGAGAGGGTTTGCGTTGTGTTGAATCGAGTGCTCAAGGACGCATCCACCGAACTTACAGTTCCCTGAAAATTGAAGGTAATCAGTGTCGCGTGTGCTTCTTCTACTGCGGCGGGGACCACGCCGATACTTAGAATCCCGATCGCGAGAAGGCCGTGGCGGACACGCGTCTTCATGACGACCCCCGATCCTTACGCATCCAGTGCACATTAGCCGGAGCGTGCGTCATGGGTACATGGATCATGCCAGTCGTCGGATTTCCCAGCACAGATGTGGCGGCAGGATCTTTTTCCCAGTGATTTTTATGTGTTTCCTTCCGCCGGCCACCTGGATACCGACGCGATGACCGACCTCAGGCGGACCCGGGGGGCGAGAACCTGAAAAGGATTTCCGAATCTACGCAATCCCTTTCAGTAGGGCGTAAGGTGAGCCCGTGCGATTGCCTAACGGGAGCTCCGCACGCCGACCCGCCGGCAGAGCGTCCGCACGGGGCACGTGGAGCACCGGGGCGAGATCGGCGTGCAGACGTTCTGGCCGAAGGCGACCAGGAGGTCGTTGTAGCCGATCCAGTACCGCCTCGGGAGCCGCGCCCTGAGCGCCATCTCGGTCTCTTCCGGCGTCCGCGTCCGCACGTACCCGAGGCGGTTGGAGATCCGGTGCACGTGGGTGTCGACGCAGATCCCGGGCTTGTCGTAGCCCATCGTGACGACCAGGTTGGCGGTCTTCCTTCCGACGCCCTTGAGCGTGAGGAGCGCGTCGATCTCGTCGGGGACGCGGCCGCCGAAGCGCGCGAGAAGATCGCGGCAGATTCCGAGGATGACGCGGGCCTTCGTCCGGTAGAAGCCGACGGGGTAGATGAGCGTCTCGATCCGGCGCGGCGAGAGCGTCAGCATGGCGTCGGGCGTGTCGGCGGCGGCGAAGAGCCGCTCGGAGGCCGGGCCGGTGGTCGTGTCCTGGGTCCTGAGCGACAGGATGCACGCGATCAGGACGCGGAAGGGGTCGCGGCTCCGGTCGGCGATGACCGCGAGCGCGGTCGGGTTCCACCGCGGCGCCGTGCGCCGGAGGCGGCGGATGACCTCGGCGATCGCTACTTGTCCCGGATGGACTCGAGGAGCTTTCGCGCGCGTGGCAGATCCTTCACGGTCCAGTCGGCGACGTTCGTCGGTGCCGTCTCGGCGATCACCTGCTGGAGCTCGCGCCGCGCCTCGGCGTCGCGGCCGGTGGCGATGTACAGGCGAGCGAGGTCGACCCGCAGCACGGTGAACTTCGGATCGATCGCGAGCCCCTTCTTGAAGTGCTCCTCCGCTCTGTTCTTGTCGCCCCCGAAAAGTCCCGGCACCTCCATGGCGACGTTCCCGGCGAGGGAGTGGGCGCGGACGGAGCGCGGCTGGAGCTGCAGGAGGATCTCGATCTCCTCGCGGACCCGCGGCAGGAGGAAGAGCGAGCGGAGCACGCCCTTCTCCTGGCCCCAGCGGCCGGTATTGATCGCGTACCAGAGGTGCGCATCGTGGTTCCGCGGCGCGAGCTCCACCGCACGCTCGCCGACCTCGCGGCCGCGCGCGTAGGCGGCGAGCTTCTCCTCGGTCGTCGTCGCGCGGACGTCGCCCCAGAGGAAGCTCACGTAGGAGAGCATGATCATCGTGTCGACCTGGCTCTCGCGCGTGAGCGCGGCCTCGAGGAGGTCGCGCGCACGGTCGATCACCGCGAGGTCCTCGTGGTAGCGCGCGATGAGCGCCCGCGCCTCGGCGGCGGGCGTCTCCGCGGACGCCCGGAGGGGGATGAGCAGCAGCAGTCCGAGGACGACCGGGCCAGCGAACATCGCTCGGCACTCTACCGCCCAGGGACGGACCCCGTCAACTTGACACGCCCCGACGCTTCGCTGATCCTCCCCTCCGTGGTGTCCGTCGGCGTGCAGACGTGGGGAACCGATGTTCGCCGAGCGGGCGACGGCCCCGCGATGACTCGCGCATGAGGATCCTCCGAAGTCTCGCCGTCGTTGCGATCGCAAGCTGGCTCGGGATCATGGCCTTCTTCTCCTTCGGCGTCGCGCCGCTCGTCTTCCGCACGATCGACCGCGCGATCGCGGGCCAGGCCGTGGCGGCCGTCCTGCCGCGCTACTACGACTGGGGGCTCGTCCTCTGCGGGGCCGCGGCCGTCGCCTGCGTCGTCCAGGTGCTCTCGGGCCGCGAGGGGCGACTGCGCCCGCTCGTCGGCGGAGCCCTCTGCGGCGCGATGTGCGGGCTCCTGGTGTGGGCGGCGACGGTCGTCATGCCGCGGGCCGAGGCCGCGCGGCGCGTCGGTGACGAGACGGCGTTCGCGCGCGCGCATCGCGCGGCCGTCCAGCTCAACGGCGCGGCGATGCTGACGGGCGCCGTCTTCCTCCTGCTGGAGGCGCTCAGCCGCCCGGCGCGGCGTGACCCGTGAGCTCGAGCAGCGCGTGGACCCGGTCGGCGACCGCCGCCGGCGGCTCGTGGGCAAGCGCCTCGCACCCGGCCAGGAGGACCCAGGCGACCGTGTCGGGCGTGGCGTCGATGCGGCCGCGCTTGTCCCTTGGCGTCGCCTCGATGATCTCCTGCAGGGAGAGGCGGACCTGCTCACGCGCCCACGCGAGCGCTAGCGCGGAGGTCTTGCTGCCGCGGCTCTCGGTCCAGGCGGTGGCGACGTCGTAGAAGAGGCGCCCGCCGGACGCCCAGGCGGCGGCCAGCTTCTCGAGCGCCGCCGCCAGCGTCAGCCGCTCGATCTCGCGCGCCAAGCCGAGCAGGCGCTTCTCCGCAGGCGTCGGCCTCGGCGTAGTGACGTGGGTCGGGCGCCGCGGGGCACGTGGGCGCTTGCGCTTCGCGGGGTGTTTGCGTACGCGCTCCATCCTACCTACGACCATACCAGGCACGCGGAACCCGGCGAAGCTTTCGCCCCGAGCAGAGCCGCCCGCGGGCCGAGCGGCCGGGGGGCGAAGCCCTCCGAGACCCCTAGCTTCTGGGCGTCGTTTCGGCGCAGACCGGACGGAGCGTCTCGCGTAGGGAGTGCTAGCGTGGTCGAGGAGGGGTCGCCGCCCTGGCCGCCCCTGCCTGCCGGTCGAGCTACTCGTAGCGGAGCGCTTCGATCGGGTCCAGCCGCGAGGCCTTGCGCGCCGGGTAGAAGCCGAAGAAGATCCCGATGCCGGCGGCGAAGCCGAACGCGAGCACGATGGCCCCCGGGGCGACGAGGGTGCGCCACTCGGCGAAGTAGCTGATCGCGCGCGAGCCGCCAAGACCGAACGCGATGCCGACGATCCCGCCGATCAGCGACAGCGTGACGGCCTCGATCAGGAACTGGAGCAGGATGTGACGCCGCCGGGCGCCGACCGCCATTCGCAGACCGATCTCGCGCGTGCGCTCCGTGACCGAGACCAGCATGATGTTCATGATGCCGATGCCGCCGACGAGCAGGGACACCGAGGCGATGGCGGCCAAGAGATAGGTCATCACCTTCGACGACTCCTCCTGCGTCTGGAGGACCTCGGAGAGGTTCCGCAGCCAGAAGTCGTCCTCCTGAAACGGCTGCAACCGGTGGCGCTGGCGCAGGAGCGCGCGGATCTGACTCTCCGCCTCGGCCATGTCCTCGCCCGCGCGGATCTTGATCGAGATCGACCCGACCGCGCGCGGGTTGGCCTGACTCGTGCCGAGGACCTTCTTCTTCGCGGTCGAGATCGGGATCAGGATGACGTCGTCCTGGTCCTGGCCCCACGAGCTCTGGCCTTTGCGATCGAGCATGCCGATCACTGTGAAAGGCACCTTCTTGATCCGGATGATCTGGCCCACGGACTCCGCCTCGCCGAAGAGGTTGAGCGCCGTCGTCTGACCCACGAGGGCGACCTTCGTCGCGCCGTCGACGTCCTCGGCGCTGATCTGCCGGCCGTCCACCACCGGCCAGTCGCGCGCCTCGAAGTAGACGGGCGTGACGCCCTGGATCACGGTCGACCAGTTGAGGTTGCCGTAGACGACCTGCGCACTGCCGCGGACCGAGGACGCGGCGACCTGCACCGACGGGATCTCGCGCGCGATCGCGTTCGCGTCGTCCTCCGAGATCGTCAGCTGGCTCCCGGTGCCGAGACGGATGCCGCCCGCGGTGGCGCTGCCCGACAGCGCGATGATGAGATTCGACCCGAGGCTCTGGATCTGCTCCGCGACGCGCGCCTGCGCGCCGGCGCCCACGCCAACCATCGCGATGACGGCGGAAACACCGATGATGATGCCGAGCATCGTGAGGGCGCTCCGCAGCTTGTTGACGCGCAGCGAGCGGACGGCAATGCGGACGCTCTGCCAGACGCTCACGCCGCGTCCTCCTCCGCGGGGAGCGCGGCCAGGACCCGCGCCGCGTCGAGGGGCGCCGCGACGCGCTCGTCGGCGCGGAGCCTGCCGTCTTTGAAAGAGAGGATGCGGCCCGCATAGGCGGCGATGTCGGCCTCGTGGGTGACCAGCACGATCGTGAGGCCCTCGCGGTTCAGCCGCTGCAGGAGCGTGAGCACCTCGACGCTGGTGCGGGAATCGAGGTTGCCGGTGGGCTCGTCGGCGAGGATCACGGCCGGGTTGTTGACGAGCGCCCGGGCGATCGCGACGCGCTGCTGCTGGCCGCCCGAGAGCTGGCTCGGCTGGTGGCTCTCGCGGTCGGCGAGCGCCACCGCGGCGAGGCGCGCCCGGGCGCGGGCCCGGCGCTCGCGCGCGGACACACCGGCGTAGAGCAGCGGCAACTCGACGTTCTCGAGGGCGCTCGTCCGGGGCAGGAGGTTGAACTGCTGGAAGACGAAGCCGATCTTTGCGTTCCGGATCCGCGCGAGCGCGTCAGGCGAGAGGCCGGCGACGTCCTCGCCGTCGACGACGTACCGACCGGCGGTGGGCGTGTCGAGACAGCCGAGGAGGTTCATGAAGGTGGACTTGCCGGAACCCGATGGCCCCATCACCGCGACGAACTCGCCGGGCTCGATGGTGACGGAAACGCCGCGGAGGGCGTGGACGGTGTGAGACCCGAGGTGGTAGTCCTTCGTCAAGCCGTCGACGGCGATGATCGCTCCGGCCACGGCTAGAGTCTCAGGCGCGGCCCGCTCTGCGGCTGGGGAGCGCCGCGGGCCGCACCGCCGGCCGAGCCGACGATGACTTCCTGGCCCTCCTTCAGGTCGCCCCGGACGACTTCGGTGAAGGTCCCGTCGCTGAGACCGAGCGTGAGCTGGGCCGGCGCGGGCCTCCCGTCGGGGCCGAGAAGCCAGGCGCGGCCGGGGACGCCCCCAGGCCGGCCGTCGTCCGAAGCGCCCGACAGCTCGTCGTAGCGGCTCTGCTGTTCCGGCGTGAGGATCTCGCGGATCCTCACGCGGGCCGCGTCGCGGATCTTCTGCGCCCGCGCGCGCCGGTCGGGCTCCGCCAGTCCAGAGGACTGGAGCGCCACGAGCTGCTTGCGACTGTCCTGGAGGATCGGCTCGAGCTTCTTCTGCTGGTCTCCGCTGAGATTGAGGTTGCGAACGAGCCCGTCGCGCATTTGCTCGAGCACGGGCTGGCTCCTCGCCGTCGCGCCCCCCGGTGGCCCGCTCGGGCCCGCGTCCACGCCGGCGGGGCGGAACCTGAGGGCCGCGTTCGGGACCTTCAGCACGCTCGGCTTTTCGGCGACGACGAGCTTGACGTTCGCCGTCATGCCGGGCAGGAGCCTGCCCGCCGGGTTGTCGAGGGCAACGACGACGGTGTACGTGACGACGTTCTGGACGACCTGCGCCGCCTTCCGGATCTGTGTGACCCTGCCGACGAACGTGTCGCCCGGGAACGCGTCCACGGTGAAGGTCGCCTGGTCGTCGAGCTTGATGCGCCCGATGTCCGCCTCGTCCACGCTCGTCTCCACCTGCATCTTCGTCAGGTCCTGGGCGATCGTGAAGAGCACCGGAGCCTGCAGGCTCGCGGCGACCGTCTGGCCGACGTCCACCTGGCGCGAGACGACGACCCCGTCCACCGGGGCGCGGATCGTGGTGTGGTCGAGGTCGACCTGAGTCTGCTTGAGCGCCGCGTCTTTTTGCTCCACCTGGGACCGCGACGACTCGAGCATCGCCTCGCTGACCCTGAGCTGGGCGATCGCCGACTGGATGGCGGACGCGAGCGCCTGCTCGTGCGCCCGCGCGGAGTCGAGCTGGGCGACCGCCGAGTCGTACGCGGCCTGGGACGAGTCGAGGTCGCTCTTGGCGATGAGCTCCCGGGCGAAGAGCTCGGTCTTCCGGTCCAGATCACGCTTGGTGTCGACCACGGCGACCTGCGCCTTCGCCGTCTGCGCCTTGCCCTCGGCGTGCGCCGCGCGGGCGTTCTCGACGTCTGCGCGGGAACGCTCGACCTGGGCCTGTTGGTTGAGGACCGCGGACTTGGCGGAAGCGAGGTCGGCCTTCGCCTGGTTGACCTTCGCCTCGAAGATGTCGGGGTCGATGCGCGCGACGACCTGGCTCTTCTTCACGACCGAGTTGAAGTCGACGAAGAGCTCTTTGATCTGCCCCGAAACCTGGCTGCCGACCTGGACGGTGATGACCGCGTTGAGGTTGCCGGTCGCCGAGACGGCAGCGGTGAGGGGACCACGCTCGACGCGCGCCAGCCGGTACTTGGGCGCGTTCCCGATGGACTGGGTGTAGAGATAGGCCCAGACGCCGGCGCCCGCAAGAACGGCCACCGCCAGGAGTGGGAGAAGCCGCTTCATCACTCTGTTCGACGCCGTCGGCGTCAGAGGTATTTACCGGACGTCAGCGTCGACCCACGGCGCGATCGAGTCGAGCCAGCGCGATGCGGTAATCGGCGAGCGCCTGGGCCTCGGTGTTTTGCGCCTGCGTCAGCGCCAGCTGGGCGTCCGTGAGCTCGAGGATCGTTCCCACGCCGGCGTCGAAGCGACCCTGCGCGAGACGGAAGTTCTCCTGGGCGGAGGCGACGAGGGCCTGGGCGGCCTGGATACGCTCCTGGGCCTCCTCGACGGCGATCTCGGCCTGCTCGACGTTCTGGATGATGTCGAGCTCCGTGGACTTTACCCGCTGCCTCGCGCCCTCGAGGTTCGCCTTAGCCTCGTGATACCTCGCGACCCGATTGCCGCCGTCGAAGAGCGTCCACGAGAGGCTCAGCCCGAGCGTCCAGTTCTCGTTGAGCTGGGGCTGCGTCCCGCCGTACGAGCCGTTGCCGCTGATGTCGGGGAAGAAGTCGCGGAAGGTCTGGCGCTCGGTGGCCTCGGCGGCGCTGACGCGGAGCTTGGATTGGCGGTACTCGGGGCGGCTGCGCAGGGCTTCACCGCGGAGCTGGGCACGGTCGAGGTTCGCGGCTTCGAAGACGAGGTTGTCCTGGATCTCGGTCGGGGTGTCCACGTCGATCGCCATCGCGGTGTTGAGGGCGACCCGCGCCGTCCGGAGCGCGTTTCGGGCGCGGATCAGATCCACGCGCGCGTTGGCCACGTCTACCTCGGCGCGCGCGACGTCGGACTTGGGCCGGGTGCCGACTTCGAAGAAGCCTTTCGCCGACCGGAGGTTCAGCTCGGCGCGCTGAACCGCCTGGTCCTGCACCCGGATCAGGCGCCCGGCGAACAGGATGTTCGTGTACGCCTCCTTCACCGCCAGCGAGATGAGCTGACGCTGGAGCTCCACGTCCTCCACCGCCACTTCGGCGAGCTTTCGCGCCGCCTCCGTCGCGGCGAGGTTCTTGCCGAAGTCGAAGAGGAGCTGGGAGAGCTGCATCTGAGCGAGAAAGTTGTCCGCGAGGCGGCTGGACGACGTGCTCACCTTACCGGTCGTCGCCGACGGACTGGTGACTTGGGTTTGGCTGGCCGACACCAAACCCGAGAGCTGGGGCAGAAGCGGGGCCAGCGCCTGGGTGACGCGGTAACGCGCCGCAGCATAGTCGTACAGGGTCGCCTGGATCTTCGGCTGCGCCTCGAGCGCGATCGCGATGCATTCGTCGAGCGTCAGGATGCGTCCTGCGATCGGAGCCCGTTCGGAGACGGGTGAGGGTGGGGACTGCGGCGGCGGCGCCTGCGCGAGGGCATGCCGGGTCGAGAGCAAGAAGAGAGAAAGTGCGAGAGAGACAATAAGAAGCAAAGCCCTCTTCATATGGGCCCTGAGGATATCACGACGGTGGATATGCCGTGGATGACCGGTGGATGCCTTTTTTCTTGACGACCCCTAGATTCTGCGTGGTAGAGTCCCCTTCACCACAAGATATAGGAGGTTCCTGACTTTTCGTCATGACAGGTTCCCATGCGTTTTGCGTGGGAACCCGCGTGGCTGACCCGGAGGAGAATCAGCATGCTGGCTGAAACCCGTCCTGCAAAGGTCGGTAAGTGGACCGAGCCCGCTCTGCGCGTGCTCCGGGAGCGCTATCTCGCGCGCGAAGGCGGTGAGGTGGCCGAGACACCGGAGGAGATGTGCTGGCGGGTCGCCCTCTCCATTGCCGCGGGCGAGGCCCGGTACGGACGCAGCCAGGCGGCGGTCCGCGAGATCGCGACCGCCTTCTATGAGGTGATGGTCGACGGCGACTTCCTGCCGAACTCGCCGACCCTGATGAACGCCGGGAAGGGCAACGGCCTGCAGTACTCGGCCTGCTACGTCCTGCCGGTCGGCGACTCGATGGAAGAGATCTTCGACTCGGTGAAGGCCGCGGCCATAATTCATAAGAGTGGCGGCGGAACCGGATTCGCCTTCTCGCGCCTCAGGCCCAAGGACGACATCGTGGCGTCTACTGGCGGCCGTGCCTCCGGGCCCATCTCGTTCCTTCGCGTGTTCAACAGCGCCACGGAGGCTGTGAAACAGGGAGGCACGCGTCGGGGTGCTAACATGGGCATCCTCCGCGTCGACCACCCGGACATCCTCGAGTTCATCGAGTGCAAGCTCGACGGCGGGATCACGAACTTCAACATCTCCGTCGCCGCGACCGACAAGTTCATGGACGCGCTCGCCGCGGGCACGGAGTACGACCTGGTGAACCCGCACACGGGCGCGGTGACGGGGCGGCTCTCGGCAAAGGAGGTCTTCGAGCGCATCGTGCGCGCCGCCTGGCGCACCGGCGATCCCGGGATGATCTTCATCGACCGGATTAACGCGAGCCCGGCAAATCCGACGCCCGAGATCGGCATGGTCGAGGCGACTAATCCATGCATTACCGGTGACGCGTTGGTCTACACCACGCGAGGACTCATCCGAGCCGACGCGCTCGCGCGGTCTCGGGAGGCCGTCGACGTGGTTCTCGACTCTCGTTTCGACGCCGGCGCATTCGGGCCCGCCTCTTCCGTGTTTGAGACCGGAGTAAAGCAAGTGTATCGACTGCGCACAGAGGAAGGATACGAGATTCGACTTACGGCTGATCATCGCCTGATGACCCCGAAAGGGTGGCGGCGTGCCGGTGAGCTCCAGTCCGGGGACCTGCTTCACGTTCTGAATCGAAAGGGCGGGTTCGGTGCAGAAGGCAGCCTCGATGAAGGTCGGCTGCTTGGCTGGCTGATTGGCGACGGCCACATTCGTCCCGACAAGGGCGTGATTCTCCGCTTCTATGGAGAAGAGAAGCGCGAACTTGCGCCGCTCTTCGCAAAGCACATCAATCGGGCGTTGGACTCAAAGGTGGGCGATCGGTACCACATCGCTCCTGTTGAAGTCACTGGCCGGGACCAGGCGACCGTCAGTTCGGTGAGGTTCGCCAGAACAGTGACTGAGAAATATGCGCTGACCCAGGACTCAAAGACCGCGCGCGTTCCCGAGCAAGTCCTGTGTGGCTCTGAGGACCTACAGCGTGGATTTCTCCAGGCCCTGTTCACCGCTGACGGGCATGTTGCCGGGACCACGCAGAAGGGGGTGTCCGTTCGGCTTACCTCGATCTCGCATCCGCTTCTGGTGGATGTGCAGCGGATGCTTCTGAACTTCGGAATCGCGTCACGGATCTACCAAGACCGCCACGGGGCACGGCGAGCCCAGCTTCCAGACGGTCATGGCGGTGTGGCTGAGTATGAGTGCCAGCCCGATCACGACCTGACCGTCGCCAAGGAGAACCTCGTCGCGTTCGTGCGGGAGATCGGGTTCCTCACCACGGCCAAGCAGAACAGACTGCTCCACCTGGTCTCGACCTACTCGCGCAAGCCATACAGGGAGACGTTCCTCGTGCGCTTCAAGTCGCTCGAGCACGATGGGGAAGAGGTCGTCTTTGACCTCAAGGAACCACTGACCAATAGCTTCGTTAGTAACGGATTTGTTGTTCATAACTGTGGTGAGCAACCGCTTTTACCAAACGAAGCGTGTAACCTCGGCTCCCTCAACGTCTCGAAGTTCGCCCGCCGCGGCGAAGACGGGGAATGGTCGATCGACTGGGACGAGATGGAGCGGGTCGTGCGGCTGGCGGTGCGCTTTCTCGACGACGTGATCGAGATGAACCCGTACCCGTTGCCCGAGATCGACGCCACGGTGAAGTCGAACCGCCGCATCGGTCTCGGCATCATGGGCTGGGCGGACCTGCTCTTCACCATGGGCATCCCGTACGACAGCCCGGAAGCGATCGATCTCGCCGACCGGCTGATGGCGTTCGTGAAGGAGAAGTCCCACGATCAGTCGGCGAAGCTCGCGGAGGAGCGCGGGCCGTTCCCGAACTGGAGCCTGTCGATCTACCAGAACGACCGCCCGCTCCGGAATTCGACGGTCACGACGATCGCGCCCACGGGCACGATCTCGATGATCGCCGGCTGCTCGTCGGGCATCGAGCCGATCTTCGCGCTTGCCTTCGAGCACCGGGTGAAGCAGCCGGACGGCGAGCGGGTGCTGACCTTCGTCAACGAGACGTTCGAGCGCATCGCCAAGGAGCGGAGCTTCTACTCGGACGCGCTCATGCGGGAGATCGCCAAGCGCGGCTCGCTTCACGGCATTCCGGGCGTGCCCGAGGACGCGGCGCGGATCTTCAAGACGTCGCACGAGGTCAGCCACGAGTGGCACGTGCGCCATCAGGCCGCGTTCCAGCGCTACACCGACAACGGCGTGTCGAAGACGATCAACCTCCCGAACGGCGCGAGTGAGGAGGACGTCGCGCGCGCGTACCTGCTCGCGTGGGAGCTCGGCTGCCTCGGCATCACGGTGTTCCGCGACGGCTGTAAGGGCGAGCAGGTCCTCAACGTCGGTATCGGCACAACGGAGAAGACGCCAAGTGCGGCGCCCGCGGTCATCCGGCCGCGTCCGCGGAGCCTGTCCGGGACCACGTACCGGACCGACACGCCGATCGGGACGGCCTGGATCACGGTGACCGAAACGGCGGAGAAAGAACCCTTCGAGGTCTTCGTGCAGGTCGGCAAGGGTGGGTCGGACACGATGGCCGTGGCCGAGGCGCTCGGGCGGTTGATTTCGCTTGTGTTGAGGCTGCCTTCGCCCTTCACGGCTCAGCGACGGCTTGAAGAGGTCATCAGCCAGCTCTCGCGGATCGGCGGCGGCCAGCCGACGGGCTTCGGGCCGGCCAAGATCCTGTCGCTCCCGGACGCGCTCGCTCGCACGCTGGCCGAGCACATCGGCCAGGTCAAGCCACCGGCGGAGCTGCCCGTGGTGCGCGGCGACGGCCGCAAGCAGATCGGCGACCTCTGCAAGGAGTGCGGGCAGGCGACCTTCATCTATGAGGAAGGGTGTAAGAAGTGCCTCTCGTGCGGCTTCAACGAGTGCTGAGTCTCGGAGGGGGGCTTCGCCCCCCTTCCGACGCCTCCCTCGAGGGAGATTGCGGCGGCAACGCCGCCGCTCGAACGCGGCCGACCACGAAGCCGACGTAAAGTCTGCCGTGTTTTCCGGCGGTAGCTATGACGAGGTCGCGCGCTGGCTCTGGAATTTCCTCGGCGCGCACGCGAAGCACGTCGATCCACGCGTCGAGGTCGAGCTCGAGACGGGTAACGCGCGCGAGGGCAAATCCTACGGCGCGCGGCTCCGGTTCGGGGCCGCGGTGAGCGACGTGGTCGAGCTGGACTACCGCGAGGTCGCGGACAACCGCGGGAGCCTCGCGTGGTGCTCGGCGCTCGCTGCCCGGATGCGGGAGCTCACGCGTGCCCTGCTCGACGCGCAGAGGACGGCCGACGGCGGAGCGCGCTGAGGGCCGCCGCGGATGGATCGCGTCCGGGGACCTCAACGGGTTCCTGGGCCTCGCCCTCGACAACGTCACGCAGCTCGTCATCCTCTCGAGCCTCCTGATCGGCGTCTTCAAGTTCCCGGCCGATCTCGTCCTCGGCCGGATGGTTCCCGGCACGGCGCTCGGTGTCCTCGTCGGCGACCTGGCGTACACCGGGCTCGCCGTCAGGCTCCGGCAACGGACGGGGCGCGACGACGTCACGGCGATGCCGTTCGGCATCGACACGCCGACCCTGTTCGCGATGGTGTTCGGTGTGCTCGGGCCGGTCATGGCGGCGACCGGCGACCCGGTGCTCGCGTGGAAGGTGGGGATGGCGGCGACGCTCGCCATCGGCCTCACGAAGATCGGCCTCGCCTTCGCGGGCGACTGGGCGCGGCGGGTCGTGCCGCGTGCCGCGCTGCTCGGCTCGATCGGCGGGGTCGCGGTCCTCCTGATCGCGTTCCTGCCGACGCTCAAGATCCTCCGCGACCCGCTCGTCGGCCTCGTCGCGCTCGTGGTGCTGCTGCTCGGGCTCTTCGGCGGCGTGCGGATGCCGTTCGGGCTGCCGGGCGCGTTCGCCGCGGTCCTCGCCGGTACGGTCCTCTTCTGGCTCCGCGCGTGGCTGGGTGGCGGGCACGACGGCGGCCTGCCCGTCGCGGTGGCGCTCGGCATCGCCGTCCCGTGGCCGACCCTCGCGTGGCTCGACGCCCTCGAGGCGACGCTGCCCTACCTCTCGGTCGCGCTGCCCTTCGCGCTCGTCACGACGATCGGCGGGATCGACAACACCGAGAGCGCGGCGGCGGCGGGCGATGAGTACCGTGCGCGCGACATTCTTCTGACCGAAGCGGGAGCCACGGTGCTCGCGGCGCTCTGCGGGGGCGTCGTCCAGAACACGCCGTACATCGGCCACCCGGCCTATAAGGCGATGGGCGCGCGCGCCGGCTACACGTTCGCCACGGGACTCGTCATCGGCGGGGGCGCCGCGGCGGGCGCGCTGTCGCTGCTCGTCGCGGTGCTCCCCGAGGCGGCGATCGCGCCGATCCTCGTGTTCATCGGTCTCGAGATCACGGCCCAGGGGTTCCTCGCGTCGCCGCCGCGCCACGGTGCCGCTGTCGCCCTCGCCTTCGTGCCGGTCGCCGCAGCCGTCGTGCTGATCGAGACGGGCGGTGTGCTGTCGGCGCTCGGTGCCTCGCCGAGCCACCTCACGGGCGACGCCGCGCTAACCCACGGAACGCTCCTCGTCCTCGGCAACGGCTTCATCCTGACCGCGGTCGTGTGGGGCTGGGCGCTCGTCGGGATCATCGAGCGACGCTTCGAGGTGACCGGTCTCTTGTTCGCGTTCGCGAGCGTTGCAACGCTCGTGGGCGTGATCCATTCGCCCGAGCCGAGCGGCGCTGTCTTCTGGCCCTGGGCGCCGCCGTCCGCCGTGCCCGCGCGCCTGGCGGGCGCCTATGGCGCGCTGGCCGCGATCTGCTGGCTCGCGGCGGCGCGCGGCCGCGCGAACTGGCGAATATCGGCTTGACCTGCTTCGTCCCACGAGTGTTAAATGGCCGGGGCGTTGTGAACGTCATCACGATCAGGCGTCCGAGAGGAGGCGTCATGAGCGCGCGCGGGAAGTTGGTGACAGCCGTCGTCGCTGGGGCCGCCCTGACCCTCGTGGCAGGGGTGCCGGGGGCGTTGGCGCAGGGGCCATGGGTCGCGCCGCCCGAGGCGAAGAGTCTCAAGAACCCCGTGAAGGGCGTCGGCGACGCGAAGAAGGTGGTCGAGACGAACTGCGTGACGTGCCACGGCGCGAGCGGACACGGCGACGGCCCCGCGGCCGCGGCCCTGCCGCCGCCCAAGCCGGCGAACTGGACGTCCGTTGCGGTGCAGAAACAGACGGACGGCGAGATCTTCTGGAAGATCTCGAACGGGCGGGGGGCCATGCCCCCCTGGAAGCACCTCCCGGAGAAGGAGCGCTGGGAGGTCGTGAACTACATCCGCTCGCTCAAGGGAAAGTAGCTCTCTGGCGTCGACCTCGACGCGCCCCGCCGTGATCCGGCGGGGCGTTCGTCTTTCGGCATGCGTGTCGCGACGATCGATGTCGGCACCAACACGGTCCGTCTCCTCGTCGCCGATGTGGTCGGCCCCGCGAGCTGGACGGTGGTCGACCAGCGGCAGACCGTGACGCGGCTCGGCGAGGGACTCGCGGCTGCCGGCGCGCTCGGGGAGGCGCCGATGGCCCGCACGCTCGCCGTCGTGGGCGACTACGTGGCGCGCGCCGAGCGCCTGGCGGCCACGCGGGTGCGGGTGGTCGCGACGAGCGCCGTGCGGGAGGCGGCGAACGGGGGCGCGTTCGTCGCCGCCGTACACCGCGCGACGGGCCAGCGTGTCGAGGTGGTGAGTGGGGAGGAGGAAGCGCGGCTCGTGCTCCGGGGCGTGCAGTCCGGCCTCCCGGCCCTCGCCGGGCGCCTGGTCACCTTCGACATCGGCGGCGGCTCCACCGAGTACATCCTGGCGGAGCCGGCCCGAATCCTGGCCGCGGTCAGCCTGCGTCTCGGCGTCGTCCCGCTCGCCGAGCGGTTCCCGTTCGCCGACGGCGTGGACCGGGACCGCTACGCGGCGTTGCTCGCCGAGGTGAGAGGCCGGCTCGAGCGCGAGCTGCCCCCGGCGATCCGCGGCGCGCGCGTCCCCCATCTGGTCGGCACCGCCGGCACGGTGACGACGCTCGCGGCGCTCGACCTCGACCTCCTCGAGTACGACCCGCAGCGCGTCCAGGGGCACCGGCTGAGCCGAGCGACGGTCGAGCGGCTGCTCCGGCGCCTCGGCCGCCTGTCGGTGGCCGCGCGTGCGGCGCTGCCCTGTCTCGAGCCGGGCCGGGCGGATCTGATCATCCCGGGCATCGCGATCGTGACGGCGACGCTCGACGTCCTCGGCCTCGACACGCTCATCGCGAGCGACTGGGGGCTGCGGGAAGGCATCCTGGCCGATGCGCTGGAGGCGCGCCACGGGACTCGGCCGGACGCTGTTCCTTAAGCTCTCGACCCGACGCAGGATCGGCGACGCGATGGCTCGCTGGCCGGCAGCGCGGCGGTTCGTCCGCCGCTTCGTGGCCGGTGAGGGTGCCGAGGACGCGCTGCGCGTGATCGCGCGGCTGAACGCCCAGGGGCTCCTCTGCGCCGTGACCTACCTCGGGGAGAATGTCGTCACCGCCGCCGACGCCGCGCAGGCGGGGCGCGCCTACGTGGAGCTGCTCGGGGAGATCGAGCGACGGCGGCTCGCCGCCGTCCCCTCGCTCAAGCTCACGCACCTCGGGCTCGACCTGGGCGAGGCGGTGTGCCGGGCCAATCTCGAGGCGGTGCTCGCGCGTGGGCGCGCCAGCGCGACGCTCGTGTGGATCGACATGGAGTCCACCGCGTACACCGAGCGGACGCTCGACCTCTACGCGCACGTGCGGCCCGCGTCCCCTAACGCGGCGTGCGTGGTCCAGGCCTACTTGCGACGGACCGCGCAGGACCTCGAACGGCTGATCGAGCTCGGCGCGACGGTGCGGCTCTGCAAGGGTGCGTACCGCGAGCCCCCGGAGCTCGCGTTTCCCGCCAAGCGCGACGTGGACGCGAACTACGCTCGGCTGCTGGACCGCGTGTTCGCGCCGGACGCCCAGGCGCGCTCCGTCTACGTCGGCTTCGCGACGCACGACACGCGGCTCATCGCCCGCGCCCGTGATACGGCGCGCGCGAAAGGGATCGCGCGCGAGCGCTTCGAGATCCAGATGCTCTACGGGATCCGGAGCGACCTGCACGCACGCATCGCCGCGGACGGGCTCCGGCTCCGGGTGCTCGTCCCGTACGGCGAGGACTGGTATGGCTACTTCATGCGGCGGCTCGCCGAGCGGCCGGCGAACCTCGCCTTCTTCCTTCGCCAGCTCGTTCACCGCTAGCAGGCTGCTGAAAAACCCGACTTTTGGTATCGGGCCAGCATGAGAGTTCGATTACGATGCGCATGACGACACCTAAGGAGGTGCGCATGCGCGGCGACGACCAGGAGCAGCAGAGCGCGATGTGGAGCTACGTGCCGATGGAGCGGCGCATCCCGGCGGATCATCCGCTGCGGCGCATGCGGCCGATGGTGGACGGCCTCCTGCAAGAGCTGTCGCCGCGGTTCGATGAGCTGTATTCCCGGGTCGGCCGGCCGTCCATCGCGCCCGAGAAGCTCCTGCGGGCGCTGCTGCTGCAGGTCCTCTACACCATTCGGAGCGAGCGCCTGTTGATGGAGCAGCTCGACTACAACCTGCTCTTTCGCTGGTTCGTCGGCCTGGAGATGGACGATCCGATCTGGAACCCGACCGTCTTCACCAAGAACCGGGAGCGGCTGCTCGCGGGGGAGATCGCGCGCGCGTTCTTCGACCGCGTCGTGGCGCAGGCGCGCGAGCGGGGGTTGCTCTCCGATGAGCACTTCACCGTCGACGGGACGCTGGTCGAGGCCTGGGCCAGCCTCAAGAGCTTCAAGCGGAAAGACGAGACGCCGGCGCCGCCCGATGACCCGGGCAATCCCACCGTGAATTTCCACGGGGAGCGCCGCAGCAACACGACCCATGCCTCGACGACGGATCCCGACGCCCGGCTCGCCCGCAAGGGCAACGCCCAGGAAGCCAAGCTCTGCTACACCGGGCATGTGCTGATGGAGAACCGGAACGGCCTCGCCGTCGGCGGCTGCGTGCTCCCCGCCAGCGGCTACGCCGAGCGGGCGGCGGCGCTGGAGCTGCTCGGGGCCCTGGAGCGTGGAGGGCGCGTCACGCTCGGGGCCGACAAGGGGTACGACACGCGCGATTTCGTCGCCGCGGCCCGCCTGCTGGGCGTGACCCCGCACGTGGCGCAGAACACCACGCACCGCGCCAGCGCGCTCGACGGCCGGACCACCCGCCATGCGGGCTACGCGGTGAGTCAGCGCCGGCGCAAACGCGTGGAGGAGATCTTCGGCTGGCTCAAGACGGTCGGGCTGATGCGCAAGACGCGGCACCGGGGCACCCGCCGCGTGGACTGGATGTTTACGTTTGCC
>QHSX01000083.1 GCA_003221695.1 Candidatus Rokuibacteriota bacterium
AAGTTCGACGAGGAAGCCCGGGCGAGCCTGCTCAGGGGCATCAACATCATGGCCGCGGCCGTCAAGGCGACGCTGGGCCCGAAGGGCCGCAACATCGTCATCGACAAGAAGTTCGGGAGCCCCACGATCACCAAGGACGGCGTGACCGTCGCCAAGGAGATCGAGCTCAAGGATCCTAACGAGAACATGGGCGCGCAGATGCTGAAGGAGGTCGCCTCGAAGACCTCGGACGTCGCGGGCGACGGCACGACCACCGCGATCGTGCTCGCGCAGGCGATCTATCGGGAAGGGCTCAGGAACGTCACGGCCGGCGCCAACCCGATGGGGCTCAAACGGGGGATCGAGGCGGCGGTCGACGCGGTGACCCAGGAGCTCAAGAAGGTATCGAAGTCGACCAAGGACAAGAAGGAGATCGCCCAGGTGGCGACGGTCGCCTCGAACAACGACAAGACGATCGGCAACCTGATCGCCGAGGCGATGGAAAAGGTCGGGAAGGACGGGGTCATCACGGTCGAGGAGTCGAAG
>QHSX01000084.1 GCA_003221695.1 Candidatus Rokuibacteriota bacterium
GCCCTACTTCGTCACCGACGCCGAGCGGATGGAGTGTGTGCTGGAGGACGCGCTGGTGTTGATCAACGAGAAGAAGATCAGCGTGATGAAGGACATGCTGCCGCTGCTCGAGCAGGTGGCGCGGGCGGGCAAGCCGCTCCTGATCATCGCGGAGGACGTCGAAGGCGAGGCGCTGGCGACGCTCGTGGTCAACAAGCTCCGCGGCACGCTGCACACCTGCGCGGTGAAGGCGCCGGGCTTCGGCGACCGCCGCAAGGAGATGCTCGAGGACATCGCGATCCTGACCGGCGGCAAGGCGATCACCGAGGACCTCGGGATCAAGCTGGAGAACATCAAGCTCGAGGATCTCGGGAAAGCCAAGAAGGTGGTCGTGGACAAGGACAAGACCACGATCGTCGAGGGCGCGGGCAAGGCCAGTACGATCGAGGGGCGGATCAAGCAGATCCGGGCGCAGATCGAGGAGACGACTTCGGACTACGACCGGGAGAAGCTGCAAGAGCGCCTGGCCAAGCTCGCCGGCGGCGTGGCGGTGATCAAAGTCGGCGCCGCCACCGAGACGGCGATCAAGGAGAAGAAGGCGCGGGTGGAGGACGCGCTCAACGCGACCCGCGCGGCGGTGGAGGAGGGTATCGTGCCGGGCGGCGGCGTGGCCCTGCTGCGCGCCAGCAAGGCCATCGACAAGCTCAAGATTGAAGGCGACGAGAAGGTGGGTGCCCAGATCGTCAAGCGGGCGCTCGAGGAGCCCATCCGCCAGATCGTCGAGAACGCGGGCCTCGAGGGCAGCGTCATCGTCGAGAAGGTCAAGGCCGAGACGGTGGTCACCCGGGGCTTCGACGCCGAGAGCATGGAGTTCGTGGACATGCTGCAGGCAGGCATCATCGACCCGACCAAGGTCGAGCGCGTGGCGCTGGAGAATGCGGCGTCCATCGCCTCGCTCCTGCTGACCACCGAGGCGCTGATCACGGACATCCCGGAGGAGAAGCCCGCAGGGGCCCCGGCGATGCCGCACGGCGATATGTACTAGCGCGCGAGGCGAGGGTTTGCCGCCCGCGCGATGCGCGGGCGGCGGCTCGGGTCGGAACACCAACGACGGCGGCCGCCGTCATATCTCGTTCGGCCGCCGAGCCGTGACCATGCCGTTCCGCGTCATGCACACCTCGACGGGGGTCGAGTCCGCTGCCCAGGACGGCAGTGGGGTAGCGGACGAAGTACGCCAACGTGGTTCCACGTTGGTTCCAACCTACCCCGATCCACCCGAACTCACCCCGACGAACCACCGAGGAGCCGTCTCGCGTTCTCGCCCAGATACGTCGCGGTGATAACGCGTGGGTATGCGCCGTCCGGGACTTTTAATCAGGGGGTCCAGGGTTCGAATCCCTGACGGCTCACCAAACATAATCAGGTAGTTACCTCGCAGCGATGTCCTTTCTGAGATGGCGCCCACCCATCGCACCGGGAAGCTCGGCGATCACCAGAGCGGCGGCCACGTCGTGGGCGGCACGATCGGCAGCACGACGTGCGACGGGTGCTGCGGGTCGTG
The DNA here is from genome assembly GCA_003221695.1 of Candidatus Rokuibacteriota bacterium. Taxonomy (GTDB): domain Bacteria; phylum Methylomirabilota; class Methylomirabilia; order Rokubacteriales; family CSP1-6; genus 20CM-2-70-11. Next base: position 1,541 of record QHSX01000084.1, read on the forward strand.
CATCAGCCTGAGCACGCCGCCCGCGGAGTTCTCGATCTGCGGGACGGGCGGCAGATACGAGGGGAAGTTGCTCGGGCCGACCGACACGCGGAGCTGATGCCCCGCCTTGATCACGGCGTTGGTCGAATAGACCTCGATCTGCAGCAGCATCGGCTCGTCGGGCGTCACCACCTGCACTGAATCCCGCGAGAACGGATGCCACGGCTGGATGTTCTCGCCGGCGATGGTGCGGCTCAGCGTCGGATCCACCGCGCGGAACGACGCCGCGAGCAGGCCAAAGCTCAGCTCTTCCGACGAGCCGTCCGGGTGCACGTCGGTGACACGCACGGAGAGAATCGCTTCGTTGCGCGTCGTCTTGATCCACATGTTGGCCGCGATGGGCCCCGCCATCTTCACGTCGGCCTCGAAGACCGGCGTCGTGTAGACGAGCTCCGTTTGCTCGTTGAAGGTGTTGTCAGTCGCGCACTGCGGCGGCACGACACCGAGGAGGAGGATGAAGCGCTCGGAAGTCCCGGAGCAATAGCCGAAGAGGTAGATCTGCGCGAACTGTTCTTCCGTCTCGAGCGTGTTCGGCGCCACCGTCGACAGACGATGACCGCCGCGCAGGTAGAGGCGCCGCGGCCTGATGTCGGGTCGCGGCCATGCGCTCATGGTCTCCATCTGGCCGTCACCCTTCAGCTTCACCGTGACCGGCGGAATCAGATCGGGCCGCGAGTTGAGCCCTTTCAGGTAGTAGTCGAACCAACGCAGCGCGATCTGCTGCAGGCCCGGCACGTCGCCATCGGGAAGGAGCGAGCCGCCCGACGTCTCGGTGTGGTTGCCGTCGACCATCAGGAGCTTCACGGGCACCTTCAGCGCGCGCAGCTTCTCGAAGTTGAGCGTCTCGCCGCGCACGAACAGATCGCGCCAGCCGCCGACGAGGAACGTCGGCACCTTGATGTGGTCGAGCTTCCAGTAGGGCGAGGCGACGCGGTTCTCGTCGTAGGTTTGCTGCCCCCAGAGCTTGATGATCGTCGGGAGCGTCGACGTCGTCAGCGCACCGGCGTGCTGGATGTCGTTGAGCACGTACTGGATCGGATCGGTGCTGGCCCAGCCCGGCGGGATCACCTCGGCGGCCATGACGAGCGCCAGCCACGTCGGGATGAACGCGAAGTTCGCGTCGCCCCCCGTGCGCCCGAAGTCGCGGTAGTCGTCGGTCGACGAGGCGATCGGGAAGATCGCCTTCAACGCCGGCGGCTGCAGCGCGGCGGTGAGCATCTGGTTGATCGCGCGGTACGACGAGCCGTACATCCCGACGTTGCCGTCGCTCCACGCTTGCGCGGCGGCCCACTGGACGACCTCGTAGCCGTCCATCTGTTCGATCTCGCAGCGGTTGCACCACGTCCCGCCGGAGCTCCCCTGACCACGCACGTCGACGGCCACGTGGACGTAGCCGCGCGCGATCAGGTACCCCGGCGCTTCGCCAGCGATCGCCTTGCTGTACGGCGTCATCGTGATGAGCACGGGATACCGCCCGGGGGCGTCGGGGCGCGAGACGTCCGCGTAGAGCACGACGCCGTCGCGCATCATGATCGGCACTTCCTTGTCGACGACGGTCGCGTACTGCGCCGGCCGGTCGTACGGTGTCCACTTCAGGTCGGCGCTCTGTGCGGCGGGCGCGAGGAGAAGAACCACGATGAGAAGCACGACGGCGGCGAGCGCGGAGGAGCGGGAGTACATGGGGCCCTCTTTGGCAGTCACAGGGATCTCCCTCGGTTTCGTGGACACTGGTTCAACATCGGAGTTCTATGCGCGCCGCGCTTCCGATTCATGGTCGGCACGAAGGCCTCTCTCCTCTCATCGCAAGTACTCAGGCGCCGCCGATACGTTGTTGGTCGCATGGTCGTCGGCGCACACGAAGTTCGCCGCATCGCTGGTGTCACCGCCGCCGGAGTAGCTCGGGACCGTCGGCAGCGGACAGATGGGCCGCGTCATCCGGATGCCCTGGCTGGGATCGTCGTTCACGTACTTCGTCGCCACGATCCGCTCGGGCGCGATGCCCTGCTCGACCCATTGCTGAAGGGCGAGGAATGCGTCGTGCCCCGCGTCTGCTACCGGCGGGCCCGGCACGACAATGTGCGCGCTGTAGCGATTACCGAACGCGTTCGGTCCCGCCCCACTGGAGCAGTGGTTCATGCCCGGTACCATGAACAGCCGGAAGAACGTCTGCGTCTCCGTGAGCGCCTTCGCGGGCTGCTTCGCCTGCGTCGCCGCGACGCGGTAGTAGTAGTCGATCGTGTCCTGCGGCTGGATGATGGGGTCCGCCCAGCCGTGGTACATGAGCAGCTTCCCGCCGCGATTCTTGAAGGCATTCAGGTCCGTGCTCATCGCGTTGAGGATCGGGGCGAGGACGAGATCGACGTCGGCCATGTCGCCGGCGAAGTCGTACGTCTGCCAGAGCCACGTCGCGCCGAATACCCACTTGAACAGCGAATCGAACTGCGGCTCGGGCGTCGCGCCCAGCGCGTTCCAGCCGAGGTCACCGGCGTTCTCGCTGCCCCGGACAGAGCCGGGATAGATGAGGTGGCCGTTCGTCGGGTTCCGCGGTCCATCGTAGATCGCACGCGCCGCGCTGACCTGGTCGGGGGTGAGGCAGTCGGGGCCGTCGAGCAGTGGGCACTGAATCGTGCCGGGATCCCAATCGCAGAATCGCGGGTCGGTGAGGAAGTTGTCGGAGCCGAGGCCGCCGCTCTTCAGCGCGCACGCGGCGACGACGCTCTTCGTGACGCGGTCGACCTTGTCGGGCGTGAAGTAGCTCGCCGGCGTGGCGTGAAACTGCTTGTAGACCCACACGGCGTTCGTGTGAACATGTGTGCGATTGTTCGCCGGCGCGCCGCCGAGAATGCCGTCGTAGTCGTCCGGAAAGCGCTGCGCTTCCATGAGGGCTTGCTGACCGCCGGTCGAACAACCGTGGAAATACGAATAGCGGGGGCCCTGCCCATAGAAGGTGCTCACGATCTGCTTCGCCGCCACCGTCATGAGGTGCGTGGCGCGATAACCGAAGTCGATCCACTTTTCGGGATGTCCCACGAGCGCATCGGCATCGTTGTTCGTCGATGGCGCGGTACCCATGTCCGTCGCCGCCACGGCGCGCCCCGCGTTCACGGCGGCGATCATCTCGGGCACGTCGAGAGCGATGTTCCCCGCGTACCCGCCGTTGCCGGTGCCTTCGAACCGCAGGTTCCAACCCGAGATCGGCATCCAGACCTCGACGTTGATCAGCGAATCGCTCGTGGGTGTCAACGTTGCGGTGACGCGGCAAAACGGTTGCACTTCTTGATATGTGCGCCCATCGGGTCCGGTGAATCTCGGACCAGGGACCGAAACCGCAGATGTGATCACGCCATCCTGTAATGGAACTGCGATCAGCGTCTCGCAGGTGACCGCCGTTGCGACATTCACCGGCGCCACGACGCTGAGTGCGACGAAGAGACACGCGAGGATCGTCTTCATGGTCCCCCCCCCGGTCTCCGCGGCTGAGCTACTCCGTCGACTGATCGGCTATATCGTCCGCGCTCACTATCAGGCGTTTCCCTGAATTGCTTCGGGAGATCCCCGCAGTCCGGGGGAATCGCTACAGGGTGGATCGCCTGGAGGATCTCTTCTGGTCCTCCGGGAGCGAATGGTGCCGATGGACTACCCGCCCGAGCTCCGCTCGCTCGTGGCCGACTGTTCCGAGCACACAACCGAAGGGTCGTGGAGGCGGCATAGACCCGACATCTCGTATCGTTCAAACCTATGATGGTCTAAGCCAGCCGGCAGTCCATAATGGGTCTGAAGCTCACATCGTCGTGGAAACTCAAGCGGACACGCACCGGGTACTCCTCTCGACACTGCCTGCTGGGCGTTCCGAGCGCCGGCTCGCGCTGGCGCGTGAGCGGCCGCCGGAGCGCACCGATGTCGTTGTCAAGGTGATTGCAGAGGCGATCGAGCTGGCCGCGGATCCCACTCGAGCCACTTCTCCCGGAGCGGTGAGATGCGGATCTTCGTGATCGACGACGAGGCGGACGTCGCCGAGACGCTCGGGGACATCGTCGTCGAGCTCGGCCATCAACCTTCCCTCCTTCGCACCGCCGAAGCCGCGCTGACCGCGCTCGAGCGCGAAGTGCCCGACGCCATCCTGCTCGACATCCGCCTGCCGGGCATGGACGGCTTGGAGTTCCTGCGGCGCCGTCGGCCGCACGAGGCGGCCGCTCCGGTCATCGGGATCTCGGGAGTGGCAACGGACACGGAGGTGTGGGAGTGCCTCCGGCTCGGGGCCCTCGACTTTGCGAGGAAACCGCTCACCCTCGACTTGCTGGCTGCCCTCGTCCTCTACGTGGGTGCGCACCGGCCCGGCCGGGACGTCGGAGGCCGGCGGCGGGCCGAACGCCGCCGCTCCGCGCGGGCGCGGGCGACCGTGTCGGTGACCGTCGTCGAGCACGGCGGGACCACGTGGCCGAGCACCTCGATCGATCTCTCGGTCTTCGGGATGAAGCTCCAGCCGGGGCCGGTGGCGCGACCCGCCGAGCACGCGCAGCTGTCCTTTACCCCGCCGTCCGGCGGGCCGAGCCTCGACCTCTTCGCCGTGCTCGTCCGTGAAGGCCCTCGCGGCTGGGTCTACCGCTTCGTGAACCTCACCGCCGAGCAGTTCGCGCGGCTGCAGCGCCTGGTCGCCGACCTTGCGGTCGGCCCAGCCGCCCCCTCGCCAGCGAAGCGTTTCGGCGCCAGACGACAGTCGGGCACGCTCCGTATCGTCCGATGGTCGGGGGCAAACACGGTGCAGGAGCGGTACACGCTGACGTTCGACTTTCGTGGGACTCCGCCGCAATCGCGTCCGGGCATGACCAACAACGATCTGCTCGGTGTGCTGACGGTTTTGCGGGTGAGCCCGGAGGCACGCGTGAACGCCATGCTGCAGCTGGCAACCGCGGGCAGCACCGCGCTCCATCTGAGCGTCACAGACGATGAACTACGTCAGGTTGGCTTCGAACGGTCCTGACCGTACCTGTCCTGGCCAGAGCCCTCATCAGCCTACGTACCAGCAACTCAGATCAGGATCGCCGCTCTCGAGCTGTGCAGTCCTCGAGGAAGTACTGGTCGGTCCAGGGGTCCAAGCGGCGAATCGCTGCGCGCGCGGCCTGGCAGACCTCACGCGTGGGGTAGACCAACTGGCCGTCGGCCTCGAAGTGCCGGGCATGGCCGCTGGAGCCCCCCGTCGTGACCGAGAGGTACAGCGTGAAGACCCAGACGACCATCTGGCCGGAGCCCTCCATGGCAGGACTCCAGAGCAACTCTGGTACCGGAATGGATTCTCTCGAACTATCAATAACTTCGGCGGTTCTGGCGAGGCGCGGCCTGATCAGTCTCTGCCCGGGCTAACCATTCTCGAGCCAGCGTCGCCGGCCAGCGAGATCGGGCTTACCTCGCGCCGAAGTCGACCGCGGTGGTGTTGCCACCGCTGATGATCACGCCGACGCGCTCGCCGAGGGCAGGCACATAACCCCCCGTGAGCAGCGCGGCCAACGGCGCTGCCGCGCCCGGCTCGGCGACGATCCCGAGGCGCATACGAGTGCCGTATAATGGCGCGGCCGTGTCCACTCCGCCGCCCCGACGACACCGACCGCTGCGCGTGGCGGCGGTTCTTCTGCTCGCGCTGACCGCGGTCCCCCTCGCAGCCCGGGCCCAGGCGAGCTTCAAGGTCACCTACCAGGTCGAGCAGACGGACGCCAGACGCGTGTACCTCTCGGGCCGCGTGTACAACGCCGCCAGCGTGGACGCGGTGGACGTGTATGTGACGGCCGAAGCCCTGGACGCATCGGGCAAGGTGTTGTCCCGCGGGATCGCGTTCGTGGGGTCCATCCCGGCGCGGAGCGACGCCGACTTCAGCGCCCGGGTGCCCAACGTCGCCGGGACGACGGGCTTCAGGGTCAGCGTCTCGAGCTTCCGCTTCGGCCTCGGGCGCAGCGAGTCGCCCTGAGGCGCGGCGCTCGCGCACTCGCGGGCTAGAGGAAGCGGCGGTTGGCGCGCTCGTCGGGCGGCTCGAACCCGAGCGCCACGAGCTTGCGATCGACGTAGGTCTTGTATGCCTGCCGGATCTCGGCGTTGCCGACGCTCTTGAGCCCCCACTGGATGAACTTCGGGGCGTTGCGGGAGTCGGAGCGCCCGAACATGTCGAGCGCCGCCGGGTACCATTTGAGGAGCAGGCGCCGGGCCAGCTCGCGTCCCCTGCGGTCGCTCACGATCTCGTGGAGGAAGTGGTAGCCCATCTCCGAGTGGCCCAGCTCGTCGCGCTCGACCGTCGCGGACATCTTCGCCAGCGGGATGTAGCTCGACTCGCGCCAATCGCGCGCGTGGAACGCCCCGTTGAGGTCCACGAAGAAATGGAAGTAGGCGTCGTCCGCCCACGTCTCGCGCGGCAGGTGGAAGGCGTAGTGGGCGTACGGCACGTCGCGCAGGGCGAAGTCGTGCTGGAGCCCGACTGCGATGCGGTGGAACATGATCGCGTGCTTGAGCTCTTCGGCGAGGTACTCGGCCTTGAGGAGCTTCGCCTCCGCGGTCGGGAAGAGCGCCTCGGCGATGTCGAGGCAGGTCGCCATGAGGCCGAGGAAGCTCTTGTTGCCCGCCCGCTCGCCCTCGTGGCGCAGCATCTTGATCAGGAGCTCCTTGTACTCGTCGGGCAGGGGCTCGCCTTCGTCGAAGCGATAGGCCGGCCGGCTCACCTGACAGGTGAGCTTGGGCAGGGGATCGCCGTGGGCGTAGGCCGGTCGCCAGAAGGGCCAGCGGCCACCGCGCCCGCGGCGCTCCGCGTCCTCGATCACGCGCATCTCGCCCGACAGGCCCGATCCGTCCGCCATCGTCCCCTCGCTTACGCGTCGAACCGTTGGCGCGCAGCCTGCCAGCGCGGGGTGTCGAGCTGGCGTGTGGTTTGGGACTGATGACCGCACGGGCAGCCGAGCAGGCCTGACGCGTAGAGCTCGAACTGCTCGGCGACCAGCTCGGCGGCCATGCCCGGCAGGAGGTGGTCGCCCACGTTGCCGACCATGCGCCCGCACCCGGCGCAGAGGAGCCGGTAGTAGGTCCCGTAGGCCGCTGGCGCGTCCAGCGTGATGCCCACCGTCGCGTACGCCCGCCGGATCTCCTCGACGATCGCGTCCACGGCGCGATTCTACACGCGCGGCCGCTCCGGTGCGAGAGGCGTATAATTCGCTCATTCGTCGACGGGTCGGTACAGACACCCGGGAAGGAGAGGGTGATGGCCACTCAGACCGGCGCGACCGCTTCGACCACCCCCGAGACCCGAACCATGACGCTCGCTCAGGAGGGTCTGATCGCCGGCCTCATCGGCGCCGCGACCATCGCGGTCTGGTTCCTCATCCTCGACTCGCTCAGCGGCCGGCCGCTCTACACGCCCACGGTGCTCGGCAGCGCGCTCTTCCGGCGGGGCGCCGCGACGCCCCTGTCCGAGGTGCTGCCCGACCTCGAGATGGTCCTCATGTTCACCTGGGTCCACGGCCTCGTCTTCGTGGTGATCGGCGGCATCGTGGCGCGTCTGCTCGCGCTCGCCGAGCGAAACTCGAGCTTGGGCTTCGGCATCTTGATGCTCTTCGTCTTCTTCGAATGCGGGTTCGTCGTCGCCGCGATGTTCTTCGCCGAACCGATCCTGCACGCGCTCGCATGGCCCGCGGTGCTCGTCGCCAACATGCTCGCCACGGCGGCGATGGGGGGGTACTTCTGGGTGCGTCACCCGACTCTCAGGGTGCAGCCGTAGGTCGGGTATACTGACGAGGCCTGACCCCGTCGTCTAGCTAGGCCAAGGACGCGACCCTTTCAAGGTCGAGATCGCGGGTTCGAATCCCGCCGGGGTCACCACATTCTTGCCTGCATCGTCTGCTCGGTTGGCCTCGGGCTTGCGCCTTTTGACGGCGTGGGCGAAGCGACGATCAGGTCGACACGATGCGGGCGGCGGTCGTGAGGAGAATCTCGACCGTTGCTTCTTGCTCCTTGCCGAATGGGATCACCCCGCCGACTTCGTTCAAGGCATTGA
>QHSX01000100.1 GCA_003221695.1 Candidatus Rokuibacteriota bacterium
TCCCGGAGTTGTCCTTCAACCTCGTCGTCGGCGGGCCAGGATCCGGCAAGACCACCCTGGCCCACCAGATCATGTTCGCCAACGTGACGGCTCAGCGTCGTGGCCTCTACTTCACGATCGTCGGTGAGCCGCCGCTCAAGATGCTCCGGTACCAGCAGCAGTACCGTTTCTTCGATCCAGCCAAGATGAACGGCATGATCCGCTTCAGCTCGCTGAGCGGAGAGATTCAGCTCGGCCTGCCGGCCGTCCTCGAGAGTATCGTGCGTCAGGTCGAAGCCGTCAGCCCGGGATGGGTCGTGGTCGACTCGTTCCGCTCGGTGTTGCGAGTCAACGGCCGGGAGGGGGCGCCGGAAGTCCAGGACTTCGTCCAGCGGCTGGCGCTTCACCTCACGGCCTGGGAGGCGACGACCTTCCTCCTCGGGGAGTTTCCAGGAACGGAAGCCGAAAACCATCCCGTCTTCACGGTGGCCGACGGCCTCGTTGTCTTGAGTCAGCAGACCGAGCGCAACTCGGTCGTGCGGAAGATCAGGGTCGTCAAGATGCGGGGGCAGAGCGATCTGCCTGGTCTGCACACGTTCCGGATCACGCGAGATGGGCTCAGGGTCTTCCCTCGCCTTCCCAAGCCTGAGGAGGAAGAGTCGGCTTCGACTGAGGTGTCCATCGCCCCCGACCAGGAGCGGCTGTCGACCGGCATCCGCCGCCTGGACGAGATGCTGGGCGGCGGCGTTCCCCGGGGCTACTCGGTGATGGTTGCTGGCCCGTCGGGCTCGGGCAAGACCGTGCTATCCGGTCAATTCATCGTCGAAGGGGTCAGGCGCGGGGAGCCGGGTGTGATCGCCATCTTCGAGAAGCGTCCCTCCCGCTACCTGCAGACCACCAGCCTGGGTCGCGACCTCGGCCAGATGATCCACCACGGCCGGGTGGCCATGGTCTACCTTCGCCCGCTCGACCTTTCCGTCGATGAAACGCTGTACGAGCTACGCCAGACGATCGCGCGCACGAACGCCCGCCGCGTTGCCATCGACTCCCTCTCCGGTTTCGAGATGGCGGTTTCGCCCGGATTCCGCGAGGACTTCCGGGAGTCACTCTACCGGCTGGTGGGTGTCTTGACGGGCCTCGGCGTCACGGTAATGATGACGCTCGAGATCCAGGATGCCAACACGGAGTTCCGCCTCGGCCCTCGCGAGAATGCCTTCCTCACGGACGCGATCGTCTTGCAGCGGTACGTCGAGCTGGACGGAACGCTCAAGCGACTGATGACTGTCGTGAAGGTCCGCGGCAGCGATCACAGCACGGACCTGCGGTTCTACGAGGTGACGCCGGCGGGCCTCACGATCGGGGACGCGATCCGCGGGTACCATCATGGGCTGCTGACCGCCGATCCCGTGGGCGAGTCGCGTCGACCGCCGCCGCCACGTGCTGGAGAGTGACGATGACCGATCCGCAGTCGAGGCTCGATCGCCTTCGAGATGCGAACGAGCAGCTCGTCGTCGGCGCCATGCGGGCCCAGGATCTCGCGGATCACGCCGAGGCCCGACTGGCCGAGCGTCTGCGCTTCGGGGCGCTGGAGAGCGAGATCGCGACCGTGTGCGCCACCGCGTCGGCAGAGCATATCGACGATCGGATCCGCGACTGTTTGCGCCGGGTCGTGACGTTCCTCGGCGTGGATCGCGGGGCGCTGGCGCAGCCATCGTCCGATCTCACCGTCTCGGTCACGCACTTCTGGGGATTGGACGGAGTCGTCCCGCCGCCTGCGACCATCGATCTGCGAGCGTTCCTGTACTTCCGCAGCCGCATGGAGGCGGGCCAGGGCTGGATGACGTTCGAGCGTCCCGACGACCTTCCGCCGGAGGCGGCGGCGGAGCGCGCGGCCCTCGAGACGCTCGGGATTCGCTCCTTCGCCGCGATCTCGCTCCACGCCGATGATCGCTGGCTCGGCTTCCTCGCGTTCGTCAGCCTGGGCGCGGAGCGCGCATGGCCCGACGATTTCGTGGGGCAGCTGCGAACGCTGGCCGAGCACTTCTCCCATGCCCTGGTCCGTGCGCAGAGCGCGGCCGCCCTCGAGAGCAGCGCAGCCCTCACCAGCGCGGTGCTGGCGGCGCTGCCGGGCGAGACGGCCATCATCGACGCCGATGGCACGATCTTGCAGACCAACGAGGCGTGGGCCGCCGCCGCGCGGAACGAACCCCGCCTGCAGCAGGCGCTGACGGTGGGCAGCAACTATCTGGACGCCTGCCGAGACGCCCTCGACATGCCGCGCGACCTCGCCCGCAAGGCGCACGCGTCCGTGCAGGCCATCCTGGCCGGCGAGCACGACGAGTTCGTCCTCGAATATCCGTCGTCGCGCCGCGGCGAGGACCGCTGGCTCGAGCTCAGGGTGCGACGCCTGCCGCGGCGGCGCGGGGGAGCGGCGGTCATGCAGCTCGACGTGACGGCGCGCCGGCAGGCCGAGGCGGCCGCCCAACGCCACGTGGCACAGCTCGCCCATCTCGACCGGATTGCGGCCATGGGCCAGCTGGCGTCGTCGCTCGCGCACGAGCTGAACCAGCCGTTGACGGCGATCCTCGCCAACGCCCAGGCCGGGAGCCGGCTGCTGGCCCGGCTGCAGCCTGACCTGGGCGAGCTCCGGGCCTGTCTCGAGGACATCATCAGCGACGACCGGCGGGCGACCGAGGTGATCCGCCGTATGCGGCGGCTGCTCAAGAAG
>QHSX01000085.1 GCA_003221695.1 Candidatus Rokuibacteriota bacterium
GGCCGGCGGAAGCTTCGCGACGAACTCGACGAGCTTGTGGTCGAGCAGCGGCGCGCGGACCTCGAGCGAGTGCGCCATGCTCATCCGGTCGACCTTGACCAGGATGTCGTCGCAGAGGTACGTGGCGATATCGACGTTGAGGATTCGATTGACGGCGTCGGCCGCCGCGGCGCGCCGGAAGGCACGGCGAAACGGCGCGAGGGGATCGAGCTTCTCCGTCTCCGCTCGCAGCCACGGGCTGTAGAGGCGCGCCTTGAGCCGCGGCACCTCGGGCGTGAAATAGAATTTTCGCGCGCATCCGTCCTCGGCCGGCAGGCCGACGTCGAGGAGGACGTTGCGTCCTTTCGTGCCGACGGGCAATCGAGCCGCCGCCAGGGCAAGGGCGCGGCCCCCGCGCCGTCCGAGCACCCGTCGGAGCCGATGCTCGAGCGCCTCCACCCGGTGCCGGCCGTAGCCCGCGAACAGCTCGTCACCGCCGTCGCCCGACAGCGCGACGGTAACGTGCTCACGCGCCGCCATGGAGACGAAGTACGTGGGGACGGCCGACGAGTCGGCGAACGGCTCGTCGAGGTGCCAGACGAGCCGCTCGATCAGCTCGGGCGACGGCGCCGTCACGATCCGCTCGTGGTGCTCGCTGCCGACGTGCCGCGCCACCACGGCCGCGTAGGGCAGCTCGCTGTAGCCGTCATCGTCGAAGCCGATCGAGGTCGTCACCACCGGACGGTTCAGGAGCCTGGCCATGGTGGCGACGACCGCGCTCGAATCCACGCCGCCGCTCAAGAAGGCGCCGAGCGGCACGTCGCTCCGCAGCCGGATCTTGACGGCCTCGGTCAGGAGCTCGTGGAAGCGATCCGGCGCGTCGGGACGAGGCTCCGGCTCGGGCAAGGGAAGCTCCCAGTACCGATGGAGGCTGGCGCCCTCGGGCGTGCACACCAGAGTGTGACCAGCCGGCAGCTTGCGCACGCTCCGGAAGATCGAGGCGGGCGACGGGACGTAGAGCAGGCTGGCATAACGGTCCAGCGACTCGACGTCGACGTCCCGCTCCACGGTGGCGTCCTCGAGCAGCGCCTTCAGCTCGGAGGCGAACACGAGGGCCTGCCCCGAGCGCAGCGAATAATAGAGCGGCTTTTTGCCCAATCGATCGCGAGCGAGGAGTAACGTCCGCGTCCGCTGGTCCCATACGGCGAGCCCGAACATCCCGCGCAACGGCTGCACACAGTCACGACCGAGGTCCTCGTACAGGTGCACGATGACTTCCGTGTCGGTGGCCGTCTTGAAGCGGTGCCCGCGCGCGGTGAGCTCGTCTCGCAGCTCGACGTAGTTGTAGATCTCGCCGTTGAACACGACCCAGACCGAGCCGTCCTCGTTGCAGAGCGGCTGGTGACCGGCGCCCACGTCGATGATGGAGAGCCGGCGCATCGTCATTCCGAACGGTCCGTCGACGTAGAAGCCCTCGTCGTCGGGCCCGCGGTGGACCATGGCGCCCGCCATGCGCTTGAGCAGGCGGGGATCCACCGGCGCTCCGTCGAGGCGGTATGTTCCGGCGATGCCACACATGGTCAGGCCACGCCACGACGCTGCGGAGCCGGCGCGCGGCTCCAGCGCCGCGTGCCGGCCGCGACCACGGCGAGGACGAAGTCTCGCAGTCCCGATGTGGCCACGATGAAGTGGGCGAGGGTCATGTTGTCGTGCACGCCGATACGCCGAAGCGCGTAGGGGTCGCGGCGCTCGTCGTTGAGCGCCTCGATGGTCGTCACCGCTCCCCGGTAGCCGGCCCGCCGCGCGGCCTGCATGACGTCGGCGGAGAACTGGCCGTGCGGATAGGCGAGCCAGTCCACGCGGGTTCCGGTCCACTGCTCGAGCTGGCGCTTGGACTCCGTGAGGTCGTGCGCCAGCGCATCGCGATTCAGGAGGAGATACGAGTCGTGCGAGACTCCGTGGCTGCCGATCGTGACGCCGTCTTCGGCCATGGCGCGAATCTTGGCGGGCGTCAGCGGCGCGGCGAAAGGCCCGCCCTCGGCCGGCGGCACGTCGAGCGCCGTGGCGAGCGACCGCAGGGCTTCCTCGCGACGCGGCGGTGGCAGGCGCCGCAGCTCGTCCGAGAGCGCCGTCAACGCGAGCCGCTGCTCCTCGACCGTGCGAATGGGAAACAGGCGCTCCGTCCCGTCGATACGGAATGGCAGGGTCGGCCGTTGCGCTGCGGCGACGATGAGGCGCAGACGATCCCACCAGAAGCCGCGCCCGTCCAGGATGAAACCCGTGGGCACGAACAGAGTGGCGCGGAGGCGCAGCCGCTTGAGGATCGGGAAGGCGACCCGATGGATGTTTCGATACCCGTCGTCGATCGTGATGACCGCGCACGGCCGATCGGGCGTCGAGGCCTGGCTGGGCTCGAGGAGCCGGTCCAGTGTCACCACGCGGTATCGCCGTGACACGTAGCGCATCTGACGCACGAACCGCCGCGCCCGCACGTGCATCCCGTCGAAGTTCAGCACCGGCTCGGCGCGCCCGGCGTGGACGCCGTGGTAGACGAGGACGAGGACCTTGCGCCGATTCAGACGGGCGGCCAGCCAGGGGAGTCCGCTGAGCACGAGGAGCCAGTAGACGATGTGCCTGCCCATATGCATGGTCATGAGCGCGCGTTACTCACTGAGGGTGGCGACCGCGATGAACCAGTCGGCGAGGGCGTTGCCGACGACGCGACGACCCATCCGTCGGACGATGCGACTGAGACCAAGCGACCGGCGGGAGAGTTGCCCGCGCACACACGGTGAGAACAGCTCGATCCGATCGAGATCGCGCGTTTTGCTGGCCCACTGGTATTTGTACGGTTCGTCGCCGTGGAGAAGGTCGTACTCCTCGGCGCCCTCCTCGATCGCCCTCTTGATCGCCAGCGCCATCGTGACCAACCCGACGCTCTGCTTGGCGAACTCGGGATCGAAGCCGGCCTGGTAGAAGGAGAACACCCCGCCGTACTGGTAGCCATGGAGTGCCGCCGTCGGTCGTCCGTCCAGTCGGAGGATGAAGAGCCGCAGCCAGCCGCGCTCGAGGCCCAATCGGCTCACGTCGTCGTAGAACGCGCGAAGCGCCGCGGTGGCGAACGACTGCGAGCCACCGCGCTCGCGCCAGCGCCGGTTGTGGAGATCGATGAGCAGCTCCAGCGCCTCGCGGCGCTGGTCCTCCGAGGACACCTGCTCGAAACGGACCTCGAACTGCTTCGTCAGGTTCTTGAGTCGCCGCTGAACGTTGTACCGGTGGGCGGAGCCCAGCGAGGCCAGATACGACGGCCAGGAGTGGCCGGACAACGCGATGAAGGGGCAGACGTTGACCCTGGAGGTCGACGCGGTCCAGCCCAGCCGCCGCGCGAGGTCGGCCGCGAGCTGCGCTGCGGCGCTGGCGCTCGACGGAACGTGGCTGAGCTCCAGCACGACCCCCGCGGCGGCGAGCGCGTCCGCCACCGCGGCCAGCCCCTCGCTCTCGTGGCCGCGCCGGACGATCACGTCGAGATAGTCGGAGCCGGCGATGTCGGTCCCCAGGAACTCCAGCGACGGCCACGGCAGCAAACGGCTCAGCGAGCGTGGTCGCACGGCGAGCGGCGCGACCGCGATGAGCCGGCCGCCGCGGCGCACGGTGACGAGCGACAGGCGGCGACCCTCGGACAGGTTGCGCCACCACGCGAAGAGCCATTCCCAGGTGAGGAAAACGCAGTTGGCCGCGCTGGCCTGCAGCAGCTCGCTCCACTCCTGGCGCAGCGTCTCGAACGTCGCGGTGTCCTCGATCCGCTGCACGACGAGCGCGTCGGCCGGCTTCTCCACGAAGGGAGGCCTCAGCCCGGGCAGGGCGTTCATGGGGCTTCCTCGCCGCGGATCCCGCGCAGGGCAGGGGGACTCCGCCGAAGCCCGCAACGTTGCAGGAGGCGCTCCACCTGCGCGCGGGCCGCCGTCCGCTCCGTCGGCGTCGGCACGCCGAGCGCCAGCACCGCCAGCGGATAGACCGCCCCGAACACGGCCGCGCTCGTCGCGAGGACGGCGAGCGGCCCGGCGCCACCGACGAGACCGCGGGCGGCGGCGGCGGCGAGCCCGGCCACCGCGGCGGCGCCGGCCAGCTTGCCGACGTCAGCGAGCAGCGGGAAATGGTGCCACGAGACGTTCAGGGCGCGTCCCAGGACGACGGCCAGGACGACCCGGTCGAGGGCATTGACCGCCACCACCACGACGACGGCCCAGACGAGCAGCAGATGCGAAGCCGCGAGCCACGCCCCGATCGCGAGGACGCCGAGAATGATCACCCGGAGCCGCAGCAGCCAGGGGATGTATGCAGGGTAGGCGCGGAGGACGGGATCGGACACGCTCGTGAGGATGCTGAGCGGCACCAGCGCGAGGTTGATCGCGAAGATCGGCCAGCTGTCGATGTACCTGACCGTGAACAGCACCGTCAAGAACTCGCGGCCAGCGACCAGGAGGAAGACGCAGAGCGGGAGATAGAGGGCGGCTAGGACCCGCATGAGGCGCGCGCTGAGCTGCACGATGTCCGACGCCTTGTCCTCCAGCTTCAGGCGGCTGACCGCGGGGATCATGACGGAACCGACGGACTCGCTCAGGATCGACAGAAAGGGCAGCTGGAAGCACCCGACCGCGTAGACGGCATACGTGGCTGCGTCGAAATAGTGCGCAATGAAGAAGCTGGGCAGGTCGCCCTGAACGACCGAGAGAATGGCCGCCGTGCCGAGCGGGATCGCGTACACCAGCTGTGCCCGCATCAGCGGCCAATCGGGCCCGCGGCGGAACCCCGGGAACCGGGTCGTGAGGTACCAGAGCAGGACGGCCGCCTGCAGGAGACCCTGCACGATCGCCGCGTAGACGAGCGCCTCGAAGGACGCGAAGACGAACGCGGCCCCCACCAGCAGCACCATCTTCGTGAGGTTCATGACCACGATGAGCAGCGACGCGGCCCGGACGTCGGCGTCCGCCAGCGCGATCAGCTCGAGGAACGAGAAGGCGACCATCAGGAACACGAGGATCGCGATGGGGCCGGACAGCGCGGCCAGCGTCGGGTCGTGGAACAGCGTCTCCAAGATCGTGGGCCGCCACAGCAGCAGGAGAGCCGCCAGGCCGCTGACCGCGACATAGAAGAGCAGGATGTTGAACGCCACGTGGGGCCGCCGGGTCGGATGTCGAGGCAGGAAGTAAAAGCCGCTCATCACGAAGCCGAGGGGCAGGATCGTCATGGCGCTGCCGACGAGCAGGAACAGCTGCTTGTACAACCCGAACCCGGTCTGGCTGAGGTGGCGGACGAGGACCAGGGGGAGGGCGAACGCCAGGGTGAAGGCCACCGTCTTGGCGGCCATGAGCCAGAGCGCGCTGCGGGTGAGCGAGCCGTTCATCCGCGCGGGCCCCGCCACGCGCCGGCGATTCCGGCCGCGGGCGCGTCGAGGAAGAGACGGCACCAGGTCTCGAGCACGATCAGCGACCAGATCCAGGCGCTGTAATCGCGCCGGCCCGTCGCATGGTGACGCAGCATAAGCTTTAGCGCGTCCTTGCGGAAATAGCCGCGCGCGAGACTCCGCCGATCGAGCAGGATCTCTTCCGCGAAAGGCCGAAGCGTCTGCCGGAACCAGTGCTCTTTCGGAATGCCGAAACCCTGCTTGGCTTTCGTCAGTGTGGCGGCGGGCAGCAGCCGTTCGCCGACCTTCCGAAGGAGATACTTGCTCAGCGTTCCGCGGAGCTTGAAGGAGACGGGCAGGGTCGCCACGTACTCCACCAGCGTGTAGTCCAGTAGGGGTGCCCGCACCTCCAGGGAGTTGGCCATGCTCATCCGGTCGACCTTCGTGAGGATGTCGGCCGGCAGGTACTGGAGCGTGTCGAGGTATTGCGACCGGCTGACGGGGTCGAGCCGCGCGGCCTCGTGCGTCAGCCGCCGCGAGCGCTCGAACGGATCGTATCCGTCGAGCTGGGCCGTGAGATCCTCCGTGAGGAGCCGGTCGCGGATGTACGGGTAGACGCCCAGGTTCGGCGCGATCCCATCGTCCTCGAGCCGGCCGGCCGCATACACGGCGTTCCAGCCCGGCCAGGTGAACGGCACCGCGCGACTGACCGACGGCAGGACGCCGCGGCGGATCCAGCCCGGGATCCGAAGCAGCCGGCGCCACTGGTCCAGCTGCTGGTACTGGACATAGCCCGCAAACACCTCGTCACCACCGTCTCCGGAGAGCGCCACCGTGACGTGCTGTCGGGCGGCCTGGCACACGTAATACGTGGCGAGCGCCGACGAGTCCGCGAACGGCTCGTCGAGATGCCAGACGAGGTCGGGCAGGACGTCGAGGGCCGCCGGCTTGACGATCATCTCGTGGTGATCGGTGCCTAGATGGCGCGCCACGCGGCGGGCGTCCTCGAGCTCGGAGTAGTCCATTTCCTCGAAGCCGATGGAAAATGTCTTCACGGGGTGTGACGAGAGCTCCGCCATGAGCGCGACGACCGTGCTGGAGTCGAGCCCGCCACTCAGAAAGGCGCCGAGCGGGACGTCGCTGATCATTCGCCGCCTGACCGCCTGCCGCAGCAGCTGGGTGGCCCGCTCGGTCGCCTCGGCTTCGCCGGGCGCGTGCGCGGACGGCTCGAAGCGCAGCCGCCAGTACGGCCGGCGGCTCACGTGCCCGGCGTGGACAACCACGGCCTCCCCGGGCTCCACGCGATGCACGCCCTCGAGGATCGCCTGCTCTCCGACGATGTAGCCGTAGGCGAGATACTCGTGAAGCGCTCGGAGACTGACGGTGCGCTCGACGCCCCCGAAGGCCAGCAGGGCCTTGATCTCCGAGGCGAACAGGACGCGCTGAGCGTCCCGATAGTAGAAGAGCGGCTTCTTGCCGAGACGGTCGCGCACGAGGACCAGACGGGACGCCGCGCGGTCCCAGAACGCGCACGCGAACATCCCGTTGAGCTGCGCGAACGCCTCCAGCCCATCACGGACGTAGAGGGCGAGGAGCACTTCTGTGTCCGACCGCGTGCGGAACACATGGCCCCGCTGCTCGAGCTCGGCTTTCAGCTCGGGATAGTTGTAGATCTCGCCGTTGAAGCTGACGCACACCTGACCGTCCGGAGTCTCCATCGGTTGCTGGCCGCCCGCCAGGTCGATGATGCTCAGGCGGCGGTGCGCGAAGGCCACGGGTCCGGACTGGTAGAATCCCTCCTCGTCTGGACCCCGATGGCTCAGGACTTCGGCCATCCGATGCAGGCCCTCGCGGCAAGGTCGCCGTCGTGGATCGAGCTCGAGAACGCCACTGATGCCGCACATGGTCAGCTCACCCCGTCCTGGAAACACATCCACCACTCGCCATCGAGGCGCGACAAGGACGCGTCGCCGCACCGGACGGCGTCGACCAGCCCACGGCGGCGCGAGTGCACGAGCACCGGGGATCCGCGGTCGTGGAACAGGCAGTGCCTGGCCCTGAGAGCGTCAAACAGCCCTGGCTGGAGCCTCCCGGATACCGCGAGCGCGCCCGCGCGCCACGCGTTGTAGAAGAGATGCTCGAGCACCTCGGAGAGGTCGTCGTGCCTCCCGGCGATGTGGAGGACTTCGCTACTGCCTCCCCGCCTGAGGTAGTAGAGATACCAGCCGATGACTTCGTGGTCGGCGTTGCGGACGAGCATCTTGCGGAGGTCACCCGATGACGCCTTTTGCTCGGCCAGCTCGAGGAGCCACTTCAGCGACCCGCGGTCGTATTCGGGTCGCAGCGCGGCGTCCGGTGTGAACTGGTGGGAGGAGTCCAGGATGGCGTCAACCGTCAGCTCCTCTCCCGACGTTGCCGTCGTGAGCCAGAAAGGGCTCCGGCGCATACGTGCGACAATCGCGTCGACGACGGCACAGAACGGTCCGGCGGTGGCGGCCGCCAGAGGGACGTGCTCGCTGACGAGAGATAATCCATACCGCACCGGGCGCAGGGGACGCGTCCAGTGAATGCTGTGCAGGGGTGAATCGGTGCCGCCGACCGCCTTCCAGATCCGGGCCGACTCGTGGGTGGCGCCGTCCGTCATCGACAGGTCCTGAGGGCCGGACAGGAACGTCTTCAGCAAGAGAAGCCCCGTGAGGCCGCGGTGGTGCGGCTCCACCATGAACTGCGAGGCGATCGCGACTTTGATGGGCCGCCCGTGCCACGACATCCGGCGTGGGAGCACGCCCAGAAAGCCGACGATACGGCCGCCCTCCGCTTCGCAGACGAGGGACGGCAGGGCGTCGTCGTACCACGGGTTCTCGAGGAACACCTGACCGAGGTATCGTCGACGCTTCTCGATGCTGAGGTGACTGCTCTCGGCGAAGACGCGCTCGTGCAATTCGGCAACACGCGGAACGTCGCCGAGGGCGAAGGGGCGGACTCGGCTCATGGGTGACGCGAGGCGCTCCTGATAAGCCAGATCTCTCGCCAATAGCTGATTTCGCAGCGTGAACACCCACCCAGCTTCAGGTCGTCGCATCCGCACACCGACCCTTCCAGACGCACGGTGTTGTGGAGCTGACGCATCTCTCCCGTCCCATCGACGATGATCTTGTCGATCCGCCCGGTGACACGGTGCCTGCCGCCGCAGAGGCGACGCATGTCCGGCGTGAAGTACAGCCCGCGGTTGTAGCCCGCCTCGTTCAACGTCTCACGGATGCTCGTCATCGTTTTCACTTCGACCCAGTCGCCGGCTTTCAGATTCAGGCCTGCCACGGGCGTGGAGGTGGTGCTGCGTCCCCGCGCGTACTCACCGAGAATCCGTCGGCGGATTCTCCAGTACAGCCAGGTCGCAATCCCGTACGCCATTCCCGGAATTGTGCGGTTTCCAGCACGGACTTCGTCGACGCACGTGCCGAGTTGTTCCCGCCGTGACATGTTGACGGTCGCGTTCAACAATTCGCTCGCCTGGCAGAAATAGGTGTGCGGGCCCGTCGAGGTCTTGAGGCGGGCTCGCAGCCGCTCGCGGCCATCCGGATTCACCTCCGGTTGGACAGCGGCCGGCTCGACCCTGCGGAGCCAGGCTTCGCGCCAGAGAATCATGCACGCCTTCTGACAGCCGTCGTGCGCGGTGCCGGAGCAACGGACGCCATCGAGCGTGACGACGTCATCGCTCCTGAACCTCCGCATGGCGTCGTACAGGTTCAGGCCCGTGTAGCAGGTCTTCAGGACGCGCCTGGACACCGGGAACCTCTTCCCGCAGAGCTCGATCATCTCCGGCATGAAGGGCAGGCGGTCCAGCGTGCCGTCCACGTCCAGCGTTTGGAGGATCTCCGCCGGCGCCTTCACTTCCACGAGGTCGCCGGGCCGAAGTGGCGTGTTCAGCGGATTCACAGGATTCCTGCCGCGTCGACAATCAGACCCAGCATCAAAGGAGATCCCCCCGTCAGTCGCAGGATCCGGAGGATCTTGTTCCAGACGCGTAGGCCAAAGACCAGTGGAAGCGGCACCGTGTGCCGGACGACAGCGACCTTCCTGATGCGACTGGTGACGCGCCATGTGGCAGAAGTGCCGGCGGGGAAGAAGGCCATGTCGCCGGGGGCGAGCCGACGTTCTTCGCCCTCCTCATTGGTAATGAACGCCTCGCCGGAGATGACGACGAGCGTCTCGTCCGCGCTGTAATGCCAGGTGAAGCGTCCGGGCGTGCATTCCCAGGCGACGATGTACGAGTTGAGGTCGTCGCTTCTCACCAGCTGCTTCTTCGTCGCCTCGGGCGCGCCTTGAAGAATCCAACCGGCTGGAATCGGGGCAGGAACGAGGTCGGCGGTGGCGGCGGTGGCCATCACGATTGATTTGGACATCGAGTCCTCCCCTGGCTCGACTGAAGCGAACGCGCCTTCTCCGCGCTCATGTACCTCAGCCAGTTGCGATAGAGGTGCGTCGCTGTCGGTCGCCACGTGTTCGTCACGGTGGCGGCCGCGAGGGCGGTCGGGAAGTCCGCGAGGATCTCCTCGCGCCGGTCCGCCAGGGCGCGCTCCCGCAGCGCGGTCAACACCGCGACGGTCGCCTCGTCGAAATAGCCCCGCGGCATCGTCGGGTAGG
>QHSX01000073.1 GCA_003221695.1 Candidatus Rokuibacteriota bacterium
CGTGTCCTGGGCCTCTAGACGATGGGGCCGCGCAAGCAACGCGCGAACAACGCACCAGCACCGAGCGAGTGGGTGGCTGGGGGAGGAGGATTCGAACCCCCGCTACGTGGTCCAGAGCCACGTGTCCTACCACTAGACGATCCCCCACCAAGTCACCACCTCACGAACGCGCCACAACCTTACCACACCGGACCCGCCGCCACAGCCCGCTCAGCGGATCGCGCTCTTGAGGGTGCGGCTCGGGCGGAACCGGGGCACGCGCGCCGGCGGAATCTTGATCTCCCGACCCGTGCGGGGGTCGCGCCCGTTGCGGGCGGCGCGCTTGGCGACCACGAACGTGCCGAATCCGGAGAGCGTGACGCGACGGCCACGCCGGAGCGACTCGACGATGCCGCCGACCATGGCCTCGATGGCGCGCTCCGCAGCGATCTTCGAGCCCCCGGAGCTCTTCGCCACGATCGCCACGAGGTCGGCCTTGGTCACCCTTCCTTCTAACCGCGGGGGGAGGACGGTGTCAATGAGATCGTCACGCGCCGCACGGCGTCGAGGAAGAGCGCCGGCTGGAACGGCTTTTCGATCACCGGGACCTGTGCCTCCTTGAGGAAGAAGAACGCCTCGGGGTTCGCCGTGTCGCCGGTGATGAAGACGAAGCGCCCGCGGAGCGTCGCGTCGAGGGCGACCGCGCTCCGGTAGAACTCCTCGCCGCCGCCCTCGGGCATGCGGACGTCGGAGACGACGAGGTCGTAGCGGCGACCGCGGACGCTCTCGAGGCCCGCGCGCCCGCCCGACGCGACCTCGACGCGCCAGCCGGTCTGGCCGAGCAGCGTCACGATGAGCTCGCGCACGGTCGGCTCGTCCTCGACGACGAGCGCGAGCCGCCCCGCGCCCTGGATCGCCCGGGGCTCGGCGGCCCGCTCCGCGGCCGGCAGCTCGGCCGGCGGGGCGACCGGGAACTCGAGGGTGAAGACCGTCTCGCCCGGCCGGCTCTCGACGCCGAGCCGCCCGCCGTGCTCCTGCACGATGCCGTACGAGACGGAGAGCCCGAGCCCGGCCCCGCTGCCGACCTCCTTGGTCGTGAAGAACGGCTCGAACACGTGCGGCAGCGCCTCTGCGGAGATGCCGGGCCCGTCGTCGATGACCCGCGCGTGAACCGCGCGGCCGCCCTCGCTGACACCCGTTCTGAGGACGATGCGGCCGCCGCGCTTGCCGTCCTGGATCGCCTGCTCGGAGTTGAGCAGGAGGTTGAGGAGCACCTGCTCGAGCTGGTTGGGGTCGCCCATGATCAGGGGGAGCCCCGGGGCGAGGTCGCGCTCGACGGTGATGCCCGCGAGCGTGAGCTGGTTCAGCCGGAGCAACAGGGTCCGCTCGACCACCTCGTTCAGGTCGAGGGCGGCGCGCTCGGGCGGGCGCTGGCGCGAGAAGAAGAGGAGGTTCCGGACGATCTTCGCCATCCGGTCGGCCTGCGACACGACCATCTCGATCGGCCGCTTCATGGCGGGCGGGACCTCGCGCGCGAGCAAGAGCTGGCCGTAGCCGACGATGACACTCAGCGGGTTGTTCAGCTCGTGGGCCACGCCCGAGACGAGCTGGCCGACCGCCGACATCTTCGCGGCCTGCACGAGCTGCACCTGCGTGTCTCTGAGGCGCGCGAAGCTGTCGCGGGCGCTCGCGTACAGGCGCGCGTTCTCGAAGGCGAGCGCGGCCTGGTCGGCGAGGGCCTCGAACGCCTGGAGCTCGTCGGGCGACAGGAGCCGGCCCGTGTCGAGCCAGAGCGAGAGAGCGCCGATGAGGCGCTCGTGGGTGAGGAGCGGGATCGCCACGGCGCCGCGGAAGCCGTGCGCGGCGATCCGCTCGCGGAGCTCGGGCGACATCTCGACGGACGGATCGGCCAGCATGTCCGGGGTCACGACGAGCTTCCGTTCGGCGATCGCGCGCCCGGCGACCCCCTCGCCCGCCCGGAGGACGATGTCGACGACGGCGTCTGCGCCGACGCCGGAGGCGGCGATCACGCGGAGGGTGCTGTCGTCGGGCTCGTAGCGCAAGACCGCCGCGCCGCGCGCGCTCACCAGCTCGACGATGCCGTGCGCGAGCAGGGCGGCGATCCGCTCCACCTCGAGGCTCGCCGTCAGCTCGCGCGCGAGCCGCGTCAACACCTCGGCCACGTCGCGCCGCCGCCGGGCCTCCCGGTAGTGCCGCGCGTTCTGGATGGCCACGGCCGCCTGCGCGAGGAACATGTCGACGATGTCGCGGGTCTCCGCGCCGAAGCTGATGGGCTCCGAGTGGCCCGCCGCCATGACCGCGAGCAGCTCCTTGCCCGCGAGCACCGGGTACGCCGCGAACGCGCGCAGCCCCCAGCGGGAGAGCCACGTCCTGTTGGCGACCCGGTCGTCGGCGGCGACGTCGTTCACGACGAGCGGCGCGCGGTGGCGCGCCACCCAGCCGATGCCTCCCACGTCGTAGGCCAGCGTCCGTGGCGCGAAGTCCTCCATGATCTCCGCCACGGAGCCACTCGTGAGCGTGAGCGTCCGCTGCTCCTCGTCGGCGAGCCAGAACGACGCGAAGCGGACACCGGTCAGCTCGGCGGCGAGCACGGAGATCTGGCGCAGGAGGTCGTCGAGCTCGAGGGCGCTCGAGATCCGGCGGTTGACGGCGGCGAGCGCGCGGATGCGGACCGCCTGGCGGCGCTCGGCCTGATAGAGCGCGGCGTTGCTGACCGCAACGGCCGCCTGCGCGGCGAGGAGGCGGAGCACCTCCTGCACCTCGAGCGGCGGCGGGCCGTGGGGCGAGACGTAGCCGAGCACGCCGGCGAACGCCTCGCCGGTCGCGACCGGCACGCCGTAGTACGTGGCGTTCGGCCGTCGGCGCCACCACGCGGGCGCGAGCGTGCGCTGGTCGCTCACCGGGTCGATGACGAGCACGGGCCGCCGCGTCTCGACCACGAGGCCCGGCAGCCCCGCGGTCGCCGGGAACTCCTCCGGCAGCCCCTCCCAACCGGCGCCCGAGTTCGCGGCGTAGCGCAGCACCCGTCCGTCGGGGTCGAGCACGTGCACCGCCGCCAGCGCGCCGGGCGCCAGGGCCGCGGCGGCGTCGGCGATGCGCTGCATGGCGTCGGTCGTCTCGAGCGCGGTGATCGCCTGGCTCACGTCCACGAGGTTCCGCAGGTGCTCGGCGCGTTGGAGCGCCTCCGCGTAGAGGTGCGCGTTATCGATGGCGAGCGCCGCCGACTCGGCGAGGAGCTTGAGCGCGGCGATCTCGTCGTCGTCGAAAGTCCGCTCCGTCCAGTAGTGGACGACGAGGGCGCCGTGGACCCGGCCCTTGGAGGCGAGCGGCGCGGCGGCCGCGGCCTTGTAGCCCTCGCGCTCGACGTGGACCCGGCGCTCGGGTGAGAGCTGCACGTTCGGGTCGGAGAGGACGTTGCGCGTCGTCACGGGCCGCGCCTCGAGCACCGCGCGGCTCATCGGGCCGCCCCCCACGGGAATTGTGCCCCGCGTCGCGTACTCGCGGGAGAGCCGGCCCGCCGCGCGCATCACGCGGAATTCGGGCGCGATGCCGTCCCAGGAGACGACCAGCGCGGCCTCGGCGCCCATCACCTCGAGCGCCTTCCCGACGATCGTGTCGAGCACCTGGTCGAGGTCGAGCGAGGACGTGAGCGACTGGCCGATCGCTTCGATCGCCTCGCGAAAGAGCAGGCTGCGCCGCCGGTCGGTGACGTCCACCAGGAACCCGACGACGCCGGCGATGGCCCCGGCCGCGTCCCGCCATGGAACGTAACGCTCCCGCATCCAGCCCTTGCGGCCGAGGCTCGGTAGCGCGTACGGGAATTCGTCGGTGGAGACGGCGTGGCCCGCGAGCGCGCGCCGGAGGTGAGTCGTGAGGGCGGCCTCGGCGAGGAAGGGCAGGACGGCCTGAGCGGTTCGGCCGAGCGCGTCGGCGCGCGCGATGCCCGTGAGACGCTCCATCGCCTTGTTCCACGCGATGACGCCGAGGCGCGCGTCGGTGACGAGCAAGGCGTCCTCGACGCCTTCGATAACGCTCAGGCTGAACTCGTCCACGCGTGCTCGGCGCGGGCGCGGCCCCATCCTCGCGAGTATATAACGCCCGTGTGCCATAATGAGTGGCGGCCGAACGCGCGAAAGGAGCCGCGATGCGCCCACCCGTCAATCGCTCCCCGATCTGCCGCGAGTGAGCGCGCTCCGCGACCTTCGCGAGCTCGTCGCCCGCCTCGAGCAGGCCGGGCGTCTTCGTCGGGTGTCCGTCCCCGTTACGCGCGACCTCGAGATCACGGAGATCACCGACCGCGTCTCGAAGGGCCCGGCCGCGCAGAACGTGGCGCTCCTCTTCGAACGCGTCGAGGGCTTCGACATGCCGGTGCTCGTCAACGCCTTCGGCGCGGCCGACCGGCTCGCGCTGGCGCTCGGCGTCGGCCACCTGGACGAGCTCGGCGAGCGCGTGGCCAAGCTCCTCGACGTGAAGTTGCCCGGCACGTTCGCCGAGCGGCTCCGGAAGCTCGGCACGCTCTTCGACCTCGTGAAGGCGGGGCCCCGGCGCGTGACCGACGCCCCGTGCCAGGAGGTGGTCGAGACCGAGCGCGCATCGCTCGCGAGCCTGCCGGTGCTGCGCTGCTGGCCCAAGGACGGCGGCCGCTACATCACGCTGCCGTGTGTGTTCACCCGGGACCCGAAGACGGGCACGCGCAACGTCGGCATGTACCGCCTCCAAGTGTTCGACGACCGGACCCTCGGCATGCACTGGCAAACCCACAAGGGTGGCGCCGAGCACGAGCGCGTGATGACGGACGCAACGGAGCCACGCCGTACCCACGGCACGCCACCCACGGAGGGCCCCGGCTCCGGGGACCCCGCTCCAACAGACCGCATGCCCGTCGCGATCGCCCTCGGCGGCGATCCCGCGCTGATCTACGCGGCGTCGGCGCCGCTGCCACCGGCCGTGGACGAGGTCGTCTTCGCGGGCTGGCTCCGCGGGAGCGGCGTGGAGATGGTCGCGTGCCGGACCATCGACCTCGAGGTGCCCGCGCAGGCCGAGATCGTGCTCGAGGGCTACGTGGATCCCCGCGAGCGCCGGCTCGAAGGCCCCTTCGGTGACCACACCGGCTACTACTCGCTGGCCCGCGAGTATCCCGTCTTCCACCTGACGGCGATCACGCGCCGCGCCCGGCCGATCTACCCGACGACGATCGTCGGTCGGCCGCCGGAGGAGGACTACTGGCTCGGCAAGGCGACCGAGCGCCTGTTCGTGCCCATCATCCGGCTCCTGCTGCCCGAGGTCGTCGACGTCAACATGCCGGCCGAGGGTATCTTCCACAACCTCGTGATCGTGTCGATCCAGAAGCGCTACCCGGGCCACGCGCGCAAGGTGATGACGGCGCTCTGGGGCATGGGCCTCATGATGCTGGCGAAGACGATCGTCGTCGTCAGCGCGCACGTGAACGTCCACGATCTCTCGGAGGTCGCCTGGCGCGCCACCGGCAACATCGATCCCAAGCGGGACCTCGTGATCCTCGACGGGCCGATGGACGACCTCGACCACGCCGCGCTCCGCCACCGGTTCGGCGGCAAGCTCGGGGTCGACGCGACCGAGAAGGGCGCGCTCGACGACATCGTGCAGCCGTGGCCCGAGGAGATCGTCATGTCGGACGAGATCCGCGAGCTCGTCACCCGGCGCTGGAAGGACTACGGGCTCTGAACCGGCTCGCACGCGTGCTCGACGCGATCAAGTTCGAGCACACGGTCTTCGCCCTCCCCTTCGCCTATATCGCGATGGTCCTCGCGGCGGGCGGCTGGCCCGGCGGGTGGACGGTCGGCTGGGCGACGGCGGCCATGGTCGGGGCGCGCACCTGCGCGATGGCGACCAACCGCGTCGTCGACCGTCACATCGACGCGCGCAATCCGCGCACGGCGACCCGTCACCTGCCCACCGGCGCGCTACGCGTCGGCGAGCTCAAGCTCCTCGCGGCGGTGGGGGCCGCGCTCCTGCTCGTCGCGGCGGCGATGCTGAACCCGCTGTGCGTCGCCCTGGCGCCGCTCGCGCTCGTCTTCCTGGTCGGCTACTCCTACACCAAGCGCTTCACCTGGACGTCGCACTGGATCCTCGGGTTCACCGACGGGCTGGCGGCGGCCGGCGGCTGGATCGCCGTCCGCGGGGCGTTCGAGGCGCCCGCGTTCCTCCTCTGGTTCGCGCTGACGGTGTGGATCGCGGGATTCGACCTGATCTACGCCTGCCAGGACGTCGAGTTGGACCGCGCGCAAGGGCTCCACTCCGTCCCCGCGCGCTTCGGCGTCCCGGCCGCGCTCGCGGCGGCGCGCCTGAACCACGCGCTCACCGCCGTGGCCCTCGCGCTGCTCGGCTGGCTCACGGGGCTCGGGCTCCTCTACTGGCTCGGCTGGGTCGCGGTCGTGGGGCTCCTGGTCTACGAGCACTCGCTGGTGAGCCCGCGCGACCTCTCGCGCCTCGACCTCGCCTTCTTCAACGTCAACGGCTACATCGCGCTGATCGTCCTCGCCTCCGTCGTCGGCGGCCTCTGGCGGTGACGTCGTGCGCACGGGTCGGGGCGGTGGTGGGACGGGGCGGGCCCTCGGAGACCCGTAGCTTCTGGGGACCGACTCGGCCAGCGCGCGACGGGAGTCACCGCCGCGAAGGAGAGCTAGCGTGGTCGACGAGGGCCCGCCCCGTCCCACGCCGCCCCCGTCGCCGCACATGACGTCAAAGGCAGAGGCCGTGCGCGCGATGTTCACGCGCATCGCGCGGCGCTACGACCTGATGAACTCGCTGATGACCGGCGGGCGCCACCACGCGTGGCGCCGCCTCACCGCCGCCGCCGTCGCCGGCGCGCCCGCGGGTCTCGCCCTCGATCTCGCCACCGGCACCGGCGACCTCGCGCTGGCGCTGCGCGCCGCAGCGCCGCAGCGCCCGGTGATCGGCGTCGACTTCTCGGAGGCGATGCTGCGCGAGGCGCGCGCCAAGTGCGCGGGCCGCGGCGAGCGGGGCGTGGCGCTGCTGGCCGGCGATGCGCTCGCGCTGCCGTTCGCCGACAAGACGTTCGCCTGCGTAACGTCGGCCTTTCTGCTCCGCAACCTCGCCGACCTGGGGGCCGGCCTCGCCGAGATGCGCCGGGTGACGGTGCCGGGCGGGTTGGTGGCCGCGCTCGAGATCGTGCGGCCCGGAGTGCCGGGGTGGGACGCGCTGTTCGGGCTCTACTTCAATCGCCTGGTCCCGCTGATCGGCGCGGTGGTCGCCCGCGACCGCGCGGCCTACACCTACCTGCCGCAGTCGGTCGAGCGTTTCGTCACACCGGCCGAGCTGGCGGAGCTCATGGAGCGCGTGGGGCTCCGCGAGGTGCGGTATCGTCGCCTCGGCCTCGGCACGATCGCGTTCCACGTGGGCAGCGCATAGACGTATCCGCCTCGGTCCATTGACAGCAAGACCCCGCGTGAGGACACTGGGTGCATGTTCGGCGACGTGAGCCACAACGTCCTGCTCGTCGTGCTCGCCATCACCTTGATCGTTGTCATCGGCGGCTTCGGCTTCATGTTCTGGGCTGCGAGGGACATCTCTCGCATGACGCGAGCCGTCGCCGGGTTGGTCGTCCAAGAGACCGCGAAGCTTCACCGTCCCTGAGCGTCTCACCACCCCGCCGTATCGCCTGACGCGCCCTGGGGCGTGGTACTCTGGCGGCACATGACGGTCGCCGAGCTGCTGGCGAAGTTTCCCCGCGAGCGGACGTGGCTCCTGCCCGCGCTCCAGGCGGTCCAGCGCGCCCAGCGTTACCTCTCCCCCGACGCCCTCGAGACGGTCGCCGCACACCTGCGCGTCCCGAAGAGCGAGGTATGGGGCGTCGCGTCGCACTACCCGGAGCTGCGCCTGGCGCCTCTCGGACGCCGTCTCGTGCGGGTGTGCGCGGGCGTGAGCTGTCGCGTGCGGGGCGGCCGCGAGCTCCTCGCCGCGTGCGAGCGGCGGCTCGGCGTCCGCGCGGGCCAGACCACCGCCGACGGCGCGGTGACGCTCGAGGAGCTGGACTGCGGGTTCACTTGCGCCGTCGCCCCCGTCGTCGAGATCGACCACGCGTACCGGGGCCGCGTGACCCCGGACGCCCTCGACGCCTTGCTGACCGCGCCTACACCGTCGCACGCCACCGTTTCCACGCCGCCACGTGTCGCACTCCCGCCGGCGCCGACGGCCGGCTCGCCCGCGGCGCGCTTCGCCGGGCTCAGGCGCGAGGCCGAGCGGCGGCGCACGGGCGCGCGCCTCGCCGTCGGGATGGGAACGTGCGGGCTCGCCGTCGGCGCGCGCGAGACGTTCGAGGCGCTGCGCGTCGAGGTCCAGCGCCGCGGCCTCCCGTTCACCGTCGTCGCCTCGGGCTGTAACGGCATGTGCTGGGCCCAGCCGGTCGTCGAGGTCCTGCGCGACGGCCGCCCACGGCTCACGACCGGTCCGGTCGCCGCCGCGGCGGTCCCGCGTCTCCTGAATGCCCTGGCGGCGAATCCCGCCGCGGCGCCCGACGTCGGCGCCGAGTGGCTCCCGCGTCAGCGGCGCGTGCTCCTCGAGCGCTGTGGCCTCGCCAACCCCGGCGACATCGCCGACGCGATCCGTCACGGGACCTACGCGACGCTGGTGCACGCGCTCGAGGGCGGGCCCGAGGTGGTCATCGAGGAGGTGCGCGCGGCCGGCCTCGCCGGGCGCGGCGGCGCCTACTTCCCGACGGCGGTGAAGTGGGCGGCGTGCCGTGCGGCCAAGGGCGCGCCGAAGTACCTCGTCGTCAACGGCGAGGAGGGCGAGCCCGGCATCTTCAAGGACCGCCACCTGATGGAGGGCGACCCGCACCGGCTCCTCGAGGCCGTGCTACTCGCCGCGTACGCCGCCGGCGCCTCGCGCGCCATCCTGTACGTTCACGGCGAGGCCGAGCTCTCGGCCGAGCGGCTCCGCGTGGCCGTGGCGCAGGCGCGCGAGTGGGGACTCCTCGGCGAGCGCATCCTCGGCTCCGACCTCTCGCTCGACGTCGAGCTTCGCCGCGGCGCCGGCGGCTTCGTCCTCGGCGAGGAGACCGCGCTCCTCGAATCCATCGAGGGCCATCGCGCGATGCCCCGCACGCGCCCGCCCTTCCCCGTCGAGTCCGGGCTCTGGGGCAAGCCGACCGTCATCAACAACGTCGAGACGCTCTGCGCCGTGCCGTCCATCGTCGCCCAGGGCGGCGCCTGGTTCGCGAGCCTCGGCCGCGGCGGCGGGACGAAGCTCTTCGGGCTCTCCGGCCACGTCAGGCGCCCGGGGCTGGTCGAGGTGGAGCTCGGCGCGACGCTCAGGATGCTCGTGGAGGAGCTCGGCGGCGGCTCCTCGACGGGCCGGCCGATCCACGCCACGGTCCTGGGCGGGCCGTCGGGCAGCGTCGTCCCCGCGCGGCAGTTCGACGAGCCACTCGTGCCGCGCGGTCCGGTGAACCCTGGGACGGGCGGGGTCGTCGCCCTCGACGACGGCGCGTCGGTCGCCGACGCGGTGCGCACGCTGCTCGCCTTCAACATGCGCGAGTCGTGCGGCAAGTGCACGCCGTGCCGGGAGGGGACCGCGCGGCTCTTCCAGGCGCTCGACGGGCCCGTCGAGCGCGAGCGCGTGAGCTCGCTCGCCGAGGTGATCCAGGTCGCCTCGCTGTGTGGGCTCGGCCAGGCCGCCCCGCTCGCCGTACTCTCGGCCCTCGCCGAGTTCCCGGGCGAGTTCGGGCTATCATGAGACTCCGGTGAGGCTCACGATCGACGGACGCGAGGTCGAGCTTCCCGAGGGCGCGACGGTCCTCGAGGGGGTGAACCGCCTCGCGATCCCCCTGCCCCAGCTCTGCAAGGACCCGGATCGCGCGCCGCTCGGCGCCTGCCGGACGTGCCTCGTCCACGTCGAGGGCCAACGCGGGCTCCCCGCCGCGTGTCACCTGCCGGCGCGCGAGGGCATGGTCGTCTCGACCGAGCATCCCGACGCCGTGCGCGTGCGCCTTGGCGTCCTCGACCTCACGCTCTCGATGCTCACAGCGAAGACGGAGGCGTCGAGCGGGGGAGGGCTCCGCCCGCATGAGGACACGGGTCACGACTTCGCCCAGGTCGGCGAGGCGGCCGCGCGTCACGGGCTCGGCGAGCCGAGCTTCCCGCCCCTCCACCGCTTCGACCCGGACGCGTCGAAGTCGTTCTTCGTGCTCGACCGGGAGGCGTGCATCCTCTGCGGACGCTGCACGGTCGCGTGCGACGAGGTTCAGCAGATCGGCGCGATCGCGCTCCTCGGGCGCGGTCACGCGACGAAGGTCGGCGTCTTCGGCGACGGCCTGCTGGCCGGCTCGGTCTGCACCTCGTGCGGCCAGTGCGTGGCGACGTGCCCGACGGGGGCGCTCTCGCCGAAGGACGCGCCGGCGAGGATCGCCCGCCGCGTGGAGACGACCTGCCCCTACTGCGGCGTCGGCTGCGGCCTCGTCGTCCCCGTCCGTGAGGACGGCCGGCTCGCGTTGATGGCAGACGACCTGCCGTCGAACGCGTCCAGCCTCGGCACCCTCTGCGTGAAGGGACGGTTCGGGACGGGCTTCGTCCACGCACGCGACCGGATCACCCACCCGATGATCCGGCGTGAGGGCCGCTGGATCCGCGTGGGCTGGGAGGAGGCGCTGGACGCCGCCGCCGAAGGGCTGGCGAGGCATCGCGGCAGGTTCGGCGCCCTCGCGAGCGCCAAGGCCACCAACGAGGATGGCTACGTGATCCAGAAGTTCTGTCGCGTCGTCATGCAGACGAACGACGTGGATCACTGCACGCGGCTCTGCCACTCGCCGTCGGTCGAGGCGATGCTCGCCTCGATGGGCTCGGGCGCCACGTCGAACTCCTATCAGGACTACGAGGAATCGGGCTGCCTCCTGGTGGTCGGCGCCGACGCCTCAGCGAACCACCCGGTGATCGCGATCCGCTTCCGCCGCGCCGTCGCCCGCGGCGCGCGGCTCGTCGTCGTCAATCCCAAACGCATCGAGCTGTGCGACCAGGCGGACCTCTGGCTCCAGCAGCGCCCAGGCACCGACGTCGCGCTCTTCAACGCGATGGCGCGCGTGATCCTGGACGACGGCCTCGCGAACCTCGACTTCGTCCGGACCCGGACGGAGGGGTTCGAGGCGTGGCGAGCCTCGCTCGAGCCCTTCACGCTCGCGCACGCCGAGGGGGTGACGGGCGTGCGCGCGAGTGACATCGCGCGGGCCGCGCGCTGGTACGCGCGGCCTCCGTTCGCGGGCTCGTGCCTGATCTGGGGCATGGGCATCACGCAGCACACGAACGGCATCCACAACGCCCACGCGGTCCTGAACCTGTCGCTCGTCGCAGGCCAGATGGGTTTTCCCGGTAGCGGCATCTCCCCCCTGCGGGGCCAGAACAACGTCCAGGGGTGCGGCGACGCCGGGTGCATCCCGACGAACCTCCCCGGGTACCAGCAGTACGATCCCGCGACGCTCGCGAAGTTCGAGACGCGCTGGGGAGTGAGGCCGCCGGCGCGTCCGGGACGCGTCGTGACCGAGATGATCGAGGGGTGCCTCGACGGCGCCACGCGCGCCCTGTACGTCGTTGGCGAGAACCCGCTGCTCTCGGAGCCGGACCTCCACCACGCCGAGAAGGCGATCGGCCAGCTTGAGTTCCTCGTCGTGCAGGACCTCTTCATGCACGAGACGGCCGAGCGCGCCCACGTCTTCCTGCCGGCCGCCGCGTTCGCCGAGAAGGAGGGCACGTTCACCAACTCGGAGCGGCGCGTCCAGCGCGTGCGCGAGGCCCTGCCTCCGCCGGGCGAGGCGCGCCCGGACTGGTGGATCACGTGCGAGCTCGCCAAGCGCGTCGCCCGGCGGCTGGGGATGGACGTCGGCGGCCAGTTCGACTACCCCGGGCCGGCCGCGATCTTCGACGAGATGGCCCGGCTCACCCCGCTCCTCGCCGGCCTCTCGCACGCGCGGCTCGATCGCGAGGGCGGCATCCAGTGGCCGTGCCCGACGCCCGATCACCCCGGCACGCGTTATCTCTACGCGGAGTCCTTCCCGACGGGGCGCGCCCGGTTCATCCCGGCGCAGCAGACCGCGGAGGCGGCGGAGCTCCCCGACCGCGACTTCCCGTTCCTCCTCAACACCGGACGGCTCCTCTACCACTGGCACGGAGGGACGCTCACCCGACGGGTCGGGGGCCTGCTGGAGCTCGCCCCGCGCCTCGAGGTCGCCATCCATCCGAGCGACGCGCGACGGCTCGGCGTCGACACCGGCTCGCGGATCCGCGTGGCCTCGCGGCGCGGCGAGCTGACGGGCCACGCGCGGGTCACCGAGGCGGTGCGTCCGGGCGCCGTCTTCGTCCCGTTCGTGAAGCTCGAGGAGTCGGCCGCGAACTTCCTGACGAACTCCGCGTTCGACCCGTCGTCGAAGATCCCCGAATACAAAGTCTGCGCCGTCCGCGTCGAGCGCGTGCCCGAGTAGCCGGCAGCGGGCCGGCACTCCCCTCCTCGACCACGCTCGCTCCCACCCGCAGGGCCGTCAAGCCCCTGAGACACGGGTCTCGGAGGGCCAGCCCCCGCCCCGCAGGTCAGGCCGTTGCGCCGAGGAACGCGTCGAGGGCGTGGACGAAGGCCGCGGGTCGGTCCAGGACCAGGTGATGGTAGGCCCCGGGAATCTCGACGAGCGTCGCCGCCGGGATCGCGGCGCGTAGCCGCTCGGCCATCTCGGCCGGCAGGACCGGGCTCAGCTCCCCGCGCACGATCAGCGTAGGGGCCTGGATGCGCCCGAGCAGCGGCCAGGCGTCGACGGGGCTCCGCGAGCCGTTGCACGCCGGATCGAACCGGTAGACCCATCCCCCGCCGCGCTCGACGAATCCCTCAAGCGCGAGATGCCTGAGCAACTCGGGAACGGCGACCGTCTCGCGCGGGAGGAGACGGAACGCGCGGGCCGCCGAGTCGGGATCGGGATGCAGGCGCGGCGCGCGGTGTCCGCGCGCGTGCATGCGATCGAGCCGGTCGGGCGGAATCGTGGGTCGGGAGTCGACGATCACGAGCCGGCTCACACGGTCCGGATGCCAGGCGGCAAACGCCATCGCGTTGTGGCCGCCCATCGAGTGGCCGACGACGGTCATGCGCTCCCAGCCGAGGGCGTCCATCACACCGACGAGGTCGCCCGCGAAGTCTTCGGTGGCGTACGCCGGCGGCTCGGCCCACTGGCTCTCGCCGTGGCCGCGTTGATCGAGCGAGACCACGTGGAACCGCTCGGCGAACGCGGGCTGACCAGATCGAACCAGTGCGCGTGCGCCGAGCCACCGTGCAGGAAGCAGAGGGCGGGACGACCGGGTCCACCCCACTCGAGGAGGTGCAACCGAAGGCCGTTGATGCGGAGCGCCCGCGCCCGCGCGGTCTCACACCCGAAACGTGGCGGCACAACAGAAGTTTATCCGCAAAAGTTTTTCTTGGCGCGAGTTGACCGGGGCGCTAGTGTCGAAGAACGACCATGTTCGACGAGCCGACTGCGCCCGCGACACGACGACACCTCATCGACGGCAGCTACGCGCTGCTGCTGCTGGCGATCGCGATCGTCACCGGCTATCTCATCCTGGCGCCCTCCGACCTGCGCGCGATACCCCTGGCGCGGCCCCTGCCCGAACCCCGTCCGGGCCTGGTAACAGATCGATCACGTCCCGCCGAGCCGCCGCGACCGCGCCAGAGCTGGCCAAAGATGGTCACCGGTAAAGTTCTGGACGGTGACCGTCAGCCGCTGGCGGGGGCATCCATCGTGATCGACGCCCGCGAATACCGGACCGAGTCGGACGGCACCTTCGGCTTCGAGGGTGCCCCGTCGAGCACGCCGCTCGTCGTCAAGATGCCGGGCTTCGAGAAGGTGACCGTCGAGCCGCAGCGGCGTCCCGTCGAGGTCGTGCTTCGGCCGCACGTCGTGAAGGCGGCGTACCTGACGTATTTCGGTGTGGGCGACCGCACGATCCGCAACCGGGTCCTCGACCTCACCGCGCACACCGAGCTGAACGCTGTGGTCATCGACGTCAAGGGTGACCGCGGCTGGATCGTCTACCCCACCAGCGTCATCGAGGCGATTGCGGCGGGCGCGCGGGGTCCCGGGACGCTCCGAGACTTCGACGCGCTCATGAGCACCCTGAAGTCACGCGGCGTCTACACGATCGCTCGCATCGTCGCCTTCAAGGACAACGTGCTCGCGCGGCACCGGCCCGACCTCGCGGTGATCGACACGCGAACGGGGCAGCCGTGGATCGACAACGAGCGGCTCGCGTGGGTCGATCCCTTCCGCGAGGAGGTCTGGGACTACAACATCGCGATCGCCCGCGAGGCGGTGCGGCGAGGGTTCGACGAGGTGCAGTTCGACTACGTGCGCTTCCCCACCGACGGGCGTCTCGGCGCGGCGCAGTATTCGAAGCCGAACACCAGGGCGACACGGCTCCCCGCCATCGTCGCGTTCCTCGAGCGCGCGCGCCACGAGCTCGGCACCATGGGCGCCTTCGTCGCCGCCGACGTCTTCGGCTACACGGCGTTCAACGAGAACGACACGGACATCGGCCAGCGCATCGAGGAGCTGACGCCGCACCTCGACTACATCTCGCCGATGGTCTACCCGTCGGGGTACCAGCGCGGGATCCCGGGCTACCAGAACCCCGTCGAGCACCCGTACGAGGTGGTCTTCGAGAGCGTCCGACTCATCCTGAAGCGCGCGACCCACACCCAGGTGCAGGTGCGGCCGTGGCTGCAGGACTTCCGCGATTACGCGTTCGACCGCCGCACGTTCGGCGTGACGGAGATCCTCGCGCAGATCCGGGGCGCGGACGACGCCGGCGCGACTGGCTGGATGCTCTGGAATCCGCGCAACGATTACACCGGCGCGGCGCTCAAGCCCAAGGAGGCGCTCGCCGCCAAGTGAGGCTCCTCCTCGTCGCCGCGCTGATCCTGACCGCCGTCCTCCTGCTGGCGTCGTTCGCGAGCGCCGAGTCGCCCGTCCCCAACGAGCTCGGCCGCGTGATGATCCTCGAGTACCACAAGATCGACTACCCCGAGGAGCGCTGGACGCGCACGCCCGAGAACTTCCGGCGCGACCTCGAGACGCTCTACGCCCACGGCTACCGCCTCGTCGCGCTGGGCGACCTGCTCGACGGGCGCATCACGCTGCCCGCCGGCACGACGCCGGTGGTCCTCACGTTCGACGATTCGTCGCCCGGCCAGTTCCGCTACGTCGAGGCGAATGCCGAAGTGGAGATCGACCCGAAGTCCGCCGTCGGCATCCTCGAGGCGTTCGCGCGCGAGCACCCGGACTTCGGGCACGCGGCCGTCTTCTTCGTGCTGCCCGCCGCGGACCCGCCGAACCGGCTCTTCAACCAGCCCGCGTACGTGGGCAAGAAGCTCCGGTTCCTCGCGAGCCGCGGCTACGAGATCGGCAACCACACGCTCTGGCACGCGAACCTCGGGAAGTACGACGAGACGACCGTCCGCGCGCAGATCGCCGGCGCCCAGCAGTGGATCCAGCGTCACGTCCCCGCCTACAAGCCACGCGCGCTCGCGCTGCCCCACGGCGTGTACCCGAAGGACGTGCGCTGGGCGCTCTCTGGCTCCGCGAAGGGGATCGCGTACAGCCACGACGCGATCCTCCAGGTCGCGGGCGGGCCGGCGCCGTCGCCCTTCGCGCGCGCGTTCGATCCGGTGCGGCTGCCGCGCATCCAGGCGATCGAGTCGGAGCTCCGGCACTGGCTCGGCTACTTCGAGCACCACCCCGGCGAGCGGTTCGTGAGCGACGGCGACCCGGCCGTCGTGACCGTCCCGGCCGGGCGCCGGGACCGCCTGCGAAGCGACCTCGGAGGCCTCCGTGTCTTCGAGCGCTGACCGCCCCCGCCCGCAGGGCCTCGAACGAAGGGAGGGCGAACCCATGTCCGAAGGGGCAGAGTGCCTCATCATCGTCCCTCAGGATCAGCCGGAGCTCTATGACCGGCTCCGGGCGCACTTCTCGCGGCGCGCGAACATTCAGGTACGGCTCGACGCCCGCACTGGAGCGCGCGCCACGAGCGAAATGAACATCTTCGCGGTCGGAGGGGGGTCGTTACGCCAGGACCTTCGGGCCGACGTCGAGGCGGAGATCCGCTTACTGTCGGGAAGGTGACACCGCGACTACCGGTACATGAGATACGACGCGCGCCGGTTCAGGAAGCTGTTGCGATCGGTATCGGCCCAGGTGACGAGCCGGTCGAGGCCCTCGCCGCTCAGGAAGGCCCACATCGTCGACCGGTTCACGAGGAGGTTCTGGATACTCTCGGGTCTGAACTGGTCCCGGTGACGCATCCGTAGCTCACGCGCGAGCGCGAGCGCCACCGTGACCGGCCGGACCGTATCGCGGTCGGTGACGACGAGCCGCACCCCCCCGCACTGGACCTGGGCGTACTGGTCGGCCATCGGCGTGAACCAGACGGGCTCGAACCTGACGCCGCGGAGGCCGAGGCGGTTGAGCGCGTCCACGAGCCCCTGAGGGTCGATCCACGGCGCGCCGACGACCTCGAACGGCGTGTCCGTTCCGCGCCCGACCGAGAGGTTCGTCGCCTCCAGGAGCCCGATCCCCGAATAGAGCAGCGCCTCGGTGACCGACCGGATATTCGGCGACGGGTTCACCCACGGGAGCCCGGTCTCGTCGTACCAGAGCCGCCGCTCCCAGCCGGCGAGCGGGATCACCCGGAGCGACACGGGGATCTTGCGCTCGGCGGCCACCATCCGCCCGAACTCGCCGATGGTCAGCCCGTTCCGGACGGGGATCGTGTGGGGGCCGGTGAAGGACTGGAGGTCGGGGTCCATCAACGGTCCCTCGACGACGCTCCCCGTGATCGGGTTCGGACGGTCGAGCACGACGAGGGGAATCCCGGCGCGCGCCGCCTCTTCCATCACGTAGACGAGCGTCGTGAGGTAGGTGTAGTAGCGCACGCCGATGTCCTGGATGTCGAAGACGAGCAGGCTCACGTCTTTGAGCATCTCGCGCGTCGGCCGACGCGCCGGGCCGTAGAGGCTCCAGATGGGCCGCCCCGTCGCCGGGTCGCGCCCGTGCGGGACGTCGGTGGTCGCGTCGCCGCCGATCCCGTGCTCGGGCGAGAAGATGACTTGAAGTCGCATCCCCGGCGCGTCGGCGAAGAGGTCGATCCCGCGGCGGCCCTGCGCGTCCACGCCCGTCTGGTTGGTGATGAGCCCGATCGAGTGGCCCGCGAACATCGCGAAGTTCTGCGCGGCGACGACGTCGAGCCCGCTCCGCACGTGACCGGGCGTGCCCGGCGACGCCAGGAGCGGCCGCGCCTCCGCGGGCAGGTCGGCGGCCGGCGCCTCGGCGCCCGGCGCCGACGTCAATGAGGGCGCGGCGGTGAAGAGCGCGGCGCCCACCGCCGCGGCGATCCGGACGCGCAGGTCACGGATGCCCGCGGCGCCGCCCCCGGTCGGGTGGACGCGGTTGGTGAGCACGATCATGTAGGCGTGGCTCGCCGGATCGATCCAGACCGACGTGCCGGTGAAGCCCGTGTGCCCGACCGAGCCCATCGGGAAGAACGGCGCCAGCGTCCGCGAGAACGGCGACGAGAGGTCCCACCCGAGTGTGCGCGTCGTCCGGCCGTCCGGGTCGGACTCCCACATGAGCGCGATCGTCTCGGGCTTGAGGTACCGGTGGCCACCGAGCGTCCCCTCGTTCAGGAGCATCCGGCAGATCCGCGCGAGGTCGGCGGCCGTCGAGAAGATCCCCGCGTGGCCCGCGACGCCCCCGAGCAGGCGCGCGCGCGCGTCGTGCGGCTCGCCCTGGAGCAGGTGGCCGTTGTAGTACTCCGTCGGCGCCACCCGGCTCCGCACGGCCTCGCGGGGACGGAACGACGTGTCGCGCAAGCCGAGCGGACGGAAGAACACCCGGTCGAGGTAGCGGTCGAGGGGCTCGCCGCTCACGCGCCGGACGACCTCGCCGAGCAGGATGAAGCCGGCGTCGCTGTACTGGAAGCCGGTGCCCGGCGGATAGTCGAGCGGGATCTTGGCGAGCGCCCGGGCCGCTGCCGGAAATCCCGGCGCGACCGCGCTCGCGGGCGGGATCGCCAGGAGGCCCGCGCTGTGGGTCAGGATCCGCCGGATGGTGACCCCGTCGAAGGGCCTGCTCCGGAACTCCCGCAGGTAGCGCCCGAGCGGCGCGTCGAGCTGGATCGCGCCCCGCTCGACGAGGGACATGACGGCAAGCGTGGTGCCGAAGGGCTTCGTGAGCGAGGCGATGTCGAAGATCGTGTCGGGCGTCATCGGCGCGGGCTCGGGGACGAGCCGGCGCCAGCCGTACGCACGGTGCAGGAGGACCTCGTCGCCCAGCCCGACGAGGACGACGACGCCCGGGATCTCTCCGGAAATTACTGCGTCGCTCGCGGCCTCGTCGACGGCGATGAAGTCCGACTGGGCGGCGCCGACCGTTGGGGAGAGCGAGAGCAGCAGGAGTGCGATGTGCGCGAGACGCTGAGGGCCCACGTCACGATCTTAGCACTGGTATAGTTGGATCGAGATGCGTCCGGTGCATCGGGTGTTCGTCACCGGGGCGACCGGGTTCGTCGGCCGCGCGGTCATTCAGGCGCTGCGCGGCGAGGGCTACGTCGTGCGGTGCCTCGTGCGTCGGGGCTCGGAGCCCAGTCTCCGTGGCGTCGGAGCGATCGAGCGCGTCGAGGGCGACGTGCTGGCGCCGCAGTTGCTCGACGAAGGGATGGCCGGCTGTGGCGCGGTCGTCCACCTGGTCGGGATCATCCGCGAGCACATCGCCACCAACACGACGTTCTACCGCGTCCACGTGCAGGGAACGGTCAACGTCGTCGCCGCGGCCGCGGCCGCCGGCGTGCGCCGCTACGTCCACATGAGCGCGCTCGGCGCGCGCGAGGGCGCCCCCTCGCGCTACCACCGGACCAAATGGGCGGCCGAGGAGGTCGTGCGCGCATGCGGCCTGCCCTGGACGATCTTCCGTCCCTCGGTGATCTACGGGCGCGGCGACGGCTTCGTGTCGCCCCTGGCCCGGCTGGTGCGCCGCTTGCCGGTCGTGCCGCTCGTCGGCGGCGGCCGCCTCCAGCCGGTGGCCGTCGAGCAGGTCGCCCAGGCCGTGACGCGCGCGCTCGCGCTGCCCGCGGCGGTGAAGCAGACCTACGAGGTCGGCGGCCCCGACGTCGTGACCCTCGGAGAGCTCGTCGACCTGATCGGCAGGGCGCTCGGGCGCCGGCGGGTGCTGAAGCTCTACGTGCCCGCCGCCGTCGCGCGGGTGGCGACGCGCGTGCTCCAGGCGGTGCCCTATTTCCCGCTCACGCCCGACCACCTCCGCATGCTCGAAGAGGACAACGTCGTCTGCGACCCGGCGCCGTTCCCCGGTGCGTTCGGGCTGGCACCGCTGCCCCTCGCGACGGGCCTGCGCCGGCTGCTCGGGTGACGGCGCACCCGCCCTTGAACACCTCACCCCGCCGCGACGCCCGCGAGCCGCGTGACCTCGGCACCCGCATCGAGGCCGAGCTGCGCGAGCGAATCGAAGAGGCGGTGGACTTCGCGTGCCTCGACGCGCTGGTCGCGTGGCGGCGGGCGCACGGGCTGCCCGCGCCCGTGGCCGAGAGCGCGCGCGACCGCGAGGAGTTCGCGCGGAGCGTGCGCGCGTTCCTCGAGCGGCTCCGTGACGCGATCGCCGTCGGCCTGACGTCGGAGCAACGGGCAAAGCTCGACGCCGCGGCGCACGCAGGGGGTGACCCGACCGAGCGCCTGCTCACCGTGCAGGTGGCACTGGCGAAAGAGCTGCCGGACTACTGGCTGCGGTTCGAGGCGAGCCGCGCCTCCTACGTCGGCGGG
The DNA here is from genome assembly GCA_003221695.1 of Candidatus Rokuibacteriota bacterium. Taxonomy (GTDB): domain Bacteria; phylum Methylomirabilota; class Methylomirabilia; order Rokubacteriales; family CSP1-6; genus 20CM-2-70-11. Next base: position 19,849 of record QHSX01000073.1, read on the forward strand.
GAGCCGGTCTCAGGCGGCGAGCGCCGCAGCCTTCTCCGCCGGCTCCTCGGCCGCGGTTGAGCGCCACGCCGCCAGCGCCCACAGGTTCTCGACGTCCTCGAGCGCCCGGCGCCACCGACCATACCCCTCGATGAGCGCCGCGCGCACCGCGGCAAGGCTCAGCTCCGCTTCGTCGAGCCGGGCCCTGAGCGTCGGGCTCGAGGCGCGGATTTGCTCGAGACTGCCCTCCGGCACCGACGCTGCCAGCCGGTCGAGCAACTCGCTCAGCTCTCGGTTCAGAACGCGCTCCACGGGGTTCATGGGGACACCTCCAGAAGATATACTCAACACATGACGACCTTTTGTCAAGGGGACGTCGCGACCATCTTCGTGGCGAAGACGGTGCGGACGTTTTGCTACGGCTTTCTCGGGATCGCGCTCCCCCTCTACCTGACCGAGCTCGGCCTGACCGCCGTGGGCCTCGGCGTGGCGGTCACGCTGACGCTCGCCGGGAGCGCGGCGCTCACGTGGCTCGTGCGGCGCCCGGCAGAGCAGTACGGCGCGCGCCCGGTGCTGATCGCGCTCGGCGCGCTCTCGGCCCTCGCGGCCCTGATCCTCCTGTCGTCCCGCGATCCGTGGCTCGTCGTGCTCGCCGCGATGCTCGGCAACGTCGCCGTCGGCACGGGCGAGACCGGGCCTTTCCTGGCCCTCGAGCAGGTGCGCATCGCACGCGCGGTCGCGGTGGGCCGGCGCACGGCCGCCCTCAGCATCTACAACTTCCTCGGGTACGCGGCGGGGGCCCTCGGGGCGGCCACGGTGGGCGCGCTCGCGGCGTACCGACCGCTGTTCGTCGTGTTCCTGGCGGGCGCCGCGGTCCAGGTAGTCGCGTACGCGCGCCTGCCCCCCGGGGCGCCGGTGGAGCGGCAGCCCGTCGGAGCCCGCCTGCCGTCGGCGCCTCTCATCCGCCGTCTCGCCGCGCTCGGGGCACTCGACTCGTTCGCCGGCGGCTTCGTGCTCCAATCGCTGGTCGTCTACTTCCTCCACGAGCGCTACGGCCTCGGTCTCGAGGCGCTCGGCTACGTCTTCGCTGGCACGCAGATCCTCACGGCCGCATCGCTGCTGCTCGCCGCCCGCGCCGCCACGCGCTTCGGGCTCCTCGCGACGATGGTGGTCTCGCACCTGGCGTCCAACGTGGTGCTGATCCTCATCGCGTGGGCACCCACGGCCGGGGTCGCGATCGCGCTCCTTGGCGTGCGACACCTGCTCTCGCAGATGGACGTGCCGACCCGGCAGGCGTACGTGATGGCGATCGTCGAGGACCACGAGCGAGAGGCGGCGGCGACCACCACCAACATCGCGCGGACCGTCGCCCAGGCGGTCACGCCCGCGCTGACGGGGTGGGTCATGCAGGCGGTGGCGCTCGGCGCGCCGTTCGTGGCGGGCGGCGCTCTGAAGATCGCCTACGACCTCCTCCTCTACTGGACCTTCAAAGACGTCAAGCTGAAGCCCGACGCGTAAGGGGTGCGCGCGGAAGTCGCTCGGGCGGGGCCGGGGCGGGCCCTAGGAGACCCGTCGCTTCCGGGGATTGGCTCGGACACAACGTGAATGGGGTGGCCGTGACGGAGGAGAGCTAGCGTGGTCGACGGGGGCCTGCCCCGGCCCCCGCCCGTAACGAGCTACTTGATCGCGACGGCCTTGACCTGTCTGAAGTCCGTGAGCCCCTGGACCGACTTGAGCACGCCGTCCTGGACGAGCGTGGTCATCCCCTCGCTCCGCGCCCGCACCAGCATCTCGGCGACGCGCGCCTTGGTCTGGATGAGCCGCTTCATCTCGTCGGTGGCGACCAGGAGCTCGTGGATGGCCGCGCGCCCACGGTAGCCGCTCTTGGTGCAGCTTGCGCAGCCCTTGCTCCGGGAGAGGACGAACGCCTCGTCGTACTTGTAACCGAGCTGCGCGAACGCGTCCTGTCCGTACGCCTCCGCGAGCTCGTCGAACTCGGCACGGTCCGGGTGGTATTCGGTCCTGCACTCGCGGCAGAGCCGCTTCACGAGCCGCTGGGCGAGGACTCCCAGGAGCGCGTCGGCGAAGTTGAACGGGTCGAGGCCCATGTCGAGGAGACGGACGACGGTCTCCACGGAGCTGTTGGTGTGGAGCGTGCTCAAGACGAGGTGGCCGGTGAGCGACGCCTCGATGCCGGTCGAGGCCGTCTCCTCGTCGCGCATCTCACCGACCATGATCACGTCCGGGTCGGCGCGCAGGAAGGAACGCATCGCCTGGGCGAACGTGAAGCCGATCTTCGGGTTGACCTGCACCTGGCGCAGGCCGTACTGCGTGATCTCGACCGGGTCCTCCGCGGTCCAGATCTTGCGCTCGGGCTTGTTGATGTACCCGAGGATCGAGTGGAGCGTGGTCGTCTTGCCGGAGCCGGTCGGCCCCACGCACAGGATGAGGCCGTAGGGCTTGTCCGCGAGCTTCCTGATCTCCGTGAGGTTGCGTTCCGTCATCCCGAGTTTATCCATCGGGATCGGCTCGCTCGCGGAGAGGATACGCATGACCACGTCTTCGTTCGCGTTCGCCGTGGGGATGGTGGCGACGCGGAGCTCGATCTCCCGACCGTCCGGCATCTTGAACCGGATCTTGCCGTCCTGCGGCTTGCGCCGCTCGGCGATGTCGAGCTGCGCCATGATCTTGATCCGCGTGACGATCGCGCGGCGGAAGGCGCCGGGGATCTTCTGGTACTCGGAGCAGCTGCCGTCGACGCGCAACCGGACCACCGTGTCCTTCTGGGTGCCGTAGGGCTCGATGTGAATGTCCGAGGCGCGCGCCTTGTAGGCGTCCAGGATGAGCTGGTTGGCGAGCCGGATGACGGCGCTGTCGTTCTCGTCGACCTCGCCCCCGGCAACCTCACCTCCACTCACCTCACCGTCAGCGGGCGCCTCTTCGGCCTTGAGCTCGCCGAGGATGCTACCGATCACGCCCCCTTTCGCGGTGGACTCGCCACTCGTGGCGCTGAGGTAGGAGAGGATGTCCTTCCGGAGACCCACCGCCCACTTGACCTTCCGGTTCTTCAGCGCCTGGCTCACGCTGTCCACGCGCTGCAGGTCTTGAGGATTGTCGATGAGCACGACCACCGCGCCGTCTTCGCGTCTGAGGGGGAGCCAGAAGTTCCGCTTCAGGTACTCGAGCTTGAGGTCCCGCATGAGATCTGCCGGCGGGACGACCCGCTCGTCGTACTCGACGAATGGACACTGGTAGTACTGCGAGAGCGAGACGCCGAGCTCGGCCTTCGGGACCTTGTACTGCTCGAGCAGGATCGACTCGACGTCCATCTGGCGGCGACGCGACTCGGCGAGGGCCGAGTTGAGCTCCGCCTGGGTGACGCGGTGCTGGCCGAGGAGATAGTCGAACTTCGTCTTCGGCCGACTCTGGCTCTGGAGGAGCTGGTTGTTGAAGGCGATGCCGAGGGTCTTCGCAATCCGGGCCACCCCGGCCTCGTCCTCCTTCGTGAACCGGGCGCCCTTCCGCTTGTTGAGGAGCTGGATGACGCCGGTGGTCCGCCCCTCGTGGGTGATCGGCATCGCGAGGATCTGCTGAGTGCGGAAGCCCGTCTTCTTGTCCCAGGAGCCGTCGAAGCTGAGCGTGGGCGAGATCTTCGCGAGCTCGGCGCGATCGTAGGCGTCGACGATGTTGACCACCTTGCCGGTCGTCGCCACGTAGCCCGCGATCGATCGCTCGCTGATCGGGAGCCGGATGTCCTTGACCGTGTTGAGGGCGAGGAACCTCGAGTAGATCTCCTTGCGGTCCGCGTCGACCGCGTAGAGGGTCATGCGATCGGCGCCGAGGAGCTCCACGACGTCACCCTGGAGCTCGAGGAAGATCGAGTCGAGGCTCTTGGCCGCGTGAATGCGGTCGACCAGCTGGACGAGCCGCTGCTCGTAGGCCAGCCGCTCTTGCAGGACGAGGACCGATGTCTGTTGGGCCACGCCACCTCCAGATGTATAGGTCAGTCTAGCAGACTGGGGTGGGCGGGTTCACGCTTCCTGGCGGGTCGCCGGAAATCGACCTCACCGCCCCAGGGCGGCCAGAATCTCGTCGACCCGGGTGAATTTCACTCGGGGCCGGCCCTGCGCGCGCCCGCGGGCAACCTCCAGCTCGTTGAGCCTCAGCCAGTCCTGGTAGGAAACGTAGTTGGGTCGCCGCTGGCGGACGAGCGCCTCCGCCGAGGCGGCGTCGGGGCGGCTCGGCTGGAGGACGGCGCCCTGCGCCAGGTCCTCGAACATGCACTGCACGGTCTCGGCGGCGTCGGGCTTGTTGGTCCCGATGACGCCGGTCGGCCCGCGCTTGATCCAGCCCGCCGCGTACTCGCCGAGGACGGGCTGCTTGGTATCAGGATCGAGCACGCGGCCCTTGTCGTTCAGGATGACGCCCCAGCTCTCGTTGAAGGGCACGCCCGGCAGCGGCACGCCGCGGTAGCCGACCGACCGGAAGACGAGGCCGACGGGGAGCTCCTCGAACCGGTTCGTCGGACGCGGCTGGAGCGCGCCCGTCGGTGTGGCGTAGAGCTCGTTTCGGACGAGGCGCAGCTTCACGACGCGGCCCGACGCGTCGCCCACGAGCTCCACCGGCGAGACGAGAAAGCGCAGGATCAGCGAGCGCGGCTTGCCGGTCGGCGGGCGCCGCGCGTAGGCCTGGAGGATCTCGACCTTCTTCGTCGTCGCCCGGTCCTGGCTCCGCTCGAGCGCCGCGCGGCTCAGCGGGTCGAGCTCGACCTCGTCGGGACGGACCTGGATGTCGGCGCCCGCGAGCTCGCCCAGCTCCTTGATCTCCGGATTGGTGAACGCGGCCTGGGCCGGTCCGCGCCGTCCGAGCAGGTAGACCTCCCTGATCCGGCTCCGCGCGAGCGCCTCCAGGGCAGAGTCGGCGACGTCGGTCGTCGCCAGCTCCTCGCGAGTCCGACAGAGGATCCGCGCCACATCCACGGCGACGTTGCCCACGCCCACCACCGCGGCGCGCTCGACGGAGAGGTCGAACTCCGAGTCTCGATAGTCGGGGTGGCCGTTGTACCAGGCGACGAACTCCGTCGCCGGGTGGCTCCCGCGAAGGTCTTCGCCGGGAACGCCCATGCGGCGGTCGGTCTGAGCGCCCGTGCAGTAGAGGATCTGGTGGTAGTGGGCTTTGAGGTCGGTGAGCGTCACGTCCTTGCCGAACTCGACGCCGCCGAAGAAGCGGAAGCGCGGATGGGCGGCGACCTTGTCGAACTGGGCCGTGACCGACTTGATCTTCTGGTGATCGGGCGCGACGCCGAGCCGGACGAGGCCGTACGGCGTCGGCAGCCGGTCGTACATGTCGACCTCCACGACCACGCGATCCTGCCGGAGCAGGTGGTCGGCCGCGTAGAAGCCGGTGGGCCCGGCGCCGATGATCGCGACCCGCAGCGGCTGCGCCGGGGTCCCCGGCACTCCCATCAGAGGCGCCGGCGCGCCTCGTCGCCGAGGAGCTGCGACTGGAGCGTGTCGAGCTCGCCCGCGTACTGGTCGCGCTGAGTCTTGACGATGTCGCCGATGGAGACGATGCCGACGAGCCGGCCCTTGTCCACCACCGGCAGGTGGCGGATCCGCTTCTCGGTCATGGTGTGGGCCACGGTCATGAGGTCGTCGTGCGGCGACCCGGTGATCACGTCGCGGGTCATGATCTCGGCGACCTTCATCCCGAACACGCGCTCGTTCCGCGCCGCCTCGCGCACGACGTCACGCTCCGAGAGGATCCCGACGGGCCGGCTCGCGTCGTCCACCACGATGAGCGCCCCGACGTTGTGCCGCGCGAGGAGCCCGAGCGCGTCACGGATCGACTGCTCGGGGCGGACCGTGTGGGCCTTGTCCCCCTTCGTCGCCAGAATGCTCGCGATGTCCATGGAACCTCTCCTTTTGATCCGATTGATCTAGAAGACGGGCGTTTCGACGTACTGGCCCCACACCCGGCGCAGCCGGCCCACGATCTCGCCCAGCGAGGCGCGCGCCTTCACGAGCTCGATCGTCACGGGCATCAGGTTGACGGCCGGGTCGGCGGCCTCGCGGGCCAGCCGGTCGAGCAGCGCGGCGACCCGTGCCGCGTCACGCGTCGCGCGCGTGGCGCGGAGCCGCGCAACCTGCCGCGCCTCCACCGCGGGGTCGACGCGGTGGATCGGGACGGCGGCCGGCTCGGCCGGCTCGACGAACTTGTTCACGCCGATCACCGGCTCGGCGCCCGAGGCCTTCCGCCGCGCGTGCTCGTACGCGGAGTCCGCGATCGCGCGCTGGAAGTAGCCCTCCTCGATCGCCTTCACCGTCCCGCCCAGCGCGTCCACCTGTTTGAGGATCGCCGTCACCTCGGCGTCGATCCGGTTGGTCAGCGTCTCGACATAGTACGACCCCCCGAGGGGATCCGCCACACTCGTCACGCGCGTCTCGTCGGCGATGATCTGCTGGGTGCGGAGCGCGATCTTCATCGCGAGCTCCGACGGGATCGCGTACGCCTCGTCGAGGCCGTTGGTGTGGAGCGACTGGGCGCCGCCGAGCACCGCGGAGAGCGCCTGGAGCGCCGTGCGGACGATGTTGTTCATCGGCTGGGCCTTCGTCAGCGTGGCCGCGGCGGTCTGGCAGTGGAAGCGGAGACGCATGGACTCGGCCCGGGTCGCACCGAAGCGCTCCTTCATGAGCTTCGCCCAGACGCGCCGCGCCGCGCGGAACTTCGCGACCTCCTCGAAGAAGTCCGCCTGCGCGACGAAATAAAACGCCAGACGCGGCGCGAACCGGTCCACGGGGACGCCCGCGCGCGTGACCTCCTCGACATAGGCGATGGCGTTCGCCATCGTGAACGCCACCTCCTGCACCGACGTCGCGCCGGCCTCCGAGATGTGGTAGCCGCTGATGTTGATCGGGTTGTAGCGCGCCAGGTGCTCGGCGCAGTAGACGATCATGTCCCGCACGAGCCGGAGCGAGGGGCGAATCGGGAAGACCCACTCCTTCTGCGCGATGTACTCCTTGAGGATATCGGTCTGGCAGGTGCCGGAGAGCCTGCTCGGGTCGTTCCCCCGCGCCTCCGCGAGCGCCACATACATGGCGAGCAGGATCCAGGCGGTCGGGTTGATCGTCATCGAGACGGAGATGCGTTCGAGGTCGAGCCCCTCGAAGAGCGCCTCGACGTCGTCGAGCGTGTCCACGGCGACGCCCTCGCGTCCTACCTCGCCGAGGGCCTTCGGGTCGTCGGAGTCGTAGCCCATCAACGTCGGCATGTCGAAATCGACCGACAGTCCCGTCTGTCCCTGGTCGATGAGATAGCGAAAGCGTTTGTTGGTGTCGCTTCCTGTCCCATAGCCCGCGATCTGCCGCATCGTCCAGAGCCGTCCCCGGTACATGGTCGGGTACGGGCCGCGCGTGAACGGATAACGGCCCGGCAGGCCGATGTCCTCGAAGCCCGTGCCCGCGAGGTCGGCGGGCGTGTAGACCCGCGCGACCGGCAATCCCGAGCCGGTGCGGTACTCAGGGCGGCTCTCGGGCTGGCGCTCGAGGAACTCGCGGAGCTCGTTCGCTTCCCAGTCGCGCTGCATCGCACGGATCCGCTCGATCGCGTCGGGGTCAAGCATCGGGTGTCCTCTCTCCCATGCGGGTGAGCAGCGCGCGCGCACACGCGTGGGGCGCCAGCTCGCGACGCATCACCCGGTCGAGCAGCGTCGTCGCCTCGCCCTCCCGCGCCTCGAGAGCCTCGGGCCGGAGGAGGCGCGCGGCGACGAGGTCCTGGGCGGTCCTCAGCACGCGCGCGACGACCATCCCACGCCGCCGCCGGTCCAGCTCACCGCTCGTCTTCATCGACGCCATGTGGGCCTCGAGCGCGTCGGCGATCGCCTCGACGCCCTCCTCACGCGCGGCAGAGGCGCCGAGGACGGGCGGCATCCACGCCTCCTCCGCCGCGGGCATGAGCGTCAGCATCGAGCGGAGCTCGGCGAGCGTGCGGTCCGCGCCCTCGCGGTCGGCCTTGTTCACCACGTGGAGGTCGGCGATCTCGAGGATGCCGGCCTTGAGCGCCTGGACGTCGTCGCCGAGTCCCGGCACGCTCACCACGACGACCGTGTGCGCCACGCGCATCACGTCCACCTCGTCCTGCCCGACCCCCACCGTCTCCACGAGTATCAGGGAGCGACCGGCCGCGTCCAGGACGTCGATCGCGTCGGCCGCGGCGCGGCAGAGTCCGCCGAGGGCGCCGCGGGTCGCCATGGAGCGGATGAACACGCCGGGGTCGAGGGTCAGGTCGTTCATCCGGATGCGGTCGCCGAGAATCGCGCCGCCCGAGAACGGCGACGACGGATCCACCGCGAGGATGCCGACCGACCGGCCGCGGGCGCGCGCGACGCGCGCGAGGACACGGACCAGCGTGCTCTTGCCGCTCCCGGGCGCGCCGGTGATGCCGACCACGTGCGCGCGCCCCGTGTGGGCGTACAGACGTGCAGCGAGCGTCTCCGCGCGGTCGCCGCCCGACTCGACCCAGGTGAGCGCGCGGGCGAGCGCGCGCGGCGACCCCTCGACGACCTCGCGGGCGAGCGTCTCGACGTGTGGGCTCACCGACGCACCTCCTGGAGGGCGCGACGGTAGAGATCGCGGTCGTCGATGACTCGGCGAGCCTTGAACTCGGTACGCGGCAAGGTGCCCTCGGGGACGAGCTCGACGACGGGGTGGACCCCGAGCCGCGCGCGGAGCCGCTCGGTCGCCGTGGCGGAGAGCTTCGCCAGGCGCGCGGGATCGGCGTGGCTCACGGCGTACTCGGCGCGGATCAAGAGCTCGTCCATCGTCTCGCGGCGCGAGACGATGACCCGAAACTCGCCGCCGAACCCGTCGATCGCGCGCAGCGTGTCCTCGATCGCGCTCGGGTAGATATTCTCGCCCCGGACGATGAACATATCGTCGATCCGCCCGTAGAGCCCGTCCGGCAGTCGCGGATACGTCCGCCCGCACGGGCACGGCTCGTCCGTCCAGCGGGCGAGGTCGCCGGAGACGAGGCGGATCATCGGTTGCGAGCTGCGCTCGAGGTGCGTGTACACGGGCGTGCCCTCGGCGCCGAACGGGAGCGGCGCGAACGTGTCGGGGGCGCACACCTGAGTGTAGACGAGGTCCTGCCAGAGGTGCATGCCCGTCCGGTGGCGGCACTCGGCGTTCGTCATCCACGGCGTCATCTCGGCCATCGACCCCATGTCCATGCACCGCCCGCCGAACGTCTCCTCGATCAGTCGCTTCGTCGCGGGGATGCCCGCGCCCGGCTCGCCCGAGAAGAAGAGGGTGCGAAAGCCGAAGGTCCGCGGGTCGAGCCCCTCGCGCCGCGCCGTCTCCGCGAAGTGGAGCGCATACGAGGGCGTCCCGTAGAACGCCGTCGGCTTGAGCGCCTGCGCCCACTCGACCGCCATGAGCGTCTGGCCGGGGACGCCGGCGCCGAACGGGAACGCGGTCGCCCCGAGCCGCTCCACGCCGCGGAGCGCTCCCCAGGACCCGAGGTACAGGCTGAAGAACGAGCAGATGAGGACACGGTCGTCGGGGCGGAGCCCCGCCGCCCAGAGGATGCGCGCGTGCGCCTCGCCGATCCGCGCCCAGTCCTCGGACCCGATGCCGAACACGGTCGGGCGTCCCGTCGTGCCGCTCGTGCCATGGATGCGCGCGACCTCGCCGGGCTCGATGCAGAGGTACTCGCCGTACGGCGGGGCCGCGGCCTGGGACAGGCGGAGCTCGACCTTCTGGACGACCGGGAACTTCGCCAAATCTTCCAGGGACCGGAGCGTCGCGGGGGACACGCCCGCCGCGTCCCACTTCCGCCGGTAGAATGGGCTCCGCTCCCACGCCCACGCCACCTGGCGGCGCAGCTTGTCGAGGATGAGCGCCTCGCGCGTCTCCGGGCTCAGACACTCGAGCTCGGGGAACCAGCAGTCGGCGGTGGGATCCGGACGGTACGCCGGGTCGTAGCGGGGGGGCCACACGCTCGTGTCGACACCCGCCGTCATCGTTTACCCGGCTGGCGCGCGGCGACGAGCTCGCGGACGCGGCGCGCGATCGCGTCGGGAGGAGTGTCTTGTAAGATCACGTCGGCCGCGCCCATCCGGGTGAGCGCGGGCACGTCCTCGTCGGGAATCACGCCGCCGACGACGAGCAGCATGTCGCCCGCGTCGGCCGCGCGCATCAGCTCGACGACGCGCGGGATGAGCGTCATGTGCGCGCCCGAGAGGAGGCTCACGCCGAGGACGTCGACGTCCTCCTGCACCGCGGCGCTCACGACTTCCTCGGGCGTCCGGTGGAGCCCCGTGTAGACGACGTCCATGCCCGCGTCACGCAGGCAGCGCGCGACGACCTTGGCCCCGCGGTCGTGGCCGTCGAGGCCGACCTTGGCGATCATGACGCGGATCGGATCGGCCGCGCGCTCGGGCGATACGGGCAGCGGACCGCTCGGCGACATCAATAATCGCTTGATACAGGATTCTCGACTCCGGATCAAGGACGAGCCCGGAGCGCACCTGCGGCCTGTTGACACCTGCGCCCGGCCCCTGATAGCGTCCGCCGCGTCGCTGGAGCGCCACCCCGCCCCGCGTTTCATGGGAGGCACAGATGGCCAAGCACGGGTTCCGCGTCATAGACAGTGATCTCCACGTGATCGAGCCTCGGACCCTGTGGGAGGACTACCTCGATCCCGGGTTCCGTGGCCGCATCACCCTGGCCGCGGACGCCGACGGGCAGATGCGTGCGCAGGTGGATGGCAAGGTCCTCCCGCCTTACGCGGACCGGCCCGAGCGGCAGCGCGCGTGGTCCTCCCGCACGCGGCGTCCCGAGTGGGAGCGCATGCGCCGCGGCACGCCACCCAAGGCCGTGCTCGAAGCCATGGATACCGAGGGCATTGACATCGGCATCCTGTTCCGCACCTGGGCGACTCACGCGATCAACATCGATGGCCTCGAGCCGGCCCTGGCGGCGGCGCTGAGCCGTGCGTGGAATCGCTGGATCGCCGGCTTCTGCACGGAGAGCCCTGAGCGATTGAAGCCCTCGGCCCTCGTGCCGCTCCAGGACATCGACCTGGCCGTCGGGGAGGCCCGATTCGCCGTCCGCGAGCTCGGCGCCATCACGCTGGTCCTGCCGTCTCACCCCGTCAACGGCCGGCCCATCTATGACCGGTCCTACGACCCGCTGTGGGCGGCCGCCCAGGAACTGGACGTCGCCGTGTCTTTCCACGGCAACCACGCCGCGTACGCCGACCACCTCGCCCGGCGGTACCTGGACAACCTCGTCTTGAGCCATGCCTCGGGTCAGCCCGTCGAGATGATGCTGACGCTGGGCGCCGTGGTGACGGGGGGCGTGCTCTCCCGGTTCCCCCAGCTGAGGATGGCCTTCCTGGAGGGTAACTGCGGCTGGCTGCCCTGGTGGCTGTGGGCGCTCGACGAGCGCTGGGAGAGCTGGGGTGATCGCGAGCTGTTCCAGCAGGACGCGAAACCCTCGGAGCTGTTTCGGCGCCAGTGCTTCGTCTCCGTCGAGCCCGAGGAGGAGCTGGCCAAGCACGTCGTGGCGGAGCTGGGCGACGACAACCTCGTGCTGTCCACCGACTGGCCACACGACGACTCGCGGTTCCCGCACGCCATCGACGGGTTCCTGGCCGCCGAGCATCTCCCGCGTGACAGCAAACGGAAGGTTCTGTGGGACAATTGCGCGCGGCTCTACCGCCTCTAAAAAATCATGCCGCCGCGCACGGCCCGGTCGTCGTGGCGCTGGTCGCGCTTGTCGCCGGAGCGGGCCCGGGCGAGGCGGCGCCGTACCGCGAATACGAGGTCAGGCTCCACGAGGGCGCAGCGCCGCCAGCCGGCGACCTTCGGAGCGACGCCGACATCATTAACGCGGTTGCCCGGCTGATGCGCGATAAGCTCGGTTTATCCTTCCCCGCTGTCACCAAAGCGTATGTCTACGTCAACCAGGCGTCGCTCGTCGACGGGCTCCTCCGCATCGCCGGTGAAACGAGCGAGGAAGCCTGGGACAAGGGGCGGGTCGCGGCCGGCGTCGCCACGCGGGTCGGCATCTTCCTGCGCGGCGATCGCCTGGCACACATGCATCTGCTGGCTCGCGCCGGCCTCTTCGCCCACGAGCTGGCGCACGTCAGCCAGCTCAAGATGCGGGAAGGGGGGCGTGGTCGGGCGGCCCAGTGGATTCTCGAGGGCCACGCCGACTGGGTCAAGTTCCGTTTGCTCGACTTGCTCGGCATGCAGGCGTACGCGACGTCACGGGACGAAGTCGTTCGCTCCATCGTCAGATCGGCGACCCGCCCCAAGTTCTTCCCCGGTCTCGAGGCGCTCACCGGCAACGCACGCTGGACCAGCACGACGAAGCAGCTGGGCCCCGCGGCGACCTACGGTCAGGCGTTCCTCGCGGTGGACTGGCTCATCGAGCGCTACGGCAGCGCCAAGCTGCTCGAGTTCTTCGAGCGGTTCGCGCTCGACGCCAATCCGCAGGAGCATTGGCGCGCGGTCTTCCCGATTCCCTATCGTCAATTCGTCGACGAGTGCCGCGCCCGACTCGAGGGGCCGACCCTGGCGCCGGCCGAGGTCAGCCCTGCGCCCGCGCCGCCCTCGTTTCCTCGGCGGCCCTGACGGTGTCGGGGCCCCACACGAGCGCCCTCGCCTTGTTCGAAGCCGCGGCCGAGCGGCGACCCGCCGCGCCCGCGATCCACTACTTCGATACGACGCTGAGCTACGGCGAGCTCGACCGGATGGCGGCAACCCTCGCGGCGTCCCTCACCGAGCTCGGCCTCGACCCGGGCGACCGGGTCGCCCTCTATCTGCAGAACGTGCCGCAGTTCGTGATCGCCCAGTGCGCCGTGTGGAAGGCAGGCGGCGTCGTCGTGCCGCTGAATCCCATGCTCAAAGAGTCCGAGCTGTCCTATCACCTGAACGACGCCGGCGCCCGTGTCCTGATCTGTCTGGAGTCCCTCTACGAGCGCACGGCGCGGCACGTCGTCCCGCAGACCGCGCTGGAGCGCGTCGTGACGACCTCCGAGCTGGACTGCTTGCCTCCCGGGGCTCCCGTGCCGCCGCTCCTGGCTGAATCGACGAAGCTCCGTTTCAGGGAGACGCACGATCTCGTCGAGCTCTGCCGGTCCCCTCGAGCGCGAGCCGCGCCGCGCCGGCCCCGAGGGGAGGACCTCGCGTTTCTCACGTACACCTCGGGGACGACGGGCACCGCGAAGGGGGCCATGAACAGCCACGCGAATGTCGTCCACAACGCGCGGGTGTACCAATCCTGGATGCAGCTCGGGCCCGACGATGTCATCCTGGGCGTCGCCCCGCTCTTCCACATCACGGGGATGATCGGTCACCTGGCCGTGGCGGCGCAGGCGGAGATCCCCGTGATCCTCTTCTACCGCTTCGACGTCGCCGAGGCGCTGCGTCTGGTCGAGCGCTGGCGGGCGACGTTCACGGTCGGCGCCATCACGGTCTTCATCGCGATGGCCAGCCATCCGGATGTCGCGCGGAGAAACCTGACGTCACTCCGGAAGGTCTGGAGCGGCGGTGCGCCCGTGGCTCCCGCGGTCGTCGGCCGATTCCGTGAGGTGACCGGGGCCTACATCCACAATATCTACGGGATGACGGAGACGACGTCCCCGTCGCATGCCGTGCCCCTCGGCGTCGACGCGCCCGTCGATCCTGCGACGGGGGCGCTGGCGATCGGAGTGCCGGTGCCCGGGGCGGAAGCCAGGATCGTGGATCTCGAGTCCGGCACGCGCGAGCTTCCGCCGGGGGAGCTGGGCGAGATCGTGGTCAAGGGGCCGATGGTGGTGGCCGGCTACTGGGGCAAGCCGGAGGAGACCGCCTACGCGATTCGCAACGGCTGGCTTCACACGGGTGACGTGGGCAAGCGGGACGCGAGCGGCTGGTTTTACCTGGTCGATCGAAAGAAAGACCTGATCGTCGCCTCGGGCTACAAGGTCTGGCCGCGAGAGGTCGAGGACGTGCTGTACCAGCACCCGGGCATCCGGGAAGCAGCGGTCGTGGGCATCCCGGATCCGTATCGCGGAGAGACCGTCAAGGCGTTCGTCGCCCTCAAGGAGGGCTTCGAGGGAACCGTCACGGGGAACGACCTGATCGGTTTCTGCCGCGAGCGACTCGCCGCCTACAAGTATCCGCGTGAGGTCGAGATCGTGGACGAGGTCCCCAAGACCCCCTCGGGGAAGTTTCTGCGCCGCATGCTGCGCGCCGAGGGGCCGGGCTCAGACCCGAGCCGCCCTTAGGGCGACGCGGGCCTCGGTGTGACGCACCCGCGCGCCGCGCGCGGCGACGCGAGCCCGAGCTCGCGACAGCGCTTGCGGAGCGTGTTGCGGTTGAGTCCGAGCAGCCGGGCGGCGCGGAGCTGATTGCCGCGCGTCAACCCGAGGACGTACGCCAGCAGCGGGCGCTCCACCAGCTCCAGCGCCCCGCGATGCACGCGGCCGGGTTGGACAGACGTCAGCTCGTCGACGAGGCGCGGGATCGCCTCGGCGATCAGCCGCGAGGCTCCCGGCGCAGCCTCCTGCATCTGCTCCACGGCCAGGCAGGCTCGCAAGGTCCATGCCCGTGCTCACGCGGACGCGACGGTCAACGGCGATGGGAATTTAGCGCCGCCGACCTCGACAGGCGCTGCCCAGGCCAGAGGCATTTGCCTATTCGGAGGGCACCGGGGGAGCCCGCCTTCGATGTCAACTACCGGCCGCAGGAGAGGCGCATGCGATTCCGCGCGACCCACCTGTAGAACCGCCGCGCGAGCGGGCGGGCGCCCGGGAGCGCGAAGAGCGCCGCGAGCCAGCCGAGCCCCCGGATACGCCGGAGCAGCTCGGGCACCGCGTCGGCGCCGCCCAGCACGCGACCGTCGGGCAGGACGAGCTGCATCGCCGTCGTGCACGCCGCGTCGGAGACCTGCGGGAAGCGCGCGCGCCGCGGCTCGGAGCGGCACGGCAGGATCTCGAGCGCCCCGCCGGAGAGCGCCAAGCGCATGAGCCAGAGCGCGCTCGCCCGGCACATCGCGCACTCGCCGTCGTAGATCAGGACGGCCGTGGCTACGGGCGGCGCCCCCATCGCTTGAGCGTCCGGTAGTAGAGGACGAAGCCGGCGGCGACGGCCGCGGAGGCGACCGCCTGGACGAGCGGCGCTGCGCCGCCGCCGCGCGCGTAGAACCGCAGCTGGACGACCGCGTAGAAGAGGAAGAACGCGATCCCCGCGCCGATGAGGATGCGGTGAGCGGTGATGAGCCTCACGCGGAGAGCGCGGCCTAGGTGCCCAGCACGGCCTTCACGGCATCCCGCGCGACCGCGCTGAGCCGGTCGACCTCCGCCTCGGTCACGACCAGAGGCGGCGCGAAATAGATCGTGTCGCCCGGGGCCGGGTGCGGCCCGACCACCGCCCGCGTGCGCGTGACGACCCCGCGCTTCATCATCTCCGCCTGGAGGCGCGCCGCCACCTTGCGGTCGCCGGCGAAGTTCTTCTGGGTCGCGCGGTCCTCGACCAGCTCGACGGCCGCCAGGAGGCCCTTGCCGCCGCGGATGTCGCCCGCGTGCGGATGGTCGTGGAACGCGACTTTGAGCCCGGTGAAGAGTCGGTCGCCCATCTTCGCCGCGTTCTCCCAGAGGCGCTCGCGCGTCATGATCTCGATGTTCTTCACGGCGACGGCGCAGCACGTGGGATGCCCGGAGTAGGTGTACGCGTGCATCCAGCGGTCCTCGGGCTTGACCGAGTCCATCGCGCCCTTGATCGCCTTCGTGATCATGATCCCGCCGAGCGGGAGATAGCCCGACGTGACGCCCTTGGCGAACGAGAGGATGTCGGGCTTCACGTTCCAGTGCATGAGCGCGAACCACCGGCCGGTCCGGCAGAACCCGGTGATGACCTCGTCGGCGATGAGCAGCACGTTGTGCCGCGTGCAGACCTCGCGCACGCGCGGCCAGTAGTCGTCGGTCGGGTAGAGCACGCCGCCGCCGCCGTGGATCGGCTCGCCGATGAACGCGGCGACCGTGTCGGGCCCCTCGCGGAGGATCGCCTCCTCCAGCGCGCGCGCCGCCGCCTGGCCCACCGTCTCGCCGGCCTTGGCGCCCTGGAACCGGTAGGGGTAGCACGTCGGGATGTGGACGAACCCCGGCACGCGCGGCTCGAACATCTTCCAGTAGGCGCTCATCCCGGTGGCGCTCATCGCCTGGAGCGTGACGCCGTGGTAGGCCTGGTGGCGGGAGATGATCTTCACCTTGTCCGGCTTGCCGACCGCCTTCCAGTAGAAGCGCGCCGTCTTGAACGCCGACTCGTTCGCCTCGGCGCCACCGGATGCGAGGAAGACCGCCTGCATGTTGTCGTAGGTGATCTCCATGAGGCGGTTCGCCAGCGTGATCGCGGGGATGTTGGACGAGCCCACGTAACCCGTGAAGTAGGCGAGCTCCTTCATCTGAGTGGACGCGGCGTCGGCGAGCTCGGCGCGCCCGTGCCCCACGTTGACGTTCCAGAGGCCCGCCAGCCCGTCGATGTACTCGTGGCCGCCGATGTCCCAGACCGTCGCACCGCGCCCCCGGACGTAGATGACCGGCTCCGCGTTCTCGGAGGGATGGTGGAGCGGATGGATCAGGTGCTCCTGGTCGGCCTTCACAAGCTCGGCAGCGGTCAGCGCCATTGCGTCCTCCCCAGCGTCACGAGTGGTCCCGGGCCGGACGAGCCCGGCGGTAGTCGCCGCCCGGAATCGCCACGGCACGGTGCTGCGGTCCGCGATACCAGTACACCCACGCCCGCGCGCGCCGCCCGCTCGCGAGCGTCACGGTCGACGGGCGACGGTCGAAATTGTAACCCTCCTCGCGGTCAAGGGCCGGGAGAACTTCGGGCGCGGCGATCCGATACAGCTCACCGCGCACCGTGCCACGCCCGTCGACCAGCCCGGGATACGCCCCGAGGTCGAGCAGCCGGCCACGCACACGCCCCTCACCGACGAACGTGGCTCCGGTCGTGAGCACGCGATGCAGCCTGTAGCCGCGCATCAGCGTCCCGTACGCAAACAGGAACGCTGGGGCGACGGTCAGGACGTGCTCACCGCCTGCAGCACGGCGCCGAGGAAGTCCTTTTCGGGGACGGCCCCCTCGAACTGCACGCGATCGTTGATGACGATCTTCGGCACACCCATGACCTGGTAGGCGCGCGAAAGCTCGGGGAACTCGGTCGCTTCGATCGTGGTCGACCGGACCCGCTCGGAGGCGACCGCCATGTGCTGCGCCAGGCGCACGGCCCGGGGGCAGTAGGGTCAGGTCGGCGTCGAGAAGACCTTGATGTCCACGTCCGCGGCGAGCGTCCGGAGCGTCGCCAGCGTCTCCTCGGCGAGCGCCGGCTGGCCGGTGGAGGCCACCACGATCGAATCGATCAGGTTGCCGAACTCGTAACCCGACGGGATCCCGTAGAACCGTATCCCGTAGTCGCGCGCCCCTTCCACGACGATCGCCGGCACCTGATCCACGCCGTACGCCCCGGCACGCTCGCGATCGATCGCCGGGTTGAGGACCTCCACGGTGAGCTTGTCGGAGAGCTCGGCGACCTCGCGGACGAGCGCTTCGTTCTGGCGGCAGAGGTCGCCGGCCAGGAGCTCCTGCGAGAATACGACAAGCTTCACGGGACCGGTGAGCTTCTCGAACTCCGTGCGGACGGCGGCGCGGTCGCGCTCGGTCATGATGGACATGGCGTCATTATACTCACCTGCTGAAATCGTGGGCGCGCGCCGCCGGCCCCTGCGCATGCGGGCGGGCTTGCCATGAGCCGCGGTCGGTCGTAAGGTCGTAGCCCGGACCGACCCGAGTCGAGGGAGTGTCACCATGAAGCCGTTCGTGATCAACCGCTACGGGCGGATCGTCTTCCCGTTCAATTTCTTCCCGGCGCTCGACTTCTCCGTGTTCGAGACGCTCGATCAGTTTGCCGCGGTGATCAAGCGCGACTTCGAGGAGAAGGCCCCGACCGAGGTCGACATCGTCGCCAGGGTCGACGCGCGCGCCTACAACGGCCGCTACGACCTGCTCCGCGACCTGGCGCTGAACCTCTTCTGGGTGAACCGCTACGCGATGACGATGTACGAGAAGCGACCGATGCGCTGGCGCGACGTCCCCCGCCAGCGCGACGACGTGTTCCTGCCGATCTTCAAGCCCTGGGACGGGGGAGAGCTGACGAGCGCGATCGAGTCCGGCTACCGCGCGCTCCCGCCGACGTGGGACGAGGGGACGGAGGACAAGATCTCGCGCATCCTCCTCGACGTCTTCCGCCACAAGAAGGGCGCGGGCGCCGAGCTTCCGGCGATCAAGCCCACGGTGTCGGAGATCCTCGCGAACCCGCGGAACCTCACCTACCACCTGCTCGCATACGATCCCGACTACCCGGGCTACGGCCACGACGACATCATCGAATTCGCGCACCGCGTCCCCGAGCTCGAGGCGCTGATGCGCCATGCGATGGTGCTCCACAACCAGTACCGCTGGGACCGCGCGAAGACGCGAGTGATCGAGGTCGGGAAGCTCCACCACGACGACTTCGTCGTGGTCTTCGCCCCGCGGAGCGACGAGGTCGCGCAGTTCATCCGCCGCGTCAAGGCCGGCCGGCGCGTCCCGCCCCGCCGCCCCGCGCCCCTCCCGACGAAGGCGCCGGTCGCACCGTACCCGGCGATCGACGTGCGGCGACGGTTCGCCGTCATGCCGCGCGTCGAGGCGCTCGCCGTGTACAAGGGCGAGGTCGTCTGCACCAACGACGATCTGATCCGCAACACGGCCTACTGCTGGTCGCCGATGACGGCCAAGGAGATCGAGGAGAAGACCGGCATCGTCGAGCGGCTCTACACCGAGCTCGACCTGGACCACATCGCCCTCATCGCCGCCCAGCGCGCGCTCGCGAAGGCCGGGCGGCGGCCGGAAGAGATCGGCGCGGTGCTCTTCTGCTCGTGCACCTCCGCCAAGATGATGCCCTCGCTCGCCACGTGGCTGTCGGGGCAGCTCGGGATGCTCCAGACGCACGCGTCGTGCGACATGGTCGCGGCGTGCGCCGGCCTGCCCTACGGCCTCTCCGAGGCGGTGCGACTGCTCCAGGAGGTCGAGCGCCCCGTGCTCGTCGTGTGCGGCGAGCGGTTCTCGGACAAGATCGGCACCGTGCGGACGTCGCGGATGATCTTCGGCGACGGCGCGGCCGCGCTCGTGATCGGGTCGGCGCCGGCCGGCGCGCCAGACATCGAGTGGTTCCAGACCTACGCGAGCGGGCCGATCAGCGAGGTGGACTCGATCATCTGGCCGAACCCGGCGTTCGACAACAACATCACCGTCTACGGGCCCGAGGTCAAGGCCCTGGTGAAGCGCTACCTCTCGCAGATGATCGCGGAGCTCCAGAAGCTCCCCCACCCCGACGGCAGCGGAGGCACGCTCCTGGACGCGATCGACCTGATCGTCCCCCACCAGGCGAACAAGACGATGGTGCTGCACTACGCCCGGGCGGCGGGCGTCCCCGCGGAGCGGCTCTACTTCAACATCGAGCGGGTGGGCAACACCTCCTCGGCCTCCATCCCGATCGCGATCCACGACGCCGTGCGGGAGGGCGTGATCGACCGGCCCGTGCGCGTCTTCGCGCCGGGGTTCGGCGCGGGCGCCGTCGGGGGCTACGTCGTCATGCGCGTCGATCCGGCGATCGTCGACGTGCAGGGCGCGTCGGAGTAACCGCGGTTCGCGCGGCGGCTTTGCCGCCGCAACCGAATTAGGACCACGCGGCGATGAGCGCCGGGCCGTCGGCGCGGAGCGCGCGGCCGAACGCCTGGGCGAACGACGCCTCGCTGTCCGCGGCCGCCGACGGCACCGCGAAGCGCTGCCCCATGCGGACCAACTCGGGCGCGTCGGAGCCCCCGTCAGCGATCGCGACGACCACGATCGGCGCGCGTAGCCGGATCGCCGTCGGCAGCTCGGAAAGCGCGGCCAGGAACGCCGTGCCGCCGGTGAAGCAGACGGCACGGCGGTCGGGGTGGACGAGATGCGCCGCGATCGCTGCGGGCAGCGCGAACCCCGCCGTCGCCGGCCCGTAGGAGGCGACGAACTCACCGGGCGCGACGGCGTCCCACGCCGTGGCCAGAGCGGCGGCGTGGGGCCCGGCGTCCAGGGTCGCGATCGTTCCCGCCTCTGTCGCCTCCCGCGCGAGCGCGGCCACCCGCTCCGGCGTGAGACGTCCGGCCGCGGCCCCGGGTCGCGGCCGGAGGGCGCGCTTCGCGCGGTCGAGCTCGGCCACGTCCCAGTCGGCGCGCCCGCGACCGGAGAGGCGCGGCGCCAGCTCCTCGAGGGCGAGCGCGATATCGCCGACGACCTCGACGACCGGCCGGTACCACTCGCCGGCCGCGGGCGACGGCGCGACGTGGAGCAGGGGCGCGTTCGTCATCCAGGGACCGGGGCTCGCCTCGATCGCGTCGAGCCCGAGGGCCACGATCAGGTCCGCCCGGCCGAGGAGCGGCGCCTCGCCGCCGCCCGGTCCGAGGACGCCGTGCATCAGCGGGTGCGGGTCGGGAAGGATCCCCTTCGCTCTGAGCGTGAGAAGCACCGGCGCGGGCAGGGCCTCCGCGAGCGCTCGCAGCCACTGCGCGTCGGTGACGGAGCGACACTGGAGACCGGCGATCAGGACCGGGCGTGACGCACCCGCGAGCAGTCGTGCCGCCTCGTCGAGCGAGCGCGGGTCGGGGGGCGGCAGCGGCCCGGGCCGGCACGCGGTCGCCACCGGAACGGCGTGAGCGCCCGCCACCTCGGCCGGCACGTCGAGGTGCACTGGTCCCCGCGGCTCGGTCATCGCGAGCTGGGCGGCGTGGGCGGTCCAGTGCGACGCGGACGCCACGTCCACGGCGAGGCTCGCCTTGCATCCGTGCACGCTCCCCGGATGGCGATCGGTCACGAGGATCAGGGGAGACCGATCGAGGGTGGCGCGCGCGACACCGGTCGCCGCCGCGGCGACCCCCGGACCGGGCGCGGCGAGGGCCGCGCCCGGCGCGCTGACGAGGTCGCCCGTCACCGCCGCCATGACGCACGCCGCGGCCTCGTCGTTGGCCAGCACGACGTCGAGTCCGCGCCGTCGGGCCGCCTCGAGGATGGGGAGCTGCGCGCCCCGGCCCGGGACGCCGAAGATCCGCGGTGTCCCGGCGCGCTGCAGGCCGTCGACGACCACATCAGCGACCGTGGTCGGGCTCACCGCTTGGCGAGGCTCTCGAAGACCGGCCGCATCCGATCGAGCGCCAGGCGCAGATTCGCCTCGGAGTTCGCGTACGACAGGCGCAGGAACCCCTCGCCGTGGGCGCCGAACGCGGTGCCGGCGAGCGCGGCCACGCCCGCCTCGTTGAGGAGCCGCTCGGCGACGTCGGCCGACGGCCGCGCCGTGGCCTTGATGTTCGGGAACACGTAGAAGGCGCCGCGCGGCCGTGCGCACGTGACGCCCGGCAGGCGGTTGAGACCCTCCACGAGGAGGTCGCGGCGACGCTTGAACTCGGCGACCATCCGCGTGACCGACGTCTGGTCCCCCTGGAGCGCGGCGAGGCCCGCGAGCTGGACGAACGTCGCGGTGCACGACGCCGAGTTCACCATGAGCCGCGTGACGTGCTCGGCCAGGGCCTGCGGCATGACCCCGTAGCCGAGCCGCCAGCCGGTCATCGCGTACGACTTCGAGAAGCCGTCGAGGAGGATCGTGCGCTCGCGCATGCCGGGGAACCCCGTGATCGAGACGAACTCACCCTCGTAGAGGAACTGACGATAGATCTCGTCCGCGAGGACAGGGATCCCGCGGGCGGCGGCGATCGTGGCGATGCGCTCGAGCTGGGCCCGGTCGAGCACGCCCCCGGTCGGGTTCTCGGGCGAGTTGACGATGATGAGACGCGTGCGCGGCGACACGCGCCGCTCGAACAGCTCGAGGTCGAAGCCGAAGCCCCGCGCCTCGAGGAGCGGGATGGGCACGGGCACGCCGCCCACGAAGTTGATGACGGACTCGTAGATCGGGAAGCCGGGGTTCGGATAGATGACCTCGTCCCCCTCGCCGACGAGCGCCAGGATCGTGAAGAACATGATCGGCTTCGCGCCGGGCGTCACCACGACCTCGTCGGGCGAGACCGGCACGCCGCGTGTCTCGGCCACGTGCTTGGCGATCGCCTCGCGCAGCTCGGGCAGGCCGGCGGACGGGCCGTAGTGCGTCGCGCCTCCGTCGAGCGCCCGCTTGGCGGCCTCCTTGATGTGGGCCGGCGTGTCGAAGTCGGGCTCGCCGATCTCCAGGTGGACGATCTCGCGACCCGCCCGCTCGAGGGCGCGGGCGCGTGCGAGCACTTCGAAGGCCGACTCCGTCCCGAGCCTCGCCATGCGCCCGGCGACTCTCATCACGTGCCTCTCTCAGGCCACCCACGTTGGCCGCGTTCTCACGCTCCGATGCAGAGCGCGCCCCATTATAGCGACACTTCACCGGAGCGCCCCTGCTTCCTCCAGTCGGTGAGGCAGAGGCACGTCGCCACCGACCGACGCAGCAAGAGTTGAGACGGCCGGAGCTACTGGATCGTGATGCGCCCGGCAGTCAGCGTCGCCGCTGGCAACGATGTATTGCCGAGGATGAGCCGGAGGCCCTGCGTCGTCGCCGTTACGCTGCACGGTACCCCGGTGAGAGGAGCCGTGCCGTCGCCCATGTCGACGGTGCTGAGACCTGCGAAGATCGCGCTGCCATCTGGGTTGACGGAGCCGCTACTGGCTTGACCCACAATGTTTATCTTTTGCGGCTGACCAAGGAGTGAGGTACCCAGCAGCAGAGCCTGAAAGTCTCCGGTCGCAGAGCCGTCCCCCGGAATGTCGACTCCCTTTCCGAATTGCAGGCCATTGAGAAGGATGCCGTTTAACGCGGCGCCGCTCGGGAAGATCCCTTCACCGGCACCCGTCGCCACTGTTTCCCTCTGGGCGGGAGCGGGTGACTCATTGTGAACCTGGATATTCCCGCTGCGGATGACGCCGCCCGCCGTGTATGCAGGGGAGTTCACCGTGATGTAGAACATGTCTTTACCGGCCCCGGGCTCGCCCTTGTCTTGTACGGAGACGTAGAACGTACACGAACTACCGCACGGGCCTGAGAACTCAGCCGAGTTGCCTGTGATCGTCAGCGAGGTAACGGGACCCTGCACATGTCGTTTGGTCGCATGGTCCAAGTAGTTGAGGTTGCCGCTCGCAGGCCCACCCGTGGTCTTACGCTGGGCCACGAAGCCGAAGTTGGCCGTTCCGCCATTCACATTGATTACGCCACCACCGGTCACCTTCCCGGGCGTCGTCTGCGGGCTTACCACCGTGGTGGCGGTGTCAGTGTTGTTGGCCTGGTTCGTTTCGGCCTCACTGCCCCTTACGTTGGCGGTGTTAGTCATCGTCCCGGTAGCCGCCACAGAGATGTGCACCGTGATGTCGAAGCTCACGCTCAAGTTGGTGGCGAGCGGGCCAAAGCTGCAGCTGACCGTGCTCGGGGCAGTGAAGGCGCAGCCCGCGCTCGCCGACTTGAAGCTCACCTGCGCCGGCAGGATGTCGGTCACCGTCCCGCCAGTCGATGGCGTGAGACCGTTGTTCGTGACGGTCAGGTGGTAGTTGATGTCGGTACCCGACGTAGCCAGGCCCGGCGCGCTCTTGGTGATCGCTAGGTCAGGCGGAGGCAAAGCATCGTCGTTCACGATCGTGCCCGTGCCGGTGTCCTTCGTGATGGTCGCGCCGGTGGCGCCGCTCAGCTTGACCGTGAAGGCCTCGCTCAGCTCGAAGGTCGTGTCCGCGCAGACCTGGACCGTGATGGTCTTGCTCGGGTCACTCGGCGCGAAGGTCAGCGTGCCGGTCTGGCTGATGTAGTCGGGCGTGCCCGTGGCGGCGGCGGCGCAACTGCTGTTGCCGGTGGCGGTCCCGTCGACCGTCGTAAAGCCGACCGTGACCGACTGGGTGGTGGCCCCGGTCTTGGTCACCGTGAAGGTGAAGGCGGTCGTGCCGCCCGTGCTGCCCTCGGCCTGGCTCACGTCATCGATCGCCAGCGTGGGAGCCGTATCGTCGTTCACGATCGTGCCGATGCCGGTGTCCTTCGTGATGGTCGCATTGGTGGCGCCGCTCAGCTTGACCGTGAAGGCC
>QHSX01000041.1 GCA_003221695.1 Candidatus Rokuibacteriota bacterium
CGACGCGCCCCTGCTGATCCGGACGGCGCGCGAGCTCAACTACAAGGGCCTGCTGAGCACCGAGACGGCGCAGGACGCCAAGATCCTCGCCGAGGTCGCGGGCAAGGCGGCGAACGGCTTCATCTCGGTGGGCGGCGCCAGCACCCCGCAGATCCGAAGCGCGGAGATGGAGAGCTTCGTCAAGCGGTACGTCAAGGTGGCCGGTGAGTGGAACGACGAGGCCGGCACCAAGGTGTACGCGCTCGAGATGATCCTCCGCACCCTGAAGGTCGCCGGCAAGAAGGCCGTCACCGACGTCGAGGAGTTCAAGAAGGCCCTCCCGAAGTTCCAGGTGACCAACCCGTTCCTGAAGGAGCCGAAGCGGCTCAAGTACGTCGGCGCCGCCTACTTCAAGCAGCCGCGCCAGATCGGCGTGCCGATGGTCGTCAACGTCTTCGAGGACGGCCAGTTCAAGACCCTCTTCATCGGCAGCGTGGAGGATTGAGACACCCATAGAGCAGGTCGTCGTCAACGGGCTCATCCTCGGGATGAACTACGCCCTGATCGCGCTCGGCATCACGCTGATCTTCGCGATCATGGGCGTCCTGAACTTCGCCCACGGACAGATGTACGTCCTGGGCGGATTCGTCACCTACTACGTCTACGGCGTCTTCGGGCTCAACTACTTCGTCGCGCTGGCCGCGTCGGCCGTCACCGTCGCGTGCGTCGGGCTCGTCTTCGAGCGATTCCTGTTCCGGCGCGTCCTGCGCATCACCACCCGCGAGGAGAGCACGATGCTGCTGGCGGCCGGCACGGCGCTGCTGCTCGACAGCCTCGGCCTCGCCCTCTTCGGCGAGAAGCAGCGGGGTGTCGCCCCGGTCGTCGCCGGTGTCTACGAGATCTTCGGCGCCTTCGTGCCGGCCTCGCGGGCGCTGATCTTCGTCCTCGCCGGGGGGCTCGTCGGGGCCCTGCTGCTCTTCATCCAGTACACGCGCCCGGGGCGCGCGCTCCGGGCCATCGCCCAGGACAAGGAGACCGCGGCCCTCCAGGGCGTCGACATCGACCGCTACTCGGCGCTCGGCTTCGCCCTCGGGGCGGCGCTCGCCGGGCTGGCGGGCGGCCTCCTCGTCACCGTGTTCGCCGTGAACGCGGGCGCCGGCACACCGATCTCGATCAAGGCGTTCATCATGATCATGATCGGCGGCGCGGGCGTTGTCTCCGGCGCCATCCTGGGCGCGTTCGTGCTCGGCTTCAGCGAGGCGCTCGGCTACTTCTTCATTCCGGGCTCGACGACCTACCTCATGATCCTGGTGGGCCTCATCGTCTTCCTGATCTTCCGGCCGCAGGGGATCATGGGGAAACCGTGGGGTTGAGCCGCGCCCCGGCGCCATGAGGCTCAGGGTCGCCGCCGCCCTCGTGGGGCTCGCGCTCTATCTCGTGGTGGTCCCCTTCGTGTTCCGAGAGTCGCGCTACCTGCTCGGTATCCTGACGACCGCCTCCGTGCTCAGCCTCATCAGCCTCGGCGTCTGGCTCACGTTCGCGATCGGACGCATCAACATCGGCCAGGCCGCCTTCGCGCTCGTCGGAGGCTACACCACGGCGATCCTGTCGGTGAAGCTCGGGGTCTCGTTCTGGCTCTGCCTTCCGGCCTCCGGTCTGGCGGCGGCCCTCGTCGGGGCGGTGATCGGCTGGCCCATCCTCAGGCTGAAGGGCGTGTACTTCGCGATGATCACCCTGACCCTGAGCGAGGCGGCTCGACTGGCCGCCCTGAACGGCGGGACCATCACGCAGGGCGCCACCGGCATCCTGAACATCCCGTTGCCGGGTGAGGTGACGTTCGCCGGGGTCGTGCTCGTCCCCGCCTTCCGCGCGCTGAACGTGCACCTCGCGTTCTACTACCTGGCGGCGATCCTGCTCGTCCTCGGGCTGTTCACGGTCACGCGCATCGCCAGCTGCCGCCTGGGATGGATCTTCCGCTCTCTCAGGCAGGATGAGGCGCTCGCCGCCAGCATCGGCGTCAACGTGGCGAAGTACCGGGTGCTCGCCTTCGCCCTCGGCTGCTTCTTCGCCGGCATCGCGGGGGCGTTCTTCACGGTGTCCCAGCAGAGCATCTATCCGTCGAGCTTCGGCGTGCCGGATTCCGTCTACTTCATGCTCTACTGCTTCCTCGGCGGGCTCTCGTACGTGTCCGGCCCCGTGGTCGGCGCCTTCGTCCTGTTCCTCGGCTTCGAGCTCCTCCACGGCCTGCGCGAGTACCAGATGCTGACGTACGCCGCGATCATGATCACGATGATGCTCTGGCTGCCCAACGGGCTCCTGAGCCTGCGGCTCCCCGCGCGACCAGGCATGAAGGCCGACGCATGATCGTCATGGAGGTCCGAGACCTGACGAAGCGGTTCGGCGGCCTGGTGGCGGTCGACCACGTGACGTTCGAGGCGAACGAGGGCGAGGTGCTCAGCATCATCGGGCCGAACGGCGCCGGCAAGAGCACCCTCTTCAAGCTGATCACCTCGTTCCTCCCGCGGACGGCCGGCCGCGTGATCTTCCAGGGCGAGGAGATCACGGGCCTCTCCGCCCACCTGGTGGCCCGCAAGGGGGTGGTCCGCACGTTCCAGGAGACGACGATCTTCAAGGAGATGAGCGCCCTGGAGAACGTCGTCATCGCCCACCACCTGCGCGGGCGGGCGACCCCCGTCGGCCTCTTCCTCAATACCCGCGTGGCGCGCCAGGACGAGGCGACCTTCCGCGACAGCGCCGACGAGATCCTCGACTACCTCGGGCTCTCGCGGGTGAAGCACGAAGAGGCACGGCACCTGCCGCACGGCCACCTGCGCGCCCTCGGCATCGCCATCGCGATGGCGTGCGACCCGAAGGTGCTCCTCCTCGACGAGCCCTTCTCGGGCATGAACCCGGAGGAGACGGACCGGATGGTGGAGATGGTGCGAGGCATCCGCGATCGGGGCGTCACCATCCTGCTCGTCGAGCACGACATGCGCGCCGTGATGCGCCTCAGCGATCGCATCATCGTGCTCAACTTCGGCAGGAAGATCGCCGACGGCACACCGAGGGAGATCCAGAACGACGAGGCGGTGATCGAGGCCTACATCGGGCGCGAGGACGACGAGCTCGGGATCTAGCATGTACTTCGCCGTGCGCCACGTGAGCGTCTACTACGACAAGGTCCGGGCCGTCTCCGACATCTCGCTCGTCATGGACGCCGGCGACGTGATCGCGATCATCGGCGCCAACGGCGCGGGCAAGACGACCACGCTGCGCGCCGTGACCGGGCTCGCCCCGGTCGCCTCCGGCGAGATCTGGTTCGACGGCCATCGGATCGACCGCCTGCGCCCCGACCGGATCGTCGGCCTCGGCATCTCGATGGTTCCGGAGGGGCGCCATGTCTTTCCCTTCATGAGCGTCGGGGACAATCTCCTGATGGGCGCGTTCGCGCGGCGGGACCGACGCGCGATCGAGCAGGACGTCGAACGGGTCTTCGCGCGCTTTCCGCGCCTGAAGGAGCGCCGACGCCAGCAGGCAGGCACGCTGAGCGGCGGCGAGCAGCAGATGCTCGCCATCGGCCGCGCGCTCATGGCGCGCCCCAAGCTCTTGCTGATGGACGAGCCGTCCCTCGGGCTCGCGCCGCACCTGGTGCGCGAGATCGCCCGCGCGATCCTCGCCGTCAACCGGGAGGAGAAGGTGGCCGTCGTCCTCGTCGAGCAGAACTCGCGGATGGCGCTCAAGGTCTCGACCCGCGCGTACGTCCTCGAAACGGGGCAGGTGGCGCTCGAGGGGCGCTCCGCAGACCTCCTGAACAACGAACAGGTCCGGAGACTCTATCTGGGCGGATAGCTCATGCCCGACGCTTTTTACGTCCCCGACGGCGACGCGTTTGTCGCCACCGTGCACACGCGCGGCCCGTGGAGCGCCACGCACCAGCACGGCGGGCCGCCCGCCGCGCTGTTGGCGCGTGCGCTCGAGGCGCAGGCCCCCGGCTTCGTGATCGCGCGGATCACCGTGGACTTCCTGCTGCCCGTGCCGATCGACCGGCTCGCCGTGCGCGTCGAGACCCTGCGCGCGGGCAGCAAGGTGCAGCGTCTCCTCGCGCGCCTGCTCCACGGCGAGCGCGTGATGGCCCAGGCCCTCGCCGCGCTCGTGCGCCCGGGCGCGGTCGCGATCGCGTCGCCGGCCAGTGACCCGGCCCTGCCACCGCCCGAGCACGGGCGCCCGTTCCAGTTTCCTTTCTTCCACGAGCCCGTCAGCTATCACGAGGCGATGGAGACGCGGCTCGTGCGCGGCGACTGGGGCAGCGGCCGCGTGGCCGCCTGGATGCGGCAGCGCGTGCCGCTCGTGGCCGGCACGCCGACCTCGCCGCTCGAGCGCGTGCTGGTCGCCGCCGACTCCGGCAGTGGCGTGAGCGCGGCCATCGAGCACAAGCGCTTCACCGCGATCAACGCCGACCTCACCGTGAGCGTGCACCGCCCGCTGGAAGGCGAGTGGGTCGGGATGGACTGCCTGTCGATCTACGAGCCGCACGGCGTCGGCCTCGCCGACACCCGCCTGCACGACGTGCGTGGTCCGATCGGCCGCGCGCTCCAGAGCCTCGTGGTGGAGGCGCGGTCTTCGTAAGGCAGATCGCCGTCTTGCCAAGCAGATCCCCGCGTGCTAGATATGGCCGGTCATTCGGACCGCCGCACTTAACCGACCGTATGCGATCCGGGAGCGAGCCATGGAGATGAATCGGCGGGAGGCGCTGAAGGCGCTCGGGGCGGCGGTGGGAGCGGCGTTCGTCCCCGGCCGCGCCAGCGCCCAGAATGGTGAGATTTCGGTCGGGAGTCTCCTCGACGGGACCGGCCCCATCAACATCTACGGGCTCCCTATGATCGACAGCACGAAGTTCGCCATCGACGACATCAACGCCCAGGGCGGCGTGCTCGGCCGCAAGCTGAGACTCGTCCAGCTCGACGCCCAGTCGAACAACCAGATCTACGCGGAGTACGCGACCAAGCTGCTCGTCGAGGATAAGGTCGCGGTGCTGATGGGCGGCATCACGAGCGCGTCCCGCGAAGCCGTCCGCCCGGTCGTGGGCAAGTACAAGCACGTCTACTTCTACAACGAGCAATACGAGGGCGGCGTCTGCGACAAGCTCGTGTTCTGCACCGGCGTCACACCGGCCCAGCAGCTCGGCACGTTGATCCCCTGGGCGGTGAAGGAGTACGGCAAAAAGGTCTACACGCTCGCGGCCGACTATAACTACGGTCACATCTCAGCCGACTGGGTGAAGGTCTTCCTGAGAAAGGCCGGCGGCACGCTCGTGAACCAGGAGTTCATCCCGCTCGACGTCGTCAACTTCGACTCGGTGATCAAGCGGGTGGAAGGGGCGAAGCCCGACGTCGTGATGTCGCTCCTGGTCGGCGGCAATCACATCGCGTTCTACCGGCAGTTCGCCGCCACCGGGCTGAAGGGAAAGATCCCGATCGTTTCGGCGACGTTCGGGCTCGGCAACGAGCAAGTGGTCCTCACCCCGGAGGAGGTCGAGGGGCTGGTGGTGATCTATCCCTACTTTCAGGAGCTCGAGAACGCCGTCAACCGGGAGTGGGTGCACCGCTGGCACCAGCGGTTCGGCGCGAACTACGCCTACATCACCGACTCGGCCTGCACCGTCTGGAACGGCTGGCACCTCTGGGCCACGGCGGTGAAGAAGGCAGGGTCGCTCGAGCGGGACGCGGTCATCAAGGCGCTCGAGAGCGGCCTCACCTTCAAGTCGCCGGAGGGCGAGATCACGCTCAACCCCGAGAGCCATCACGTCGTGCACACGGTGCACCTCGCCAAGGTGAACAAGCAGCGCGGCTTCTCGATTATCAAGACGTTCCCGAACGTCGCGCCCACGGACACGATGGAGGTGTGCGATCTGATCAAGAACCCGAATCAGGCAAAGCAGTACACGCCGAAGTTCTAGCGTCGGCGTCGCGTCTCCCGCTCTGGAGCCGCCCAGGGCCGGCGACGCGCAAGACGATGGATTTCGTCGCAGTCACCGCGTTTGGCATCGTGTACACGATCGCCACGCTCATCCTCCTGGCCCTCGGTCTCGCCGTGATCTTCGGGATGATGGGCGTCATCAACCTGGCGCAGGCCGAGTTCCTCATGGTCGGCGCCTACACGGTGTTGATCGTGACGGCCCACGGCGCGAGCGTCTGGGTCGGGATCGCGGTGGCGCCGGTCGTCGTGGGCCTCCTGGGCCTCGTGATCGAGCGGACGATCATCCGCTTCCTCTATGGCCGCATCCTCGATACGATGCTCGCGACCTGGGGGCTCAGCCTGGGTCTGGTCGGGCTCGTCACCCTCGTGTTCGGGCCGACGACCGAGGGGATCGCCACGCCGTTGGGCCACGTCACCGTCGGCGAGTACCGACTCTCCGTCTACAGCGTCTTCGTCATCCTGATGGCGTTCGCGGTTCTCGGGCTGACGTATGGCCTGTTCAACTACACGCGCTTCGGCCTGGTGGCGCGCGCGACCATGCAGAACCCCAACATGGTCTCCGCGCTCGGCGTGAACCCCGCGCGGGTGTACATGGGGACCTTTGCGTTCGGCGCCGCCCTGGCCGGCCTCGGCGGTGGAGTGATGGCGCCCCTCACGGGCGTCGTGCCGACGCTCGGCCTGGCCTTCATCGCCAAGATCTTCATCACGGTGATCGTCGGCGGGCCCGTGATCCTCCTGGGCACGACGACGGCGGGCGTGGTGCTCGGCCTCGTCGAGAGCCTCGTCTCCTACGGTTCGACGCCCATCTACGGTCAGGTCGCCATGCTCGCCTTCGCGATCATCCTTCTCCGGCTCCTCCCCCAGGGCATCTCCGGCTTCTGGCGCCGAGGCGTCTAGTGACAGCGTGGGCGCTGTGGGCCGTCGCGGTCGCTGTGGTGGCGGCGCTGCCGGCCGTGCTCTCGCCCTTCCAGATCGTTCAGCTCACCGTGTTCATGATCTACAGTCTGCTCGCGCTGAGCCTCGACCTGATCTGGGGCTTTGGCGGGATCCTTTCGTTTGGACAGGCGGCGTTCTTCGGCGTGGGCGGCTACGTCTACGGGATCGTGGGCATCAACTCGGGCAGCACGACGTTGGCGCTCATAGCGGGTGTCGCTGGCGCCGCCGGGCTCGCGGCACTGCTCGGCTACTTCACGTTCTACGGCCGGGTCGGCTCGATGTATTTTGCCGTCATCACGCTGACGGTGACGCTGATCCTGCATCAGGTGATGGGCACGACCGCCGACCCCAGGTATGCCGTGGGCCAGGCCCGCCTCGGTGGCTACAACGGGATGACGAATATCCCGTCGCTGGCGCTGGAGGTGCCCGGCCGCGCTCCACTCACGCTCGACCCCGTCCAATTGTTCTACGTCGTGGGCGGCCTGCTTCTTCTGGTCCTCGCCCTGACCCGCGCCCTCGTTCGGGGGTCCTTCGGTCGCGTGCTCGCCGCGATTCGGGAGGACGAGCTGCGGACGGAGCTGCTCGGGTACGATCCCCGCTGGCGTAAGCTCGTGACGTTCGCGATCTCCGGCTCCATCGCCGGCCTCGCCGGGGGCCTCTTCGCGGGCTGGGGCAATTTTATGAACCCGCAGGTCTTCAGCATGTTCCAGTCGGCGCTGGTGGTCATCTGGGTGATGGTCGGCGGCCGGTCCACGCTGTACGGGGCCGTGGTGGGCACGCTCGTCGTCCAGTCCCTCACGAATTACCTGGGCACCGCGTCGGTCACCTACACGACCGTCGCGCTCGGCACGGCGCTGGTGGTGATCGTCCTGCTCTTTCCGCGGGGCCTGGTGCCGGCCATCGAGGGCGCCGTCCGGCGAGTCAGCGGGCGGCGGCCCCCAGCCCCGGAATTCGCGCGATGAATGACGTCGTGCTTCAGACGCGGGGTCTCGTGAAGGAGTTCGGTGGGCTGCGGGCCGTCAACTCCCTCGACTTCACCCTGAGGCGCGGCGAACTGCGCTGCGTGATCGGCCCCAACGGCGCCGGCAAGAGCAC
The DNA here is from genome assembly GCA_003221695.1 of Candidatus Rokuibacteriota bacterium. Taxonomy (GTDB): domain Bacteria; phylum Methylomirabilota; class Methylomirabilia; order Rokubacteriales; family CSP1-6; genus 20CM-2-70-11. Next base: position 7,987 of record QHSX01000041.1, read on the forward strand.
GCTCTTCAAACTCCTCACCGGCCAACTCAAACCTACCGCGGGGACGATCCACTTCAAGGGTCTCGACGTCACTCGTCTCCTGCCCCACGAGATCGCGCGAGCCGGGATCGGGATCAAGTTCCAGGTGCCGCGCGTCTACGATAGCCTGTCGGTGACCGAGAACCTCTGGCTCTCCGCGCGATCCCGCCATGGGGCCGCCGCCGGCGCGATCGTCGACCGGGTCCTCGCCGAGGTCGGCCTCGTCGAGCGCCGGACCAGCCCGGTGGGGCACCTCTCGCACGGCGATCGACAGTGGGTGGAAATCGGCATGGTGCTGACGTCCGACCCCGACCTGGTTCTCCTCGACGAGCCCACCGCCGGCATGACCCATGCCGAGGCGCGACGCACAGCCGACCTCGTGCGCGAGATCAACCGGCGGGCGACGCTGATCGTGGTCGAGCACGACATGGACTTCGTGCGAAGCATCGCGGGATACGTCACCGTGCTCCACAGAGGCGCCGTGCTTGCCGAAGGAACCATGGACGAGATCCGAGCGAACGACGTCGTCCGCGACATCTATCTGGGGAAGCGGCCGCGTGCTCGACGTTGAGGGCCTCCACGCGCGGTATGGGCAGGTGCCGGTGCTGAACGGCGTCTCGCTCCGGGTGGGGGCGGCCGAGCGCGTCGTGATTATCGGACGAAACGGCGCGGGCAAGACGACCCTGCTGCGCGCGCTCATGGGTTTCCTCCGCTCCCGCGAGGGGCACATCCGCTGGCGAGACGTCGACATCACGCACCTGCCACCCTACCGACGGGCCCGGCTCGGCCTCGGGTACGTTCCCCAGGGGCGTGAGATCTTTCCCGCCCTCACCGTCCGCGAAAACCTCCGGATGGGGGCCCTCTCCGGCGACGGATCGCGCTTCGACGAGCTGCTGCAGATCTTCCCGCGCCTGGGCGAGCGCCTCGGCCAGCGCGGCGGTAGCCTCTCGGGGGGTGAACAGCAGATCCTCGCCATCGCGCGCGCCCTCATGGGCGACCCGAAGCTCCTGCTGCTCGACGAGCCGACCGAGGGGATCCAACCCTCGATCGTCGACGAGATCCTCGAGCAGCTTCTCGGGATCAACGCACGATTCGGGGTGACGATGATCCTCGTCGAGCAGAATGTGGACTTCGCCTCCGCGTTCGCGCAGCGCGCCTATACGATGCTGAAGGGAGAGATCACCGAGGAGTTGAGGCCGGAGGCCCTTTACGACCCGCGCGTCATCGCCGACTATCTTGGCGTCTGAGGGCGGCCCGATACCCGCCGGGAGGGGAGGACCATGAAGAGCGACGACCCCGTCACCAGGGAAACCGTCGAGCGCCTCTGCGCGCTGGCCGACCTGCCGCTCGCACCAGAACGTCGCGCCAGGCTGGTGCCCATGCTTTCCGGCCTCATCGCGGCCGCCAACGAGCTGAACCGCAAGATGGCGGCCGCGGCGTACCGGTCGATCTTGCCGATCCTGCGATTCCCCGAGCGATAGGAGGTACGTCATGGCACAGGGAAACCTGCTGGACCTGACGATCATCGAGGCCGCGGCACAGCTCGAGGGGCGCCGGCTCTCCCCGGTGGAGCTCACGGAGGCGATGCTTCAGCGGATCGCCAGCGTCGACAAGCAGATCCGAGCGTACATCACCGTCTGTGATGCGCAGGCGCGTGAGGTGGCGCGGGCCGCCGAGCGCATGATCCAGGCGGGGTACTACCTCGGCCCCCTCCACGGGATTCCGGTCGCGCTCAAGGACAACATCTACACGCGCGACGTCCGCACGACGGCCGGGTCGAAAATCCTGGCGGACTTTGTTCCGGCCGAGGACGCGACCGTGGCGGCGCGGCTGAAGCGCGCCGGCGCCATCATCATCGGCAAGACGAACATGCACGAATTCGCCTGGGGTGGCACGACCGACAACCCGCACCATGGCACCTGCCGCAACCCCTGGAACCCCGAGCGCTTCCCCGCCGGCTCGAGCGGCGGCTCGGGCGCGGCGGTGGCGGCGCGCACCTGCCTCGGCGCGCTCGGGACGGATACGGGCGGCTCGATCCGGTTGCCGTCGTCGGTGAACGGAATCGTCGGAATCCGCCCGACTATCGGCCGCGTGAGCAACTACAACGTCGTGCCCCTGGCGTGGACGATGGACACCGTCTCGCCGATGACGCGCACGGTCGAGGATTGCGTGGTCATGTTCGAGATCATTGCGGGCTACGACCCCTTCGACGACCATTCTGCGCAAGTTCCCCTGGCGGACTACCGGGCGGAGCTTGCCCGCCCGGTGCGCGGCCTCCGCGTCGGGCTCATCCGGGACTACTCGCTGAGCCACCTACAGAAGGCGGTCGGCGACGCGGTCCGGGGCGCGCTGAAGACGCTCGAAGGGCTCGGCGCCCAGGTCGAGGAGATCGCGATGCCGTCGATCCACGGCAACATCTCCGCTCAGCTCACGATCGAGTCCTGCGAGCCGAGCGCCTACCACCAAGAGTGGCTCCGCACGCGCGCCGCCGACTACGGTGAGGACGTGCGGACGTTGCTGGAGTCGGGCGAGATGTATCTGGCCACCCACTACATCCAGGCCCAGCGGTATCGGAGCCTGCTGCGGAAGGAGTTCCTCGAGGGGTTCAAGCGGGTCGACGTCTTCGTCACGCCGACGCTCCCGTTTACCGCCACACCCTGCGGCGCCACCGAGGTCGTGATCGAGGGGAACCGCAAAGAGGACATGCTGTCGGCCATCATGCAGTTCACCGGGGTGCCGAGTCTCGCGGGGCTGCCCGCTCTGTCGCTTCCAGTGGGCTTCGACCCCGATGGCCTGCCCGTCGGAATGCAGGTGATCGGACGGCCCTTCGACGAGGGCCTCCTGTTCGGGGTCGGTCACGCCTATCAGCGGGTCACCGACTGGCACACGAGGTCGCCGCGACTCTAGCGTCCTCCCTCATTTCTTCCTGCGGCGGCGACCACGAACTGGAAAACGAGATTCGCGGCGAGAATCGTCGTCTTCGGTCCCGCGTCGGTCAGCGGATTGACTTCGTTCAACGCAAAGCCGCCCACGCGCGGCGCGAGCGCGACGAGCAGATCGAGCAGTTCACCACTCGTCAGCCCGCCGGGCTCGTGCCACCCGACGCCAGGCGCGTGTGCAGGATCGAGCACGTCGATGTCGACGCTGAGGAAGATGTGATCCGCGCCGCTGGTGACCTCTCCGATCCGGGCGAGTGTCCACTCTGTTCCGCAACGGCGCACCGCGCGCGCCGGCAGCTCGGCGAGTCCGATCTCGTCGATGAACCGCTTCGATGACGGAAAGTTGAAGCTCCGCGTACCGACCTGCACGCAGCGTCGTTGGTCGACGCGTGGCAACTCGAGCGCGCGCCGCATGCCGCTCGAATGGCTGTAACGCCCTTGAGCGGGTGACTCGTCCATCAGGTCGAGGTGCGCGTCGAAATGCACGATCGCGACCGTGCCGGCCACCGCATCGTGAAAGCCTGCCACGGCGGGAAACAGGATCGAGTCATCGCCGCCAACCACGACGGGGATGCGTCCGGCGCGCGTCTCCTCTGCGGTCTTGGCGCGGGCGGCGGCGAGCGTCGCCATCAGGTCGTGGGGGACAACGGCCGCGTCGCCCGCATCGTGCAGTTGCGCGGGGTCGAACGGGACAATGCGGTCCTCGTCCACCCAGTAGATCTGCCCGCCCTGGACGCGGTTCAGCATCCACGTCAGATGCTTGCGAACCTCCGCCGGCGCGTAGCGCGCACCCGGCCAGCCCAGCGTGGCCGCACCGTCGTACGGCACGCCTATAAATGCGAGGGTCGGATGGGCCATCGGGACGATTCCTCCGCCGGCGATCTTAACCGGTTCTTCGAGGGGAAGGCGGCCAGGCCGATCTCTCAGGAGGACTGCACCGCTCGGTGAGCCCAGCCCCGCCGCGTCTTCAACAGGGTCAATCCCACGAGCGCGAGCCCGAAGCCGAGGGCAGACAGGAGCAAGGTGCTCCCCGCGAGCGAGTAGATCGTGGGCGAGGTGCCCGCATTCATCGCGCCGAACATGTAGATCGGCAGCGTGTCCTGCCCCCCGACCAGGAAGAAGGCGCGGATGAATTCGTTGAACGACAGCAGGAGCGCGAACGACGCTCCGCTGATGATCCCGGGCCGGATGAGCGGGAAGGTGATGTCCCAGAACACCCGCCACTCGCTGGCCCCGAGGTCCTGCGCGGCTTCAGCCAGGCTGCCGCGGAGGACGGAGAAACTCGTCAGCAAGACGATGAACACGACGGGCAACGACCAGAGCAGATGCCCGGCCACGACCGTCCAGCCGGAGAACGTGACGCCGAGAACGCGGAGGATGACCGAGAGCGCCAGCCCCTGGATGACGCCGGGGACGAACATCGGAAAGACGACGAAGACGAAAAAGCCGACCTGGGCGTTCGCCGCCATCCGCCGGTAGGCGAGCCCCCCGAGCAGCGCGAGCACCGTCGTGACCACGGCGGTCACCACCGCCACCATCACCGAGGCCTGCAGCGCATCCAGCATCCGCGCCTCGTCCAGGAGAGCCCGGTACCACTTGAGACTCAGGTTGCTCAGCGTCGGCACGCTGGGCAGCAACCCCGGGTTGAAGGAGAGCAGGAGCAGGTACACCGGCGGCAGGTAGATGAACAGGACCACGATCCACGTATAGCCCGCCAGGCCGGCGCGGAGCCAGCGTCGGGAGGGGCCGATCATCGCGCTCATCTGGCAACGCTCGCGAACAGTCGGGCGAGTCCCAGGAACCGGGATCCCACGATGAGCAGCAGGATGAGGAAGAGCACGACGCTGGTAGAGATCGCGAAGGCCAGGGGAAAGTTCAGGACCCGGATCACATCCTGGATCATGATGGCGATCATCGACGCGGCGGCCCCGCCGAGAAACTGAACCTCCACTGAGGACCCGAGGGCCATCACGAACACGAAGAGAGAGCCCGCGAACATCCCGGGCGCGGTGAGCGGGAGAATGACGTGTCGCAGCGTCTGGCCGAACGTGCCGCCGAGGTCCTCGCTGGCCTCGATCAGCGAGCGGTCGATCCGGCCGAACGCGAGCAGCAGGGGGAAGATCATGAAGGGGAGGTAGGAGGCGAGCAAGCCGACGTGCACGGCGAAATCGCTGAAGAGGAGCCACTCCAGCGGCTCCTCCCGGAGTCCCGCCCGGACCAGGAAGCTGTTGATGAGCCCGGTCCTGCCGAGGACCAGCCGCCAGGCGAAGGTGCGGATGATGTAGCTGGTGAAAAACGGCACCAGGAAGAGGAGCATCAGGATGGTGCGCTCGCGCGCCGTGGCGAACCGGTCCATGAAGAGCGCCACTGGATAGCCCAGCAGCAGGGCCAGCGCGGCGGTGATGAGAGCGATGCGCGCCGTCCGCACGATCACGATCAACCGATCGGTCCCGACCACGCTCTGGTAGGCGTCGAGCACGAAAGCGGGGCGCATCCAGTAGATCGCCGGATCCCATTGCCAGAAGCTCCAGAGGAGCACCAGCGCGAGCGGCGCGACCGACAGCGCGAGCAGGACCGCGACCACGGGGGAGGCGAGCAGGACGGAGCGTCGGTGCCCGGTCACCGGTCTGCCCCGGGATGAGGCCGGGAGGGGAGGCGGGCGGACACCGGACTCCCTTCCCGGCGGGCCCTCACGCGTTGCGCAGCTTCTGCCACCACTCCTCGTAGAGCTGGAAGTGAGTGGGTCGGACGTTCTGCCAGTGCGTCGCGCCCTTCTTGCTGAAGAACTTGTTCTTCACGTGCTGGTTGAGGTCGGCCTGGACCTTGGCGTCGAACTCCCCGCCGGACTTCGCCGCGGCCATCGCGGAGTGGTCCGTCGGCACCACGTAGCCGCGCAGCTTGCTCAGCGCGGCGCCGTAGTACCCGCCCAGGATCCAGTTGGCCATCCGGTGGGCGGCCTCGGAGAGCTTCCGGTCCACCGCGCCGCGGTGCAGGAGCAGGTCATTGGACCACCCCTCGTAGCCTTCCTTGGGCACGGCGTAGTCTGCCTGGACGCCCGCCCGGCGCGCCGCGTACACGATCGGCTCCCAGCCTGTCATCACCCACACCTCCTGGCTCGTGACGAGCTGGACGCCCTGCTCCCAGCCGTTCCAGAAGGTGCGGAACTGTCCGTCCTTCTTCTTCTTGATCAGAAACTCCATGACACCCTGGAGCTCGTCTTTCTCCAGGTTGCCCGGGTCTTTGATCTTCAACAGATTGTTCTCCTTCAGGTAGATGGCCGTGAAGATGGCGCTGTTGATCCAGGCATCCTCCATGGCCGTCTTGCCCTTGAGCTTCGGGTCGAAGACGGTGTGGTAGGAGTCGACCTTCCCGACCTTTTGGGGCAGGTAGATCATCGAATCGGCGTTCACGACGGCGGGGATCCCGTACTGCTTGCCGTTCACCTGGGTGTAGGGAATCTCCTTGGCCCAGCTCCAGACGTCGTTCCAATTCGGGATCTTGCTCAGGTCCCAGGGGGCGATCGCGTTGCGCAGGGCGAGCTCCTTTTCGGCGCCGCCCTGCAGCCCGCCGACGTCGTAGAGGTCGTTGGCGTTGCCGAAGACCATCCGGCTGACCACCGGCCCCGGATCGTTGCCGTTGTCACTGAAGACGACCTTGATCCCCTCGTCCCGTTCGAGCTGGGCCCAGAATTTCTCGATCGTCATCGTGCCGCTGGCCCAGTACCGGACCGTCGCTTTCGACGGCTGGGCGAATCCGCGCCGGGCCAGCGGCACCGTGGCCAGGCCCAGGGCCGACCCGCCCATCCCGAGGATGCTGAGCAGTCGGCGCCGCGAGATGTTCGAAGCGTGATCGCGAGTCACGGTCCCTTCGTTTTCACGGTCCACCACGCGTCTCCCTCCCTTTCGATCCACCGAACGCTCAGCCATCGACCACATGTCAGGGCGAACCGTACCCGCGAGTGGTGAGCCGGCCCGCCGGACCACGACTCGAGATCTCTCACCCCCCTCCGTCACCCCGACCGCCCGGCAGCACGATGGTGTCCCTCAGGTCCCAGCCTGCCTCCGTTCGCGTGCCGACCCGGACATCCCGGCCCGCGTCCTGCCCCATCACCTGGGCCCGCAACGGCTGGCCCTGGGAGAGGCGCAGCCCGTACTCGAGCACCGCACCCTTGTACACGAGGGACACCACCTCGACCGGCACGCGGTTGTCCCGTGCGCGGGAGTCAGCACCCAGCCGCACGCGCTCCGGGCGGATCACCATCACCGCCGGTTCGCCCGGGGCGATGGGCGGCGGGCTGGGCAGCCGGAGGGCCTCACCCCCCAGGAGCAGGACGGCGTGGCCGTCGCGCGACTCGACGGTCCCGCGCAGGAGGTTGGCCGCGCCGACGAAGCTCGCCACGAATTGCGTCCGCGGTCGCTCGTAGAGCTCGACAGGGCCGCCGACTTGTTCGAGGTGGCCGTCGCGCAGGACCGCGATCCGGTGGCTCATGGACAGGGCGCCGTCCTGGTGATGGGTGACGGCGACAAACGTCGTGCCGAGCTTATGCTGAAGGTTCCGCAGCTCCTCCTGCATCTGCTCGCGCAGCTTCTCGTCGAGACCCGTCAGCGGCTCGTCGAGTAGCAGCACGGTCGGCTCGACGACGAGCGCCCGGGCCAGGGCCACCCGCTGCCGCTGGCCGCCGGACAGGGTGTTCGGGTCCCGGTCGTAGAACCCGTCGAGGTCGGTCAGCCGCAGCATGGCCTGCGCTCGGGCCTGGCGGGCCGCCGGACTCACCCCGCGCAACCGGAGGCCGTACTCGACGTTCTGACCAACGCTCATGTGCGGGAACAGAGCGAGGTCCTGGAAGACGGTACTGGTCGGGCGCCGGTTCGGAGGAAGATCGGTGGCGTCGATGCCGCCGATGAACACCCGGCCCGACGAGGGGCCCTCGAGTCCAGCGATGATCCGCAGGAGGGTCGTCTTGCCGCTTCCGCTCGGGCCCAGCAGCGTGAAGAATTCGCCTCTCTGGATTTCCAGTGTGACGCCGGCGACGGCCGTGATCGCGCCGAAGACCTTCGTCACGTGCTCGACGCGAACCTCGACCGGCATCGTCGAGGTCAGGGTTCACGCTCGAGGCGAATGTGTAGCTGGCCCCACTCGTCGACCTCGAACCAGCCTCCGGGAGGGACGACGGTGGTCGACGACGCCTCCTCCACGATTGCCGGCCCGGAACGCTGAAACCCCGCCGGGAGCGTGTCGCGCTCCAGCACGATCGCCTCGGCCACGCCGGCGTCGCCGAAGTCCACGACCCGCCGTCCCTTGAGGGGAGGGTCGCCAGGCCGGCGCTCGATCTTGCGGAGATCGGGCCGCCTGGCGAGGTGATACCCGGTCAGCCGGTAGTTGACGACCTCCACCGGCGTATCCGGCAAGTCGAAGGTGTAGGCCTTCTTGTGCGCCGCGTGGAACAGTTCCGCGATCCGGTCCACGTCCGCCAGCGCGCCGTCCAGCGCGACGGGCACCGTGTGGTCCTGTCCGTGGTAACGGGCATCCAGGCTGCGGACGAATCGCACGTCAGCGGCTGCGACCCGGTCGGCGGCGTACTGAGCGAGGATCTCTCGCGCCATCTCGGCAAAGACGCCTTCGACCTCGTGGAGGGTGACCTCGGCCGTCCGCCGCAACTGGGTCCTGATGAGGTCGATCCGGGGTTCGGTCATCAGCATGCCCCAGGCCGAGAAGCACCCGGGGTAATTCGGCACGATGGCGGCCTTCACACCCAGTTCCTGCGCCAGGGCGGCCACGTGCATGGGACCGCCGCCGCCCGAGGCGACCAGGACGAAGTCGCGCGGATCGTGCCCGCGCTGGACGCTGACCAGCTTGAGCGCGTTGATCATGTTCGCGTTGACGAGGCGAACGACCGAGACCGCGGCCGCTTCGACCGAGATCCCGAGCCCGCGGGCGATCTTGGCCATGGCGCCGTGGGCCTGGTCACGATCGAGGCGCAGCCGGCCCCCCAGGAAGTAGTCGGGGTTGAGGACGTTCGTCAGGAGCATGGCGTCGGTGACGGTGGGCTCGGTCCCGCCGCGTCCGTACGAGGCCGGTCCCGGGTCGGCCCCCGCGCTGACCGGTCCCACCTGCAGCGCGCCGCTGGGATCGAACCTCGCGATGGAGCCGCCGCCGGCGCCGATCTCGACGATGTCGACCACGGGGACTTTCACCGGGTACCCCGGGAAGGTGCGGGTCTGGAACAGCTTGTACTCCGTGGTGACCTTCGGCGTGCTGGCCTCGACCAGCGAGCACTTCGCGGTGGTGCCGCCGATGTCGAGGGAGATCACGTTGGGCTCCCCGACGAGCCGCCCGACGGCCGCGGCGCCGATCACCCCGGCGACCGGCCCCGACTCGATGAGCTGGATCGGGCGTCGTTTGGCCAGGGCGAAGGTGGTCGTGCCGCCGTTGGACTGCATCACGTGGGGCTGGAGGTCACCCCTCGTCGAGACGGCGCGCTCGAGGTTGTCCAGATAGGCCTCCGCGATCGGCTGGACGTAGGCGTTCAGCACGGCGGTGGTCGAGCGCTCGTACTCCCGCCACTCCCGCGTCACGTCCGAGGAGACGGTGACGGCGACGCGGGGCAGCTGCCGCCGCAAGTGCTGGGCGGTCCGCAGCTCGTGGTCGGGGTTGGCGTAGGCGTGGAGGTAGCAGACGGCAATGGCCTGCACCTGCGCGTCGCGACACCGCCGCACCACCTCCTCGACGTCTTCCATTCGCAACGGCTTGAGCACCGTGCCGTGCTGGTCCACCCGCTCCTCCACCTCGAACCGGAGGTGGCGGGGCACGAACGGGCGCGGCTTCTCGAACCTCATGTTGTAGAGATCGGGACGGTTGCCCCGGCCGATCTCGAGCACGTCCCGGAACCCGCTGGTGGTGACGAGCGCCGTCTTCACACCCTTCCGCTCGGTGATCGCGTTGATGACCACGGTGCAGCCATGGATGAAGTATCGAAACGCGTCCGTCGAGAGATTCGCCAGCGTGATCGTGTCGAGCACCCCTTGCGCCAGGTCGCCGGGCCTGGTCAGCGCCTTGGCCAGGCCGGTGGCGGTCGCGTCCTCGTCGAAGAAGACGAGATCGGTGAACGTCCCCCCGATGTCGGTTGCGACCCGGAGGCTCATGCCGCCGGGCGACGTCGCCCACGCCCGCCACGTTGCGCGGCGGTGCGTGCGTGGTCGATGGTGCGATCCTCCTTGAGGACCACCCCGTAGGTCTGGAGAGCTTGCTGGGGGGTCAGCAGGCCGCCGCGGACGTCCTGGCCGACGAGCTCGGGATCGCGCTCGCGGGGCGGGCCGTACCCGCCCCCGCCGCCGGTCACGATGCGGATCTGATCGCCCTTCTTGAGTGTCGTGTGCGGCAGGCGCGCGCCCCGAAACCGCCGGCGGCCGGAGATGATCTCGAGATAATTGGTCGTCCCCGGCTCCCCACCGGCCACGCCCCAGGGACGCGCGATGGACCGGCCGATGCTGGCATAGGAGAACGCGTCGTCAGTGAGGATGCGATAGACGCGCTCCAGGCCGAAGCCCCCGCGGAACCGACCGGCGCCGACGCCGCCCTCGGTGTGGAAGCGGTAGCGTTCCACCCGGAGCGGGAACTTGTTCTCTATGAGCTCCACCGGATAGTTGTACGTGTCGCCGTCGGTGGTGGCGATGAGCCCACTCTCGCCGTCCTTGTCGGGTCCGGCGCCCCAGCCGCCGTTGTGGGGCTCGATGTGGACGAACAGCTCGTTGGTGACGGGGTCGCGACCGCAGATATAGGTGGCGCACAGGCTCACGTACGAGCCGGCGGTCAGCCGGTGCGGGGCCGCGAGGGCCAGCGCCTTCCACACGAGCTCGGACACGTGCGCGGAACCCTCGTAGTACCACCCGACCGGTGCCGGCCGGACGGCGCTGAAGACCGTGCCCGGCGGAATGACGACGCGCAGCGGTCGGAACCACCCGTCGTTCGAGGGTGCCGTCGGCTCGGTGACGGCCTTGAAGATCGTCTTGCAGGCCGACAGGGTCGCCGAGTACGTGCAGTTGATGGGCCCGGGCACCTGGGGGACGCACCCGGTTAAGTCGATGGCCATCGCTTCGTCTTCCACCGTCACGCGCACCCGGATCGGGAGCTGGAGGTCCCGGTTGCCGTCGCCATCGATGAAGTCCTCGGCCTCGTAGACGCCGTTGGGAATCAGTCGCAGGGCCTGCCGGGCCAGCCGTTCTCCCTGCTCGAGGATCGCGCCGAAGGTCGCGGTCAGGCGCTCGGTGCCGTACCGGCGACAGATCTCGTGCAGCCGCCCTTCACAAACCCGGACCGCCGCCAGCTCGGCGTTGAGGTCGCCCAGCGAGTGCTTCGGCAGCCGCACGTTGGCCGCCACCAGGTCGATCACATCCTGGAGCACGGCGCCGTTGCGGCAGAGCCGGATGCCGGGGAACTGCACCCCCTCCTGGTAAATCTCGGTCGAGTCCGGCGACAGAGATCCGGCGACCTTCCCGCCCACCTCGCTCCAGTGCGCCACCGCGATCCCGAACGCGATCAGGCCTCCCTGCCAGAAAATCGGCTTGATGAGGGCGACGTCCGTGGTGTGCGTTCCCCCGCCGTAGGGGTCGTTGGTCATGTACACGTCGCCGTCCGCGATGGTGCCGGCGAACTTTCGCAACATGCTCTGCACCTGGAGCCCGAAGGTGCCGGTGAAGAGCGTGATGCCGTTGTTCTGGGCGACGAGCTGGCCCTGGGCGTCGGTGACGCCGCAGGCGAAGTCCAGGACCTCGTAGATGACCGGGCTCATGCTGGTCCGGACGAGCACGATCCCCATCTCGTCGGCGGTTGCCAGGAGCTTGCCTTTGATGATCTCTGTGGTTACCGATTCGACGTCGGTCATCCTCGGTCGCCTCCTCCCGCATACCGGGGCCGGCGCCCGATTCGGGTTCCCGCCGGTCCCTGGTCCGGTCTTTCTATCGCATGTTCCCCCGGCCTGGGCAACTCCCGCTAGTCGACTTTCCCGTACCAGACACTCCCACCGAACGTGGTGATGAAGATCCTGGCCGGATCGCGCGGATCGACGATCACGCGGTGACCCCACTTGAAGTCGAACCCGGCAATGCGCCTCCACGTCAGGCCGCGATCGGAGGACCGCCAGGCGGAGGCCTCGAAGCCCGCAGCGTAGAGCACACGGGGGTCGCGCGGGTGGACCGTCACGTCGTACACGTGCTGGTCTTGCGCGAGGACCCGGCGCCATGTTGCGCCGACATCGGTCGAGAGATAGATGCCGCCGTCCTCCGCGCCTTGCGGAGTGCTCCGGCCCCAGGCGGCCAGGTACAGACGGCCGGGGTCCTGTGGGTCGATGGCCAGGCCGCTCGGACCGTTGACGCCCCGGAGCAGCGGTATGCGGGTCCAGTGCTCTGCGCCGTCGGTCGAGCGGTAGAGGGCGCCGTCCCCGGCGTTTGCGAAGCTGCCGTCGTCGCTGCGGCGAGCAACCACCAGGTAGAGCGTGCCCTTCGTATCACGCGCGAGGCGCCAGGCAAGCGGCTGCGCGCCTTCGATGCCGGCGTTCTTGAGAGCCCAGCGCTCTCCCCCGTCGGTGGACTTGAACACGCCCCGGCCGAAGCCCGTGACGTACAGCGCGCCCGCCGGGTCGCGCAGGATGTGGGTGGCGGCTGTCTGCGGCATACCGGTGTTCTGCACGCGCCAGGTGCCTCCGCCGTCGTCGCTGCGCACGACACCACCGTCGTACGTCTCGGGTGATCGGCCTTGCCACATCTTGGGCCGTGGAAGGTCGTGCACGCCGCTCATGACTGCCCACATCCGGCCGCGCACGTGCGGGTCGAATTCCATCCAGTACGTGGTGTTGACCCACGGTCCCGGCACGCCGCTGCGGGTCGCGCTGTACCAGCTGGCCCCGTCGTTGTCGCTGGCAAAGAGACCGATATCCGTGTAGCTGATGAACATGTGGCGTGAGTCGAAGGGGTCGAAGTGCACGCCATAGCAGGTGGTGACGTCGAGGCCGTTGGTCGTCCAGCCGCCAGCGGGCGTGCGAGTGGAGTAGACCGCTTGCCAGGACGCGCCACCGTCGAGCGTACGGAGAGTACGCCCGTAGTCGGTGGCGTACACGACGTCGGGCGTGCCGGGCGCGACTCCGAATCCGACAGGGTTGCCGGCCCACCCGGCATTGAAACGCTCGCTGAGCCAGGCATCGCGGACGTTGTGCCAGACGGGTGTCCAATGACGACCGCCGTCGACGGTCTTGGCCACGCCGAACGTCGCCCGGATTGGCGCGCGAAGCCCCGAATAGGAGACGTACGCGACGTCGGGCTGCTGGGGGCTGGCCGCGATAGCGGTGGCGCGTCCCCAGAAGCCCCACAGCGAAGAAGCGCTCCACGTCATGCCTCCATCTGCGGAAACGAAGATCTTGCCGGCCGAGGTCGCGTAGAAGCGCGGTGGAGTCCCCGTGACGTCGGTGAAGACGCCGGGGGACGCGCCGGTGCGCCAGCCCCCGGCCTGTCGGCGATACATGGCGTCGGGACCGGCAACGTACACGGTGCGGTCGGCCTTGCTCGAGCGCGGGTCGATCCACATCCAGCGCGCTCGGCCGGGCAGGTCGGCGGATTTCCGCCATCTGGCGCCGCCGTCGGGGGACGTCCACAGGGCGGAGTCGATCGCGAGGTACAGGACGCGGGAATCTCCAGGATCGATGGCCATCGCGCCGACATCACCGCGCGGCCCGCTGGCGACGTGAAGCCTGAGGCCCGCGTGGTCGTCGCCCATCGTGATCTTCGCGACGGCGCTCGGGAAGAATCGGGCCCAGGTCCTGCCACCGTCGGAGCTGCGGAAGAGCGCGCCGGCCTGGGCGTAGATCACGCCTGGGTCGATCGGGTCGAAGAGAAAGAACTGGACGGGACCGCCCAAATTGAAGTGGCGCCAGCGCCCTCCGGCGTCGGTCGTGATGTAGTTGCCGGTCATGTCGCTGGCGACGAGAGCGGTGCGCGGGTCATGCGGGCTGACCGTCGGGTGGAACAGCGCGCCCCCGCCGCCAGGCCCGATGATGCGCCAGCTGTCCTCGCGCGTAGCGAATGCGGTCAGGGCGAGGGCGGCGGCCAGCACGAGCGTCGCGCGTTTCAGCAGGGTCCGATTCATAGGGCTCTACAGTCGCACGAGGGCAAGCCAATTGCAGGGGCTCGAGGACTTGCGCCGACGGTCAATTCGGCAACACTGTTTCCATGAGCAAGGCGCGGCAGACCGTCCTGGAAGTCGCGGGTCGCGAGGTGGTGATCACCAACCCGGATAAGGTGTTCTTTCCGCAGGCCGGTCACACGAAGCTAGACCTGGCGAACTACTACGTGGCGGTCGCCGAAGGGGCGCTGCGCGGAATCGCGGGGCGGCCGATCGTGCTCAAACGCTACGTGGACGGCGCGGAGGGCGAGCCGTTCTTCCAGAAGCGGGCCCCCGCGCAGCACCCCGGGTGGGTCGAGACGGTGGAGCTGCGCTTTCCATCGGGCCGGACGGCGCGAGAGATCGTGGTACGCGACGCGGCGCAGCTGCTGTGGATTGTGAATCTGGGATCCATCGACCTGAACCCGCACCCGGTACGCGCCGACGACCTCGAGCATCCCGACGAGCTGCGCGTTGATCTCGACCCCGGCCCGGGTACCAGCTGGGACGACGCGAGGCGCGTGGCCCTGATCGTACGTGACGTGCTCGACGAACACGGCCTGCGCGGCTGGCCGAAGACGTCGGGATCCCGCGGCATGCACGTCAACGTGCGGATCGAGCGGCGCTGGAGCTTCGACCAGGTGCGGCGCGCGGCGCTGGCCCTTGCGCGGGAAGTGGAGCGGCGCGCGCCCGAGCGGGCGACCAGCCAATGGTGGAAGGAGGAGCGGCACGGCGTCTTCCTCGACTACAACCAGAACGCCAAGGACCGTACGGTGGCGTCGGCCTGGTCGGTGCGCCCGACCCCTGACGCGCGCGTCTCGATGCCGCTCGCATGGGACGAGGTCGCCCACTGCGATCCGGCGGCATTCACGCTGGTCACCGCTCCAGCGCGTCTGACCGAACGCGGCGACGCGTCGGCAGGAATCGACACCGCGGCGGGATCGCTCGACAGCCTGCTCGAGCTGTCTGCCGCCCAGGAAGCCGCGGGCCTCGGCGACGCGCCCTGGCCGCCGCACTACAAGAAGCAAGCCGCCGAGCCGCCGCGCGTCGCACCGTCGAGACGGAAGCACGCAGCGAGCGCCCGAGAGAAAGGCCGCGGCGGCCGCCAGTCGGTGCAACCGCTCGTCACTGTCGCGAAGGCGGAGCATACGGAGGACGCGCTCGCGGGGCTGGAGCGCTGGAAGGCTCGCCATCGGGAGGCCGCGGCGTGGCTGCGGGTGGACGACGTCCTCGTCGACTCGATGCGTGGCCGCTCGAGCACGTGGACGCGCATCCGGGTCAACCTGCGTCACGTTCCCGAGGGTGAACGCCCCGCCGAGGAACCGCCCGATCCCGACTACGATCCCTGGGGTGGCCCGGGAGTCGCGCGGCGCGGATCGCGCACGCCGAAGACGCGCTCCAGCTCGTAGGCTGGCGTGACCTCCAGCTGATCGTAACGGCAGTCTTGCGGGCGCTTGTCGGGGCGCCAGCGCACGAACTGAGCGGCATGCCGGAAGCGAGTCCCCTGCATGTGGTCGTACTCGACCTCCAGGACGCGTTCGGGTCGGAGCGGCTCCCAGCTCAGGTCCTTGCCGCGGTTCCAGCGGCTGGTCGCGCCGGGCAGGCGTTGCCCTGTTGCGTTCGCGTCTTCCTGCGCCTCGGCCCAGTGACGCCAGGGATGGCCCTCGAGCGCGTTCTCCCGGAGGGGCGCCAGGTCGGCGACGAGCTGCTTGCGGGCCGCGTTGGTGAACGCCGCGGTGACGCCGACGTGGTGCAGCGTACCATCCGCGTCGTAGAGGCCGAGCAGGAGCGAGCCGACCATCGAGCCGGTGCTGTTCTTGTGCCAGCGGAAGCCGGCGACCACGCAGTCGGCGGAGCGCGCGTGTTTGACCTTGATCATCGTGCGCTCGCCGGCGCGGTAGGGCGCGTCCAGGCGCTTCGCCATGACGCCGTCGAGCCCGGCTCCCTCGAAGCGACGGAACCAGTCCTCCGCGAGGGTACGATCACGCGTGGCCGGCGAGAGGTGCACGGGCGGTGGAGCGTCGGCCAGCACCTGCTCGAGCCGGTCGCGCCGCACCGCGAGCGTGACCTCGCGCAGGTCCTCGTTGCCGAGCGCGAGCAGGTCCCAGACCACGAACGAAGCCGGCGCCTCCGCGGCCAGGAGCTTCACCCGCGATGCGGCCGGATGGATGCGGAGGAGCAGCGCCTCGAAGTCGAGCCCGCCCGCGCCGACGATGACGATCTCGCCGTCGACGACACAGCCCTCGGGCAGCGTCGCAGTGAGGGGTGCGACGAGCTCGGGGAAGTACCGGTTCATCGGCTTCTCGTCGCGGCTCTGCAGCACGACCTCGTCGCCGTCGCGAAACACCAATGTTCGAAAGCCGTCCCACTTGGGCTCGAACTGCCAGCCGTCGCCGGTCGGCAAGGCGTCCGCGGCCTTGGACAGCATGGGCACGAGCGGCGGAACGAAGGGCAGGCGCATGGTCCAATCCTAGCGCTTCGGGCTACCCGAGCGAGAGTCTCCGACGAGGCCGTGGACGTTTTGCCGGAACGGAATCCGATGGTGGCGAGAGCCGCTCGCGGGCCCGTCGGCGGCGCGCCCCTCGCCTACGCGCTGGGCAGCGGCCGGCCGCCCCAGCGCTCCAGCGTCGCGAACTCCGCCACCGTCTTGCGCTTGAGCTTCGTGAGCGCCCGCAGCGGGCGCCCGAACGGCATGACGGCGGCCACGGCGATGTGGCGCGGGAGGCTGAGCAGCTCCTGGACTTTCGGTTCCTGGGCCACGGCCAGCGTTGTGATCGTCCCGCCGTAGCCTTCGTGACGCGCGGCCATGAGGATGTTCCAGGCGAACGGGTAGATCGAGGCGCCGCTGATCACGCCGACGCGAGTGAGCAACTGGTCCATCGACGCCACGACCTTGAGGTCGACGCAGACGACGAGGACGACCGGCGCCTTCACGAACGGCTCGGTGAGCCGGGCCGGCGGTGACGTGCGCTCGATGGTCACGGCGTCCACAATGGTGGGGTCGATCGTGTTCCAGGGGTTCTCGCCGGCCTGGACCTGCGCGGCGTAGCGCTTGGCAGCGGGCGCGGAGCAATCGGAGAGCGCCTTGCGGGTCGCGGGATCACGGACGACGATGACGCGCCAGCCCTGGCGGTTGCCGCCGCTGGGCGCGAAGCGCGCGTGGTCCAGGATCTTGAACAGCACCGCGTCGGGCACCGGCTCGTCGGTAAACTCGCGCGCGGCGAACGTCGTCCGCATCACCTCGTAGAGCTCCATGACCGCCTCCTCACTGGTGCGGAATGGTCGCTCATTGCAGGTCTCACTGGCAAGCAGGGAGGAAGCGTCCACTACTTCGCCTTCCGCCGCGCGTCGCCCGTCGCTCGCCAGAGATACCACGCGGCCACCTACAGCGAGGTGTGTCCGTCATCAGGTGCCCAGTGTGAAGCGGAAGGGAGCGGTGATCCCTGGCTCAGGCACCGAGCGCTCGCGAAATTTGCCCTGATCCCCTTCAAGCCGGGATGGCGTAGTGGAGGTTGGCCGCGATCCAGCCCGTATAGGCTACGACGTCTGGATCGCGGAGAGGCGCCAGGGAGTGGGGCCGACCGGGCGCGTGAAGGTCCAGTACTCCTCGACGTCCTGTGGCGTTCTGGACCCGTCGACGAGATTCCTGGTCGTGTCGTCGAGCGTGTAATCGACGAGGGACGCGGCAACGTACACCGTCGCCCAGTCCTGGCCGCTCTCCTGCCACGCCTCCGTCACGTCGGCGCGCTTGAACTGGATCTGCTCGACCCGGTTCGTCTGGCGCGCGCTCCGGAGCCGGTCGCACTGAGCCTGGAGCCGCGCGTACTCCTGCGGCGTGAGCCGGTCGTTGAGGGTGCTCATGTCGCGCCGCCCGACACCCTCTTGGACGTCGACGAACACGCGCTGTACCCACCGGGCGAAGGCCGTGGGGTCGAAGCCAGGGTCCATCTGGCGAATGTGGGCGATCCCGCGCTCAAGGTCGGAGGACGCGGCCGGCGCCTCCACCGCGGTCGCCCCGCTCGACCATCTCTCACTCCCGTCGCCGGCGCCGTAGGCGCTCGCCCCGGCGCCCGCGTACGCCGGCTCGGGCGCGGTGTGGCGCCCGCGGAAGGCGCGCAGTAGGAGGAAGATGCCGCCGCCGATGAGCAGGATCTCGAGGAGACCGACGCCCCCGCCGAAGCCCTGGCCCATGCCGCCGAACAGGAGCGAACCGATGAGGCCGCCGAGCGCGAACCCGGCGATGCCGCCCATGAGGCCGCCGAAGATACCCGGCCGCTGCGGCGCGGGCTGGGCGGACGGACGCGCGGGGCTCATCGGGTTCGCGGGCGCGACAGGCGAGGGGGCCGGCCGCGCCGGGGCCGAGTAGGACCGCGAACCGCGGCTTCCACCGCCTCCCGCGCGCGCCCACAATGTCCCCGTGTCGACGAGCAGCAGCGAAACGAGCGTCAGGCCAAGCAGTGTCAGAAGGGCTCGAGACTTCATGGGCGCACCTCCGCCCCCATTCTACGCTTATGCGGTCGCACCGACCCGCCGCCTGAAGAAGAGCGATCTCCCCCCCGTTTCCCTTCGAACGACGTTTTTCGGAACCAGCGTGGGGGCGAGCAGAGTTAATTGCCCGTCGTCCGCGTGCCAGCAGGGACTAAACCCACGAGGTGAGCCGAGGTACAGGCTCGGCGGGAGGGGACGAGTTCAACGCTCTGCTCGTTTCTCTCCACTCTCGCTGGAGACCATCGGCCACCCATCGTCGCGCGACGAGCCCTCGTACCTCAGGGTCGAGGCCAGTGAGATCAATTCGGTGGAATTCGTTGGTACGCGCGTGAATCCCTCCGCCGGGCGCACGCTTGACTCGTCCCGTAATCAACCATATGTTTAGTTAACATCGCCGATGGAAAGACAATCGATCGCGAGGAGAGACGCCGAATGACGTCTGCCGCTCGAATTGGAAGCCACCGCGCCCGCCGCCGCGATGCCGCCGCCACGCGCGAGGCGCTGCTCGCCGCCGGCACCGAGCTCTTCGCCGAGCGCGGCTACGACGGCGTGCCGGTCGCGGCGATCGCCCAGAAGGCTGCCGTCAACAAGGCGATGATCAACTATCACTTCGGTGGCAAGCGAAACCTCTACCTGGCCATCGTGAGCGCGACGTTCGGCGAGATGGTCGCGAGCGTGGAGCGGCTCGCGGCGTCGCCACGGCCGGCGCCGGAGGTGCTGCGCGAGCTGATCGCGGTCGTGGGCGAGATCGCCACGCGGCGCCACCCGCACTTCTGCTCGATGATGCTGCGCGAGGTCCTTGCGGGCGGCAAGCACCTGGACCCGGCGCTGATCGACAAGCCGGCGCGGATCCTCGGCGCCGTGCAGCGCATCGTGGCGCGCGGCGTGAGCGACGGTGATTTCCGCCCCGTCGATCCGCTGCTGACGCATCTGAGCCTCGTCGGCAGCCTCGTGTTCTTCTTCGCCACGGCGCGGTTCCGCGAGCGTGTGCTCGCCAAGCGGCGCCCGGCGATCAAGCCGCCGGACGCCGCGGCGTACGTGAAGCACATCCAGGACCTGCTCACGCACGGGCTCGCGGCCGAGCGTCGGGGCGCGAGGCGCGGCGCATGAGCGCGCGCCAGCGCCGGGTCGCGATCGTTGGCGTGCTCGTGCTCGGCCTCCCCGGGTTCGCCGTGTGGCGCCTCGTCTTGGCACCGCCCGCCGTGCCGCCGGGCGTGATCGCGGTGAGCGGGCGCATCGAGGGCGACGATGCCGCCGTGGCGGCGAAGACGTCAGGACGGATCCGCGAGATCACCGTGCGGGAGGGTGATCCGGTCGAGGCCGGGCAGGTCATCGCCGTGCTCGACGACGAGCAGATTCGCGCCCGCGAGGAGCAGGCGTCGGCGGCCGTCCGTCAGGCCGACGCGCGAGTGCGCCTGGCGCAACACCAGATCGCGGTGCTGAACGAGCAGTTGCAGCAGAACCGGTTTGGCGTGGATCAGGCGCGCGCCGACGCGCAGGGCCGCGTCAGCGAGGCCGAGGGGAAGCTGGCCGCAGCCGAGGCCCAGCTGGCGCAGGCCGAGGCCTCGCACACCCAGGCGAAGTGGGACCGGGAAGCCATGGGCCGGCTCTTCAAGCGCGAGCTGGTCGCGGAGCAGGAAGCGCGACGAGCCGAGAGCGCCGAGGAGGCGCAGGCGGCGGTGGTAGCGGCCGCCCGACGTCAAGTCGAAGCGGCACGCGGCTCGCTCACGGCGGCGCAGGCGAATCTGCTCAACCCGGCGATTCGCTCCTCCCAGGTCGCCGCGGTCCAGGGGCAGATCTTACAGGCGCAGGCGGACATTGCCGCCGCGCAAGCCGAGGCCGAGCGCGCGCGAGCCTCGCTCCAGGAGGCGCGGGCCAACCAAAAGGATCTCCGCGTCGTCGCGCCGTTCACCGGTACGGTGGCGACGCGCACGGCCGAGCCGGGCGAGGTGATCACGGCGGGCACCCCGGTCATCACGCTCGTGAACCTGGCCGAGGTCTATCTGCGAGCGTTCGTGCCCGAGGGACAGATCGGGCGCGTCCGGTTGAGCCAGCCGGCGCGCGTCTACCTCGACTCCGATCCGGCGAAGCCGATCGACGCGTACGTGCTGCGCATCGACCCGCAAGCGTCGTTCACGCCGGAAAACACCTACTTCCGTGAGGACCGGGTGAAGCAAGTGGTCGGCGTGAAGCTCCGGCTGCGCGGCGCCGTCGGCTTCGCAAAGCCGGGTATGCCGGCGGACGGCGAGATCCTCGTCGAGGGTCTCCAGTGGCCCCCGCGGCCGACGCACCGATGAGCGAGCCCGACGTCGCCATCCGCACCCGGGCGCTGACGAAGCGGTATGGCGCGCTCGAAGCGGTCCGCTCCATTGACCTCGACGTGCGAGCCGGCGAGATCTTCGGGCTGATCGGGCCGGACGGCGCCGGGAAGACCTCGACGTTCCAGATCCTCGGCGGCGTGATGGAGGCGACGTCCGGCGCCGCCGAGCTGCTCGGTCAGCCGGCGCGACGGGCGCGGGCGTACGTCGGCTACCTCACGCAGGTGTTCAGCCTCTACCCGGACCTGAGCGTGGCGGAGAACCTCCGCTACGTCGGGGAGCTGCGGCGCGTGCCGGTGCACCAGATCGAGCAGCGCGGGAATCGCTATCTCACGATGTTCGGGATGGAACGCTTCACCGAGCGGCTCGCGGGACGGCTCAGCGGCGGCATGAAGCAGAAGCTGGCACTCGCCTGCGCGCTCGTGACCGAGCCCCGCATTCTCCTGCTCGACGAGCCGACGACGGGCGTCGATCCGGTCTCTCGCCGCGAGTTCTGGGACGCGCTCGCGCAGCTCTCGAGCCAGGGCATGACGATTCTCCTGGCGACTCCGTATCTCGACGAGGCGGAGCGGTGCCATCGCGTGGCCCTCATGCACGACGGACGCCTGCATCGGACCGGCACGCCGGCCGAGCTGCGCCAGTCCCTGGGGCTGCAGCGTCTGGAGGTGCGCGCGCGCGACCTGCGCGGGGCGGAGACCGCCCTGGCGCAGCGCGACGGGATCGTTGACGTCCAGCGGTTCGGCGACCGCCTCGACGTGCTGGTACACGAGGTGCAGGCCGGAGAGCATGCGGTGCGCGACGCGCTGGGCCACGCCGTGGAGAGCGTGCGCGCGGCATCACCGACGCTCGAGAACACCTTCGTCGCGATCCTGCGCGGCCTCGAGGGCGACAGGCGCGTGGAGCCGTTCCCGGACCGCCGCGACGCCGAGCCGGCCGACGATCCGATCGCCATCGGCGCGCGCGGCCTGCGCAAGACGTTCGGCGAGTTCGTCGCGGTCCAGGGCATCGACCTCGAGGTGCGCTACGGCGAGGTCTACGGCCTGCTCGGCGCCAACGGGGCGGGGAAGACCACGACCATCAAGATGCTCTGCGGCCTGGTGGAGCCGAGCGAGGGCGAGGTGCGGCTCGCGGGCGAGGTCGGAGCGCTCCGCTCGGAGGGCGTGCGGCAGCAGGTCGGCTACATGTCGCAGAAGTTCTCGCTCTACGACGACCTCACCATCAACGAGAACCTCGACTTCTTCGCCGGCGTCTACGGCGTGTCGCCGGGTCGGCGGGCGGCCCGCAAGCGCTGGGTGCTCGAGTTCGCGGGCCTCGAGGGCCAGGGCGGTCAGCTGACGGGCAGCCTGCCGGGCGGGTGGAAGCAGCGCGTGGCGTTTGGCGCGGCGATCATGCACGAGCCGCGCGTCCTCTTCCTCGACGAGCCGACGTCCGGCGTGGATCCGATCGCCCGCCGCGCGTTCTGGGCCATGATCAATCAGCTCGCGGACCAGGGCACCGCGATCCTCGTCACCACGCACTATCTGGAAGAGGCCGAGCAGTGCAACCGTCTGGGGTTCATGGTCGCCGGCGAGCTGGTCGCGGAGGGTACGCCGAGCGGCGTGAAGGCCACACAAGGCGGCCGCCTGCTCGAGATCCGCGCCGACGAGCCGCTGCGTGCCGTCGCGCTGCTCAAGACGGGGATGGAGCCGTGGCGCGTGTCGCTCTTCGGCGATCGGATCCACGTCATCGTCGACGGCGATGCGCAGGCGGCGGCTCGTGAGCTCACGGCCAGGCTCGCGCGCGATGGCATCCGCGTGCTCGACGCGAGGGAGGAGGACTACTCGCTGGAGGACGTCTTCCTCGTCATCGCGGCGAAGGGCGCCGTCGCCGCCTGACGGCTGGCAGTATGCGACGCATCCTCGCGCAGACCCGCAAGGAGCTGACCCAGCTCGTGCGCGACCGTCTGGCGCTGGGGCTCGTGCTCGTGTTGCCGGTGTGTCTCACCGCGCTGCTCGGGACGTCGATCTCGCTGACCGTGACCGACATCCCGATCGTCATCCAGGATCTCGACCAGACGCCGCTGTCGCGACGCTACGCGGACATGTTCCGTAGCTCGCTCACCTTCCGCGTCGTCACGCTGCCGCCGGCGACGTCGCCGGCGGCCATGCTGGACCGCGGCACGACGCGCGCGGCGATCATCATCCCGGAGCATTTCGAGCGCCAGATCCGCCGCGCGCGGCCAGCCGAAGCGCAGGCGCTCGTCGACGCCACCGATGGCAACACCGCGCGCCTCACGCGGGGCAACGCCGGCCAGATCACCAGCGCCTTCGCGCAGCAGTTCGCCCGGACGGGCACCCGCGCCACCATCCAGACGGCCACCCGGCTCTGGTTCAATCCCGGCCGCGATCCCGGCAAGTTCTACGGTCCGGGATTCCTCGTCCTCGGCCTGTCCATCTTCCCGACGGTGATCGCAGCGCTCGCAATGTCGCGCGAGGGCGAGCAGAAGACGATCCTCCAGGTGTACGTCTCGAGCATCTCGGCGCACGAGTTCCTGCTCGGAAAGATCCTGGCCGGCATGGCGATCGGGCTCGCGCAGTGCCTGCTGGGCGTGGGCCTCATGTTCACGCTCTTCGGCCTTCAGTTCGCCGGCGATCCCACGCCGTTCGTCGCCGGCAGCGTGCTGTACGTCTTCTGCATGGCGGCCTTCGCGTCGCTCGTGGGCGCGGCCATCCCGAACCAGGCGGCTGCCGTCCAGGCCGTGGCGCTGGGAGGCTTCCTCCTCTCGTTCCTCCTCTCCGGGCTGATCTTCCCGATCGAGAACATTCCCGACGGCCTGCGGTGGGTCTCGAATCTCGTCCAGGCGCGCTACTACATCGTGATCGTGCGCGACGCCTTTCTGCAGGGCGGCGGCTGGCCCGCCGTGTGGTGGGCGGTGCTGGCGGTCGGCGCGATCGGCCTCGTGTTCTACGCGCTCGCCTGGCGAACGATGCGCCGGATGCAGGTGAAGGCGTGAGACGCGTCTGGAGCGCGCTCTTCGGCGGGCGCTTCTGGGCGCTCGCCCTGAAGGAGCTGCGGCAGATCCGACGGGACCGCCGGCTCACGATCTCGCTCATCGTGCCGCCGACGCTGCAAGTGCTGCTGTTCGGCTTCGCGCTGGACTCCGACGTCCGGAACCTCAAGCTCGGCATCGTCGACGAGAGCCGCACGCTCGAGAGCCGTGAGCTGATCTCCGTGCTGACGCAGAATCGCACGTTCCGGCTGGCCGGCTCCTACCAAACGGCGGCGACGCTCGGCGAGGCGCTCGGCACCGGGCGGCTGGATGTCGGCGTCGTGGTGCCCTACGACTTCGCCCGGCGGCGCATGCGCGGGCGCCCCGCCACCGTCCAGGTGCTGCTGAACGCGGCGAACGCGAACACCGCGCAGATCGCGCAGGGCTACGTCGAGGGCGCCGTCGCCTTCCTCAACCGCGAGGTCAACGGAGGCCGGGCGGCGCCCGTCGAGCTGCGCACGGCCTTCCTGTACAACCCCGGGCTGGTCAACGCCTGGTTCGTCGTGACGGGCGTGTTCGGGACGCTGATCATCCTCAACGGCTCGCTCGTCTCCGCGGCCACGATGATCCGCGAGAAGGAGCGCGGCACGGTCGAGCAGCTGCTGATGACGCCGGCGAGCGCGCTCGAGGTCGTGACCGCGAAGATCGTGCCGCTCTTCGTCCTGCTCATGGCCATGGTGGCCCTGGTGCTGGCGGTGGCCCGGCTGGTGTTCGGCGTTCCGCTCCGCGGCAATCCGGCGCTCGTGCTCGCCGCCTGCGCGTGCTGCGTGCTGACCGGGATCGGCCTGGGCACGCTCATCTCGACGTTCGTCCGCTCGGCCAACCAGACGCAGCTCATCAGCTTCTTCATCAACCCGCCGCTCGCGATGCTGTCCGGCGGGCTGACGCCGATCGAGGCGATGCCGAAGTGGGTGCAACCCCTGACGCTCTTCAACCCCATCGCGCACTTCGCCACGATCGCACGCAGCGTGCTGATCAAGGGCGCCGGCCTCGATGTCGTCTATCCGAACCTCCTCGCGCTGATCGGCCTCGCGAGCCTCTTCGTTGGCATCAGCGCCTGGCGGTTCCGCCGTCAGCTCTCTTGATCAGCAGGAGATCCTTTGCGACACGGTTCAGAGGAGGCATCAATGCGAAAAACGATGCAAAGAATCACCCCGTTCTTGTGGTTCGATACCCAGGCCGAAGAAGCTGTGAACTTCTATGTGTCGATCTTTAAAAACTCCAGGATCGGAAGCATCGCCCACTATGAAGAAGAGGCGGCAAAGGCCTCCGGAAGACCAAAGGGATCGGTCATGACGGTGGCATTTGAGCTCGATGGGCAAGAATTCATAGCGTTAAACGGCGGGCCGCTATTCAAATTCACCGAGGCGATCTCCCTTGTCGTGAACTGCGAGACGCAGGAAGAAGTGGACCACTTTTGGAAGAGGCTCACCGCGGGCGGCCAGGAAGTGCAATGCGGCTGGCTCAAGGACAGATTCGGTGTTTCGTGGCAAATCGTTCCCACGGTCTTGGGCGAGATGCTGCAGGACAAGGACCCCGGAAAATCGAGACGGGTCATGGCGGCGATGCTGAAGATGAAAAAAATCAACATCGAAGCATTGAAGAAAGCGCACGGGGCGTGACGTCGGCCGACGACAGAATCGGGCTAGCGGTCCCAGAGGTGCGACGCGTCCGTGAGCGGAGTGGTACACGGCGGTCCGTCGGCGTAGTGAACCTGCGGCACGCTCTCGGGCTCGAACGGGACGATGATCAGCGTGGCCGAGCGGGTCCCGTAGTCGGTCGTGTGAACGCACGCCGCGTGAACTTGAACCGGCCTCGCGCTCGTGTCTGCGTCGCCTTCCTCTTGCCGGTCGGTGGCGGGGACATCGTGGCTCCGCAGCACGCCGTGGAGTTCACTGAGGAGCGTGGGCCCCAGCCACACGCGCGCGGGGAGGAGCGCCCGCCGGATCATCTCGGCTTTCGCGGAGACCGGGTCGAGCGGTCGATTCTCGAGCACATGGACGCCTGGTGAGAGCTCCTCGATCTCCGGTGTCTCGTGGGAGCCAATCACGACGTAGAAGAGCGCGTCGCGATCGCCGACCAGGAGCCAGCACGGGTTGTACTCCGAGCCGCGGATCGTTTTCTGGAACGCCACGACCGCGTCTCGGGCCCGAGTATGGTCGGCCAGCGTCAACGGAAGCTCGCCGCGCGAGCGGCGGGACGGGTCACGGCCGGTCGGGGCAGGCCGATTGGTCACTCCTGCGTAGACGCCGTGCTCGTTGACCGCGAGCCACGTGCCGCCGGCGAGCACGTCGCGACCGCCGAGAATTCGTGGGGCGCTCGCGCGGAGCACCTGCATGGCCTCGGCAGCGCGCGCGTACCGCTCGTCCCGGTTCGCGGCGATCACCACCGGTGCCTCGGGATGGGCGTGAAAGAACACGGCTAGCAGGCACATCGCGAAATAGACGTCAGGTCTTTGGGCCGCCTCTGGCGGGCGTGCTGATCAGCGCGGCCCAGTCCACCGACTGCTGGTAGGTGTGGGCGGCGCGGAACAGCACGTCCTCCCTGAAGTGCGGCGCCACGAGCATCAGGCCGATGGGCAACCCGTCCGACTTCCCGCAAGGGATGCTGATGGCGGGATGCCCCGTGTAGTTGAAGGGGCAGGTGTTGGCGATGACCGGCGCTAGGTCCATGCCGAGCTTGCCACCGAACAGGGTGTGCTCGAGCGCCTCCTCGTAGTTCATGGGTTCGCGCCAGCGGGGAGCACGCAGGGGCACGGTGGGCATGGCCAGGAGATCGACGCTGGCCAGGACGCGGTCGTACTGCGCGACGAACGTGGGACGGACGTTCTGCGCCCTGGCGTAGAGCCGCCCGCCGTAGTGCTGCTGCAAGAAGTGGCCCTGCATCAGGTTGAGCTTGAGATTTGGCGAGAACTCTCGCCCGTGGCTCTGCTTGAGGCGACCGAAGATCGAGATGAACGAGGCCGGGTAGTACGTCCTGGCGAACGAGCCTCCGAAGTTCGTGTCGTACATCCGCTTGCCGCCTTCCAGGTAAATGGGCAGGAGGGCGAGGGGCGCCCGCGTGTGGAGCGGCACGGAGACGCTCTCGGTCCGCGCGCCCTTCCGCTCGAGCACGTGGATCGCTTCGCGCACGCACTCGTCCACGCTCCGGTCGCCGCCCTCGACGCCGAACCCTTCCGCCAGGATCCCGATCCTGAGCCCGCCGGCGCCGCGGGACAGGGCGTCGGTGTACGCGGGGACGCTCGCCGGGACGTGAGCCTGGCGCGGGTCGTCCCCATCGCTCCCGGCGACGCACGCGAGCGCCGTCGCCACGTCTTCCACCGTTCGGGCCATGGGCCCCACGTAGTCGATGGTCGGCTCCAGGCCGAACACCCCGGAGTGGGGTACGAGGCCGTGCGTGGGCATGAGACCCACGATCCCGCACCAGGCGGCGGGGATGCGGATGGAGCCGCCCTGATCGCCGCCGAACGCGACGTCCACTTCTCCACCGGCGACGGCCGCGGCGGAGCCCGAGGACGACCCGCCCGTCACATGCTCTCTGTTGTGGGGGTTCAAGGGGCGCCCGTAGTCGCCGACACCGGAGAGCCCCGGCCCGCCCCAGGAGAACTCCTCCATCTTGAGCTTGCCGACGATCGTGCCGCCGGCGTCGAGAAGCCGCGTCACGATCGTGGCGTCGAAGTCCGGCACGTAGCCGTCCATGAGATGCGAGCCGAACGTCAGGGGCACACCGGCGACGCTGATGTGGTCCTTGAGCCCGATGGTCTTGCCCCGCAGCGGGCCCTGGTCCGCGCCCGCGACCCGGCACTTCCTGATGAAAACGTTCAAGGGGTCCTCGTGCTCCGTCGGCCGGTAGCCCGGATCACGATCCGTGAAGCGGAGCGGCGGGCGATGCTCCTCGACGCGCAGCTCGTTGAACACGTCGAGCGCGTCGATGGTGGCCATCATCCGCGAGTGCATGATCCGCGCCTCGGTGGACGTGAGATCGAGGCCGAGGGCCTCGCCGTACGCCTTCACCTCGTCGACGTCGGGTCGCCTGAGCATTCGTGTCCTCCCGTCACAATCCTAGTCCCCTTTCGCGGGTTGCGCGTGTTCGACGCGGTGGACTATAGTCGGCCGGCGAGCCATGGTGAGCGTGAGCGCGCAGACCCCACTGTCGGCCGTCCTGGACGACGCGCGGACGGCGCTCGGCCGGCGGGTATCCTACCTCTGCTTTCCCGGGCTCTCGCGCGGCGCCGATGCAAACGGGTCATCCAACCGTCGGGCATTGTGCCACGACCTCGACTTGCCCATCGTCGGTCGTCGACGCCAGCGCGTGACGCTGTCGGTCGGTCGGGAAGGCCGTGGTGGGCGCCGGTTCACCGTGCGGGGCGCGCTGGTGTCGATCGCCGGGCACTGGCGCCTCGAGCCCTGCACGGCCGGCGTGCTGGCCCACCTGACGCTCGACTACGACGTCTGCGCGGCCCTCAAGGAGCAAGCGGTCAACGAGCTCCGCAGCCGGAGTCCGCTGCCGATCCGGACCGACGCCGACGCGATCCTCGGACGGGCGGTCGACGATTTCTTCGAGACGCGGTTCGCCGAGGACGCCGCCACGTACTGCGACCGCCTGCGGGCCCGGCTCGAGGGGCCTGCCTCGTGACCTCCTACGTCGCCCAGCGGCTGTTCGGACTCGTGCCCGTGCTCTTCGGCATCTCGGTGGTGATCTTCCTCGGGATGACGCTCATCCCCGGCGACGTGGCGCGGGCGTTGCTCGGTCCGATGGCGACCGACCAGTCGCTGGCCCAGCTCCGCGGGGCGCTCGGACTCGATCAGCCCATGCACGTGCAGTACGCGAAGTGGCTCTGGCGCGCGCTGCACGGCGACCTCGGCCTCTCGCCCATCGTGCACCAGCCGGTGGTCGAGCTGCTCCTGCCGAAGTTCGGCAACACGTTGATCCTCGCCGGCGCGAGCTTCGTCCTGGCGGCCACCGCCGGCATCGCCGTCGGCGTCCTGGCTGCGGCGCGGGAGAGGACCGCGATCGATCGGGCGACCATGGGCGCCTCGCTCGTCGTCGGCAACATGCCGCCCTTCTGGCTCGGCCTGGTCCTCATCATCGTCTTCGCCATCGACCTGCGCTGGCTTCCGAGCCTCGGGATGTACTCGACGCGTGGGGCCGGCGGCCTCGGCGATCTGCTCACCCACCTGGTGCTGCCGGCGGTGACGACCGCGGCCGCCCCCGGGGCCATCATCGCGCGGATGACGCGGGCGTCGGTGCTCGAGATCCTCGGGCACGAGTACATCATGGTGGCGCGCGCCAAGGGGCTGGCCGAGCGGGTCGTCATCAGCGCCCACGCGTTGCGGGTGGCGTGGCCGCCGATCGTCACGATCGCCGGGCTGCAGCTCGGTTATCTGCTCGGCGGCGTGGTGTTCACCGAGGAGGTCTTCGGCTGGCCCGGGCTCGGCCGCCAGCTCGTCAGCTCGGTCATCGCGCGCGACGTGCTGGTGGTGCAGGGGGCCGCCCTCTTCATCGCGCTCTCGTTCGTCGTCGTCAACCTCGTGGTCGACCTGCTGAACCTGTACCTCGACCCGCGGGCCCGGCCCGCGTAGGCCCGGCGCGATGGCGACCGTCCTGGCGATGGAAGAGACCCGGCCGCGTCCTCGGCGCGGCGCCGGACGCTTCACCGCGTTCCTGCGCGCGTTCATCCGGGACCGCCAGGCCCTCGCCGGCCTCGTGATCGTCGCGATCGCCGGCGGCGCGGCCGCCGCCGCGCCGCTCGTCAGCCCGTGGGATCCGCTCAAGTCCGTGGAGGTCGACCGACTCTCCCCGCCGGGCACGCCCGGGCACCTCCTCGGGACGGACGAGCAGGGACGGGACATCCTGAGCCGCCTGATCTGGGGCGGGCGGATCTCGCTCCTCGTCGGCATCGTGCCCACCGTGGCCGCGGGCATCGTCGCCCTGCTCCTCGGGCTCGTGGCCGGCTACCGCGAGGGCCTGCTCGATCACCTGATCATGCGCGTGCTCGACGTGTTCTTCGCGTTCCCGCTCGTGCTCCTGGCCATCGCCATCGTGGGCGTCATCGGCCCGGGCGTGGGCAACCAGATGTTCGCCCTCGCCGTCGTGCTCGCGCCCTACAGCACGCGCGTCGTGCGCACCGCGACGCTCTCCGTCAAGCCGCTGGAGTTCGTCGAGGCCGTTCGCGCCCTCGGCGCGGGGAGCGGCCGCGTGCTCTGGCGGCACCTCGTGCCGAACGTCCTGCCGCCGCTGCTCGTCTACACGAGCACGCTCGTCGGCCTGATGATCGTGGCCTCATCCGGCCTGAGCTTTCTCGGCCTCGGGGTCCAGCCGCCCACGCCCGACTGGGGCGTGATGGTCGGCAGCGGCCGCCTCGTGATCTACCGCGCCGCCCACGTGGCCACGATTCCGGGCGTCATCATCGTCGTCGTCGCACTCGGGTTCAATTTCATCGGGGACGGCCTGCGCGAGGCGCTCGACCCTCGCGCGCGCCAGTGAAGCAAGGATCGACAAGGAGGAGCGTATGGACGCTGAGAAGATCGGTCGCATGTTGCGGATGCTCGGGCCCGGGGTCAGCCGTCGCGACTTCATCCGGACGACGGCCGTGGGGGCGGCGGGCACGCTCGCCGCGCCCCGCGCCGCGCGGGCCCAGGGCGCGCCGAAGAAGGGCGGGACGCTCGTGTACGGCATGGAGGGCCCGTCGGACATCCTCGATCCCCAGGCCACAGGCTGCTGGCTCACCTACCGGGTGACGTTCCAGATGTTCGAAGGTCTTCTGGCCGAGGACCTGACGAAGGCGGACGTCGCCGTGCCTCCGCTCGTTCCCAGGCTCGCCGAGTCCTGGCAGGTCTCGAAGGACGGGCTCACGCGCACCTTCAAGCTCCGCAAGGGCGTCAAGTTCCACGACGGGACGCCGTTCAACGCCCAGGCCGCGGTCTTCAGCTGGGAGCGCATGTTCAAGAAGGACGCGCCCCACTTCTATCCGCGGGCCAACAGCTACACGTCCTACGTCGTGGAGTTCATCACGGGCGCCGAGGCGGTCGACGAGTACACGCTCAAGCTGACCTTCAGCAAGCCCTACGCCGAGTGGGAGCGGATGACGCTCCAGAGCTGGGGCGAGCCGATGATGGTGAGCCCGACCCAGGTGAAGAAGCTCGGCAACGAGAAGTTCGCGAACGGCCCGGTCGGCACGGGGCCGTTCAAGTTCGTGGAGAACGTCCCGGGCGACCGGATCGTCCTCGAGCGCTTCACGGGCTACTGGGGCGCGCAGGCCAACGTCGACAAGCTCGTCTTCCGACGCCTCGACGATCCTGCGGCGCGCGTGGCGGCGCTGCGCACGGGCGAGGTCGACTTCATCCTGGCGCCGCCGCCCGACGAGGTCGAGGCGCTGCGGAAGGACAGGTTCACCGTGCTGCAGAGCAACGCGCCCCACATCTGGTACTGGCACCTCAACATGAGGGACGAGTATTTCAAGGACGTCCGCGTGCGCAAGGCCGTCCAGATGGCCATCGACAAGGAGAAGATGTGCAAGGACCTGCTCCGCGGAACGGCCACGCCCGCCTGGAGCATGGTGCCGCCGGCGACCATCGCCTACGATCCGAAATACAAGGCGTACTCCTACAATCCCGAGCGCGCCAAGCAGCTCCTCAAGGACGCGGGGCACGCCAACGGGTTCGAGACCGTGTTCTGGACCTCGACCTCGGGCTCGGGTCAGATGATCCCGGTGGCGATGGCGGAGTGGATCCAGCGCGACCTCGCCAAGGTGGGTATCCGGGTGAAGCTCGAGACGTTCGACTGGATCACGTATCTGTCGAAGATGTTCCAGGGGCTCCGCCCGGGCCACGGGGCCTACCAGCTCTCCTGGGGTATGACGACCAACTTCTGGATCGACATCGTCGCCCGCTCCACGCGGCAGCCGGACAAGGGCGTGAACGTCGGCTGGTACGCGAACCCCAGGGTGGACGCGCTCCTCGACACCGCGCGCGGCGAGCTGGACGAGAGCAAGCGGGTCGCGGTCTATCGGCAGATCGACCGTATCCTCATGGAAGACGACGCGTCGTTCCTGCCCATCTGCAACGACCTCAACCTCGTGGTCCTGAACCCGAAGGTGAAGGGGTTCGTGAACCCTCCCGAGGAGTGGTTCCAGCTCTGGACGCCGTGGGTGGAGGCGTAACGTCGACGACCGAAGGCATGTCGAAAGGAGAATGGGATGATGGGACGCAGACGATTCGGAGGGCTCGCCGTGCTGATTGCGTGTCTGCTCACGGTGGCGGCGGTTTCTGCCGACGCACAGACTCCGAAGGGCGCAGGCACCGAGCATCGACAGTGGGTCGAGGGCCCACGGCCGTCGCCAGCATCGCCGCCGATCTACCAGATCACCGAGCAGGAGCGGTTGGTCCCCGTGCGCGACGGCATCAGGCTCCAGACGAAGACGTGGCTTCCCGTCCTCCCGGGGGGCTCACGAACACCGCCATGCGTGGTGGAAACGGACGGCTACGACGTCGTGCTGGACGCGTTCTTCATTCCGGCGCTTCAGGATCTCGCCAGGCGCGGCTACGCTGTGACGTTCGCCAGGCTGCGGGGAACGCCTCCATCGGAAGGCGTACGCGATCTCTACAACAAGTTCGGAGAAGACGGCTACGACATCGTCGAATGGGTCGCCGCGCAGCCGTGGTGCAACGGTGACGTAGGGATGGTAGGAGGTTCGCTGCTCGGCATCAGTCAATGGCTCGCTGCAAAGCAGGCACCGCCCCATCTCAGGACCTTCATCCCCGACGTGTCGTGCGGTGACTGCTACACGTATCTCTGGTACGTCGGGGGAATGCTGCCCGGACCCGGCCGAAAGGCTCGTCCCGTTCCCGAATACCAGACCGCCATTCTCCACCGCAACTTCGACGACTGGTGGCGCGAGCGGAGCACCATGCCGGAGGACGTTGAAGCGATCGCCCGGCGCGGGATCCCCGTCCTGGTCCGGGACGCCTGGGGCGACTATCTGCTCGGTGGCGACGTCACGAACTACGAACATCTGCGCGGCCTTGGACACAAGAGAAAGATCATCCTCGGCTCCGTGTCCCACGCTCCCGCTCCGGATTCCCTCCCGTATAGCAACGTCGAGTACCAGGTGATGTGGCTGGACCGGTGGCTGAAGGGGATTCACAACGGCGTCGACACCGAGCCCCGCGCGCTGATCTACGTGCAAGGTCCGAATCAATGGCGTTTCGAGGACGACTGGCCGATCCCTGATACGCATCGCGCACATCTATATCTGCGCGCGGCCGTCAGCGGGACGGGTGTCAGTCTCAACGACGGATCGCTCAGCGAAGAGACCCCGAGCGCCCATGAAGCCGTGGCGAGTGTGACCTATTCGCCGACGGGCCCGTTCAATTACGCCGGCGCAAACGGGCCGATCCTGGCGACTGATCAGCGGCCGGACGAGACTCACAGCCTGACCTGGACCGGCGAGGCACTGAAGGCGCCGACGGAGACGACGGGGTGGTGGTACCTGAACTTCTGGGCGTCAGCGACGGCGGCCGACACGGATTTCGTGGTCGAGATCACCGACGTGGCTCCCGACGGAACATCGAAGCAGGTGGGGCGCGGCTGGCTCAACGCTCCGCGTTACTTCTCCAGGTCCCATCCCCAGCCGCTCGTCCCTGGACGGATCTACCGCTTCAGTGTTCAGATCTGGCCGACGTCCTACGTGTTTCAGGTGGGGCACCGAATTCGCGTGGATCTGTCCGGGTCGGACTGCTGTGCGCCGGTCGGAGAGGACCCGAATCCCGACCCCGCCCAGGTGACCGTGTACCAGGACGCTCGGCATCCTTCGCACATCGACATCCCCGTCATCGGCGTCACCGCCTGGCGGAATCTGCACGGGCGCTCCGCGGAGGGAGACGACGAGGGCAGGGGAGACGACGAGCGCAAGAGAGACGACGAGCGCAAGAACGACGACGACGAGGGGAAGGGAGACGACGCCGGCCACCCGGGGAGGATCGACTAGCGCGAACTCGGACCTGGCACGAACCTCGCCTATCGGGATCGGCGGTTCATGAGACGTTCGCACGGCTCTTTGGAGGGGGTTCGCCGGCAGGGAGCGAACACCCCGGAAACTCAGGACAAGAGCGTGGTGCCGTGACGCCGTTGAGTCGAGCCCGGGGGGATCCCTGTGTCAACGAGGAGGACATCGCTTGCCAGGCCGGCACGAGGCGCTGCTTCCCAAGCTGAGGACCCTCTTTGAGTTGTTCGGGCTCGTGGTGCTCGCCGCAGGTATCTTTTGCGGCCTTGCTCTCCTGACCTACGACCCTACCGACTCGACACAGGTCGCCAATTCGAGCGAAACCTACCGAAATATGGGCGGACCCGTGGGCGCCTGGCTCGCCAACCTTTTGCTCAGAACCTTCGGGATCGTCAGCTTGCTGATCGCGCCCGTCCTCTTCCTTTGGGGCGGGCTGATGGCCCTCGGCTTCATCCGCTGGCCGAAACCCAAACGGTTTGTAGGCTTCGCGGCGATCCTGATGGTTTCTTCTGGGCTCGTTCATATCGAACACCCGGACCTGGGCATGACGCATCTACCCGATGGTCTTGGCGGTGTGATCGGCACCTTCCTCGGCAACAAACTCCTCAAGAGTATTGGTTACGGTGGTGCCGTCATCGCGATGACTCTGACGGGCATCGCCAGCCTGGTGATGAGCGGTAACTTGACGGTTTCCAATACGGCGAAATTTGTCGAGTACCTGCTCTTTCTCCTGCGACGCCTGGCCAGCCAGCCTACGAGCAGAGACGGCAAGAGACGGATCCCATCGCTTGCCAGCCCGCTGACGAGCGAGACGACGGCCCAGGTCAATGGCGAAAATGGCAGGCGTACAGCCCCGTCGATGACGGCGGACCAGGATGAAGATGAAATTGACATTCCGCTCGACCTCACCTCCTCAGTGCCCAAAAATGGGGAACCCGACCTCGACATGTTTCAGACGAGCAAGGTCAATTCCTCGCGAAAGCCCGACTTCAGCGCGCTGGTTCAGCAGCTCGAAGGTCAGCTGCGTGAGTTCAAGATCGAAGGCAAGGTCACCAATACGACCGAGGGGCCCGTCGTCACGACGCTGGAGTATGAGCCGGGCGCAGGAACGAAAGCCGCGCGAATCGTCAGCATCGCAAACGATATTGCCCGGATGTTGCGCGCCCAGAGTGTGCGGGTCATTCCAGCGCTCCCCGGCAAGAATACCGTCGGCATCGAGATCCCCAGTGAACAGCGGAGCATCATTCGGTTCGGTGATGTGGTGAGGAGTGCCAGGTTCCGCACCGAAGCGCTCACCCTGCCAGTGGCTCTTGGAGTCGACACCTTTGGGAACCCGGTGATCGAAGATCTGGTGCACATGCCACACCTGTTGGTCGCCGGGA
The DNA here is from genome assembly GCA_003221695.1 of Candidatus Rokuibacteriota bacterium. Taxonomy (GTDB): domain Bacteria; phylum Methylomirabilota; class Methylomirabilia; order Rokubacteriales; family CSP1-6; genus 20CM-2-70-11. The sequence continues at coordinate 43,311 of QHSX01000041.1, forward strand.
CGACCGGCTCAGGCAAAAGCGTTTTCATCCACAACCTCATCGCCGGACTCGTCTGCAAGAAGAGCGCGAAGGGAATGCGGTTCGTCTTCATCGACCCCAAGATGGTCGAATTGGCGGCCTACAAGAACTTGCCCCACCTTGCCTGCCCGGTGATCAGCGACGTGAAGACCCAGGCCAAAGCCGTCCTCCACCGTTTGGTGGCGGAGATGGAGAATCGCTACGAGATGATGCTCGCCCTCGAGGCGCGAAATATTCAAGAGTTCAACGCGACCATCCGCACACGACGTCGCAGCGAATTTGCGGACTTCAACGGCAAGTGGCAGGCCCTGCCCTATGTGGTCTTTCTCATCGATGAATTTGCCGACTTGATCCTGATGCTTGGCCGGCCGGCTGAAGAGCTCATCACTCGCTTGGCCCAAAAGGCTCGGGCGGCGGGGATTCACCTGGTCATCGCCACCCAGCGCCCTTCCGTGAATGTCGTCACCGGATTGATCAAGGCAAACTTTCCTACCCGCATCGCCTTCCGTGTCCAGAGTGGCGTCGATTCACGCACCATCCTCGATCAGACCGGCGCCGAGACCTTGCTCGGCAAGGGCGATCTGCTCTACCAATCGGCCGGCAAGATCCAGCGACTACACGCGGCGTTGCTCGAAGACAGCGAAGTCAGGAAGCTGGTCAAAGCCTGCGCCTGAAGCCCCGCTCGGGAAAACTTGAGTCCCTGCCTCGGACTCTGTTTGTATGGGAGGTATGCGAAAGTCGCCGAGAACGCAGCCGACCCCCCCGCCGCCGAAGCCGGCCGTGTCCGCCGTCGAGATGGGGGCTCGCCAGCGGGAGATCTCCGTCTCCGAGTTCTTCACCAAGAACCGACATCTCCTGGGATTCGACAATCCGCGAAAGGCGCTGCTCACGTGTGTGAAGGAAGCCGTCGACAACGCCCTCGACGCCTGCGAGGAAGCCGGGATCCTCCCCGACGTGGTCGTCAAGGTGGAGGCCGTCGCCAACGGTGACGCGCCGCCCCCGGCGAGCCAGGCGAGCCGCTTCCGGATCACGGTCACCGACAATGGCCCTGGCATCATCCGCCAGCAGATCCCACCGATCTTCGCGAAGCTCCTGTATGGGTCCAAGTTCCACCGGCTGCGCATGAGCCGAGGACAGCAGGGAATCGGCATCTCGGCGGCCGGCATGTATGGACAGCTCACCACCGGCAAGCCCGTCCAGATCACCTCGCGCACCAGTGCGAGAGCGCCCGCCCATTACTTCGAGGTCCAGATCGACACCAAGAAGAACGAGCCGCAGATTCTAGAGAAGAAGCAGATCGCCTGGGAGTCCCCCCGCGGGACCCAGGTGACCATGGAAGTCGAGGGGCGTTACCAGAAGGGCCGGGCCTCGGTGGACGAGTACATCGAGCAAACCATCATCGCCAATCCGCACGTCAAGCTGACGTACCTCAGTCCGGAGGGAGAAACGAAAGAGCATCCCAGGACGTACCACGAGCTCCCTCCCTCACCACGCGAGATCAAGCCGCACCCCTATGGCATCGAGCTCGGGATGCTGCTCAAGATGCTCCAGGACACCAAGAGCCATTCCCTCGCAGGGTTCCTGGCCAGTGATTTCAGCCGGGTGTCGCCTCGCCTTGCCGAGGACATCTGCAAGACCGCGCGCCTCTCGCCCCGCGCGCGTCCCCGGGACACGCACGGGCCGGCCCCGGAGACCCTCTACAAGGCCATCCAATCGACCAAGATCATGGCGCCACCGACCAACTGCCTGTCGCCGATCGGTGAGAAGGCGCTCCTCGCCGGCCTGTATCGGCAGATCAAAGGGGACTTCTACACGGCGGTGAGCCGGCCGCCCGCCGTGTACCGCGGCAACCCCTTTGTGATCGAGGCGGGCCTGGCCTACGGGCGGGGGCCTTCGCCGGAAGCGGAGAGCCAGGAGAAAAAGCCGATCCCGCTGGCGGAGGGGGAGACGCAGCAGGACGACGCTGAGCTCGCCCGCGTCATCCGCTACGCGAACCGCGTGCCGCTCCTCTATCAGCAGTCCGCGTGCGTGATCTACAAGGCGGTGCTCGACACCACCTGGCGCAACTACGGCGTGGCCCAGTCCAGGGGGGCGCTCCCGACTGGCCCCATGGTGATCTTCGTCCACATGGCCTCGGTCTGGGTTCCGTTTACCAGCGAATCCAAGGAGGCGATCGCCGATTACGACGAGATCCGCAAAGAGGTCACCCTGGCGCTGCGCGAATGCGGCCGGCGGCTCGGAGCCTTCCTCAGACGACTCGAGCGCGCCGACAGCGAGCACCGTCGGCGCAACATCTTCGAGCTCTACATCGAGGAGGTCGTCGAGTCGTGTAACCGCCTCAAGGGGGGCCGGTTGCCCACGGCGAAGCTGAAAGAGCAGCTCCAGAAGATGGCCCTGAAGCGGACCGGAGGCGAAAAGACCGACGAGCTCCTGGGGAAGAACGGAAGTGGCCCGGAAGGGCTCCCGCATTCGATCATCGTCACGCCGGAGGGTATTGAAGGGGAGGTGCCGGTGCTGGTCGGCGAAGCGTCGGGAGGGGCCGTGTCCCCGAACGGAGCTCCCAAAGAAGACGAGGAGGCCGGCGAGCCGTCACGGCGCAGCGGAAAGACCCGGCATCGGGCGAAGGGCAAACGCGAGGCCGCCAGATCGCCGGCGCGCGCCCGGCCACGCGGGAAGGCCTAGGACGCACCGATGGCCCGAAAGCCCCGAAGGACGAGCGCGGTCGAGAAGAAACTCGTCGGTGTGGCCGACGTGGTGATCACCGCCGCCCAACGGTACCGGGATCCCACCCTGGCGATCCCCGTCCGCTCCCTGTCGAACGTCACCTTCAACGAGCGCAAGGGCCTGCTCGAGATGGGCAAGCGGAGGCAGGCCCGGTCGTTCTTCAACGTCGGGATGGCCAAGAAGTTCATGCAGACCGTCCTCGTGGCGGATGCCCTCTGCGAGCTCCAGCGGGCGGACCTCACGACCTCGCTCCGGGAGATCTACTACCGAACCAAGCACACGATCAAGAACTCGCACGAGAACACCCTCGACACCCAGGACGAGTCCGATCCGCTCATCGAAGACCTGGAGGTGACGCTCGAGACCCTGCGGGAGGAGCTGCACGTGCGGGCCGAGAACGCCGGCTCAGTCGTCGGGCCCCTGGTGCTGGTGGACGACGGCGACCGGGTGGACTGCGCGAGGCTCGGGAAGGGGGGCTATTCCGTACCCTCCATCGTCGAGCCGGAGTACCTCCAGATCAAGAAGTGCACGGCGGATTTCGTCCTCCTGGTCGAGAAGGGCACGCAATGGAACCGGCTCTCCGAAGACAAGTTCTGGCGGAAGTACAACTGCATTCTCCTGACCGGAAACGGCCAGCCGCCCCGCGGCGTCCGACGTCTGGCGCGGCGGCTGCACGAGGAGAAGCGGCTGCCCGTCTATGTCCTCGTGGACAACGACCCGTGGGGCTACTACATCTACTCGGTCATCAAGCAGGGCTCGATCAATCTCGCCTTCGAGAGCCAGCGCATGGCCATTCCCAAGGCCAAGTTCATCGGGCTCTCGAGCGGGGATCCCGAATCGTACGGGCTCCCGCGTAACGTGGGAATCAAGCTGAACGACAAGGACATCGCCCGCGCCCGCGAGCTCTTGAGCTACACGTGGTTCCAGAAGAAGAGCTGGCAGGAGGAGATCAAGCGGATGCTCTCGAGCGGGCTCAAATACGAGCTGGACGCCCTCGCCAACAAGGACTTCCAGTACCTCACCAAGAAGTATCTTCCCCGCAAACTCAAGGAGAAGGATTGGTTGGACTAGCTGGAAATCCCGGCTACAACCTCTCGGGCGGCCGCGCGACGTACTGACGTCCGCTGCCAGAGGAGACCTGGTGGCTGTCGTCCGTCGGCGATCGTTCTTGAAGTGGGCTGGACTTGGCGCGGGCGCGCTTCTCGCTCCGACGCTGAGACTGAGAGCAGGCGGTGCCGAGCCCGCCGTGCTCCCGATCAAGCGTGTCGTCGTGATCCTCCGGGAGAATCACAGCTACGACAACTACTTCGGCACCTTCCCTCAAGGCAACGGAAAAACCACCGGTGGGCGCTGTGAGGACGAGCGCCCTGATCCGCCGCACTTGAGAGAGCACGCGCTTCGGCGCTCCTATGTCGACATCCGTGGCTACTGCCATTATCGCGAGGCGGACATCCCGAATTACTGGACCTACGCTAGGGCGTTTGTCCTCTGCGACAACTACTTCGCCGACGTCCTCGGCCCGTCCTATCCCAATTACTTCATGCTCATGGCCGCGCAGACACCGACGCTGGATCACATTCGCGGCCAGACGCGAGGTAAGTACGATCTGCCCGCGATCACCGACCGACTCACCGAGAAGGGGGTGACGTGGAGGAACTACGACGGTGGCCTTCCGCTCGTCTCGATGTTCAAGAGCGCGTTGGCGAGCGGTAATGTCGTTCCGCTCCACACCTTCGCCGACGACGCCGCCGGGGGCAGGATCCCCTCCGTCTCATGGCTCACCCCGGCCCTGGTCGATAGCGAGCATCCGCCGGCGAGCGTCAAGCGTGGCGAGAACTGGACCGTGGGCCAGGTCAACGCCGTCATGCGAAGTCCAGTCTGGCCGGAATGCGCCATCGTCATCGTCTGGGATGAGTGGGGTGGGTTCTGGGACCACGTGAAGCCGCCCGTTGTGGAAAGGGAGGCGGGCTTTTTCGGACAGGTGATGCGGTACGGTTATCGCATCCCCTGTTTGGTCATCAGCCCCTACGCCAAGAAGGGGTACGTCTCCCACACGCTCTACTCCCACATGAGTGTCCTACGTACGATCGAGCGACTCTTTGACGTTTCACCCCTGAGCGAACGCGACGCCGCCGCGAACGACCTCCTCGACTGCTTCGACTTTAGCCAGACGCCGCGCCCGCCACTTGTCTTGACGGAGCGTGCGTGAGCTCCCGCGGGAGCGGGTCCGCCCTGAGCGCGTCCCCAGGCCGGCCTGGGTGAACAGCCGCTTGCTTCGTCACAACGAGATCACGGCCGCTCGCCCTCTCGCCTAGGCAACCCGGCGGCAACACGGGCGACCGCGTGCCGCCACCGCTGCGTGCCGTCGAGCTTGGCAAGGTTCTCCGAGCGCAGCAGATGGTCGACCTTTTCTCGTGACAAGCCGATCTTCGTCGCGCCGGTCACGATGATAACGCGGTCGATCACCGGATAGCGCTCGAAGACGCGAATGGCCGTGGCCGCAGTGAGTGTCCGCGCGTCGACCGGGAGCGTCGACGCGAGGGTCACCGTGAGCGCGGTCCCCTCAAGCGCGAGAGACTCGATCAGACCTTTCATTGAGTCCCCCCTCGGGCGCCTGCGCCTCCAGCTGTCCGAGCATGAGATCCAGGACGCGAACGAGTCGGGGATCGAAGGTTCGCCCAGCTTCGTCGCGGACAAAGCCGCGCACGTCCGTGTTCGGGATGGCCTTCTTGTAGGCTCGGCGCGAGGACATCGCGTCGAACACGTCGGCCACGCAAGCCAGGCGGCTGACCGGATGCTGCGCCCAACCGGTGGCCACCGATGGATAGCCGCGTAAGTCGAAGCGTAGGTGGTGCTCGAAGGCGACGATCATCGGCAGACGGTTCGAGCCCGGCAGGCGGCTCAGGAGATCCGCACCAAGGACGGGGTGACGTCGCATGATCTGCCATTCCTCTTCGTCGAGTGGGCCGGGCTTCCGTAGGATCTCGAGCGGGATGGCGATCTTGCCGACGTCGTGGAGCATGCCGGCCATCGCGATCTCCCGGAGGAGAGTCTCGGGCAGACCGATCACGAGCCCGAGGCCGATCGAGATGACGGCCACGTTTACCGAGTGATACAGGGTGTACTCGTCGTAGGACTTGATGCTCGCGAGACGGAGCACCAGCGCCGGGCTCTGGAGGATCTGCTCCAACAGCGTCGAGGTGAAGACGCGGAGCGTTCCCAGTTGCTCGACGGCGAGGGGAGAACGGGCGCGGACGGTTGCCTGGATGTCGCGGAGTGCGTCGATGGAGCCGTAGTAGGCTCGCTTGGCCGTCGTTTCCCCGCCCCCTTGCTCGGGCTGGACCGGTGGACCCAGCAGCACGTGAGACAACCCTTTGCGAGAAGTCCACGCCGACGGCTCGCCGCCCACTCCCTCGGTGACTGCCTCGAGGAGCGCGTCCACTTCTCGCGGCTCCACGCCCGCGATGAACGAGATGCTCCCGATCTGCCGCTCGTTCTGGCAGACCGCGAGGAACTGGCGGTAGAGGAGGCTTTCTCGAGGGAGGATCCGATCGTCGGCGACAAGAACGTCGCCCAGGAAGCGATACACGAGCCTCCCGTGCGTACTCAGGTAGGCGGTCAATGCATCGTGCAGGGTCTGCTTGGCTTTGACCGTCAGCGCGTGCATCCGTGGATAGAGCGCGGCCGTCCGGACCATGCCGTGCAAGCAGCCGAAGACGTGCGACGCCTGATCGGTCGCACTATCTGTCATCAACAGCCTCGGGGGAGACGCGCGTCCGCGGCTTCCGGCCGCTCAGCGTCTCTGCGGCCAGATCCCGGACGCGGCGGTCGGCGCGCTTCCAGAACCAGGTGCGTCGGCTGACGGTCGCCTCGAGCACCTCCAGCGCGGCCGAGGTGCCGATCGAGGCGAGCGCGCGGATCGTCTCCAGCTGGACCTCCGCGTCGTCCTCGCTCCGGGCGCCTGAGCCCAGCAGCACCTTTCGCAGCTCCGGGACGGCGGTGTCGTTCCCTGGGACGCCGACTGCGCTGATCGCCGCCCGTCGCACCGATGTGTCTGGATCGTGCACGCGGCGGAGAAGTGGGGCTCTCGCGCCTGCCCCGCCGACGTGGAAGGCGACACGTACGGCCTCCACCCGGACCCGCGGGTGGGGATGCTCCAGCACGGGGACGATCGCCGGGAACGCGGACGCGTGCCCGATTTTCCGGAGCGTATAGAGGGCGTTCCTCACCACGAACCACCGCTTGTCATTGAGCCGCGACAGCAACGAGGGGATCGCCGGCACTCCCACGCGGGCCAGCACTTCGCACATCCGTATCCGGATCCGGCGGTGTGGCTCCTCCGCGAGGAGCGCCGTGAACGCCTCCGCTCCCTCTGGGCCGGCGAGACGCAGATATTCGCTCGCGACGTCCATCGGGCCCGTCGGAGGGTCCCGACGGAGGAGATCCACGAGGAGCGAGACGTGGCTGTGCCCGGCGAGCTTGCCGCGGATCAGCGCGGTCGAGGTCGGCGGGTCGGCCGCAACGCTGCGCAGGACGCGTAGGGCCAGATCGGGCTGGCCGCCCGCCAGCGCCTCGCGAGCGATCTCCGCCAGCGAATCGACTGCGAACCCCGGAGAGTCGGCGGGTTGGACGCTCCCGATCAGCGCCAGGAGCACGTCCGCGCTTCGCGCGAGGAGCATGTCGGGACGGCAGGCGTCCATGATCTCCTGCCGCAGTTCGAGTAACAGGGGGTCCTTGTGCGAGAGCAGGGCGGGTCCTGCTGGAGGCGCCCCGAGCTCGGTGCCACGCTCGAGCGTCAACGTGATCGCCTCCAGCAAGCGCAGTCGCTTGCCTTCCTCCCACGGGTACTCGAGCAGCTCCGTCGTCAGCGCGACCAGCCGCTCCCGCGGGACGTGGCGGGCGATCTGTCGCAGTTCGTCCTCGGTGACCTGCGTGAGGAGGTTGAACGCGGTGAGATCGGTCCCCGCACCGGGAAGGAGGTAGTCACCGAAGAGGGGCGTCTGGGTCGCGTCGGGGAGGAGCATGAGTGCCTCGAGCGTCGTTCGCGCGCGAACCTCGCGGTCGCCACTGCCTTGCGCCATCGCGCCGAGCGTTTTGATCGCCGCGTAGAGGAGATCGAACCGCCCACCGCGCGAGACGGTCTCGAACCACTCGAGCAACCCGGTACGCTCATACGTCAGGTTCTCGAATCGCTCGTCGACCACCTTGAGGATGGACTCGACGAGCCGATCCAGGGTGTCCGCACCCGTCCCACGGAGTATCGGCCCAGAGCCCGACTCCTCCGTGCCGGTGGACCAGCCGACGTCCAGATTACCGGGGGGCGCCGGGAGGCCGGCGAGACCTGGCGCACCGACGCTCACGCGGACGACGGCTCGATCGCGGAGGTAGTTGCGTGCGGCAGTGATGGAGGCGAACTGTTTGACCGGCTTGTTGAGGACCTCCAGCATTGCCTGGAGCTCCCAGTTCTCGACCGACGGCTCGATACTGAGCTCGGCGATCCCCCGAGACTGCATCTCGAACCGGAGACCCTTGAGCGCCGGATCCGTGGTGGGGAGCTCTCCGCCCGCCCAGGTGAAGCGGTCCCGCCCCACTCGGATCGGGAAGATCAGCCCCTGGCGGAAGGCGTCGTCCAACGAGCGCCGTAGGCGCTCGATCCACGCTGTCGCTGCCTCGCTGGTCGGGGGGTAGAGCGCCAGCGACTTCTTGGCGGCCAGGAGGGCGCGCAAGAACACAAGGAGCGCCTGCTGATTGGACATTGCCCGGAAAGCCTTCTCGTCCCAGTGTACTGAAGCCCACGCGGCGGTCAAAGAAGGCTGATCACCGGTGGCTTGGCGCGCGGTCGCCGCTACGGCCCGAAGCGCACCTCGAGGCGCACGGGCGGGAAGCCGACCGCGCGCTCTCTGTCCCTGACCCGGATCAGCGTCGTGCGATCGTCGGCGAGATAGAACGCGTCGTCCTCGTCGTCGCTCTCGCCGACCAGGCCGAGTGCGTCGATCCCGAAGGGGAGCCGGAACGTGCCCGTGAAGGGCAGAGGGACGGGCGTCACGGGCATCAGGGTGCCGCTCGCATCCGCCATCTGCGTGATCGTGAAGTTGCCTGCGATCGAACCGAGCGGCACCCCGGAGTGCACGGCGAGCGAGAGATCGACGATACCGTCGAAGGTCCCGGTGATCACGGGCAGATTGGGGACGTGGACCTTGCTGTTACCCGGCGCATTGATGAGGACGTAGAACCTTCCATAGACCGGCCCGATGCCCGTGACCATAGAGAGGTCGCTCGTCCCGGTCGCGCTGACCGTGCATTTCCTGAGTCGTGGAACAGCGATCAGTAACTCGGACGGACACAAGGGAGTGCCGAGGTTGGCGACTCCGAGGAGCGGGGACCTCGCATTCCGGACGATGACGCTGCCGTCCAGACTCTCGGGAAGGAACGTGACCCTCTCGCTGATTTCGTACAGCGTGACATCCGAGGCCGTGTCGCCGGCAGTCGGGAGCACCGGCAGCAACAGGGCGAGTCCGGCGAAGATCAGAACGCGTTTTAACATGTCTTGCTCCTTTTCGCTTGGCTCGAGCTCATCAGCCGTGACCGCCCGCAGCGTGGGCAGACTCGTCGGGGTCAATCCAGTACATGCATGGAGGAGTAGGTACGCGCGGGGCCGAGCACAATGCGGAGAAACCCGTAGAGGAGCATGCGGAAATCCCGCAGGCTGGGAGTATGATCTGAGGCTGACGCAGGGGAGGCGCTCGGCATGACTCGGTTCCGGGTCGGCGTCGACATCGGGGGGACGTTCACGGACATCGTCCTGCTCGATGCGGACGGGCGCCTGCACACCAAGAAGGTGTCCTCGAGCGTCGACGACTACGCGCGCGCCATCGTCGAGGGGGTCGGCGAGGTGTTCCGCGAGACCGGCCTGGTGGGCGCCGACGTCGCCGAGGTGCTCCACGGGACCACCGTCGCCTCCAACGCGATCCTCGAGCTCAGGGGCGCGAAGACCGGGCTCATCACGACCAAGGGGTTCCGTGACATCCTCGAGATCCGTCGGTTGCGCATGCCCCGTCTCTACGACCTCACATGGGAGAAGCCGGCGCCGCTGGTCGAACGTTACCTCCGGGTCGAGGTCCAGGAGCGGATCAACGCGCGTGGCGAGGTCCAGGCGCCGCTCGATCCCGTCGACGTCGAGCGTGTCCTCGACCGGCTGCTGGGGGAAGGGATCGAGGCGCTCGCCGTCTGCCTCCTCAACTCGTACGCCAACCCCGTGCACGAGGAGCGCATCAAGGAGATCGTCGCGCGCCGCGCGCCCGGCCTGGTCACCTGCATCAGCGCGGAGGTGCTGCCGGAGATCCGGGAGTACGAGCGGACCTCGACGACCGTCATCAATGCCTACGTGATGCCGATCGTGCGCAGCTATCTCGCGACGCTCAGGAGTGGTCTCGACGACATCGGGGTGAAGGCGCCGCTCCTCATCATGCAGTCGAACGGCGGCCTCATGACCGACGCGGCGGCGGCGCAGAAGCCCATCCACGTCATCGAGTCTGGCCCGGCTGCCGGCGTCGTGGGCGCCCAGGTGCTGGCACAACGGCTCGATCTGGGCAAGCTCATTACCTTCGACATGGGCGGGACGACCGCCAAGGCCGCGCTCGTAGAGGACGGCGACGTCAGCCGGGCCGCGGAGTACCAGGTCGGCGGCGGTATCGTGCACGGCTCGCGGCTCCTCACCGGCGCCGGCTACCTGCTGCGAGTGCCCGCGATCGACCTGGCCGAGGTGGGCGCGGGCGGGGGCTCGCTGGTGTGGATCGATGCCGGCGGCGCGCTCCAGGTCGGCCCTCGGAGCGCGGGCGCCTCCCCGGGGCCGCTCTGCTACGACCTTGGCGGCACCGAGCCCACCATCACCGACGCGAACGTGATCCTCGGCTACCTGAACCCGACCCGCCTCGCCGGCGGCGCGGTGAAGCTCAACGCGGCGCGGGCCCACCAGGTGTTCGAGGAGAAGGTCGCGCGCCCCCTCGGGCTGCCGCTGGCCGAGGCCGCTCACGGGGCACACCTGATCGCCGCGTCGAACATGATGCGCGCCATCCGCGCGGTGTCGAGCGAGCGCGGCCGCGATCCCCGCGAGTACGCCCTGTTCGCGTTCGGCGGCAACGGACCAGTCTTCGCGACGGGAATGGCGCAGCAGCTCGAGATGCGACGGATCGTCGTGCCGCCGGCCCCGGGACTGTTCTCGTCGTTCGGGCTGCTCTACGCCGACGTCGAGCACCACTACGTACGGACCTGGCGACGCCTGGCAGCGGAGGCCGAGCCGGCCGCGCTCGGTCAGGTGTTCCACCGTATGGAGACCGAGGCGACCGAGCAGCTCGCCGCCGAGGGCTTCACCGGCCGCGCCGTGCGCATCCGGCGCTCGGCCGACTGCCGCTACCAGGGTCAGTCGTTCGAGCTGACTGTCCCGGTGACCGGGGGCTCCGTCGACCGGAGCACCGTTGCCGCTCTGGCGGAGGCTTTCGGGCAGGAGCACGAGCGGACGTACGGGCACAGGGCCGGGCCCGACGAGCCCGTCGAGATCGTGAGCCTCCGCGTCGTCGCCCAGGGCCTCCCCGACCGGCCGAGGGTGCCGGAACGACTCAGGATCGACCGGCGAGGCGGCGGCGATCCTCCGACGCGGCGCGTGTACTTCGGTCCCGACCGCGGCTGGCAGGAGACGCCCATCCTCGACCGCCCGGACCTCGCCACACCGCGCGTCGGCCCGTGCATCATCGAGGAGTACGACGCCACCTGCGTGGTGCCCCCTGGCGCCCGGGCCGCGCTGGACGCCTACGGCAACATCATGATCGAGCTGGGCCAGGAGATCTGAGCGGCGAGGAGATCGTAGATGGCGACGGCGCTCCGCGATCCGATCGGCTTCGAGCTGTTCAAGAACACGCTCCTGTCGATCGCCGACGAGATGGCCCTGACCATCCTGCGCACCGCGTACTCCGGCGTGCTCAAGGACAACATGGACTACTCGACCGCCTTCTGCGACGGCGCGGGACGGACCGTCACGCAGGGGCTCACGCTGCCCGCCCACCTCTCCTCGTTCCCCGACGCGTTGGCCGCCACCATCGGGCGCTTCGCCGACCGCATGCACCCGGGCGACGTGTACTGCCTGAACGATCCGTTCGAGGGCGGCATGCACATCCCCGACGTCTTCGTTCTCAAGCCCATCTTCCACGAGGGGAAGCGGCTGGCCTTCGCCGCGACCATCTGCCACCAGACCGACATGGGGGGTCGGGTCGCTGGCTCCAACGCCTCGGACTCCACCGAGATCTACCAGGAGGGCCTGCGCATCCCGCCCGTGAAGATGTACGACAGGGGCGAGCCGAACGAGACGCTCTTTCGACTGATCGAGAAGAACGTCCGCCTGCCGGTGCGGGTCTTCGGCGACCTGCGCGCCCAGCTCGCCGCGTGTCACATCGCCGAGGCGGCGTTTCTCCGGCTCGTCGCGCGCCAGGGCGCCAAGCGGGTCAAGGTCTACATGGAGGAGATCCTGGACTACACCGAGCGCCTGACGCGGGCGGCGCTTCGCCAGCTACCCGACGGCGAGTGGTCGTTCGAGGACTGGATCGACGACGACGGCGTCGATTACGGCAAGCCCATCCGACTCTTCGTGACGTTGCGGAAGACGGGCGATCGCCTGGTGGCCGACTGGACCGGCACCTCGCCCCAGGTCAAGGGCGCCATCAACAACACGCTCTCCTTCACCAAGGCCGCCACGTTTACGTGCCTCAAGTCCGTCCTCTCCCATGACGTCCTGTGTAACGCCGGGTTCTATCGGCCGATCGAGGTCATCGCCCCACCCGGGACGATCGCCAACGGCGTGCTGCCGGCCGCCTCCGCCGCCCGAGGCCTCACGGGCTTTCGTATGCTCGACACGTGCTTCGGGGCGCTGGCCCGCATGCTGCCAGAGCGGACGATCGCGTCGTCGGAGGGCGGCAACACGGGCGTGTCGATCGGCGGCTACTATCCGGACCGCCGGCCGTTCATTTTCGTGGAGTTCATCTGCTCAGCCTGGGGCGGCCGTGCCTGGGCCGACGGCCTCGACGGCAACGCCAACATGTTCGCCAACATGTCGCTGCCGCCGGTGGAGATCACGGAGGCCGAGCAGCCGCTCGAGATCCTCTGCACCGAGTTCCTTCAGGACGTGGGCGGGCCAGGCAAGCACCGCGGCGGAGCCTCGATCCGCCGTGACTACCGGCTCCTCGAAGAGGAAGCCGTCCTCCAGGTGCGCGCCGATCGCAACGTCTTTCGCCCCTGGGGCCTCTTCGGCGGTGGGCCCGGGCGCCCCTCGCTCAACGTGCTGAATCCGGGACGCGAGGACCGTGTGCTGCCGGGCAAGTTCACGATGATCATGAAGCGCGGCGACGTCTTCCGTCACGACCAGCCAGGCCCCGGGGGCTGGGGCGACCCGCTCGAGCGAGCCCCGGACCGGGTGTTGCGCGATGTCCGCAATGAGCTCGTGAGCCTGCGGTCTGCGCGCGACGACTACGGAGTTGTCATCGACTCCCGTACCTGGACGGTGGACGGTACGGCGACGGCCGCCCTCCGGGCCGAGCTTCGCGCGCGCCGCGGCTGGCAGGAGGTGCCCGTCGTTTCGCGCTGACCCTCGGGTCAGAGACCTCCGGGGAGCCGGGCCGTCCATCCGCTCGCCTGTTCGTAGGCGTAGGCGACCCGCAGGACCTTCGCGTCTGCGAACGCCCGGCCGTGGACCATCAGGCCCACGGGCAGCCCGGCCCGCGTGAAGCCGCAGGGGACGCTGCACGCGGGCTCGCCGGTCAGGTTGGCGACACACGTGAGGCGCGCGCCCACGTCGAGCACCGAGACCGTGCGGCTCTTCAGGGGAACCTCGAGTCGCCCGATCGGGGTCGCGGGGAGCGGCGTCGCCGGTGATACGAGGACGTCCACGCGGCGGAACACCTCGCTCAGCGAGTGACGGATGCGGGCGCGCACCCGCTGCGCCTGCAGGTAGTCCGTCGCCAAATAGAGGAGCGCGCCCTTCAGGAGCCCGCCGACGTCAGCCCCGTAGTCCTGTGGGCGCGTGAGGAGCCACTCGCGGTGGTAGTGCGCGGCCTCCGCCCACGCGACGACAAAGCAGGTGTCGAGCGCGGCCTCGACTCCGGGGATCTTGACCTCGACCACCGACGCGCCGAGCTTCCGGAGCTCGTCGATCGCCGCCCGCACCAGGCGCTCGACCTCGGGGTCGATCACGTCGAAGTAGTAGTGCGACGGCACGCCGACGCGGACGCCCTCGAGGTCGGGCCGGAGCGCCCGCTGGAGACGCGGGAGTCTGACGCGCGCCGACGAGGGATCGCGGGCGTCGTGGCCAGCGATCGCCTGGAGCACGACCGCGGCGTCGGCGACCGTGCGGGTCATGGGGCCACCGTGGTCGAGGGACCAGCTCTCCGGGAGGATCCCCGTGCGGGGAACGAGTCCGTAGGTCGGCTTGTGGCCGACGATGCCGCAGAAGGAGGCGGGGATCCTGATCGACCCGCCCGTGTCGCTGCCCAGCGACGCCAGGCCGAGGCCGGCCGCGACGGCTGCGGCCGATCCCCCCGACGACCCGCCCGGGATGTATCCGAGCTTCCACGGGTTCTGGCATGTTCCGAAGTGCGGGTTGTCGCTCGTCACGCCCGCGGCGAACTCGTGGAGGTTCGTCTTGCCGACGAGAACGGCGCCCGCCTCGGCCAGCCGCGCCGTTGCGGTGGCGTCGGCGCTCGGGACGAAGTCGCCGAGGATCCGCGACCCCGCGGTCGTGCGGATGCCCCTGGTGCAGTAGATGTCCTTGAGCGTGACGGGGATGCCGTGGAGCGGGCCCCGGTAGGCGCGCTTTGCGATCTCGCGGTCCGCCCGGCGCGCCTGCGCCAGGGCGAGGTCGGCGGTCACGGTGATGAAGGCCTTCAGCGTGCCGTCGAGCTGCTGGATCCGGTCGAGGCAGGCGCGCGTCAGCTCCATCGACGAGAGCTTCCGGGCGCGCAGCAGCCGCCCCGCGCCCGTGATCGTGAGGCTCCGCAGGTCGTCAGGACTCATGGCTCATGGGGTGGAGAAAGTCGAACTCGAATGACCCGACGTCCATCGCGTAAAGCCGCTCGACGCGCCGGCGAAAGGCCGCGAAGACCTCGGCGAGCTCGGTGTCCCGTGTCCTGTCGGCGCGGAGCTCCGACCACTCGGCGAGGACCCGCGCGACGTCGGGGGTGATCGGAGACGAGTCACTCATGGGGCACTCCTGACCGGGCGTCGGCCCGGGGTTCGGCGATCCCGTTTTGCCGGCGGGCCAGGAAGCAGGCGACGCGGCGACCCGGGAGAAGCTCTTCGAGGGGTGGGTAATCACGGGCGCAGTCGTCGATGGCCCACGGGCAGCGGGGATGGAGGTGGCAGCCGGCCGGCACGTCGATCGGGCTCGGGATCTCTCCCGCCAGGAGGAAGCGGGACCGCTGGTCGACCGGGTCGGGGTAGAGCACCGAGGACAGCAGCGCTCGGCTGTAGGGATGGAGCGGGCGGGCGAAGATCTCGTCGGTCGGCCCCGTCTCCACGATCTTGCCCAGGTACATGATGGCCACCCGCTGGCAGACGCGGCGAACGGCCGTGAGGTCGTGGGAGATGAAGAGGTAGGCGAACCCCAGCCGCTGCTGGAGGTCGGTGAGGAGGTCGAGGATCTCGGCGCGCACCGAGACGTCGAGGGCGGAGGTCGGCTCGTCGAGGACCACCAGGTCCGGGTTGGTGGCGATGGCGCGCGCGATGCCGACGCGCTGCTGTTCGCCCCCGCTGAGTTGGTGGGGGTAGAGGGTGAGGAACGCGGCGCCGAGGCCGACCATGTCGAGGAGCTCGAGGACCCGCGCCCGCCGGCCGCCGGGTGTGGACCGATCCGCGAGCATGAGCGGCTCGTCGAGGATCCGGCCGATCCGCATGCGCGGGTTCAGGGAGTCGTACGGCTCCTGGAAGACGAGCTGGATCCGTCGCCGCCACGGGCGGAATTGCTCCTGGGTCATGGCCGTGACGTCGTCGCCGAGGAAGGTGATCCTTCCTTCCGTGGGCTCGATGAGGCGGAGGATGCAGCGTCCGACCGTCGTCTTGCCCGAGCCGCTCTCGCCCACCAGGGCCAGCGCCTCCCCGCGGTCGATGTGGAACGAGACGCCGTTCACGGCCTTGACCGTGCGCCGCCGACCCAGCGGGAAGAACTTGACGAGCCGGTCGACCTCGAGGGCGCGCTCGCCCATCAGACGGTGACCCGCCCCGCTGCGATCTCGGCCCCCAGGAAGCAGCGCACCAGATGCCCGGCGGCCACCGGCTCGAGGGCGGGGGGCTCCGTCGCGCAGCGCTCGACCCGCACCGGGCAGCGCGGCGTGTAAGCGCAGCCGACGACCGCGGCGGCGACGCGCGGGCCGGCCGACGTCGTCGCGCCGCGGCCCTCGTCCCGGGCGGCGGTGGCGGCGCGCAGGAGGCGGCGGCTGTAGGGATGCGTCGCCCGCTCGAAGAACGTCTGCACGCCCGCGCTCTCGACGATCCGCCCCTGGTACATCACGGCGACCCGCTGGCAGTAGTGCGCGACGACACCCAGGTCCCGCGAGACGAGGAGGAGGGACGAGTTGGCGTCGCGCACCAGGCCCCGCATGAGATCCAGCACCTGAAGTGAGATCGTCACGTCGAGCCCGGCGGTGGGCTCATCCGCCATGAGGAGCTTCGGCGAGTGAGCGAGCGCCATGGCAATGATCACCCGCTGGCACATTCCCCCGCTCAGTTCGTGCGGATACGCGGTCAGGCGCGCCTCGGGGTCGGGGAAACCGACCCTCCCAAGCAGCTCCAGCACGCGCTCCCGGGCCTTGGCGTGCCCGACCGTGGCATGGGCCCGCACGACGTTGGCGATCTGCGCGCCGATCGTGGACACCGGGTTCAGGTGTTTGCGCGGCTCGTGAGTGGTGAGGGCGATCCCGCGACCGCGGATGGTGCGCAGCTCCTTCTCGGACTGCCTCAGCAGCTCGTCGCCCTCGTACAGGACCTGTCCACGCGTGACGCGCCACGGCGGCTGCAGCAGCCCGAGAATCGCCCGCACCAGCACCGTCTTGCCCACACCGGACTCGCCGACCACGCCCAGCGACTCGCCAGGGTAGACGGTGAGATCGACGCCGTTGAGGACCCGCACGGGGCCCGCGTCGCGGAGGTAGTCGACGTGGAGGTCTTTCACCTCGAGCAGCGCGTCCACGCTATTGCCGATGGGTAGGGTCGAGGTAGTCGCGGAGCCCGTCGCCCACGAGCGCATAGCCGAGGATCGTCACGCCGAGGGCGAGACCGGGGAAGAGCGCCGTCCACCACTGGCCGGTCATCATGTTCGGTGCCCCGATGGCGATCATCGAGCCCCACTCGGGCGTCGGGATCGGCACCCCGGCGCCGACGAAGCTCAGCGCGGAGGTGAGCAGGATCGAAAAGCCGATCGTGGGCGAGAGGTTGGCGAGCGCCGGCGTGAGCGCGTTCGGCATGACGTGCACGAAGGCAATCCGGAGCCCCGAGCCCCCGACGCAGCGCGCGGCGTCCACGAAGGGGCGCTCGCGCACGTGCAGCACGGCGCCGCGCGTGACACGCAGGAAGAACGGGACGTTCAGGAAGGCGAGCGCGACGATGACGTTCTGGATGCTCGGGCCCCGGAACCCGACGAGCGCGAGCGCGAAGATGAAGAGCGGGAAGGCCTGAAAGATGTCCGCGCCACGCATGATCGCGTTGCTGACGAGCGCCCACAACCCCCGCGCGCCGGCGAAGAAGCCGGAGACGACGCCGAGGACGACGCCGCCCACGAAGGCGACGACCGTCGAGATCAGCGCGATCGTGAGGTCGATGCGGGGCGCCGCGATGACGCGGGAGAAAATGTCCATGCCCGAGATGTCGGTGCCCATCCAGTGGTCAACGTTGGGAGGCAGGACCGCCTGCCCGGGGAGCGCCTCCTCGGGGCGGTAGGGCGCGATCCACGGGCCCAAGAGGGCCAGGAACACCGTGACCATCACCACCACGAGTCCGAAGAGGAATCCTGGCTGCGTCCGCGCGAAGCGCCAGAAGTGCGCCGTCGGGATCGTCACGCCCGGATCCGCGGGTCCAGGAAGAAGTAGGCGAGGTCGACCAGGAGGAACACCACGCTGGTGAAGACGGCGGTGAGGAGCACGAAGGCCTGGAGCGGGGCGTAGTCGGAGTTGACGACGGACTGTACGGCGTACTGCCCGAGACCGCCCCACGCGAAGACGGTCTCCACCAGCACCGCGCCCCCGAGCAGGAACCAGAAGAGGATGCCGACGATGGTGACCACCGAGGGGAGCGAGTTCCGCAGCGCGTACCGGAGCTGCATCAGGCGCGACAGCCCGGCCGCCCGCGCGTAGGTGACGAAGTCGGAGCCAAGCATGTCCTCCATCGTGGAGCGCGTGTTCTTCATCACCAGCGGCATGTAGATAGCGGTCAGCGTCGCGACGGGCAGGACGAGGTGCGTGACGGCGGACCGGAGGGCCGGCCAGTCGGCGGTGAGCAGGGCGTCGAGCGCGTACATTCCCGTGACGTGGCGCGGCATGCTCACGGTGAGGTCGAGCTGTCCGACGGGGCCGGGGAACCAGCCGAGCTTGTAGAAGAACACGAAGATGACGATGAGCGCGAACCAGAAGTCCGGGAGCGCGCCCGCGAGAAGCCCGTAACCGAAGACGAGCCGATCCGCGATCCCGCGCTTGCGTACCGCCGTCAGCACGCCGAGCGGGATGCCGATGACGACGCAGAAGAAGACGGCGAGGAGGACCAGCTCCATGGTGGCGGGGAGGCGCTGAGCGATGTCGGCGAGGACCGGCCGCGAGGTGACCCAGGACGTCCCCAGCTCGCCCCGGGCGATGCTCAGGACGTAGCGCACGTACTGGACGTGGAGGGGCTGATTCAGACCCAGGCGCGTCCTCACCTCCTCGACGCGCTCGACGGTGGCGAAGGGCCCGGCCAGAAGATACGAGGGATCACCGGGGAGGAGCCGCACCAGGAAGAAGACGATGACGGAGACGATGAACAGCTGGAGCGGCAGGAAGGCCAGCCGCTGAGCGGCGTATCGCCAGAACCTCACCGCGACCGTCCCCCGTCGGTCACGTGCACGACATGGGGCCGGGCGAGGCGCCGTCGGGAGGGCTCGACGGCGCCTCGCGCCAGCCGCCGGTCACTTCTTGTAGAGCCAGTCGAAGTGGACGTTGTTGTCCGGGTACCAGTGGAATCCCTTCCACTCTTTCTTGAACGCCTCGCGCCAGCCGGGGTTGACGAGGAAGATCCAGGGGACCCGCTCGGCGGCGATCTGCTGGATGCGGAGGTCCATCTTCAGGCGCTCCGCGCCGTAGGAGGTCTGGAACATCTTCTCCGTGAGGTCGTTCAGCTCCGGGTCGTCGTTCCCCACGCCGTCCATCACGTTCGTCTTGGGGTGGGTGAGGTAGACCCAGGCCGTGTAGCCGGTGTCGGCGACCCAGGGCCACTGGAAGTTGTCGCAGTGGGCCATCTGCTTCCGGGTGAACTTCGTCTCGGAGTACACGGCCGAGGGGAGTCCCTCCAGCCGGACCTTCAGGCCGACCTTCTCGAACGAGCTCTTGATGAGGATGCAGGTCTCCTCCATCTCGGCGATCGCCTTGTCGTACGCGATGTTGATGTCGAAGCCGTCGGGGTACCCGGCCTCCTTCAGCAGCGCCTTCGCCCGGGCCAGGTCGGTCTTGTAGACCCAGAACTTCGGCGTGTAGTTCGGGTAGATCTCGGGCGTGATGCTCCGGATCAGGCGCCCCTGTCCGAAGTAGACCTTCTGCTGGATCTCGGCGTAGGGGACGGCGTAGGCGAGGGCCTGCCGCACCTTCACGTTGGCCATGATCGGGTTCGTCTGGACCGAACCGAAGTACGGGATGAAGTTCGCGGTGTGGCGGACGACCTCGAGGTTCGGGTCCCTCATGATCTCCTGGTACTCGCGCTCCCGGAGCCGCATCGCGTAGTCGACCTCGCCCCGCTTGAGGAGCGCGAGCCGGGTGGCCGAGTCGGGGATGATCTTGATGAGGATCCGGCCCACGGCCGGCCGCGGCTGGTAGTGCGGGTTGCGGACCAGCTCGAGCTCCTGCCCGGGGACGTGCCGGAGGAGGTGGTACGGGCCGAAGCCGGCGGTGTTGGTCTTGAGCCACTCCTTGGCCCAGGGGTCGCCGGACGTGGCGTGCTTCTTCGCCTCCGTCGCGTCGAACGGCCCGCCGTAGTAGTTCATCGCCTGGAGCTTGAGGAAGAGCGGGTTGAGGGCCTTGATCTTGTACCGGACGGTGTGCCGGTCGGGGCACGTCACGTCCTCGTGGGTCGCCAGGCCGATCACCTGCGCGAAGAAGAACTTCACGCCCTTCATCTCGTAGGCGCGCGCCCACGACCAGCGGATGTCCTCACACGTCATCTCGTTGCCGGCGTAGCTCTTGACGCCCTTCTTGAGCCGGAACGTCCACGCGGTGCCGTCCGACGCGGAGCTCCAGCTCTCGGCCCAACGGCCCATGACGGCCTGGTCGCCGGGGAGGCTGACGCCCGCGCCGCAGACCTTGTGGTCCGGATACCAGATGGGCTTGTACTGGACGAGGTCGCCCCCGTAGGTGAGCGCCATCAGGTTCTCGGTCTCCATCGTGAACGCCACTTCGTCGACCGCAGGCGGGCTCGCGGCGTAGGCGGCCACCAGCGTGAGATCCTGATTCTTGGGTGGCGGCGCGAGGCAGTCTTCGGCCGCCCCCTGCGCAAGGGCCGGGACCGGCGTGCCGACCGCCGTCGCGAGCACCACCGAACAGAACACCAGAACGGCGCCGAGCAGCGAACCCTGTCGCATGGAGACCTCCCGGCCATTGTGACGGCCTCACCAAGGTGCGGGGACACCGAGCCAGATCCGGCCCTGGAACCCTATGTCCAACGCGAGGCCGCGTCAAGCGCTACCGCTGGACCTGCTCGAAGGCGTGGGCCGCGCGGAGCACGGTGCCGTCCTCCCAGCTGCGACCGATCAGCATCATCCCGAGCGGAAGCCCCTGCGACATTCCACACGGGACGCTCATCGCGGGGTGGCCCGTGACGTCGAAGGGGCACGTGTTGGGCAGAACCTCGAGCGCGCGCCGAATGATCTCCTCGCGCGGGGCGTCGAGCGGCGGCAGCGGTGTGGCCTTCATCGGCGTCGTCGGCATCACGAGCACGTCGCACTCCTGGAGCGCCGCGTCGTAGGCGGCCTTCAGCGTCCGCGCGAGGTTCTGCGCTTTCGCGTAGTAGCGCCCGTCGTAATAGTCCTGCATGAAGTGACCCAGCAGGACGGTGAGCTTGGTGCTCTCCGAGAGCTCGGTGGCTCGCGCCCGGCGCCCGCGGGCATAGGCGTCGAGGAGGCTCGTGTTGTAGTAGCCCTTCCAGTTGGTGCCCATCCCGTTGCCGCGCACCATGAGCATGGTCGTGCCCTCGATCGCGATGGGCCTCCAGATGTGGATGGCGTCGCGGTGCAGCGGGATCGAGACCTCTCTCACCGTGGCTCCGACCTTGGTGAAGCGCTGCGTCGCCTCACGCACGCCGGCGTCGACATCGATCTCGGACAGGCCCGGCCAGCCGAAGCCTTCGCGGACGATGCCCAGGCGAAGGCCGCGCACCTCGCCGGTCAGCCCCTGACTGTAGGCCTCGGGCTGGAGGTTCGTGGGCTGACGGGGATCGAGCCCGTCCAGCCCGGCGATGACCTCGAGGAGTCGCGCACAGTCCGCCGCCGTCCGCGCCATCGGTCCGGTGTGGTCGAGCGTCAGCTCGATGGGGAAGATGCCGGTGTATGGGACCAGACCATAGGTCGGCTTCAGGCCGAAGACGCCGCAAAACGACGCAGGCATGCGAATGGAGCCGCCCTGGTCGCCTCCGATGGCCAGGTCGACCGCACCGGCCGCGAGCAGGGCCGCCGACCCACTCGAGGAACCGCCCGCCGAGTAGCCGCGCTTGTGCGGGTTATGGGTCGGCCCGGTGTCGGCGGTATGGCTGCTGCAGGAGAGGCACAGGCTCTCGCACACCGACTTGCCGGCGATCTCGCCGCCCGCGTCCAGGATGCGGGTCACGATCGTCGCATCGACGTCGGGGACGTAGCCCTCGAGCACGCACGTCCCGTTCATCATGGGGATGCCCGCCACGCACACGTTGTCTTTGATCGCGACTCGTTTGCCGGCGAGCGCGCCCGACGGTGCGCCTTTGATCGAGCACCTCCAGTACCACGCGTTGAAGGGGTTCTCCTCGGGCGCCGGTCGATACCCCGTGGTGCGCGGGTACTGGACGGGCAACTTCGGCTCGCGGAGCTCGTCGACTCGCCGGTACGACACGATCGCTTCGTCCATGAGGTTCCGGTACGCCGCGAGGTCCTCGTCGGTGAGTCGCATGTGGTAGGCCTCGGCGGCCCGGCGTAGCTCTTCGATGGATGGCTTTCGCACGTTCATGGCCTAGACGCCTCCTTCTCGCATCGACGCCGCTCGGGGAAGCGGCCGCGGCGCTCGCCACGGCGTCCTCCGGAGCGTGCCCACGATCCCGTCGGGAAAAAAGAACACGGTGACGATGAAAAACAGGCCGACGATCAGAAGCCAGAGCACCGCGAGGAAATCGCTGATGATCGCCTTGAGCAAGTTGACGAGCACCGCACCCACGAACGCCCCCACGAGGGTGCCTCGCCCCCCCACCGCGACCCAGACGATCACGTCGGTCGAGAAATTGAGGCCGAAGAGCGGTGGCGAGACGAATCCCGAGAAATGAGCGTAGAGCGCTCCGCTCAGCCCCGCGAGTCCCGCCGAGATCATGAACATGATCGTCGTGAGGTACGCGGTGTCGTATCCGAAGAACTCGGTGCGCTCCTGGTTGTCCTTGGTCGCCGCCATGACGAGCCCGAACGGCGACCGCACGATGTAGCGACAGAGAAGGTAACAGATCGCCGACACCACGAGCAGCACATAGTAGACCTGCGCCTCGGAGTCGAACTCCCAGCCGAGGCCGGACGGGCCGTGCAGCGCAAATCCGGGAACGCCCAGGAGGCCGTTCATCCCGCCGAGCCAGTACCAGTCGCTCACGATGAGCTGGAAGATCATGGTCACGACGAGCGTGATGATCGTGAAGTAGACGCCGGTGACGTGGCTGTAGAAGAGGAAGTACCCGAGCGCCCCCGCGAGGACGACGGGCAGCAGGACCGCCAGCGCGTACCCGAGGTAGCTTTGGTCGAAGCCCTGCACCTCGCGCGCGAGCAGCGCGACCAGATAGCCGCCGAGGCCGAAGTACGCCGCGTGCCCGAAGTTGAGGACCCCGGCATAGCCCCACAGCAGATCGAGGCTCATGGCGAAGATGCCGAAGATCAGCGCCTGGCTGAGCAGCTCGGTGTAATACTTGCCCGCGACCGGTGGGAGGGCGAGGGCGACGAGGACGCCGGCCGCGAAGAGCAGGCGGGCCGGCTGCGATCTCATCCGCCGAACAGCCCGCGCGGGCGGAAGCGAATGATGATGATGGCGATGACCAGGACCGCCGCCTGCGCGGTCGTCGCCGAGATCAGGTAGGAGAGCAGCGTCTCGAGCTCTCCGACCACGATCCCGCCCCCGAGCACGCCCGCGAGCTGCCCGATCCCGCCCAGGATCACGACAAAGAACGAGCGAGCCAGGAAGTTCACGCCGGCCTCGGGCGAGACCGTGATCTCCGGCGTCATCAGCGCCCCGGCCAGGCCCGCGAGCGCCGACCCGAGGGCGAACGTGCTGAGGTACATGCGCGAGGTGTTGATCGCCAGCGCCGAGGCCATCTCGACGTCCTGGGTGATCGCGCGGATCTTCAAGCCGAAGTCCGTTCGATAGAACACGTAGAAGGTGATCGCGATGACGGCCACGCACACCGCCATCAGGAAGACACGGTAGATCGGGTAGGTGAAGCCGAACACCCGCACGTCGCCCAGCAGGGGATGCGGCGACGCCCGGTAGCCCACGCCGAAGACGATACGCACGAGCTGGCGGATGACGATGCTGAGCCCCCACGTCGCGAGCAGGGTCTCGAGCGGACGGCGGTAGAGGAAGCGGATGATGCCGACCTCGACCAGCGCGCCAAAGAGGCCGACGACGACCGGCGCCAGAGCGATCCCCCACCAGGCGCTCAATCGGAGGACGTCGGCCGCGATGACCGTGTACGCCCCGAGGATGAAGAACTCGCCGTGGGCGAGATTGATGACCCCCATCACGCCAAAGATGATGGCGAGCCCGATCGAGATCAGGATCAGCACGCTCACCAGCGTCGCGCCGTTGAGAAACTGCGTGAGCAAGGACCCGAGCTCTAACACGTGCGTTCACCACGCGGTGGTGGGGCGGCGGCGCCGCCCCGTTGCCGCGTCCGGATTACTGGAAGCAGTTCACCTGTGGTGGCGTGACGCCAAAGTTCTTGATGATCCGAAACTCGCCCTTCTCGTTGTACGCCTCGGCGATGATCGAGTTCAGCGCCGCATGACGATTGTCGGCCATCCAGATGTCGCCCTGCGGCGCCTTGTAGCGGATCCCGGGGACCGCCTTCGTCAGCTTGCTCCAGTCGCCGCTTCCGGCCTTCGCCAGCGCGAGGGCCGCCACGTGCACCCCGTTGTACATTCCCTCCGGGATGCTGTCGACGAGCTTCTCGTTCGGAAACATACGGCGGAATCCCTCGACGAACTCCTTGTTGCGCGGCGTGTCGATGCTCATGAAGTACGACTGCGAGGAGACGATACCGATCCCCGCCTCGCCGAGCCCCGCCGCCTCCTTCTCGGCAACCCCCGAGGTGCAGATGCGGGTCGTCTTCTTCAGGCCGAAATTGTGAAACTGCTTCAGGAACGTCACGCTGTCGCTGCCGATGAGCAGGCTGTACATCACGGCCGGCTTGGTGCTCGCGACGCGGTTGACCAGCGAGCTGAAATCGGGCGTGTTCCAGGGGAAGTACTCCTCCCCGAGGATGGAGCCGCCGCGTTTCTCGACCAGGGCCCGGACGACCTTCGACGTCTCCCTGGGCCAGATGTAGTCCGAGCCCGCGATGTAGAACGTCTTCCCGACGTTCTCCATGATCCAGGGGACGAATCGCTCGACCTGCTGGTTGGGAACCGCGCCGGTGATGAAGACGCCGTCGTGACAGTACCCGCCCTCGTAATAGGTCGGATAGAGGTAGACCCGCTTCTCCTTGGTCGTGACCGAGCCGACCGCATTCCGCATGGCGCTGGAGATCGAGCCGACGACGACGTCCACCTGGTCGCGCTTGATCAGCTTGCGGGCCTTCTCGATGCCGACCTTGGGATCGGTCTCGTCGTCCTCGATGACGAAGTCGAGCTTGCGGCCCTCGATGCCCCCGCGGTCGTTGATCTCCTTCTGGGCGTACTGTGCGCAGTGGAGCATCGTTTCACCGAAGATCGCGTGGACGCCGGTGAGCGAGACCAGGATGCCCATCTTCGCCGGTTGCGCCGCCGCCCGCAGCACCGCGGGATGGCCAAGCGTCGCGACGCTCGCTCCCGTCGCGTAACCCACAGACTTGAGAAGCTCTCGCCTCGTGATGGTGTTCGCCACGTCGCGTCCTCCCCCTCCAGGGCTCCGTTGCGTTCGCGGCCGCTTCGAGACCTCACACCGCAAGGTACTGCCTGATCACCTCCTCGTCCGCCAGCTCCGACGCCCGACCGTGCAACACGATCGTGCCGTTCTCCATCACGTAGTAGCGGTCGGCCAGCGCGCGGGCGAAGTCGAGGTTCTGCTCGACGAGCAGCGCCGCCACCCCGCGCTCCTGGCACACGCGGTCGATGATTCCCCGGATCGCGTCCACCAGGCTGGGCTGGAGACCCTCCGACGGCTCGTCCAGGAGGAGCAGGTCGGGCTCGCCGACGAGCCCGCGCGCCAGCGCCAGCATCTGTTGCTCGCCGCCGCTCAGGGTGCCTCCGTGCTGGGAGAGCCGCTCCCCGAGCACCGGGAAATAGCCGAAGACCTCGGGTCGGAGTGCCTTGTCGGCGGAGCGCTGCAAGCGCGCCCCGAGCCGGAGGTTCTCGGCGACCGACAGGCGTGGGAAAATGTGCTTCCCCTGAGGCACGTAGCTGATCCCGAGAGCCGCGATCTCGTAGGTGGGCAGCTCGGTGATGTCGCGACCCTTGAAGCGCACACCTCCCGACCGCGCTCGCGTCAGCCCCATGATCGAGCGAAGGAGCGTGGTCTTGCCGGCGCCGTTCCTGCCCAGGATGGCCACGATCTCCCGCGCACCGACCTCGAAGGTCACGCCCTTCAGGATCCGCGTCTGGCCGTAGGCCGTGTCGAGGTGTTCGACCTGGAGCACGCTGGCGCTTCGCACGGCGGCTGTGGCTCCCCCCACGCGGCTACACCTTCCCCAGGTAGATGTCCCGGACGAGCCGGTTGGTCTCGATCGCGCCGATGTCGCCCTCGGCCACGATCTGGCCCTTGTGGAGAACCGTCACCTTGTGCGCGACGGCGCGTATGAACTGCATGTCGTGACCGATCAGGAGGATCGTGAGCCGGCGTGCCGACAGGTCACGAATCAGCCTCACCGTCTTCTTCGTCTCCTCCGCGCTCATGCCGGCCGTCGGTTCGTCCAGCAGGAGGAGCCTCGGCGCGCTCGCCAGCACCATGCCGATCTCGAGCCACTGCTTCTCGCCGTGGGACAGGTAGGCGGCGGGCATCTCCCGCTTGTCGGAGAGTGTCACGTCCCCCAGCACGGCGGCGATGCGGTCGCCGAGCTCCGCGGCCACGCTCTTCCGGAACAGCGCCGGCGTCGGGAGGAGACGGTGCACGGCGACGGCCACGTTCTCGTACACGGTCAGGCTCTCATAGACGTTCGGGACCTGGAACTTCCGCCCGATGCCTTTTCGTGTGATCTCATGGACCGGCAGCCGCGAGATCGCCTCGCCCATGAAGTAGATCTCGCCTGCCGTTGGCGTCTCCTTGCCGGTGATGAGATTGAAGAGCGTCGTCTTGCCGGCGCCGTTCGGACCCACGAGGCAGCGCAGCTCACCCGCATCGATGCTCAAGTTAAGGTCGTTGGTCGCGGTGAGACCGCCGAAGCGCTTGACCAGGGCCTTCGTCTCCAGGATCGGGGACATTGTCGACGCGCCACGCCTTTCCACGCCGGGTTGTGAAGCGAGAGAGCATCGTAGTCTCGGTGATCGAGGCCGTCAAGGCGAGCGAGTCGTTGAGCGGGGGGTCGCTCGCTGCGATACCATTCCCCAGGGAGGAACGCCATGGCCGTGGAGAGACTGACACGCCCGGCGCTGCTGATCGTCGACATGCAGAACGATTTCGTCAGGGTGGGAGCGCCGCTCGAGGTGCCTCAGGCACGGGACACCATCGCAGTCCACCGCGCGCTCATCGCGTTCTGCCGCGAGCGCGCGATCCCGATCCTCTACACGAAATTCGTCGCCGGTCCCGAACGCACGCTGATCTGGGAGTGGTCGCCGGTGCTGGCGCCGCCCGTCTGCTGCTGCTGGATCGGCCATCGTCGTCACTACCCGGACGTCGGGAAGGAGCTCGATTGCGCCGACATCATCCAGGAGATCTATCCGGCCCCGGCGGACCCGATCGTCGAGAAATTCGGGTACGGCTCCTTCCACAACACCAACCTCGATGACGTCCTCAAGGCCCGGCGCGTGGAGTCACTCTTCGTCACCGGAACGGTCACACAGATCTGTGTCGAGGAGACCGCGCGCGAGGCGTTCAAGCGGGGCTACAGGACGACCATTGTCTCCGACGCCGTCTCCTCGTACCTGCCCGACCTGCACGCTGCGACGCTCAAGAACTTCCACCTCAAGTTCGGCTGGGTCTCGACGGCCAAGGACCTCATGGAGGAGCTCAGGAAGGGGCCCTGACCGAGACGCCCGTCAGCGCCGTCTTCGCATACTTCGCGTCGCGGTACTCGCCGGCGAGCACGGGCGGGTATTTCGCCGGTCCCTGCGAGGGAAGGGACTCGATCAGCGTGTCGTAGTTGGGGTGGTTGAAGAACGCGATGGACAGGCGCGGGGCGGCGTTCGGCGTGTCGGCGGGCGAGGGATTCACCACGCGGTGCATGTTCGAGAGCCAGCGGTCGTTCGTCCAGCGCATGAGGAGATCGCCGATATTCACGACGAACGTCGTGGGCGAAGTCCGGACGTCGATCCATCGCCCGCGGCGCGTCCTGACTTGCAAGCCGCCCGGCACCTCCTCGCCGCTGAGGATGGTGAAGCCGCCGTAGTCCGTGTGGGCGCTGGCGCGGAGCTGGCCGGGGCGTGGAGCGCCCGCCTGCGTCGGGTAGTAGTTCAGTCGCATCGTCCCGATGGACCGGTCGGCCTTGTCGTCGAAGAAGGCTTCGTCCACGTCGAGCGCGAGGGCCGCCAGCCGCAGGAGGAACAGGGCGAGGCGACTCATGGTGCGGTAGTACGCGGTCGCGGCCTGCTCGAAGCCCGCCGGGGCGACCGGCCACACGTTCGGCTCGAAGTGACGGCGTCCCGCCGGGGCGGTGTAGTACGCCTCGCGGGTGACGTCGACGGGGCCGACGTGGAAGAACTCCTTCAGATCGGGCGGCGCCGGCGCGTCGTTCGCCGTCGAGAGCGTCTCGCCGCCGACGGGATGATAACCGCGGTTGGTCCCCGCGACGGGGTGACGGGCCATGAGCTTGTCGGCGAGCGGGAGGGCGAAGAACTCGTGCGCGCGCCGTCGGAGGTCGTCCACGACATGATCGGGCACGCCGTGGCCGCTGATCGCGAAGAACCCGATCGCGCGGCAGGCGGCATCGATGGCGCGAGCGACGGTCCGACACTCGGCGAGGCCGCCGCGACGCGCCGGCGCCAGGTCGATCACGGGGACCTCGATGTCCGCGACTCGCATCTGTCGCGCGAGCATAGACGACCCCCCAGGAGGGCGTCAACGCCGCGTGAGGTCCGCCCGTCACCTTCCGCGCGCGCCGAAGATCTCGTCGAGGAGAGTCAACAACCGGCCGACGTCCAGGGGTTTGGTGACGTACGCGTGCGCGCCTCGAGCCCTGAGGCGCGTGACCTGACCGGGGGTGGCATCCGCGCTCAGGATCACGACCGGAATCTCCCGAGTTCGAAGGTCATCGCGCAGTCGGAGGAGCACTTCGTCCCCGGGAAGGTCCGGCAGATGCAGGTCCAGGAGGATCACATCGGGCCGGTGGGCCCGGGCGAGCTCGAGGCCCTGACTGCCCTGCATCGCCGAGAGAAGGGTCAACCCCGGCCGCCGGCTGATGATCCGCTCGAGGAGCCGGAGGTTCGCCACGTTGTCCTCGATGTAGAGCACCG
Source organism: Candidatus Rokuibacteriota bacterium (assembly GCA_003221695.1). Taxonomy (GTDB): domain Bacteria; phylum Methylomirabilota; class Methylomirabilia; order Rokubacteriales; family CSP1-6; genus 20CM-2-70-11. Next base: position 72,334 of record QHSX01000041.1, read on the forward strand.
TTCCCTGGCCCGTCGGTGTTTCCGCCTCGGACGACGTCGTGTCGATCTGAGTCACGGTGACGGGCCCGTCGGTCGCCGCCAACTCCACCGTGAACGTGGTGCCTTCACCGAGCCGGCTGTCGACGAGCAGCCGGCCTCCCATGGCCTCCACGAGCCGTTTGGAAAGGGCGAGCCCCAGCCCCGTCCCCTCGGTGGCGCCCCGCTCGGCGCCGAGCCGATCGAACGGGGTGAACATGCGTTCGAGCATTTCGGGCGCGATCCCGCCGCCCGTATCCGTGACGCCCACGCGGACCCACCGCGCGCGTCGCTCCTCGCACGAGACCGTGACGGCGCCGCCGTCACGGTTGTACTTGACGGCGTTCGATAAGAGGTTGAGGAGCACCTGCTGAAGCCGTTGCCGGTCGGCGGTCACGTAACGGTCCCCGGTGACCGTGTCGAGCAGCCTGATCCCCCGCGCCGCCGCCTGCGGGCGAACGAGGTCGAGGGCGACCCGGGCGACATCGCCGACGAGCACCGGCTCGGGGGAGATCGACAGCTTACCGGCCTCGATCCGCGCGATATCCAGGACTTCGTCGATGAGCGTCAACAGATGGCGCCCGCCCTTGAGGATATGCTCGACGCTCTCCCGTTCCATCGGGCCGTGAACATCGAGCTCGAGGAGTTGAGCGAAGCCGATGATTCCGTTCAGCGGGGTGCGGAGCTCGTGGCTCATCCTGGACAGGAAGTCACTCTTGGCGCGGTTGGCACGATCGGCTTCGGCCTCCGCCTGTCGTCGCTCCGTGATCTCCTGTTGGAGCTGTTCGTTGGCGACGCGCAGTTCGCGCGTGCGCTCGTGCACCCGCTGCTCGAGCTCCTCGGCCTGGCGTTTCACGCGCTCGTGGAGGCGCGCCTGCGCAATCGTGATGGCCAACAGGGCGGCGACTTCCTGCGCGATGGCGATCTGCTCGGGGGAGAACTGCCCCGGCGCGCCGCCGAAGCTCACGCCGCCGATGAGCTCGCCCACCGCGATCATGGGCACCACCATGTACACGTGGACGCCCGAGGCGAGCAGGGCCTCCACCTCGGGCCCGCGCGGCAGCGAGTTGACGTCGACCACCTGCAACTCTCCTCTCCGCAAGGCGTCGACGTCACCCATCAGCGCGAGCGGAAAGCGGACGCCGGGCCCGAGGCGGACCCGGCGGCGCCCGACCGCCGCCAGCCACTCCACCTCGCCGGCCTCCAGGTCGAACATGTTCACGATGGCCCGTGGTACACCGAGCAGGTCGCGCAACTGCGGGAGCACCGCCGCGGCGATCGCCGCGGGCTCCTCCGCGGCGATGATCGCCCGGTCGATCTCGTGGAGGACTTTGAGCCGCTCCGCGTATTTGGCGAGCGCGACCTCGGCCTGCTTCAGCTCCGTGACGTCGGCCGCCACGACGAGCGCCGCGCGCCGACCCGTGAACTCGAGGGAGTGAGACGCGACATCGACGGTTCGGATGCGACCGTCTTTCAGTCGATGGCGCCAGGTCCCCGCGTGTCGTCGCACCTCCCCGGCCGGCGCCGCCCCGAGTCCCGCCACGGCGTCCGTGAGCCGTGGCACCTCCTCCTCCGGGCGGATGTCGGTGATGCGCATGCGAAGAAACTCGTCGCGTGAGTACCCGTAGTGCGAGACCGCCGCGTCGTTGACCTCCAGGAACTGGAGCGTCGCCGTGTCGTACACCCACATGGGCAGGGGGTTGCTCGCGAACAGGAGGCGGAAGCTCGCCTCGCTCTGGCGGCGGGCCTCGTCGGCGCGCTTCTGGTCGGTGATGTCGCGCAGGAAGGCGCTGAACACCGTCGACCCTTTGAGCCGCACGGGCGTGATCGCCAGCTCCACGGGAAACTCCGTGCCGTCCCGGCGGACGGCGCTGAGCTCGATCCGCCGGTTGAGCACCGGCCCTTCGCCCGTCTCGCGAAAGCGCGCGAGCCCCCGCTCGTGCGCTTCCCGATAGGCGGCAGGGATGATCGTCTCGGAGAGCCGTCGATGGAGGACGTCCGCCGCTGACCACCCGAACAGCTTCTCGGCCTGGCCACTCCAGGCGATGATCCGTCCGTCGATGTCGATCGTGACGACGGCGTCGAGCGCGTTGGCGAGAATGAGGCGCGTGCGCTCCTCGCTCTCGCGCAGCTCGCGGAGCGCCTGCGACTCTCGTGCGGCGCTGACGGCGCGCACCAGCCGTCCCAGGCCGTCCTTGGGCACGTAGTCTGCCGCGCCCTGCTCGATCAATGCGGCCGCCTGGGGAGTGCCGGCGACCGTATCCGACACGACGATCAGGGGAATGTCGAGCCCGGCCGCTCGCAAGTGGTGCAGCGCACGAGAGGCGTCGAACCGCGCGAGGCGACGGTCGGCGAGGATGACATCGGGCCGCGAGTCGAGGGCCGCCAGATAGGCGGCCTCGGTGTCCACGCGGGTCCACGTGGCGAGGAAGCCCGCCCGCCGCAACTCGGCCAGCAGGAGTTCGGCGTCGGCGTCACGATCCTCGACAACCAAGACGCGCAATGAGTCGGTCATAGGCTCCTGGCGGAGCTGACGCGCCCCGCCGGCGCTCCTTCCGAACGACCGCGTCTCGTCAAAGCATACGCGGGCGGTCGCGTCACGGACAAGGAGAATGACGCCGGCGCGTGATACCATGCGCCGTACCTCCGACGTGACGACGGCCGCCGACGGAGATGGGATGGCTCACAAAGGCATGAAGTTCGGCATCTTCCTCGCCCCGTTCCACCGGATCGGCGAGAACCCCACCCTCGCTCTGGCGCGCGACATGGAGCTCATCGAGTGGCTCGACCATCTCGGCTACGACGAGGTGTGGGTCGGCGAGCACCACTCCGCCGGGTGGGAGACCATTGCCTCGCCCGAGGTCTTCATTGCCGCCGCGGCCGAGCGCACGCGCCACATCATGCTCGGCTCCGGCGTGACGAGTCTGCCGTACCACCACCCGCTCATGGTGGCCAACCGTTTCGTTCTGCTCGACCACATGACGCGCGGCCGCTCTATGCTCGGGTGTGGCCCCGGCGCGCTCGTGTCCGACGCCTACATGATGGGCATCGAGCCCGTGACCCAGCGTCCGCGCATGGAGGAGGCGCTCCTGGCCATCATGCGGCTCCTCAAGTGTGAGGATCCGGTGACGATGAAGACCGACTGGTTCGAGCTGCGCGAGGCACGGCTGCATCTGGCTCCGTACACCGAGCCGCACTTCCCGATCGCGGTGGCCAGCACCATCACTCCCTTCGGCATGGTCGCGGCGGGTAAACACGGTCTCGGCGTGCTGTCGATCGGGGCGGGGCTGCCCGGCGGGCCCAACGCGCTGGCCGCGCAGTGGAAGATCGCCGAGGAGACCGCCGCGCGGCACGGGAAGCGCATGGACCGGAAGGACTGGCGCGTCGTGGTCAACGTCCACGTCGCGGAGGAGGACGAGCGGGCCCTCGACGAGGTGCAACGCGCCGAGAGGCACGAGACCGTGACCTACTTCGAGGAGACCCTCGGCCGCCCGCCCGGCCGTGCCGATGACCCGCTGCGCGAGGGCGTCCGCATGGGCACCACGCTCGTCGGCGCGCCGGAGACCGTCGTTCAGGGGATCGAGCGGCTCCAGGAGCTCAGCCAGGGCGGCTTCGGCGGCCTCCTCTTCCGCGCCCACGAGTGGGCCAACCGGGAGCAGACGCTGCGGAGCTACGAGCTGTTCGCCCGCTACGTCATGCCCCGCTTCCAGGGCTCGCTCGACACCGTCCGGGCGTCGAACGAGTGGGCGCGCGCGAACCGCAAGACCATCTTCGGGCCGAACGTGGAAGCCGTGCGCCGCGCCTACCTGGATGCCGGTCGCGAGATCCCCGCCGAGTACAAGGAGCGCACCTCGGGAGCACGTGATGTGGATCCGCCACCCCGGGCGCCATGACCCGCGGTCCCGGACGGGGGAGGACTATCTGACTCGGCCGGCGCGGTAGAGGCGAAGGAGACGGTATGAGGCTGACGGGGAAGGTTGCGCTCATCACGGGCGGCGCCAGCGGGATGGGCCAGAGCGAGGCGACGATCTTTTGCCGGGAGGGCGCAAAGGTCGTCGTGGGCGACGTCCTCGAGGTGGAAGGGCGCCAGGTGGTCGACAAGATCGCCGCGGTGGGCGGGCAGGCGCGCTTCGTCAAGCTCGACGTCACCCGCGAGGCGGACTGGCGCGAGACCGTCGCCACGACGGTGGCGAGCTTCGGCAAGCTGGACGTCCTCGTGAACAACGCGGGGATCAGCGGTACCTTCGATCCCGACACCGAGAGCACGCTGGCCTGGGACACCCTCATGAACGTGAACGCCAAGGGCGTCTTTCTCGGCATGAAGCACGCGATTCCCGCCATGCGGCAGGCTGGCGGAGGCGCCATCGTCAACATCTCGTCGATCTCGGGCTTCGTCGGCCAGGACAGGGTCCATATGGGCTACAACGCGTCGAAGGGCGCGGTGCGCCTCATGACCAAGTCGGCCGCCGTGCAGTATGCCAAGGACGGCGTCCGGGTGAACTCCGTGCATCCCGGCATCATGCCCGCGATGCGCACGTCCAAGATGTCGGCCGACCCGGAGTGGCGGGCGAAGACGCTCAGGGCCGTCCCGATGAAACGGGAAGGAAGGGTGGAAGAGGTCGCATATGCCGTGCTGTTCCTTGCGTCGGACGAGGCGTCGTACATCACCGGGACGGAGCTCGTCGTCGACGGCGGCTACCTCGCGGTGTAAGGCACGCGCGGCCCCCCCCCGACACGATACCTCATGCCACGATCCGCGCGACCGCCCTTCCACGCCGATCACGTCGGCAGCCTGTTACGCCCGACCGCGCTCAAGACCCTCAGGGTCGAGACCGAGTCGGGGCGCGCGAACGCTGGAGAGCTCAGGGCCGCCGAGGACCAGGCGATTCGCGAGGTGGTCGGACTTCAGGAGTCCGTCGGGCTCCACGGGATCACCGACGGGGAGCTGCGCCGTACGTCCTGGCACCTGGACTTCCTGCTCGCGCTCGGTGGCTTGTCGAGCCAGGGGCCGACCATTCCCGTCACCTTTCACGGCAAGGCCGGTGACGTCCACTTCACGCGCCCGACGCTCGCGGTCACGAGCCGCGTCACCCGGCCGCGACCGATCTTCGTGGACGCCTTCACGTTCCTCGCCTCGGTGGTCTCGCGGACCCCCAAGCTCACCATCCCGTCGCCGTGCATGCTCTACTCGCAGGTCGGCCGCGCCAACATCGATGCCGCGGTCTACCCGGACCTCGACGCCTTCGTCGAGGACACCGCCGCCGCGTATCGCGCGGAGATCGCCGACCTCTACGCCGCCGGGTGCCGATACCTACAGCTCGACGACGTGAGCCTGGCCTACCTCTGCGACGAGGAGATGCGGGCCCGCGGCCGGGAGCGCGGCGAGGATCCGGACGCGCAGCTCCGCTTGTCGGTCAAGCTGATCCAGGCGACCCTCTCCGACAGGCCCCGCGACCTGGTCGTCTGCACGCATCTCTGCCGTGGCAACTTCCGCTCGAGCTGGCGCGCCCAGGGCGGCTACGCGCGGATCGCCGAGGTCATCTTCAACGAGCTACCGTACGACGGCTTCTTCCTCGAGTTCGACGACGCGCGCTCGGGCGACTTCTCGCCGCTGCGGTTCGTTCCGAAGCACGCGCGCGTGATCCTGGGGCTGGTGACCACCAAGGTCGGCGCCCTCGAGCGGAAGGATGACGTCAAGCGGCGCCTCGACGAGGCGGCCAAGTACGTGCCGCTCGAGCAGGTCTGCCTGAGCCCGCAGTGCGGCTTCTCCTCGACCGTCGAGGGCAACGAGCTCACGGTCGATCAGCAGAAGGCGAAGCTGTCGCTCTGCGTGGAGCTGGCGCGGGAAGTCTGGGGCGGGCTCTAGACGAGACGTCGCGCTCCGCATTGCCAACGTGTCAGGCTGGTGTCATGAGGACGTCACTCGCGCCGGCTAAGCGTGCTCCCCGCCTGAGCAGCGTCCTGTGGCATCGGGGTTGCTCATGTCGCGACCCGATGACAATCGACCGCCGCTCTATCGACCTGGACGGGCGCCGCGTCTCCTATCTGACCGCGGGAGGTTCGGCGGCTGCACCGGTGATCCTTCTGATCCACGGCTCGGGGGTGAGTGCGGGCTACTGGATCCATCAGCTTCGCGGTCTGGCCGACCGGTTCCGGGTGACGGCCATCGACTTGCCGGGACACGGGAAATCCGATCCGATCCCGCGGGCGAGCGTCGAAGAGTACGCCGAGACCGTTGCAGGGCTCCTCGAGGCCCTCCACACGGGCCCGGTCCTCGTCGTCGGGCACTCACTCGGCGGCGCCGTCGCCATGGCGCTCGCCGCGCGGCGGCCGGGGACGGTGACGGGGCTCGTCCTCGTCGCGAGTTGCGCGAAGCTTCCGCGGGTCGACGCCACCCGGGAGCGATGGCTCGCGTGTCTTCCCGGCCCCCTGCGGAGGGTCCTGTTCTTGTGGACGGCGCAGAAGCTCCTGTTTTCGGCCGCCGCGCCGAGTCACGCGGTCAGCCTCGGCATGCAAGAGCTCCGTTCCTGCCGCGCGGAGACGGTCGTCGAGGATGTTCACGCCGCTCAGGCCATGGACCTGACCCGACAGGCCAGGGCGCTCGAGGTTCCCACCCTCATCCTGTGCGGCAGCCGGGATCGACTCACGCCGCCGGCGCTCTCCGAGCACCTCAGCGGGCTGATCCCGCGGTCAGGGCTCCACATCATCGAGGGGGCCGGACACATGGTGCTCCTGGAGGCGCCCGAACGCGTGAATCAGGAGATCCTCGGCTTCGCCGCGTCGCTCGGGGGCGAGCCGCCCTCGTTCAGCGTCGTGTGGGAGCGACGCGGACGGTCGCTCGTTCGGCGGCTCCTCGACTGGACGCGGGCACGTGTGCCCTTCCTGACCTCGTGACCCCGTGCCCGTCCCCGTCCTAGCTTCGACGGGTCAGCGCGGTTTCACCAGGAAGTTGGCCCGGCGGTTCTTCGACCAGCACGCCTCGTTCTCCTCCGTACAGACCGGCTGCTCTGCCCCGAGGCTCACGACCGATATGCGCTCGGCCGCGACGCCACTCGAGACGAGGTGGTCGCGGGCCGCGCGCGCCCGGCGCTCGCCGAGGGCGAGGTTGTACTCGGCGGTGCCGCGCTGGTCGCAGTGCCCCTCGATCAGCACGAGCGCCTCCGCGTTCGTCTTGAGCCACTCGACGTTCGCCTCGAGGATCTTCGCGTCGTCGGGCCGGATGTCGTACTTGTCGAAGTCGAAGTAGATCGGCTTCACCTCGGCGATCACCGTGAAGTCCTTCAGGACGGGCCGGCCCGGCTCGGCCGGCGCAGAAGGCGCAGCGGCGACGACCGGCGGCGTCTTCGACGGCTCGGGAGCGCCCGGCGCCGGCGCGGGGGGCAGCGCGGGCGCGGCGACGGCCGGCGTCGACGACGTGACACGCGTCAGCACGATCCTCACCGGCGGGTCGGCATCGCGGATGGAGCCGATCATCTGGTCACCCTCGACCTTGAAGTCGGCCCGAAAGAGACTGCCGCCGAGCTCGTGGCGCATGACGACCTCGTTGCCCGACGTCTCGAACGCCACGCGCACCCCGCTGAGCCCGGCGTTGCGCACGGCCTGCGGCACCGCCATGACGGCGCCGGTCGTGTGCAGCGTGAGCCGTCCGACCCCGCGCCGGCCTTGCTGGAGGAGGTCCGCTGTCGCGTCATCGGTGCGCGCGATGTCCATCAGATGCCCCCGCCACGTTCCGCTCCACTTGCCGGAGATATCCACATTGCCGGAGTCCCCGGTCGGTGGCGGGTTGATCGCCCCCGTCGTCGCCGCTGCGCAGCCGGTGGCAACGAGCGCGACAGCCATCAACAACAGTCCGAGTCGTCGCATGCCCCCCTCCTTCGTGGAACCAGGCCGTCCGACGGATCCGTGCCTCCATCGTACCCCCGGGCTTCGCGCATCCCAGCATGTTCCAGCACGGCCCCCCCGGCAGCACTTCGACCTTGAATCTCCCACATCTTGGATGATAGAGTCCCGCCGATCCCAGATCTTGGGGATAGAGAGGCGTAACCCAATGTCCCTTCTCCTCCGCTCGCTGCTCCAAGAGGTCGCCGCAGGTCTCTCCGGCGTCCGCGCCGGCGAGCCGACGGGAGCGCGCACGATGCGCTATCTGATCGTCGTCGCACGGAACGAGCCGGCTCTCTACGAGCATTTGCGCGATCGTCATGGAAACGATCCGAGGGTCCGGGTCGTCATCGACCGGCGCACCGCAAGGAACGTCGCAACGACGGAGGGCCTGCCACGTGTCGAGCGCCGACGACGTCGGTCGTGGCTCGCCACGGGAGCCTCTCATGAGCTCGTCGAGCTCGTGCGGGAGAACACGGCCGAATCCCCGAGTCCGACACCGAAGCCCAACGTCCACTCTGAGGAGGCACGACGGCAGATGAGCGAGACAGAGACATTCGAGGAGCAGCAGCGGGTCGGCCGGTGGCTCGCAGAGGGCCAGCACATGCTCGGCCGCGTGGTCCCGGCACTGATCGAGGATCGAGATCGCGTGCGCCAGGCTCTCGAGGCGAGGGAGCGAGAGTGCGAGGAGCTTCGGCGAGAGGCCGACGAGCTTCGCCGCACTCTGGGCTCGCTCCAGAACGAGGCCGAGAGGTTGCGCGGCGAACGAGTGGCGATGGCCGAGGCCTTCGGAGGCGTCGCGGACTTGCTGGGACAGATCCAGCGGCCGCTGGAGGAGATTACGCGCCGGCTCCACGCGGCGCGGCCAGTCGCGGCCGACGCGTCCGCCGCCTAGCGGGAGCGTCTCCCCCTCGCCGGCGCAGCTCGCCCTGATCCGCTCCTGGGCGGACGTCGTACTATCCGTGCGCGCGCGTCACAGGCGCGCGGTATTTGGGAGGAAGGCCGATGGCCGTGCCGGTACCGGATCTGCGAAAGAAGAGCGAGGCGGAGCTTTGGGAGCTCTTGCATTCCGGGGAAGTCGATTCGTCACTCCACCGGCAGTGTCTGGTGATGCTGGAGATGCGGAACATCGAGAAGCAACTGAAAGCGGCGACCGAGCAGGCGCGCGCCGCGGCGGATCTGGCGATCGCCTCACACGGAATGGTCGCCGCAACGCGCGCGCTGGCCGCCTTCACGCGGGGCCTGGTCAGAGCCACGTGGGCGCTGTTCGCGGTCGCCGCAGCCACGCTCATCCTCACCCTCGCGCAGGTTCTGATCGCGACGAAGGTGGTCGGGTGAGTGGCGTCACACCGCGAGTCGACGCTCCCACTGCACGTTGCAGTCTACGCACTCCACCCACGCCACGCCCCAGCACACGTCGTTCTCGGTCACCTCGACGATGCGGCCCGCGAGCCCGTCGCACACGCGATGCTCCGCGAGGTACGTCTCGAAGCTTCCGACGAGGTCGGCGATGACAGCCGCGCGGCGTCCATCCTCCATCGTCGTCCCCCACTAGAGCGCCCGATACACCTCCGTCTCGAACTTCTCGAACAGGTCGATCGCCGTGCGGTCGTAGAACGGGAAGACCTGTGAGAGGAAGACGCCACAGACGCGCTTGGCTCGGTCGATCCAGAAGTAGGTATTGGCCAGACCGGCCCACGCCAGGCTGCCGGCCGCGCGGCCTGTCGGCGCCGGCTGGGTGTTGATCAGAAAGCTCAGGCCCCAGCCCTTCGGCATCCGCGGGAACAGCTCGACGTCGTTGGACAGCGTCGGGGCCGTCGACCTCAGCACGCCGATGTCGAGCGCGCCGAGGTGGTTCTGCGCCATGAGGGCGACGGTCTCGGGGCGCAACACCTGCGCGCCTTTGAAGGTGCCGCCCTGCATGATCATGTACGCGAAGGCGAGGTAGTCCGGGGCGGTGCCGTACAGCCCGCCGCCGCCCATCAGGAATTCGGGGTCCTGTTGGACCTCGAACGGGACCGGGGTGAGCGCGCCGTCTGCCCCCCGCTGGTGCACGCTCGCGAGCCGCTCGCGTTGTGAGGGCGAGATCCGGAAGGAGGTGTCTTTCATGCCGAGGGGGCCGAAGATGTTCTCCTGGAAGTACCGGTCGAGCTTCTGGCCGCCCGCGGCCTCGACCATCTTGCCGACCCAATCGATGCTGATCCCGTACTCCCATCGGTCGCCCGGATCGAACATCAGCGGGGTCGTCAGCGCGGCGTTCGTGCAGGTCGTGACCCCCGGCGTGCCCGTGACGGTCTGATACCGGGCGACCGCCGGGTCCCAGATCTCATAGCCGAACCCCGCCGTGTGGGTCAGGAGGTGACGGAGCGTGATCGACCGCTTGGGCGGCCGGAGCAGCGGCTGGCCGGCGGCGTCGAAGCCCTCGAGCACCCTGGCCGCGGTGAGCTCCGGGACCACCTCGCTCGCGGGGCGCTCGAGACTCAGCTTGCCTCGCTCCACGAGCTGCATGGCGGCGGCCGCGGTGATGGCCTTGGTCATCGACGCGATCCACACGACCGTGTCGATGGTCATCGGCGCTTTCCCGCCGAGCTCCCGCCTGCCAAAAGCGCCTTCGTACAGGATCTCCGTGCCGGTCGCGGCGATCGCGACGACACCGGGCATCGCCGTCGACTCGACGGCTTGGCGCAGGATCCGATCGATGGTCTTCAGGCCCGACATGTTCCACCTCCGCGTGGGTAGGGCGACAGGGTATAGCAAGACGCCGTGCGTCTCAACGGGCGGGCGTCGCCGCTCGCCCGACGCCGGGCGGAGAGATGGGATTTGACAAACCGAGTGGGCGAACGATAATGGCGCATCGCGGCGAGTCGTTTCCCCACGCCTCGCTCGCAAGGGGAGGTCGAGTCCGATGCGGCACGCAATGCTCACGCTCCTCGTCGCCGTCGTCCTGCAGCTCACGGTGGGCTCCGCGCTCGGCCAGACCTTCGTGTTCGGCGCCCAGGGTGAGCCCGTGCAGCTGGATCCAGCAATCATCACTGACGGGATCTCGTCGCGCATCACCCGGCAGGTCTTCGACGGGCTCGTGAGGTACAAGGGGGCGACCACCGAGGTCGAGCCGGCGCTGGCCGAGCGGTGGGACGTGTCGGGGGACGGCCGGGTCTGGACGTTCCAGCTCCGCCGCAACGTCCGGTTCCACGACGGGACCCCGCTCGACGCCGCGAGCGTCGTCTGGAACTTCGAGCGCTGGTGGAAGGCCGGTCATCCGCAGCACGACAACCAGGTCAAGGCGGGCCAGACCTTCGAGTACTGGGAGGCGCAATTTGGCGGGTTCGACGACAAGTCGATCGTCTCGAGGGTCGACGCGGTCGGCTCGCACACGGTCCGCATCACGCTGAAGGACCCGCAGGCTCCGTTTCTCGCCAACCTCGCGATGTTCGTCTTCGACATCGCGAGTCCGAGCGCGGTGGAGAAGTGGGGCACGGAGTTCGGAAAGCACCCGGTGGGCACGGGCGCCTTCAAGCTCGTCGAGTGGAAGCCGAACCAGGAGGTCGTCCTCGAGGCCAACGCCGACTACTGGGGCCCGAAGCCCCGCGTGAAGCGCGTGGTCGTGCGGAACATCAAGGACAACTCGCAACGACTCGGCGCGCTGAAGGCGGGCGAGATCCACGGCATGGAAGGGCTGAACCCCGAGGACGTTCTGGTGGTCAAGAGTGACCCGGATCTCCAGCTTCTCTTGCGCCCGACGAACACCACCGGCTACATCGCGTTCAACTTCAAGGTGAAGGAGTTCCAGGACAAGCGGGTGCGCCAGGCGTTCGCGCACGCCGTCAACAAGAAGGCCCTCGTGGATGCGCTGTACGGCGGCACGGGGCTCGTGGCGACGCAGTTCCAGCCGCCCTCCCTCTGGGGGTACAAGCGGGACCTCCGAGACTTCGACTACAGCCCGGCGAGGGCGCGGGAGCTCCTCGGACAAGCCGGGTTCGCGCAAGGGGTTTCGGAGATCACGTGGGACGACGGGAAACGGGAGCCCCTCGTCTTCTGGTACATGTCGCGCTCGCGGCCGTACTTTCCCAACCCGAAGGAGATCGCCGAGGCGATGGCCGCGGATCTGGCGAAGGTCGGGATCAAGGCCCAGCTCCAGACCGCCGACTGGGCGGTGTACCTGGACAAGCGGAAGAACGGGCAGCTTCCGCTCTACATGCTCGGCTGGACCGGCGACAACGGCGACCCCGACAACTTCCTGTGTTACTTCTTCTGCTCGCCGGGCGCCCCGCGCGAGGGCTTCTACGCGAACAACCCGCTCGCCGAGGTCCTGCTCCGCGCCCAGAAGCTGACGAACCAGGCGGAGCGCGCGAAACTCTACCGTCAGGCCGAGCAGATGCTGCACGACGACGTCGGGCGGCTCTTCATCGCGAACAACCAGCCGCCGCTCGCCTTCTCCAAGCGAGTGAAGGGATACGTGCCCCACCCGACGGGCTCCGAGTACTTCGCCGCGGTGGAGATCCAGTAACGCTCAGGGATCCACGGCGGAGCTGGCCGTGAGGCGCTACGCGCTTCAGCGCGGCCTCACGGCGGTCCCCGTCCTCCTCGGTGTCTCCGTCCTCGTTTTCAGCTTCATCCACCTGATTCCCGGCGATCCCGCCGTGACGATGCTCGGCGAGCGGGCGACGCCCGAGAAGGTGGCGGAAGTCCGCGTCCGGCTCGGGCTCGACCGTCCCCTCTGGGAGCAGTACGTGCGCTACGTGGGTCGCGTCGTACGCGGCGATCTCGGGGTGTCCATCGTCCGGGGCGACCCGGTGCTCACCGATCTGCTCCGGCGCTTCCCCGCGACCGTTGAGCTCGCGACGGCGGCGATCGTCGTGGCCGTCGGCCTGGGAATCCCGGTCGGGGTGGCCTCGGCCGTCTGGCGAAACTCGGTGGTCGACAGCCTCGCGCGGCTCCTGGCGCTCACCGGGGTCTCGATGCCCATCTTCTGGCTCGGCGTCATGCTGGCGTGGTTCTTCGGCGTCACCCTCCGAGTCCTGCCGACCGGCTTCCGCCTCGACACCGGAACCGCGTTCGTGCCGTGGACCAACTTCGTCATCGTCGACGCCGCGCTGCAGGGGAACTGGCCCCTGCTGGTCGACGCGCTCCGCCACCTGATCCTGCCCGCGCTCGCGCTCGCGACGATTCCCCTCGCGATCGTCGCCCGCATGACGCGCGCCAGCATGCTGGAGGTGCTGTCCCGGGAGTTCATCCGCACGGCGGAGGCCAAGGGGTTGCCGCAGGGGGCGGTGATCCTGCACCACGCCCTTCGGAACGCGCTCCTGCCCGTGGTGACGGTGATCGGACTTCAGATTGGCCAGCTGCTGGCTGGGGCGATCCTCACCGAAACGATCTTCTCGTGGCCCGGCATCGGGCTGTGGGTCTACGAGTCGATCGAGGCTCGGGACTACGCCATCGTGCAGGGGACCAGTCTCTTCATCGCGGTCATCGTCGTGGTCGTGAACTTGATGACCGACCTGCTCTACGCCGTGGTGGATCCACGCATCCGGTACGATTGATGGCGACGGTCCAGGACGCGGTCGTCCGTCGCCCGGAGGCTTGGACGGGCCGCGGTCGGAGCCCGGCCCACGCGGCCTGGCTCCGGCTCGTCGCGAGTCCGGTGGCGCGCGCCGGGTTCGCCATCGTCGGCGTGTTCGTCCTGATCGCGGTGCTCACACCCGCGGTCCATCACTACGACGCCACGACCGACGCGGATCTCACGCTGCGGCTCAAGCCCCCGACCGCGGCCCACCCGCTCGGCACGGACACTCTCGGGCGCGACATCCTCGTGCGCGTCCTCCACGCCACCCGGGTGTCGCTCGGGCTCGCGGTGAGCGCCGTCGCCGTCGCCGCCGTGGTCGGCTCGCTCCTCGGCTTTCTCGCCGGCTACCTCCGACGTCGGGTCGACCTGGTTCTGATGTTCTGTATGGATATCCTCCTTGCCTTTCCGGCGACGCTCCTGGCGATCGCCATCGTGGCGATGATCGGCCCCGGCCTGCGCAACTCGCTGTTCGCGATCAGCCTGGTGTCGATCCCCGCGTACGCGCGCCTGAGCCGCGGCGCCGTGCTCGCGCTGCGCAACCAGGAGTTCGTTCTCGCGGCGCGGGGCCTGGGCGGTGGCGGGGGCCGCGTCCTCGTGAGCCACATCGTGCCCAACAGCCTGCCACCGCTGATCGTCCAGGCGACGCTCTCGGTCGCGTTCGCCATTCTGGAGGCGGCGGCGCTCGGCTTCCTCGGGCTCGGAGCCCAGCCGCCGACGCCCGAGTGGGGCGCGATGCTCGCGGATTCTTACAAGTACTTCACGAGCGGCGCGTGGTGGGCCTTCTTCTTCCCCGGCGCCGCGATCATGCTCGCCGTGCTCGGGTTCAACCTGCTCGGCGACGGCCTCCGCGATGCGCTCGATCCGCGCCTGGGCCAGTGAGGACGGTCGGTCGCTACCGCAGCGCGCGCCCGTCGCTCTCGAGGAAGGTATAGTCCCAGACACTCACCGCGTAATGGTCGGCGGCCGGGAGGTGGGGGACCTCGAAGTACGCCCGCCCGAGCCCGGACACGCCGCCGGGGATCCAGGCGATGCGGCTGCCGACGACGACACCGGAGCCGTCGAGGGCTCGCGCGAGGATCCGGACGGGCTCCGCGTGCTGCCCGTGCAGGCTGGCGATGTAGCCACGGACGACGCGCGCGTTCGCGCCCTCGGGCTCGACGGCCCAGTCGAGCTTGAAGTGGGTCTCCCAGCCGGCCATCAGCGTGCTCGCCGAGGCGGCCGCGTCCCTGCCGACCGTGACGCAGGAGGCTCCGGCGACGACCACGATCAGACCGAGCGCGAGGCCGGCGAGGCTCATGCTCTCCTCCTTGTCTTAGACACATATACGCCCTGGAGCCGAGCGTTGCTCGGGCAAGAGGAGAACCTTTAGGGTGTTTGCCCCCGGCCGGATTCGAGGAAACACCTGATTGAACGGGCTTCTCACCACACCTAGGCTCGAATCGGCGGGTGCCTATCCAATGACCGAAATGACGACAAGAGTGTTGATCGTCGACGACGATGTCGAGTTCCTCGAGGGCCTCAAGGCGACTCTCGTGGGACAGGGCTATCAGGTGGACCGATCGTCGCACGGCGCGGATGCTCTCATGGCCATCCGCCTGGTGCGTCCGGACGTTGTCCTGCTCGACATCAGGATGCGCGGAATCAGCGGCGTGGAAGTCTTGAAGCGCATCCGCACGATGGATCCCACCATCCCCGTGATCATGGTGACCGCCGCCGATGATCCCGTGGTCATCCGTGAGACACGCGAAATCGGGGCCTACGGCTACCTCGTCAAGCCGATCGAGGAGGCTCGTCTGACCCGGATGATCACCGAGGCTGTCGCGGTCTCCCGGCCCGGTCGCGACGGTCTGGGGCGACTCGCGCGTCCGGTAGGGAAGGCAGCCGAAGCCAAGGGGTGAATTTCGGGCACGCTCGTGCCACGGGGTCACCGCCGCTTGTCCCAGATTGGACGCGCACGCCTCGATTCGAGGTGACCGCCTGACCAGCTAACCCCGGTTTTTCCAACTGTCCCGAGCCCTGAGCCGATTGGCATCGCCTATGCTGCCTCGGCTCGTCCATGAAAAGCGCGTCCGTCCTCGCCGCCGTCACGGCGCTAACTCTCGGCTTCGCTCCGGCGTTTGGACAGGATGGGAGCATAGGGGTGAAGGCGCCGAGCCCCACTCGTGGAGCGACGCTCCCGAGCCTCCAGTACGAGGCCACGCAGCCCATCGACGACAACTACCCCCTCGGAGGCGTGCGGATCCTCTACGATCCGGCCTTCTTCAGTCAGTTCTCGGTCCCGACCGAAACGCCGACCTCGACCGGTCGGGTGGGCCTCGCAGGCTGGACCACGCCCAACCCTCCGCTCGGCGGCAATGACGGTGGCTTCAGAGAGGTCAGCGGCTGGCTCGGCTTCGGGCTGGCCGTGACCTGGGGTGGACCTGCCGCCCGGAAGACTCCGACGCAGCGCGCCGAGCCGAAGGCGGCCGCGCCGAGCCGACCGGCACCCTGAGCGGCGCACCCGTCCCCGCTCCGCCCTCCGACGATTCCGGCACTTGATACAGGATCCGCGCTGAGGGTTTGCCCCGATACCTGGTCCTTGACATGTAGGGAGACCTCGCGCTATGTTCCCGCGCCAGCGGGTCGAGAGGGCGGGGACGCGGGTTCGCTCGAGCACTACCACCACGCACGAGGAGACGAGGCCATGAGAAAGCTGGGGATCGCCGCGGTGCTACTCGGAATGCTGTGCATGGTCCCGTCCACGGGATCCGCGCAGGTGAAGGTGTACTGGACCACGAGCGGCATGTTCGGTCCGTTCAACATCCAGGGGCTGATCCCGTCGATCCCGAAGGAGAAGGCGCGCGACATCACGATTCCGATCAGCATGTGGGTCATCGACCACCCGAAGGGGCTCGTCGTCTTCGACACCGGAAACAACGCCGCGGTTTCCGACGGTGGGTGCAAGAGCCACTGGGCGGCCGGCAACTGTGACTTCCTCAAGCCAAGTCAGAAGCGTGACGACGTCATCGACATGCAGCTGAAGAAGCTCGGGTACTCGACCGACAAGGTGAAGGCCGTGATCACCTCGCACGCTCACCTGGACCACATCGGCAACATCAAGCTCTTCCCGAAGGCGGTCCACGTCATCCAGAAGAAGGAGCTGTACCAGGCGTGGTGGCCCGAGAAGTTCCAGCGGGAGGGCGGCGTGTTCGTGATGGCGGACTTCGACGGTCCCGCCCGTGACTTCAACTACCTCGAGCTCGAGGGCGATTACGATCTGTTCGGCGACGGCACCGTGACGGTTCTCAGCACGCCGGGCCACACGCTCGGCCATCAGTCGGTGAAGGTCAAGCTGGGCGGCGGGCAGACGCTCGTCCTGTCGCAAGACGCGATCTGGATGAAGGAGAACCTGGACGGCTATCCGGCCGGGCTCAACTACAGCGTCAAGGACTATAACAACTCCGTCAACAGGCTGAAGATGATCCGCGACCTCGAAAACGCGGAGATCTTCTTCGCCCACGATCAGGATCAGTTCGCCGCCAAGGGCGGCAAATGGTATAGATAGGCCCTCGCTTACTCCGCAGCAAGGAGGCCCCCCGCAGCGGGGGGCCTCCTCCCGTGGTGCCTGCATCGTGAGTGCCTCAACTGCCGCGATCGTGCTCGAGTCGGTCTCAAAGCGCTACGGCTCAAAGACCATCATCCACGACCTCTCCTTCAGCGTGGCGACAGGTGAGATCGTCGGATTTCTGGGTCCGAACGGCGCCGGCAAGACCACCACGATGCGGATGATCGCCGGCGTCACCGCGGCCACCGCTGGCCGGGTGACCGTGGCCGGCTACGATATGGCCACCCAGAACACGGACGCGGCGCGGCAGATCGGGTACCTGCCGGAGCATCCGCCGCTCTACGACACGCTCGACGTCTCGGCCTACTTGCGTTTCGTCGCCAGGGTGAAAGGGGTGGACCGCTCCGCGATCCCCGCGGAGCTCGAGCGGGTGACGGCAGCCTGCCGGCTGGAGGCCGTGGTCCGGCGTGAGGTCTACAAGCTCTCGAGAGGGTACCGGCAACGCTTGGGGCTGGCCCAGGCCCTGCTCGGCAAACCAGACGTGTTGCTGCTGGACGAGCCGACGGCCGGGCTGGATCCGGGCCAGATCCAGGAGACCCGCGAAATCATCCGCGCGTTCGGAGAGGATCACGCCGTGCTGTTGAGCACGCACATCCTGGCCGAGGCGACGCTCATCTGTCGTCGGGTCGCCATCATCAACCATGGCCGGCTGTTGGCCATCGATTCGCCGAGCGGGCTCGAGCAGGCGATGGAACAGACCAACCGGGTGACGTTGCAGGTGACCGCGCCAGCACAGGCGTTGCGTGAAGAACTGCTGTCGGTGGACGGGGTGAGCGGTCTGGAGATTCACCCGTTCCCCGGCGATCACGACGTGCTCAGCGTGGAGTGCCAGGTGGACGCGCGGGACGGAATCGAGGCGGCGATCGCCCGGGCCGTGGCTAGCCGCTGGGATTTGCACCGGCTGGACCGGCAGCGGCCCACGTTGGAAAACATCTTTCTGCGATATGTGAAGGAAGCCCCGGTCCGAGGGGAGACGGCATGAGCGGCACGCTGGCCGTCTATCAGAAGGAGGTATCGGTCTATTTCCGCTCGCCGATCGCCTACTTCGTGGTCGCGGTGTTTCTCCTGGGGACGGGATATTTTTTCCTGTACAACATCTTCCTGACCGGTGACGCCACGATGGCCGAGACATTTCAGAACATGGGCGTCCTGCTGCTGACGCTGATTCCCGTGGTCTCGATGCGGCTCTTCTCCGCCGAGTACACCGCCGGCACGATGGAGCTGCTGCTGAGCCTTCCGCTCGCGCCCTGGCAGATCGTCCTGGGCAAATACTTGGGCGCGGTCACCATGCTGCTGCTGATGACCGCTGGCACGCTGATCGACCTCGTCCCGCTCTACCTGTTCGGCAATCCCGAGACGACGACGATCGTCGCTGGCTACATCGGGTTCGTGCTGCTCGGCATGGCCTGCCTGGCCGTCGGTCAGCTCTTCTCGGCCCTGACGCAAAATCAGATCGTCGCGGCGCTGATCACGGCGGCGGTGCTGCTGGGCTTCTGGTTCGTCGGCCACCTGCAGAGTTTTCAGACGTCCTACGCCTTGCGCAGTCTGTGCGGCTATCTGTCGTTCGCGCTTCATTTTGCCGATTTCATCCAGGGGCTCGTCCGCACCGAAGCCGTGATGTTCTATCTGGTCGTCGGCGCGATGGCCCTGACCCTCAATGCCAGTTACCTCCAATGGCGGCGCTGAGGTGGATCGGTCCTTCCGCTCCGGACTGATCCTCCTCGCGGGGATCGCGCTGCTCGCGACAGCGCTCGCGATTCAGGTGATCCTCCTCGAGACCGTGGTGTGGACCGTGGTGCTCGCGGGAGCGGGGGTCCTGCTTTCGGCGTGGGGTGCCTTTGCCCTGCGCACCGAGCTGGGGGAGGTGGTGCAGCGGCGCCGGGGCGAGATCGCGCTGTACACCCTGGGCATGCTGGGCGTGCTGATCGCCCTGGCCTACCTCTCGACGCTCTACCCGTTCCGTTTCGATCTGACCCAGGCACGGCTCTACTCGCTGTCTTCGGCCACGGTGACCATGCTGAAGCGGCTGGACCAACCGGTTCACATCGTGTTCTTCCACGATCCGATGATGCGGGAGACGGTCGAGTTCTATGAGCTGATCGCCCAGCAGACGAAGCTCGTGACCGTCGAGTTCTACGATCCCATGCTCAACCCCGCTCAAGCCCGGATGCTGGGTGTGCAGTTCGCCGGGACGGCGGTCATGGAGAGCGGCGGCCGCCGGCTGCAGGTGAGCGGCGACAGCGAGACGGACATCGCCAACGGCATCCTGCGGGTGTCACGCGCCACCACGCAGCTCGTGTGTTTTCTCGATGGTCACGGCGAGCCTGACCCGTTCAGCCTGGAATCCCACGATCACATGGAGGGCGCGCAAGGGCATACCCATGGCTTGGGAGCCAAGTACGTGCTGCACGAGCGCCACGGGATCGCCAAGGCCCGCCACGGTCTGGAGAACCTGAACTACAAGGTCGAGAAGGTCTCGCTGGTGCAAGGGGGAGACGTGCTCTCCCGCTGCGCGGTGCTGGTCGTGGTAGGGCCGAAGGTGGCGCTGCTGCCGACGGAGGTGGCCGCGGTGCGAGCCTACCTCGGGAAGGGCGGTAACGCGTTCTTCATGCTCGATCCGTTCGTGCGGACCGGGCTGGAGCCGGTGGTCCGAGAGTACGGCATCGTGCTGAACGACGACATCGTCATCGACGAGGCCAGCCACTTCTGGGCGGATGTCTCCTCGCCTGCGGTCAGCGACTACAACCGCCACCAGGTGACCCGCGACCTGCCGCTGACGTTCTTCCCGGGCGTGCGCTCGCTCTCGCCGACGCCCCAGCGCGTGCCGGGCACGTCGGTGACGCCGCTCGTCAACTCGTCGAAGAACAGCTGGGGACAGACGAATCGCAATCGCGTGGAATTCGTCAAAGGCCACGACGTGCCCGGTCCGAACACGCTGATGGTGGTCGCCCTCCGGCGCCCGGAAGCGTCTGCCCACGCCGCCGCGGGCCGATCCCGAATCGCCGTGGTGGGCGACTCGGATTTCGCCACCAACTCCTTCTTCCACATCATGGGCAACGGCACCCTGTTCCTCAACACGGTGAACTACCTGGCGGCCCAGGAAAATCTGATCGGCATCCAGCCGCGCACCCACGACCTGCCGCGTGTCAACCTCACGAACCGCCAGATGAAGGGCACGTTCTTCCTCTCGGTGATCCTCGTGCCCGCCATGCTGGCCGTGGTGGGCACCGCGGTGTGGTGGAGGCAGCGGTGAGCGTGGGCGGGCTACGCCCCAGGCTGGCGGTCGTCTGGCTGGTGTTATTCGTGCTGGTCGGGGCCATCGTGGCCATCGAGCACGCCAATGTCGTCCGTCAGACGTCGGGGCGCGAGGGGGATGGAGATCCACGCATGCTGCTGCCCGTGGCGGTGGACCAGCTCGGTGCGATCGAGGTGGCCACGGCCGGGATGCTCCATCGCTTCGAGCGCGACCCGGCGGGTGCCTGGTTCTACCACGGCGTCCACGCAGGATCGGAAGGGACCCACGCGCACAGCGCTGATCCGGCGATGGCGGCGCGTATCGAGCGCGCATTTCTCGCGTTCGGCCGGACGCGCATCGAGCGCCAATTTGCGCTCGCGGCGCCCGGGGGCGACTACGGCGTCGCTGCGCCAGAGACGATCGTCCTGGTCTACCGGCCGAACGAGCGGCAGCCGCTCGTCCAGTACGCGGTCGGCGACATCCTGCCGGATACGGTGAGCCGCTATGTGCTCGTCGTCGGAACCTCGACCGTGGTGACGATTCCCAACTATCAGATCGACAATTTGTTGACGTTGATTCAGACCGTGAGGGGCGCATCCGGCGCCGACCGGACGACGAGAAACTCGCGCCGGTGACTGCACGGCAGGCGCTCGCCGCGGGTCTCTCCCTCGCTGCGGCCGTCTCCGCCGTGAGCCCCGCCTTCGCTCACACCGGCGGTAGCACCGGCTTCGCCTCGATCGTGATCGGCCGCAACCGCATCCGGTACAGCCTGACACTCTGGCCGGCGACGATGCCGCCCGCGGTGGGCGAGGACCTGCGGCTCACCCGTGCCGGCCACGACGCCAGCCGCGACCGGCTCCTCGGCGTGATCCGCGACAAGGTCACGCTGGTCGCCCAGGGGAGACGCTGCGAGGCCGGGCCTGGACTCCTCCTTCCACCCGCGCCGCGCGGGGACAGCGTCACCTTCGTCGTGGATTTCACCTGCGCCGAGGCTGTCAGCGATCTCCTGATCCGCGACGACCTCTTCGACGTCCTCGGAGCCGACTACCACACGCTCGCCCGATTCGAGGCGCCGGGCTTCAGCGGCCAGTTCGCGTTCACTCCCGAGACGCGCGAGACCCGGGTGACGTTGGCCGGTGCCGGCGAGGGCGGCCGTGGGACGGTGAGCTTTTTCATGCTCGGCATCGTGCACATCCTGAGCGGCTACGATCATCTGCTGTTTCTGCTCGGACTGATCCTCCGCGGCGGGCGGCTGCTGTCGCTACTCAAGATCGTCACCGCGTTCACTGTCGCGCATAGCGTCACGCTCGCGCTGGCCGTGCTCGATGTCGTCGTGCTCCCGGACCGGCTCGTGGAATCCGTGATCGCCCTGTCGATCGCCCTCGTCGCCGCCGAGAACCTGTCGCCCCGCCCCGCGATCCCGCGACGGTGGGTGGTCAGCTTCGTGTTCGGCCTCGTGCACGGCTTCGGTTTCTCCGCGGCCCTGCGGGAGCTCGGGCTGCCGCGTCAGGGGCTCGTCCTGTCACTCCTCGGGTTCAACCTGGGGGTCGAGGCTGGGCAGGCGTTCGTCGTCGCACTGGCGCTGCCGGCGCTGGTCCTGCTACGTCGGACACGCTGGGAGGTGCCCATGGTCACGAGCTCGTCGCTCGCGATCCTCGTCGTCGGTCTGGTGCTGTTCGTCGAGCGCGTCTTCCTCTGACCGGCAGAGCCGTCCTTGTCAGCCGCAGGCCACGACGTACACGTCCTCGGTGGAGGCCGGGAGCGGATACTCTTGCCAGGAATTGCCGCCGTCCTGGGTGCCGAAGACCTGGCCGGTCCGGGTGGCGCAGTACACGCGGTCGGGATCCCGGCGATCCAGGGCGACGGCCATCATGGTGGACCGCGCCTTGACGCCGCGGTCGAAGCGCGTCCAGGTCTGCCCCAGGTCGTTACTGCGGTAGAGAGTCCCCTCCTCGCTCCGCGCGGCCGGGCTGAGACAGGCGAAGAGCACGCGGGCATCGTGGGGCGCGACCTGGACGTCGCGCGCGTACGTCAACGGGGAGAAGTGCCTGATCTCCATGTCCTCCCAGCTGGTACCGCGATCGGCGCTCCGGAACAAGCCCATGCGCAGCGCCAGGAACACGACCCCGGGCCGCGCACCGCTCAGGCACAGAGCGTGCGCGTCCAGCATGCCTTCCATGTCGGTATTGCTCACGATCCGACTCTTGAGGTGGGGCCGGTCGGCGAGCTTGACCAGGTCCAGGCTGCAATCGGTCCAGCTCTCCCCGCCGTCCGGGCTGCGCATGACGCCTCCCACTTCCAGCGCGGCGTAGAGCTCGTCGGGATTGCTCGGGTCGGCGGCCAAGCGGGTCACACGGGTGGGAAACGTCATCTGGACCCGCTCGAGCGGCTTGGCATTCGGGAGCCGATGCCAGGTATCGCCGCCATCGTCGCTCCGGTAGACGGCGGCCGGCGCGGTGCCCAGGTAGAGCGTCCGCGGATTGTGGGGATGCACGAGGATCGACCAGACGACCATGCCAGGATCCGGGAAGTCGAGTCGCTCCCAGTGCCCGCCGCGGTCGAGGCTACGGTACGGCCCGTCCTGCGTGCCGGCGTAGACCACCAGGGGATCGGCCGGATGCACGGCGAGCGCCCGGATCTCGGCCCGCTCGGGCAAGCCACGCGTGAGCGGCTCCCAGAGATCGTCCCCGACGGTTCGCCTGAAGAGCCCCCCGGGAGACTGGCCAGCCGGCCCGGATCCCCAGTGCGCTGAGCCTGCGTAGATGGTCGAACGCGGTGTCCTGTCAGCCATGATCGTGCCCCTTTCCCGGGCGCTTACGCCGAGCCGAGCATAGCGCGACGCGCGGGTCGTCCGCGATGGCGTAATCCCTGATAGAATCGCGGCAACTCAGCCCGAGGGGGACTCGATATGAACGATCTGGCGCACGGCGTCCTGCCGCTCCGCGACAAGGTTTCACCCGAAGAATGGGCCGTGCGCGTGGATCTTGCCGCGTGTTATCGACTCGTGGCCCACTACGGCTGGGAGGACCTGGTGTTCACGCACATCACGGCGCGCGTGCCTGGCACCGAGGACCAGTTCCTCATCAATCCGTACGGCATGTTCTTCGACGAGATCACGGCGTCGAGCCTGGTCAAGATCGATATTCACGGCAGCAAGGTCCAGGACTCGCCGTATCCGGTGAATCCGGCCGGCTTCGTCATCCACAGCGCGATCCACGCCGCGCGGCACGACGCCAGGTGTGTGCTCCACACCCACACGCTGAACGGCGTGGCCGTCTCGACGCAGCGGGCGGGGCTGCTTCCCATCTCGCAGCATTCGATCTCCGTGCTCGCGAGCCTGGGCTACCACGACTTCGAGGGCCCGGCGCTGCGGGACGACGAAAAGCCGCGTCTGGTCGCGGACCTCGGCGACAAGACCTCGCTGGTGCTGCGCAATCACGGGCTCTTGACCGTGGGCCAGACGGTCGCCGAAGCGTTCGTCGCGATGTATTACCTGGAAACGTCCTGCGCGATCCAGGTGCGGGCGCAGTCCGGCGGAGGCGAATTGATTCCGGTTCCCAAAGAGGTCATCGAGAGCTCCTACGCGCAGCTCATGGCGGGACCCGGACGCCGCGGCAATCTGGGCGCGCTGGTGTGGCCCGGGCTGCTCCGGCGCCTCGATCGGCTCGATCCGTCCTACCGCGCCTGACGCGCGGTCACGACCTCCGCGCGAGGGGGCCGCGCAGGAGGTGGCCCGGCAGCGCCCCGGTGGGCTTGCCGTCGCGCAGGACGATCTCGCCGTTCACGACCGTCGCGGAGATGCCGCGCGCCCGCTGCACGAGGCGCCGCGCCCCGGCCGGAAGGTCGTGCACCACCTCGGGCATCTCCGGCGCGATCCTCTCGGCGTCGAAGACGAGGAGGTCGGCCGCCAGCCCTTCCCGGATCAGGCCACGGTCCGCGAACCCCCAGTAGGTCGCGGGCTCGAAGCTCAGCATACGGACCGCCTGCTCGAGCGTGAACGCATGCTTCGCGCGCACCCAGTGGCTCAGCAGGTGCGTCTGGAGGGAGGCGTCCATGATCTGCGAGACGTGCGCCCCGGAGTCTGAGAAGGTCACGACCGTGCGCGCGTGTTGCATCAGCTCGAGCGCGTGGTCCTGGTTCTCGTTGGCAATGGGTTGGAGGAAGAAGCGCTCCAGGCCCTTCTCGAGCGCAAGGTCGATCATGGCCTCGACCGGGTCCACGCCGCGCTCGCGCGCGATCTCGGCCACCGATCGGTGCGGCCCCTCGACCGTGTCGAAGACGAAGATCCATTCGTACGCGGCGGGCCGCGGCTCGGCTCCGATCGCACGGCGCTCCTCGCGCTCCCGCGCCGCCTCGACGAGGCGACGGCGCACCTCGGGATCCCGCAGGCGCTGGCGCTGCTGGTCGAGCGGCAGGGCCCGCAGCTCCTTCCACGCCGGGAGCCGGTCGAACGGCAGATTGGTCTTGAACGAGAGCACCACACTGAGCGCACGGCTGTGCACCTGCGCGAACATCCGGCCGCCTGCGGCGGCGGTCTCCTCGAGCAGGTCGAGGTAGACGCGCCAGACCTCCGGGGCCTCCCGCCGGCTGAACAAGCCCCACGTCACGGGGCGTCCGGTCTCCACCGCGAGGTCGCGCAGCCGCACGTGGTAGTCCCGCAGCCCCTGGGGGTCGTGCGAGGTGCGGCCCACCTCTTCGCCCGCGAGCTCGAAGATGCCCGCGTTCATATCGCCCATCACGCCGACGAGCCGCCGGACCTCCTCCCAGGTGGCGAGCCGGCTCGCGACGGGTCGCCGGTCGGGCGTCTCGTGACTCGGCGAGCGTGAGGTCGTGAAGCCGATGGCGCCGGCGCGGATCGCGTCACGCAGCTCGCGCTCCATCGCGCGGAGGTCGTCCTCGCCAGCCGGCTTCTCGAACGCCCGCTCGCTCATCACGTGGGTGCGCAGGGCCGAGTGACCGATGTAACAGGCGTAGTTGATGCCCTTGGGCAGGGACGCGACGCGATCGAGGAACTCCGGGAACGTGGTCCACGTCCAGTCGATGCCGGCCTCCATCGCCTCGGCGGCGATGTCCTCGGCGCGCTCGAGGTTTCTCATGACGAGGTGCTTGTCGGAGGCGGCGCAGGGGGCGAGCGTGAATCCGCAGTTGCCCATCACGACCGTGGTCACGCCGTGCCAGCAGGAGCAGGTGCCGAGCGGATCCCAGAAGACCTGGGCATCCATGTGCGTGTGCCCGTCCACGAAGCCGGGAGCCACCACCTGGCCGTCCGCGTCGATGACCTCACGGGCGCGCTCCCGGACCCGGCCGATCGTGACGATGCGGCCGTGCCGCACGCCGACGTCGGCCCGGTAGCGGGGCATGCCGGAGCCGTCGATCACCACGCCGTTCTTGATCACCAGGTCGTACGCCATCGCCCGCTCCTCCCGTCCGGGCCCGAGGGGCCACGCTTGTCGCCGTATCGTACTCCGTTGTAGCGGGGGCCGCGAGGCCGGAACACACCGCGGGTGGCGTGCCGTGGGTACGGGGCGGCTCCGTCTAGCCAAGAGCCATCGCGACGTTGAAACGAGGCTCCCGAGGGACAACCTCGACCTCGAGAGCCTGCGCCCCTGTGTCAGGAATGACTTACTGAACCGGCGGCGGGGGCGGTGGCGGAGGTAGCGGTGCCGGGTTGGGGATCCAGATCCACTGATACGCGCTGTAGATCCCGTCTCCATGCAGCTCGTACCGACCATTCGGGTACTGGATCACGTTGGGGTACGCGTGTGCGCGCTGGACCACGACAACCGGGGCCGGTGCCACATACACGGGCCGTTCGACGACGACCTCACGAACGTGGGGCCGCGGGTGAAGCAGGGGACCGACGAGCTGGTTGAACACCGCGAACGAGGCCAGCCCGAGAGCCACATTGGTGCCAGTGCTCCCGCCCGCATAGGCCGCCGGGGCAACCGCGCCGACCATCAGGGCGACCGCTGCTGCTATCGCGACGAGCGTGCGCATCGTGTGTCCCTCCCTTCCTGTCGCGTTAGACGCCGGGGCCGCAACGTTGATTTACCGCACCCGATTCCGCCGACCCGAGGTCGCCACGGTGTCAACGCCGGGAGGCGGTCGTTCGTCTAACGGCTGAGATGAAGGTCGTTCAGCCCTCGTCCGTCAAATGCCTAGCAAGGGCGGGTATGAAAAGGTCAGCGATGGCTTCAGTCCTGGCGCTCGCGCTGCTTCTCGTGCCTGTAGCGCCGGGTCTCGCGTGGCACGGGCATTCCGGCGTTCGGACGGGTGTCTTCGTCGGTGTCGGCCCCGCGTTCTGGTGGGGTCCGTACTGGTGGCACTACCCGCCGCCGTACTACGTGTACGCTCCGCCGCCGGTCGTCGTCCAGGAGCCGCCGGTCTACATACAGCAGGAGCCGCCCACCCCGGCGACGCAGTCGTACTGGTACTACTGCGGGAGCGCCAAGGCCTATTACCCGACCGTCCCGGCGTGCCCTGAGCCGTGGCTCAAGGTTCCTCCGAGGTCCGAGTGATGACGCACCACGTCCTTCCCGTCGCGGTCGGCCTGCTGATGACCGCGTGCGCGACGGTGCCCGCCGGGCCGAGCGTGATGGTACTACCGGGCAACGGAAAGAACTTCGAGCAGTTCCAGGCGGACGACGCGGTCTGCCGTCAGTGGGCGGCGCAGCAGACCGGGACGACGACGAAACGGGCCACGACCGAGAGCGCGGTCAGCGGTGCCGCGATCGGGACGGTTCTCGGGGCGGCTGCAGGGGCGGTGGTTGGCGCAGTCGCCAAGAGTCCGGCAACCGGAGCCGCGGTCGGCGCGGGAGCTGGATTGCTCGGCGGGGCGGCGGTGGGCGGGAGCAATGCGCAGGCCGCAGGCACGCAGGTGCAGCACCGCTACGACATGACCTACATGCAGTGCATGTACGCCAAGGGCAACCAGATTCCCATGGCCCGAGGCTCTATCCCGTCGACGTACGTGGGGCAACCCGCCGCCTCGCCGCCGCCCCCACCTCCGCCGCCGCCCGGAACTCCGCCGCCGCCCCCCGGACCCTTGCGGTAGCGCGCTCCCGATGAGCGCCCGCGTGTCGCGTAGCCCCGGGGAGGCCGAACGAACTCTAGCCGACCGGGACAGGAGGAGGGCGATGAGGTCCAGACAGCGGACCGGCGTCGTGAGGATCGCAGTGTTGACCTCTCTCATCGTGCTCGCCGGTGCGTGGGCGCTGGCGCACGCCCAGTCGCCGACGTACATGCACGGGCCCGGGGCCAGGGGTGACGGAGGAATGATGCTGTCGCTTCTGCTCCGGAGCGCGAACCTGACGCCCGAGCAGGAGGCGAAGGTGCGTGAGACCCTGACCGCGCGACGCGCAGCGTCGGGGGCGCTGATCGACCAATTGCGTCAGGCGCAGCGCGAGCTGGCCGACAGGGTGTTCGCGCCTGGCAATCTGGAGGAGGCGGATCTCGCGCCTCAGCTCCAGCGGATCGCGAGCCTCCGAGAACAGCTCGTGCAGGAGAACGCCAGGGTCGCGCTCGAGGTGCGGGCGATCCTGACCCCGGAGCAACTGGCGCGGGCCGCGCAGGTCAAGGATCGCATGAGACAGCTACACAACGAGATGCGACAGCTCATGCAGCCGGGCCGTTCGTAGCGACCCACCGGGGCGGCGAGCGTTCCGCGCGATCGCTCGCCGCCCCGGCAGATCCTCCCGACTCAGGCCTTCGTTAGCTGATCACGGATCGGCAGGCGCCGGATGCGCTTGCCTGTCGCCGCGAAGATCGCGTTGCACAGTGCGGGCGCGATCGGCGGCACGCCCGGCTCGCCCACGCCACCGAGCGGCGCGTTGAAGTCCCCGGGTATGAGGTGGACTCGGATCTCGCGGGGCGCGGCGTCCGTTCGCAAGATCTCGTACGCGTTGTAGTTGTCTTGCTCCACGCGTCCGGCCTTGTAGCTGATCTCCTCCTTCGTGGCGAGGCTCACGCCCATGGTGCAGGCGCCCTGGAGCTGGGAGCGGACGCGATCAGGGTTGATCTGGGCGCCGCAGTCCACGGCTATGTCCACTCGCGGAATCGCCAGCTCTCCCTTATCGCTGACCGCAACTTCTACCACCGCCGCCACGTAGGTCACGAAGCTGTAGACGACGGCGATGCCCTGCCCGCGGCCCTTGGGCAGCGTCTTGCCCCAACCCGCTTCGCGCGCTGCGGTCTCGACGACGCGCCGCATGCGGCCGGTGTCCAGGGGGTACCGTTCCGGATCTTCGCCATGATTCCAGGTATCGCCCATGGTCCGGGGGTCGATGCGTCGGGCGGGACCGATCAGCTCCAGCAAGAAGTCCTTGTGATCGCGCCCCGCCGCCGCCGCGAGCTCGGCGACGAAGGACTGGACGGCGAAGGCGTGAGGAATGTTCGACACCGAGCGGAACCAGCCGATGCGCGTGTGGGCCGTGGCCTCCGGGTTCTCGATACGGACATTGGGAATCACGAAGGGTATGTTGACGGCCGTCATGCCGAGCTCGAATGGCGCCTCGTTCTTCGCCTCCGGGTTGAACGTGGACATGATCGTCGGCGCCACGGTCCGGTGCAGCCACGCCACCGGCTTCCCACCGGCGTCCAGTCCGGCTTCGAGGTGCTCGATCGAGACGGTGTGATAGTAGGAGTTGTGCAGGTCGTCCTCGCGCGTCCACGTGACCTTGACCGGCGCGCCGCTCATCGCCTTGGAGAGCACGGCGGCCTCGATCATGAAATCGGGCTTGGACTTGCGCCCGAAGCCGCCGCCGAGCAGGGTGACGTTGACCTTCACGTTGTCCGCCGACATCCCGAGCCGCTTGGCGATGCGGTCACGGGCGGCCTGCGGCGACTGGATGCAGCCCCACGCCTCGCACTTGCCATTCACGATGCGCGCGGTCGCGGCGGGCGGCTCCATGGTCGCATGGGCGAGATGCGGGATGTAGTATTCGGCCTCGAGGCGCCGCGCGGCGCTCGCCATGGCTGCATCGACGTCTCCATCGTTGCGGACCACCTTCCCCGGCTTGCGCGACGCTTGCTCGAGCGTCGCCTTGAAGGCCGTGGAATCGTACGCGGCGTTCGCGCCATCGTTCCACTCGATCTTGAGGGCTTGCCGGCCCTTGATCGCGGCCCAGGTGTTGCGACCGATCACCGCGACGCCGCCCAGCGGGTTGAACTCCGCGGGCGGCGAGCTCGGCTCGATTTCCACCACGCGGACCACTCCCGGCACTTTGAGCGCCTCCGAGGCGTCGTACTTGACCACCTTGCCCCCATAGACCGGCGGGCGCGCGATCACCGCGTAGAGCATGCCGGGGAGCCGCGTGTCGATGCCGTACTGGGCCTTGCCGCTCACGATGTCGGGGCCGTCGACCAGCTTCAGCTCACCCTTACCGATGTAGCGGAAGCGCGACGGATCTTTGAGTCGTAGCGTCTCCCTCGGTGGGACCGGGAGCTTGGCCGCGTCCTTGGCGAGGGCGCCGTATCCGAGACGCCGCCCCGACTGGCGATGCACCACTTCGTGGTTCCGCGCTTCCACCTCGCCCACGGGCACGTTCCAGCGCGTCGCCGCCGCCGTTTCGAGCATCGCGCGCGCGGCCGCGCCGCAGCGCCGCATGGGTTCGAAGAAATGGCGCGTGCTGCGCGAGCCGTCGGTGTCCTGGTTGCCGAAGCGCTTCTGGTCGCCCGGCGCCTGCGCGACGCGCACCCGCTTCCAGTCGGCTTCGAGCTCATCGGCCACGATCATCGGCATTCCGGTGCGGACGCCCTGCCCCATCTCGGAACGGTGACAGACGATCGTGACCGTGCCGTCCTCGCCGATGGCGAGGAACACCAGGGGGTTGTCGATCCAACCGTCGGGCATTCCGTCTCTTCCGTACTTGGGCGGGTCGGCCGCGCGCAGGGCCGCCGGGAACCCGACGGCGAGGACGAGCCCGCCGACCGCGGAGACTCCGGCGAGAAAGCCGCGCCGGCTCACGTTCGCGAGGAGGAGCGAGCTGTCGGACCGCACGTGACTCGGAGCCGAGGTCGTCGAATCGTGGGACGCGCTCATTGCGTCGCTCCTTTCTGGCCGGCCACACGCTGGATAGCGGCGCGAATTCGGGTATACGTGCCACAGCGGCAGATGTTTCCGCTCATCGCCGCGTCGATATCGGCATCCGTTGGCTTGGGGTTTTGCTTGAGCAGTGCCGTGGCGGACATGACCTGGCCGGCCTGGCAGTAGCCGCACTGGGGCACGCCGACCTCGACCCACGCCGTCTGCACGGCCTTGCCGACCCGGTCCGCGCCGATCCCCTCGACGGTCGTGATCTTTCGTTGCGCCGCCGCCGAGACCGGCGTGATGCAGGCGCGCGTGGGTTGGCCGTCCAGGTGCACGGTGCAGGCGCCGCACAGCGCGATGCCGCACCCGAACTTGGTCCCGGTCAATCCAAGGACATCGCGCAACGCCCACAGAAGCGGAGTGTCCGGTGTCACGTCCACTTGTTGCGCTTTGCCATTCACATGAAGCGTTACCATATGACCCTCCTTGGCGACGAGCCTCCGTGGACTCCGGCCGAGCCTGCGCTCGGCCGTTGCCGGCGGTTGCTCTCCGTGTTACTCCGTCGCGGTGACCGTCGCTTCGAACGGCGCCGATCTGATGTCGAGCTCGCCGCCTCCGTGGTAACTGAAGCGAAACACCCCGTGCACGGCGTGGGTGCCGGCGCTCTTCGGCGTGGCGCGAACCGTGAAGACGATGCTGCCGTCCTGAACCGAGCCCGGGACGACCGTCCCCTCGAGCTCGACGCCGCCGTCAGCGGCCGACAGCCTGATGAGCCGGTGGCGGTACGAATCCGTGATCTTGAAGCCTTCGCCCATCGAGATCTTCGCCACGATGATCGCCTTCTCACCCACCCGCGCCGATGCGTTCTCGATGCTGATCACGACGGGCGATTTCGAGTCCGCGGCGGCACTCGGCAGGCCGCTGCATACGACCGCCGTCAACGCGACGAGCGTCACGACCAGACGGCTCACGGGACGCGTCCCCCCTCCGAATCGTGGACTCCGCCCGAGGCGAGCCGGTTGTCGCTGCGGCAACCGGCTCGCCCAGGCGCTTCGTCGCGACACCTACTGCGAAACCGCGAAGACCCAGATCACGCCACCCTGCGGCACGTCCTTCTCCCAGCCGAGAAGATTGGAGAGGAGCCCCTGCTGGAAGGCCGGGTCGACGCCCCAGCCCGACACGACGCTGATGTACTGTGTGCCGTTGACCGCGAAGGATGACGGCGGCGCGACGATGCCGGAGTTCGTGCGGAACTGCCACAGCACCTTCCCGCTGGACGCGTCGAAGGCGCGGAATTGCCGGTCATTCGTCCCGCCCGTGAAGACGAGCCCGCCGGCGGTGGTCAGCATCCCACCCCAGGCCATCGAGTCGGGGAACTGGTGACTCCACGCCCGCTTCACCCCGTTGAGGTCCCAGGCCTGGATCTGGCCGAAGTACTTCGCGCTCTTGTCGACGGCGAAGCCGATGTCGGGGATGTCCACGCCCGTCCACCATTGCCCGGCGACGTACTGCTGGACCTTGCCTTCCATGAACCCGCAGTGGTTGTCGTTGGCCGGGATGAAGAGGCGCCCCATCTTGGGGTTGTAGGCGGCCGAAGGCCAGTCCTTGCCGCCCCAGAGCGACGGACAGAAGTCGGCGC
Organism: Candidatus Rokuibacteriota bacterium; assembly: GCA_003221695.1. GTDB lineage: Bacteria > Methylomirabilota > Methylomirabilia > Rokubacteriales > CSP1-6 > 20CM-2-70-11. The sequence goes on from QHSX01000041.1 coordinate 104,295, forward strand.
GCTTGCCGGTCTTCGGAATCCGCTCGGCGTAGTATTCGGGACGGCCGGTCTTCGGATCGATGCTCCGGAACACGTTTTGCTTGACGTACGCATTGGCGGAGACGAACCCGATCCGTTCGCGGCTCCGCTCCAGCAGGTACAGATAGCCGTTGCGCGCCGGGTGGACCAGTCCTTTGACGATGCGCCCGTCCTTCTGATAGTCGAGGACGAGCGGCGCGTCCGGCTCGTCCCAGTCCCACGATTCGTTCCACTGGTACTGGAAGTGGCCCTTCATCTTGCCCGTCTCGGGCTCGATGGCGACGGTTGACGCGGTGTAGAGGTTGTCACCCTGGCGCTGATCCCCGAACCAGGGCGAGGCGTTTCCGGTGCCCCAGTAGGTGAGGTTCAGCTCGGGATCATAGGTACCCGTCAGCCAAACCGACGCGCCGCCCCGTTGCCAGGTGTCGCCAGACCACGTGTCGTGCCCGGGCTCGCCCGGGCCGGGAATCGTGTGCGTCTTCCACGCGGGCTCGCCGCTCCGAGCGTCGAAGGCCTGCACGAAGCCTCGGACGCCGAACTCTCCGCCGGAGACGCCGACCATGACCTTGCCCTTCGCGATGAGCGGGGCGAGCGTCATGTAGTAGCCGGTGTGGTAGTCCTCGACCTTCTTTTCCCATGCGACCTTTCCGGTCCTGGCGTCGAGGGCGACCAGGAAGCAGTCCAGGCTCGCCAGGTACACCTTGTCGTCGTACAGGGCGATCCCGCGGCTCGTGTTATGAAGCGCCTTGAAATCCTCGGGCAATTCCCGCTTGTAGCGCCAGAGGAACTTGCCCGTCTTCGCCTCGAGGGCGATGACCTGAGCGTACGGGGTCACGACGAACATCACGCCGTTGTTGACGATGGGCGGTGCTTCGTGGCCCGAGTCCACCCCCGTGGAGAAGGCCCAGACGGGAGTCAACTTCTTCACGTTCCCGGGGGTGATCTGCCCCAGGGGACTGTAGCCCCACCCTTGATAGTTGCCGCGGATCTGCAACCAGTTCTCGGGTTCCGGCTTGACCAGCCGTTGCTCGGTGACCGGGCTGTAGCTGCCCTGAGCCACCGCCATCCCCGGCAGCATCAGAAGGCCGAGGACAGCTGCGAGCGCCAGTAGGGTTCTGCTTGTCTTCACGATCATTCCTCCTCGGTTTGTACGACTGAAACGCGGTGAAGCGGCGCGTCCCCTCATGATGGGCGCTCGCCGCCGACTCGACCCGTGAACCCGCCGGCGACCGTCAAGGCGCCGTCGACCATCTTGATGGGCAGCATGGGGAGCCGCCGGGGCGCAGGCCCATCGACGACCCGGGCGCGGTCCAGAGGGTCGAATTGGCTTGCGTGGCAGGCACAGAAGAGGGTCTTCGCCTGGGCCTGCCACATCGAGACCGGGCATCCCTGGTGGGTGCAGACCGCCGAGTACGCGACGACGCCATCCGCCGCGAGGGCACGAGTCTCCTCGGTCAGCTGGGCGGAGTCGAAGCGGACGAGCAGCGCCAGATTCAGGGTCGACCCGTTTCGCACGACCTTCGTGTGGGGATCCATGGGGTAGGCGAGTTGCTGCGGCCCGCCGAGCGTCAGGTCTTCAACCGTGATGAGCTGCCCCTCCCGGTCCCCAAACGGGAACACGAAGCGGTCACCCTCCTGCGGACGGGCCACTCTCGGGTCGTCGGCCCGGGCGGAGACGCCGTCCATGAAGGAGAAGCACAGCCCCAGCCCGAGGGCTGCCTTCAATACGACGCGACGTCCGTGGGACACTGATCCCATCCCGGGCCGTGGAGACAACGCATAGAACGGAGGCCCCGCGTCTGTCAAGTGGCAACGCGGCAAGACCCATCGGTTATGCCATTCCTGGTGGCGCGCCCCCGCCTCCGTCACAACAGGGCGCACGCCTCGTCGAAGGTGAGCCGCGGCTGTCCCGCACCGAATCTCGACTGGACGTTCGGGAGCCCCGCTGCGATGATCGCGCCGGGCAGCGTGCGCGACGGTCCGTCGGCGCACGGCCGTGGGCTACTCAGGAACGCGGACGCGGGAGGAGCGATCATGCACGTGCAAGACAGTTCGTGGGCGGGAGACTGGGGACTCGTTCCCCTCCGGCTCGTCGTCGGCCTGGTCTTCGTAGTTCACGGAGCTCAGAAGCTCTTCGTCTTCGGTTTCGGCGGCGCCGCGGGCTTCATGGCCAAGGTGGGCATCCCGTTGCCCTCCGTCGCGGCGGTCGTCGTGACGGCCGTGGAGATCCTGGGTGGACTGGCGCTCGTCCTCGGTCTGGGTACCCGGGTGGCGGCGGCCCTCCTGGCGTTCGAGATGCTCGTCGCCATCCTGACCGTCCGCCTCAAGATGGGCTTCGTGGGCGGCTACGAGTTCGAGCTCACGTTACTCGCTGCCAGCCTGAGCCTGGCGCTCCTCGGGGCCGGACCGGTGTCGGTGAGGAAGATCTTCGCGCGCCGTACGGGCACGGCGGCTTAGGTCTCCGAGAGGCCAGTGATGGGACAGGGGTTTGCGCTGTTCGCCGGGGTGGCGCCCGAGATCATCCGCGCGTCGGCCCGCGAGGCCGAAGGGCTCGGCTACACCTCCTTTTGGGTGAACCACCCGGGCGCGACCGATGGGCTGGTCTCGCTCGCGCTCGCGGCGACGGAGACACGGCGGATCGAGCTTGGGATCGGGGTGATTCCGCTCCATACGCGTGGCCCGGACAGCATCGTCCAGGGGGTGCGCGCCAACGGCCTCCCCCTCGACCGTCTCCTCCTGGGGGTCGGAAGCGCGAACCCGGGCGCCCTCAAGCGCGTGCGCGACGGGGTTGCCGCGCTCCGGCCCAAGCTTGCGGCGCGCCTCGTCGTGGCGGCGCTCGGTCCCCAGATGTGCCGCGTGGCCGGCGAGGTCGGTGACGGCGTGCTCTTCAACTGGCTGACGCCCGAGCATGCGCGTCGCTCGGCCGACTGGGTCCGTGCCGGCGCGGCCGCGGCGGGTCGGCAACCGCCGCGGCTCTTCGCGTACGTCCGCGTCGCCCTCGGGGCGGCCGCGGGCGAACGGCTGCGGGAGGAGGGGGCCCGGTACGCGGCGATCCCGGCGTACGCCGCCCACTTCGCCCGCATGGGGGTGAAGCCCGTGGAGACGGCGATCGCGGCCCGGAGCGCGGAGGAGCTCGCGCCTGCGCTCGCGAAGTGGCACGGAGCGGTCGACGAGATCGTGCTCCGCGCCGTCACCGCAACGGACACGGTCGACGAGAACCTGGCGCTGCTCCGCGCGGCACCTCGCCCCACGCGAGGCGAGCCCCGGTAATCGCACACCTCGCCGGCGCCACGGAAGGCTCTGCTATGATTTGAATCGTCTCGACTCGTGCCGTTTCCCGAGGAGGCCGTGGTCTGACGCAGAGATTCGTGCGATTGCTCCTCCTCCTCGGCGTCGCTCAGGCCGGGTGCGCGGGAGTCGCTCGCCCGGCACCGACGCCCCAGGCCCAGGCGCAGGTGTACCTCGATCAAGGCCAAGCCCTCATCGCTCGGGGTGAGATGGCGGCGGCCGTGACAGCACTACGCGAGGCACTCCGGCGTGAGCCCGACCTGATCCAGGCCCGCTCGAGCCTCGGGCTCGCCCTCTACGGCATGGGCGACCTCGACGCCGCCGTCGAGGAGTTGCGCGCGACCCTCCGAAGGCAGCCCGATGCCTTCACGGCTCGGCTCACCCTGGCGAGCGCGCTCGTGGCGAAGCAGGACTGGGCGGCGGCGCGCGTCGAGCTCGAGCACGTCCTCCGAGCGCGACCCGACCTCGGCCAGGCGCACTACGGCCTGGGCGTCGTCCGATACGCGCAGGGCGACCTCGACGGGGCGATCGAGGCGTTCCGTCGTGTCCTCGCGGGCGATCCGCACCACCAGGATGCGCGCTACAACCTCGCGCTCATGCTGAGGCTCGCGCAACGCAATGGAGAGGCCACGCCCGAATTTCTCGCCGCCGCGCAGGCGGGACACGCGCGCGCGCAGTACTTCGCGGGTACGGCGTACGCCGCCGGCCTCGGGGTCGAGCGCGATCTGGCGACCGCCATCACGTGGTGGTTTCGGGCCGCCGAGCAGGGCGTGCCGCAGGCCGACGAGGCGCTCGCGCAGCTCAGACAGGTCGCCCTGGGGCGGGACCGGCGCGCACCCGCGGATCGCGCGAACGTCGAGCAAGCGTTTCGGGACTATCGCGCGGCGCTCTGGCGGGACTTCCCAGGCCTCGCGCCTGACGGAGACGACACGGTCGGCGGCGCCTTGCTCCGGAAAGGGCGCGTGAGCGAGGCGGTGCCGGTGCTCATCCGCGAGGCCGCCGCGCTGAGCGAGCCGGCCGACCGGCTGCTCGAGCGGCTCTGGACAGAGGGCGTCGACGGACTGCTGCCCGCGCACGACGCGCGGATCCTCGGCTACTTCGACCGCGCAGCTGCCGAGGGTCTGCGCTCGCCCGTCCGTTAGGAGTCCTTCGATTCCCCGCCGCGCACTGCCGGCCGCGCTGATCGGGCTCGCGGCGAGCCTGGTCGCTGGCGTCGTCCTCGCGGGGGGCGGAGGTGGCCTGACCGCACTCGATTGGTTGCTCTACGATCGCGGGCTTCACGGGCGCGGGGCGGCCGTCAGCCCCGCGCTCCTCGTCGTCGCGCGCGACCCGGCGAGCGAGGCCCGATTCGGCGCGGGCCCTTGGGACCGTGCGGTGCTCGCTCGGCTCGTCGTGGGCCTGAACCGCGCCGGCGCCGCGGCCATCGGCGTCGACATCCCGCTCGGCCCGCCGAGCGCCCCCGGTCGCGGTGGCGCGTCAAGCGACGCGTTGCTGAGCCAGGCGACCGTGCTGGCCGGGAATGTCGTCTATCCGATCACGCTCGACCTCCATCCGCTCAAGACGGATCTCGTGCCGGCTCTCTCGCCTTCGGAGGCTCATCCGTCGTGGCCGCTCCTCCCTCGGGTCCCACTGGCCCTCCCGCGGGCGGAGCCCGGGGCCCCGCTGCCCGGGCTCGCCCGGCAGGCGAGAGCGGTCGGCCACACGCGGGCGCCCGCCGATCCTGACGGCGTCGTGCGCAGAGTTCCGCTGTTCGTCCAACTGGGCGACCGCGCCGTGCCGGCGTTCGGCTTCGCAGTCGCGACGGTGGTCGCGGGCGTGTCGCCCGATCAGATCGTGGTCGAGCGCGGCTCGATCACGGTGGGGCGCTGGGGTCGGATCCCTGTCGACGACCGTGAGCGGGCGCTCGTCGGCTGGGTCGCCCCTCGGCGGCTCACGGTCGTACCGTTCCTTGACCTCTGGACAGCCGTCGAAGAACGCCGGGCCGAGGCGCTCCGGACCCTGGTGGAGGACAAGATCGTGCTGGTTCTTACCGAGCCCGCACGCGGGGTCCATCGCACACCGGTCGGCTCCGTGTCCGACGGAGAGATCCAGGCGCAAGTGCTCAACGCCGTGCTCACGGGGTCGTGGCTCAGAGAGGCGCCCCTCGGGTGGACGCTGGGCGCCACGCTGGTCATCGCCGCGCTGACGGCGTGGCTCGGCCTGGTACTCTCCTGGTGGGCGGCGCTGGTCGGCGTCGCCGTCCTGTCGTCCGGCTACGCCGGCGCTCTGCTGCTGTCGCCGCCGTTGATCGGCGTCGTCCTGGCGGCGGTCCCGCCGCTCGCCGCGGCGGTCGTGGCCGGGGCCGGCGCGCTCCTGTGGAACCAGCTCGGCTCAGCCCACCGTCTTCACGGCCTCGAGGATGAGATCGAGACGATCCGTGAGGCGCTGGTGCGCCAGGAGTCGACGGTCGAGGCTCTGGAAGAGGACCTCGAGACGGCGCGCGGTGCGGTGGCGCGATCGACCGGCGCCGAGCGCGACCTCCTCCAGGTCGCCGAGGCGCTCCGAGTCGAGCTCGCGGCCGCGCGTGCGCAGGAGGGGCAGACGCGAAGCCGGCTCGCCGACCTGGAGCGCGAGCTTCGTGCTGCCGACTCCCGACACGTGGAGCTCGACGACGCTGAGCAGGAGCGGCTACGCCGACGGTGCGCGGAGGTCGGGATCGTCACCCGCGATCCCGCGGTGCTGGCGCGCTTCCACGACCTCGAACGGGCGGCGCGCTCCACGTTGCCGATTCTCGTGCTGGGCGAGCCGGGAACGGGCAAGGAGCTGTTCGCGCGCGCGGTCCACCGCTTGAGCCCTCGGGCCGGCGGGCCCTACGTGGCGGTCAATATGGCCGCGATCCCGCTTGAGCTGTTCGAGAGCGAGCTGTTCGGCCACGTGAAGGGCAGCTTCACGGGCGCCGTCGCGGAGCGGAAGGGGTACTTCGAGCAGTCCGACCGTGGAACGATCTTTCTGGACGAGATCGGCGAGCTGCGGGCCGACCACCAGTCGAAGCTCCTCCGCATCCTTCAAGAAAAAACCTTCTACCGGGTTGGGGCGACGCGTGCCACCGCGGTGGACGTGCGGGTCGTCGCCGCCAGCAATCGCGACCTCGAGCGCGGCATCGCGGAGGGCTGGTTCCGCGAGGACCTCTATTTCCGCCTGAAGGGTCTCGTGCTCCGGCTGCCGCCGCTACGCGAGCGACGCCAGGACGTGGGCCCGCTGGCGGCGCGCCTCCTGGAGGACGCCTGCGCCGAGGCGGGCAGGCATGTGACGCTCTCGGAGTCAGCGCTGCGCGCGCTCGAGGGGCACGACTGGCCCGGCAACGTTCGGGAGCTCCAGCACTGTCTCCGCCAGGCTGTCGCGCTCGCCGATCGAGCGGTCCTGGTCGCGGAGGACCTGCGACTCGCCTCGGCGAGCGAGGCGAAGGCCGACGCCGCGGGCGACGCGGCGGTCCTCGTCTGCCTGCGCCAGCACGGGTTCGACATGCAGGCGACGGCGCGGGCGCTCGGCTGGGACCGGAGCACGGTGACGCAGCGGCTCAAGGGGCTGGGCTTTCGCGCGCTCGTCGAGTCCGGCGGCGATCGGCGGAAGGCGGCGCTGGAGCTGGCCGGCGCCCCGGCGCTTGGCCGCGTCGTGGAGCTGAAGCTCTCCGAATACCACGAGCACCTGCTGAGGGCCGTTGAGCCATTCGACTCCGTCGAGGCCGCCCTCGGCGCGTGTCGGCGGCGCTTCAAGAACCTGCCCGACCGGCACTTCCGCTCGCTCGAGCTTCTGGTCCGCCAGCACTTCGAGGGCCGTCCTCGAGGCGCTCGCGGCTGATGAAGGCCGCGGGAGCGGGCGCCGCTTGCCCCGATGCGGGGACCCGCGCGGGGATGCGGGGCTCTCCCCGCATCGAGCGACGGCGCTCCGTCGGGAAGTAGATGAAACCATTCGTTCCGTAGCTCTCCCCCGATGTGGCTCGCGCATTGCTCTGTCTCCTCCCTCAAGGAGGAAACAACATGGCCAACACACACGAGACCACAGAGCCGCCGGCGACCGGGACGCGCGGCGGGAAGGAGCTCGCGATGATCGTCGGGGTGCTCCTGACGGCCGTCGCCGCAACGATCGTGACGTACGGGGTTCGTTCCCGAGGCACGGAGGAGGCCTCGCCCAGGCCGGGCGCCGTCGCGACCGCGCCGGCCCAGGTGCCGACGGTCCCGAACGCGGCGGCCTCCGCCCTGACCGACGCCACGGTCGTCCACACCGACGTCTACTTCGACTTCAAGAGCGCCCGCCTGCGGGCGGACGCCGTCCGCATCTTGCAGGAGACGGCCGTGGTCGTCGACCGGACGAGCGCCTGGGTGGTGCTCGTCCAGGGCCACGCCGATCGTCAGGGCCCGCCCGAGTACAACAAGGTCCTGGCGCAGCGGCGAGCGGAGGCCGTCAAGCAGTTCCTGGTCGAGCTTGGCGTTCCGGACGCCTCGGTCAAGGTCGCCACGATCGGGCAGGACGGCGCTCTGTGCGACGACCCGAGCAAGGAGTGCCAGCAGATCAACCGCCGGGTGCACGTCGAGATCCGCAAGCTTGCCCACTAGCTTCGTCGCCTCGTCGGAGGGGGCGACGTCACAGGCGTGCCCCGAGGGCGCGACGGCCCCCTCCGACACCCGGCGCGGTCCAGCTCGCGTACGGGAAACCCCCGAGCGACACTCAGATCGTTGACAGCCCAACGGCGTGGCGCCTAGAGTAGCAACGCTGAATTCACAGACCGACCACCGGCGGCACCGGTGGCGATACTCGCATGCTGGGTCGAGCGGTCGGGAAGCGACCGGCCGCGGTAGGGAGTATCAATGGCGAGCGGTCAGGCGTCCCCTCACGTTCAGCCGGCATCTCGAGTCAAGGTCGTGCTCTCCGCCGCGGGTCTCGTCCTCCTCGCCGGCGTCGTGACCGTGGCGGCGATTCTCGAGATGAAGGCGAGTCGTGCCGTCACGTCCGAACCCCAGACGCGTGTCGCGGCGCCCGAGCCGCGACCTCCGCTCACCCGCGCAGAGGAGGCGTACGTCCGCGCGCTCTGGCCCATCCACGGGGAAGTCGAGCGCAGCTCGGTACGGATGAGCCTCGCCCAGATCTCCTACAAGACGCGCGACATGGGGACGGTGCAGCTCAAGAGCAGGGTCGACGAAGCGCTGGCGAGCTATCGCCGCGCCGAGAAGTGGCTCGGCACACTCGAGCCGCCGCCGTCGTTGCGGCGCTCCCACGACGAGTATCTGGCGGCGGTCCGCTTGTTCCAGAAGTCCGCCGTCGAGGCGCGCAGGATGTTCGACGACGGCAACGACGACCACCTCCGCGCCGCATATCCGCTCGGCCTCGCAGGGAGCAACAAGCTCCGGGAGCTGGGGGAGAGGTTCTGGCCCGAGGAGTTTCCACCCAACTAGATGATCACCTTGCTCTCGCTGATCTCCCTCGGATTCTTCCTCGGCATGCGTCACGCGACCGATCCCGACCACGTCCTCGCGGTCAGCACGATCGTGACGCGACAGCGGACGCTCCGCGCGGCCCTCCTGATCGGCATCCTCTGGGGCGTCGGACACACGCTGACCATCGTCGTCGTGGGCGCCGCGATCATCCTGTTCAGCGTGGTCATCCCGCCCCGGCTCGGCCTGACCATGGAGATGGCGGTGGCCCTCATGCTGGTCGTGCTCGGCATGTGGAACCTGACGGGAGTCCTCCAGCGAATCCGCGAGGCGCTGACGTCTCGGGGGGCGCGCACGGGCGGACTCCACATGCATCCTCACACCCACGGCGATTATGTCCACAGTCACTCGCACGGGCACGAACCGGACGATCACGGGCACCGTGACGATCAAACCCCGCAGGCGTGGCTGGACCGGCGGCTCGGCCGTCTCGGTCTCTACCATCTTGTTCGTCCCCTCGTCGTGGGGCTGCTGCACGGGCTGGCGGGATCGGCGGCCGTCGCGCTGCTCGTTCTCGCGATCATCCAGACTCCCGGATGGGCCGTCGCGTACCTTGTGCTGTTCGGGCTCGGGACGATCGTCGGGATGATGCTGATCACCGTCGCGGTCGCCGCGCCCATGCTCTATACGGCCAGGCGGCTCTCGGGCATTGACCGGCGCCTGCGGATCGCCTCCGGTCTCCTGAGCCTCGGATTCGGGTTGTTCCTCGTGTACCAGATCGGGTTCGTCCATGGCCTCTTCACCGGGCGCCCGAGCGGGTCTCCGGAGTGATGTCGCTCCGCGGCGCGGCTCGCGAAGGTCGAGGCGCGACAAGCGAGTCCCGCCTGTCGTGGCGAGCGCGCCGGCCCTGTCATCGGAGCGTCGCCACGAGGCGCGCGGCGTTCGTCGTCAAGACGAGACCGATCCCGACGATCACCAACGCCAGGCCGATCTGCACCCCGGCGACCCACCGGCTCGTGAGCCAGGCGAGCAGCATTCGTCCCACTCGCACCGCGACCAAGCCGACGACCACGAGGACCGACGCGAACCCCAGACTGAAGACGAGGACGGTGAAGAGCCCGAGGAGCAGCTTGCCGCTCGCGACCGCGGCGAGCAGGATGGCCAGCGCGCCCGGATCCGGCAGCAATCCGCCGGCGACGCCGAGCCCGAGCAGGATGCCGAGTACTCGGCCGGGCGCGCGTCACCGTCTCGAGGTCGTGCGTGTGGTGTCGACCCCACGCGTGGCGGTGCAACGGCGTACTCCCGTCGGCTTCACCCCGGGCGATCGACAGGAGGCCCCACTGGCTTCGCAACATCCAGAGACCGATGCCGACGACCAGGCATCCGGTCCCGACGGCGAGATACGCCTCGACTCGCTCCGATCAGCCAGGTGGAGCCGAGGGTCGCCAGGACGGCGACCAGCACGATCCCGCTCGTGTGCGACAGCGTGACGAACAGCCCGAGGACGAAGGCGTCGATCGGGCGTCCGCGCACGCCGACGATGTAGGACGCTGCGATGGTCTTGCCGTGCCCGGGCGTCGCGGCGTGGAGCGCTCCGAGCCAGAAGCTCGTCGCGAGGTAGAAGAGAGCCTCAGCCATGCGTCTCGGTCAGCCGCGGAGATCGAGCAGCAGCGCGGCGTGGTCGCTCGGGGTCGCCGCGCGCGGTCGCGCTCGCCGCCCCCAGTCGTAGCGGACGCCTCGGAGACGCGGTTGCAGCTCGTGGTTCACGAAGGCTTGATCGATCCGGAAGCCGTTCCCCCGGTTCGGTGAATACCAGGTATAGGCGCGCGCCCGGCCGCGCACGAGCCGGAACGCGTCGCGCCATCCGAGTCGCTCGAGGGCGTCCAGCCAGGCCTCTTCTTTCGGTCCGAACACGGGGGTCTCCTCGTCGATGCCCGGGCGGCCGGAGTTGGTGTCGCCGAGCATCAGGAGCGGGCCGCGGCGCCAGCGACCGAGCCAGGCGAGCAGTTCGGCGTAGAACAGGTCCTTGCGGCCGCTCACGCGATTCGGGACGTGCATCGCGCCCAGTGTCAGGGGGCGTGGGGCTTCGACGACGGCGGAGAGCCAGCGGCCCGGCCCCTCGGGCTCCGCTCCGAGGCGCAGTCGACGCAACGGCCAGCGCGCGGCGATGAGCAGGCGATTCGCCGCCGGCCGCGCGCGATCCGCCGTCGTGCATTGATGCCCGAGGCCGAGCGCGGCGAGGGAGCGCGCCAGCTCGAGGCTCGGCGGCGTGGCGCGAAACTCGCACAGCGCGACCGCGTCCGGCGCCCAGCCCGCGAGCTGGCGGGCGATTCGCTCGACGCGCGTCCCGCCGCCGGCCCGGATGTTCCAGAAGACGATTCGCATGCGCGGGCTCGCGTCGGCGCCGGACCCTACGGCTTGCGCAGCGACGTCTCCAGGAGCTCGAGCGCCGCCTTGGCGAACGCCCACATGTTCGTCTCCCGATCGCCGTGCCGGGTCTCCAGCGTGACGGCCCGCTCGACCGGCCCCGTGACCGCCAGACACGCGTGGCCCGGCGCGTCGCCGTAACGGTTGCCCGTCGGTCCGGAGGCACCCGTCTCGGCCAATCCCCACGTCGCCCCCACGAGCTCGCGGATCGTCCGCGCCTTCAGGAGCGCGTACGCCTCGGTGCTCGAGCGGATCGACTTGACCGACTCGTCCTCCACCCGCAGCAGCGCGCGCCGCGCCGCCTGCGTGTAGATCACCGCCCCGCCCAGGAAGTAGGCCGAGGCACCGGGTACGGCGAGCAGCGCGGCCGAGATCAGGCCTCCCGCCGACGATTCGGCGACCGCGATCGTCTCCTTCCGCTCCCTCAAGCGCGCCCCGAGCGAGGCGGCGATCGTCGTCAGCTCGCCCATGGGATCCGGCTCGCGCGTCAGGCGCGGGCGGCCGGCGCGGAGCGGGACACCACGTCGACGGCCTCCGCGAACGCCGTGAGCGTCCGGGCTACGTCGTCGTCGCCATGGGCGAGCGTGACGTAGATCTTCGACACGCCTTTCACGACTCCCCGTCGCAGGCACTCCGCGTTGAAGGCCTTGAGGCGCGCGCCGTCCGCCGTCAGCATCGCGCGGTAGTCGGTGATCGGCCGGTCCGTGAAGACGACGTCGAAGACCGCGGTCTCCCCGATCACCTGCGCCTCCAGGCCGGACTTCCGGACGATCTCGGCCAGGCCGTCACGCAGCGCACGTCCGATCCGCTGGAGCTGCGCGTACGCGCCGGGCTTCCGCAGCTCGGCGAGCGTGGCGAGCCCCGCGACCGCGGCGATCGGGTTGCCGCTGAGCGTGCCGACCTGCGCGACGAACTCCGGCGTGCCTTCCAGCCGCGGGTCGAAGGCGCGCATGATCTCCCGCCGGCCGCAGACCGCGGCGAGCGGGAAGCCGCCGCCGATGATCTTGCCGTAGGCGGCCAGATCGGGAACGACGCCGTAGTATTCCTGGGCGCCGCCGTAGGCGAAGCGGAACCCGGTGACGACCTCGTCGAAGATCAGCGGGATCCCGTGGCGTCGCGTGAGCGTGCGCAGCCCCTCGAGGAAGCCCCGCTGGGGCGGGATGAGCCGCTGGAACGGCTCGACGATGACCGCGGCGAGCTCGTCGGCGTACACCGCGAGGAGCGCCTCGACGGTGGCGAGGTCGTTGTAGGGGGCGATCAGCACCTCGCCCTCGAGGACGTGCGGGATGCCGGCCGAGTCCGGCGTGGCCGCGGGAAAGGCCTTCGGCGACCTCGGCGCCGCGCTCATCAGCGCGTAGTCGTGGCCGCCATGATAGCCGCCTTCGAACTTCATGATCTTGTCGCGCTTCCGATAGGCGCGCGCCACGCGAAGGGCGAAGAACGTCGCCTCGGTCCCGGTCGACGTGAAGCGCACCTGCTCGGCGCACCGCACCGCGCGGCAGAGCTCGTCGGCCAGGTTCACGATGGGCTCGTTCACGAGGAAGTAGGTGGTGCCGTGCTCGAGCGCCTCTCGCACCGCGGCGACCACCGCCGGGTGTGCGTGGCCCAGGATCAACGGGCCGGAGCCCATGAGGTAGTCGATGTACTCGCGCCCGCTCACGTCGTAGAGCTTGGATCCCGCGCCGCGCCTGACGACGAACGCGAGATCGTCCGGGAACCACGACGACCCGAGGACGCCGCCGGGCAGCGTGCGGGCCGCGGTTTCGAGCATGCGCTTCTCTTCGTCCGATCGCGAGCGGTCCATGTCGTGTCTTCCTCCCGGGCGATCGCGCGCCCTCTCGTAGCCGCCAGCTTACAAGCTTCCGCGTGCCCGCGCGAGGCCGATCGAGTTCTTGAACCGCCCGCTCGGGCCACCTACACTGGCGCCACCCCGGCACCGGAGGGTGGCATGAGAGAGCTCGTCTTCGCCCTGGAGTTCAGAGGAAGCGCGGGACCCGTGTCCGGCGGCGAGGGCAGGCGCCGGGCCAGGACGTCGGCCACGAGCCAGGTGCTTCGCACGCGGCTCGGGTCCGGCGACGTCCAGGCGACGGTCGAGCCCGCCGGCGAGGGGATCGCGGTCTTGGAGTCGGAGGTGCTGGCCACCGGAGAAGGGACGTTCGTCGAGTCGGGCACCATTAGCTACGGCGACGCAGGCCGCGTCGCGTTTCGAACGGTCGGGCAGGGCGTGACCGGGGCGAGCGCGATCGCGGGCCTGCGACACGGCGCCGTGATCTGGGAGGTGATGCGAGGCGAGGGTCGACTGGCCGGGGCCCAGGGGTTGATCACCTCGAACTTCACGGTCGGGCCCGACGGCCAGGTCATCGATAACCACTTCGTCCGACTCTTCCTACCCTCGTAGCTTCGAGGAGAACCGACATGACACGACAGTCCAGCTATTCGCGTCGGCAGTTCTTTCGCGTCGGCGCCGCCGGCGTGGCGGCCACCGTGGTCACGGCACCGCGCCGCGGCCGCGGCGTCGCCCACGCGGCCGTCCAGGGTCCGCCGCCCCTCAACACGGCGCCGCGGGTCTTGCGCAAGCCGCCACTGGACGAGCTCGGACGCATCGCGAAGTCCTACGATCTGGATCTGAGCACCGAAGACCTGGCATCCTTCCGCACCCTGATGGATGGCGTCCTCGCGTCCTACCGGCGCCTGGATCAGTTCGCGGAGCCGACGCTGCCCGTCAAGTATGCTCGCAACGCGGGCTCCCGCCCGCCCGCGTCCGAGAACCGGCTCAACGCGTGGTACTGGAAGTGCTCGATCAAGGGCGCGCCCTCGGGACCACTGGCGGGTAAGAAGATCGCGATCAAGGACAACGTGTGCGTGGCCGGGATCCCGATGATGAACGGCTCCGCCGTCCTCGAAGGGTACGTGCCCGACGTCGACGCGACGATCGTCACCCGGATCCTCGACGCCGGCGGCGAGATCGTCGGCAAGGCCGTCTGCGAGCACCTCTGCTTCTCCGGGGGCAGCCACACCTCCGACACCGGGCCGGTGCTGAACCCGCACGATCCGAAGCGCTCCGCCGGCGGCTCCTCGAGCGGGAGCGCGGCCCTCGTGGCCGCCGGAGAGTGCGATATGGCGATCGGTGGCGACCAGGGCGGGTCGATCCGGATCCCCAGCTCGTATTCGGGCGCCGTCGGCCACAAGCCGACGTACGGTCTCGTCCCGTACACGGGCGTCTTCCCGATCGAGCTGACGCTCGATCACACGGGCCCCATCGCGCGCACGGCGGCCGACTGCGCCGCACTCCTCGAGGCGATCGCGGGCCCCGACGGCCTCGATCCCCGACAGTCGGGCGCGGTCCGCACCGAGCCCTACACGAAGAAGCTCACCGGCGATGCCCGCGGCGTTCGGATCGGCATCGTGAGGGAGGGCTTCGGCTGGCCGAACTCCGAGCCCGACGTGGACAAGATGGTGCGAGACGCTGGCGCGCGTCTCACCCGCGCTGGCGCCGCCGTGACCGAGGTCTCCGTTCCCCTGCATCGTGACGGGATTCACATCTGGAACGCGATCGCGGTCGAGGGCGCCACGATGCTGATGGTCGCCGGCAACAGCATGGGGACGAACTGGAAGGGACACTACACGACCTCGCTTCTGGACTTCTACGGCCGGAGCCGTCGGGCCCGGGCGAACGACCTCTCCGAGACGGTGAAGCTGGTGATCCTGCTCGGCCAGTACATGCAGGACAACTATCACGGCCGGTACTACGCGAAGGCGCAGAACCTCGCCCGGGTGCTCCGGGCGGCGTATGACGAGGCCCTCGGGAGCGTCGATCTTCTCCTGATGCCGACGCTGCCCCTGAAAGCGACGCTGCTGCCGGCACCGAACGCGAGCCGCGAGGAATACGTCGCCCGGGCGCTCGAGATGATCACGAACACCGCGCCCTTCGACGTCACCGGGCACCCCGCCGTCACGGTCCCCGCGGGGATGTCCGCGGGACTTCCCGTCGGAATGATGCTGATCGGCCGGCACTGGGAGGATGCGACGGTGCTGCGCGCCGCCGACGCCTTCCAGAAGCTCACTTAGATAACTCGGAGGGGGGCTTAGAGGCGCAGGGCGAGCCGCTTGCTGACGCGCCCGCCCTGGATGTGGTTGTTGACGTAACCCTTCGACTGGTTGCGCCCGGGATCTCCGGCGACCACGATGCCGATCCATGCGGCTCGCGGAAACACGCGCACGGGCCGGTCGGGATCGCCGGACCCCGCGTACTCGGGCGGAAGCGCGCCGGACTCCGCCAGCGCCTTCAGGCTGAACGCCGTGCTCCCGAGATGCCACGCGTACCTCTCCACCTCGCGCGCGGGGATCGTGACGTTCTCGTGGAGGTAGGCGCGCACGTCGTCCTTCGTCCACCCGTCGGCCGCGATGACCCGCGCGATGCTCGGGCCGATGACCAGCAGTGGCTGCCACCGCGCGTACTTCATCCCCGTGAACGACCAGTAGGCGCACGCCCGCCCGAAGACGTCGGCCAGGACCTGGACGTGGTCGAGCGCGCGCGTGCCTGCGGTGTAGATCGGCGGGCTCGAGCTCACCACGCTCTGCACCGTCACGACGCCGTCGTCCTTGGCGAACCCCTGGTCCTGCCCGAAGGTCGTCCAACCGATCTCGGCGGCCGCGTCCTCGTCCTCGGCGAGCGCCACGTTGAAGGTGGCGGCGATGCTTCCCTTGTCGCCGGCGCCCGGTGGAATGCGGAGCCCGGCGACGTTCCGGAGATAGAGACGCAAGAACCGGCCGAGGCTCGTGTTGGCCTGCCGGCCGACGCGCATGACGCCCTGGCCGCGGTTGAAATCGAGCGCCTTCGCGACGGCGCCACTCACGATGATGAGCGGCTCCCAGCCCGGGGTCGATCCCGCGTCCTGCACCCTGAACTCCGGTTCGGCGATCGCCTCGACCACCGCGATCAGAAGGGGCATGTACTCCGGACGGCAGCCGGCCATCACGCCGTTGACCGCGATACTCCAGACGGTGGCGGCGCGATTCTCGGGCGAGAGGGTCCCGATCACCTCGGCGGGCGACCGATCCGCGAACTCGAGAAAGCGCTCCACGCGCGGAATCGTGGGAGGGATCACCGGCAGTCCGTCGGTCCACAGGCGCGCGTAGAAGAACTCCTGGACCTGGTCGAGCGTCCCGCGAAAGACGACGTCGCGGGCGGCGGGCTCGACGGCGCGGGTCAGCGCCGTCTCCACGGGCCGCGCCAAGCCGTCGACGATCGCGTCGATGAGCCGCTCGACCTTGGCGCGCACCGTCTCGGGGCCATCGGTCATCGGCACGCCGGGATACTCGGCGATCGGGAGCGCCGGCATGCCGACGCCCTTGGCCACGACGGCGGCCTGCTCCCGGAACGGCGTGGTGACGATCGAGACGCTCGGGACACCGGCCCGCTCGGCGATCGCCGCGGCCCGCAGCACGGCGGGCGTGCAGCTCCCTCAGGCGCCGACGGCGGAGATGACGGCGTCGCAGCCGTGCTTGCGGAGCAGGGCCGGGAGGGTCGCCGCCAGCTCCGCTTCGTCGCGGCCGTGGGTCGAGCCGAGCGTCTCGTAGTCGACGAACCGAACACCGGGATAGCGCTGCGCGAGCGCGCGCCGGATGAGCGGGAAGATCTCCTCGCCCTTGAAGAGGTAATCCCACAGCTCACCGATCGTCTTGCCGGCGAGATCGGGACTGCGCGAGGCGAGCGCCGTCGGGGCGGCCGCGGACGGCGCGAGCGGCCAGACGACTTCGTAGACGGGCTCTCGATCGGCGGTCGTCATGCTCTCACTCCCGGTAGTCCAGGCCGGCCGCGGCGAACCGCGACTTGAAGGCGGGTCGCGCCAGGAAGGCGATGAACGCGCGCGCCGCCTCCGGCACGGCACTGCGCGCGGCGAGGCCGGCCGAGTAGGTGGTGATCTTTTGCAGGTCTTTCGGCAACGGACCCACCAGGGCGACGCCCTTGACGGGGACGATCTCGCTGATCTGGTGCGCGACCAGCTCGACCTCCCCCTTGGCGACCAGCTCCGCCGGGTAGCCCCCAGGCACGAGCCGGGTCTTCGCCTTGACCGCCTCGGCGATGCCCAGCCGCTCGAGCACGCCCGCGAAATGGATCCCGCTGGTGCCGCCCTGGGCCGGGTCAACGTAGACGAGGGACCTCGCGGCGCGCAGGGTCTGCGTGAGGGCCTCGGGCGTGGAGATGTCGGGCTTCGGCGCGCCCTCGCGCACCGCGATGCCCATTCCCGTTCGGGCGATGTCCGTCCTGGTGCCGGGGATGACGGCCCCCTGACGCGTCATCTCGTCGATGGCGACATCGCTCATGATGACGACGTCCGCGCTCTCGCCGGCCGTCAGCTTCTGGCGGATGGCGCCGACCGTCCCGAAGGCGAGCGCCACGGTGTGCCCCGTCTCCCGACGGAACTCTTCGGCCAGATCGGTCACGATCGCCCTCACCGCGCCCGCGCTCAGGACCCGGACCTCCGCCGCCTGGGCGTGGTCCACGCCCGCCCCCACCGCCACGGCGATCAAGAGCGCACCGAGCCTCCGCATCAGGGTCCTCCCCTTCGAGGGTACGTCGCCTTGCGCACGGCGTTGTCGACGAGAGCACCGGGCGGCGCCGACACTATCGCAAACGTTCTCGCGACGCAATGCGGGCTCGCTGAACCCCCGTCAGGCGATCTTGATGATCCCCGGCTCGACCGGCTTGAACCGGTCGGCGACCAACGGATCGTGGCCCGCGACGATCAGCCGCTCGGCGCCGGCGAGGGCGTGGATCGTCTCGAAGGCCGCGAGCATCTCGGGCAGGCTCGTGACGATCTGGACGGGCTGGCGCGTCTCCACGTTGCGGTAGAAGTGCGCGGCATCGGAGGTGAGCACGACCGTCCCGCGTCGGGTCTGGACCGTGACGATCTGGAGCCCCGCGGTGTGGCCGCCGACGCGATGGACGCCGATCCCGGGGAGCACCTGGCGGTCGCCGTCGATGATCCGGACGCGGTTCGCATAGGTCAGCGTCACCAGCCGCGCGAGCGCCCCGACGTTCGCCGATTGGCGGAACGCCGGCGCGTGGCCGTACGGCCCAGTCCAGAAGGCCACCTCGTCCTGCTGGATCCAGTACTCCGCGCCGGGGAACAGACTGTGCCCGGCCCAGTGGTCGTAGTGGAGGTGCGTGATGAGCGCCACGGGCACGTCCGCCGGCTTCACGCCCGCGCGCTCGACCATCGCCGCCGGGCTCACGTAGCCCCGGATCCCGCGCTCCCGCGCGTCGTCGTCGAGGAACCCGGTGTCCACGAGGATCGGATGAGCGCCACCGAGGATCAGCCAGACGTAGTAGTGGAGCGTGATCGGCTCGTGCGACGCCTCGCGGTAGAAGAACTGGCAGGCCGTCGTGTCCCGCTCTCCGTACTTGAGCGCGTACACCTCGTACATGGGTCACCTCGCTCGCGTGGTCGTCCTTCGTCCGGCTCGATTGTATGGCAAGCTGTGGCAGCCCAACACGAGGGGGTCGACGGCTCATGAGCGGACGACTGAGCGGCAAAATCGCGATCGTGACCGGCGCCGGTTCGCGGGGCCCCGGCCTCGGGAACGGCAAGGCGACCGCCCTGCTCTTCGCCCGGGAGGGGGCGAAGGTCCTGTGCGCCGATCAGATGAAGGAGCGCGCCGAGGAGACCGTCGGGTTGATCCGGGGCGCTGGGGGTGAGGCGTTCGCATTCACCGCCGATGTGACACGTGCCGCCGAGTGCCGGGCGATGGTCAAGATCGCGGTCGAGCGCTGGGGGGGCCTCGACATCCTCCACAACAACGTCGGCATCGAGTCGCGCAAGGATCTCCTCGAGACGCCGGAAGACGAGTGGGACCGCGTGATGGCCGTCGACCTCAAGTCCATGTTCCTCGCCACGCAGGCGGCGGTGCCGGCGATGCTGAGCCGCGGCGGTGGCGCGGTCGTCTGCGTTTCCTCCATCGCGGCGCTGCGGGGCCACGGACGCACCGCGTACGCCACGGCGAAGGCCGGCGTCATCGGGTTCGTCCGCTCCATCGCGGTCCAGCTCGGTCCCAAGGCCATTCGCGTCAACGCCATCGCGCCGGGTCCCGTGTGGACGCCGATGGTGGAGGACCTCGGTCCCGACGCCCGCGAGCGCCGGCGGCGCGCCAGTCCCCTCGGCACCGAGGGGACCGGCTGGGATGTGGCCTGGGGCGCCGTCTACCTCGCGAGCGACGAGGCGCGCTGGGTCACGGGCCAGACACTCATCATCGACGCCGGGCTCACGCTGACGACCCGCGAGGGTTCGCTCGGCTTGCCGTCGCCAGGAGGTCCGTGAGCGGAGAGAGCCGGAGAGAAAGGAGCGAGACCAGGTCATGAAGATCGGGTTCATCGGCCTCGGCACCATGGGGCGTCATATGGCGTCCAACCTGATCCGGGCGGGCCACGCGCTGGTGGTCCACGACGTGCGACGGGAGGCGGCGGCACCCCACCGCGACGCGGGCGCCGGCTGGGCCGACACGCCCCGCGCGGTGGCGGAGGCGACCGACGTGGTATTCACGTCGCTGCCCGGGCCTCCCGAGGTCGAGGCGGTCGCGCTCGGCGAGCAGGGGCTTCTCACAGGGCTCGCGCCGGGCAAGGTCTACTTCGATCTGACGACCAACGCGCCCGCCCTCGTCCGCCGGATCCACGCGGGCTTCACGGCGCGGGGGATCCATATGCTGGACGCTCCGGTGAGCGGCGGCCCGCGCGGGGCCGAGACGCGGCGGCTCGCCCTCTGGGTCGGGGGCGACGAGGCCGTCTTCAAGCGCTACAAGGCGGTGCTCGATGCCATCGGTGATCAGCCCTACTATGTCGGGCCGATCGGCGCGGGCTCGATCGCGAAGCTCGTCCACAACTGCGCGGGCTATGTCATCCAGACCGCGCTGGCCGAGGTCTTCACGTTGGGAGTCAAGGCGGGTGTCGATCCGCTCGCGCTGTGGAAGGCCGTCCGCCAGGGCGCGGGCGGGCGACGCCGCACGTTCGACGGCCTGGCCGAGCAGTTCCTACCGGGTCGGTTCGAGCCGGCGGCGTTCGCGCTGCGCCTGGCGCACAAGGACGTCACCCTGGCGGTCGGCCTCGCCCGCGAGCATCGAGTGCCGATGCGGCTCGCCACGATCACGCTCGAGGAGCTCACCGAGGCGCTCAACCGTGGCTGGGGCGAGCGCGACTCGCGGGTTGCGATGCTCCTTCAGGAGGAGCGCGCCGGTGTCGAGATTCGCGTGCCCGACGCCGCGATCCGTCAAGCGCTCGAGCTCGGGGGATGAAGACCGCGCGGGGGGCGCGCTACCTCACCCTCCGCCTCGTGAGGTACTGACGGAGCGCCGTGTCCACGAGCTCGTGGAGGGGTAGGCCATTCTCCACCGCGCAGCGAACGATGCGGCGTTTGACCGTGGAGTCGACCCACACGTGCATCCGCCGACTCAGTGGATTCGCCGGTCTGCCGACTCGCCGTTTCTCGTCCGTCATCGCCAGCAATCTCATCGAGGGCCTCCCTAGGAATTGATTTTGCGAATATTGGCCCCCGCCGCCAGGGCGGGCAATCGGGTGAATACCGGAAAATGGCGGGAGGGAAATACCGGAAATGCCCCGTCCGGCGGGGCGCCGAGCCCCTCTCGAGCGCTCGGGAGTCCCGCGGGAGGGCACCGATCTGTGCCGGTGCCGGTCTGTGCTATTGTCGCGGTCGCATGCGGACGGTACGGATCGAGGAGCGCGATCTGGGCAAGACGGGGCTACGGGTGTCCGCCCTCGGGTTCGGCTGCGGAAACGTCGGCGGGCTGATGATCCGCGGCAGTGTCGCCGAGCGCGAGCGCGCCGTCGCGCGCGCCGTGGAGCTGGGGGTCAACTACTTCGACACCGCCCCCTCGTACGGCGACGGCCAGTCGGAGCTGAATCTCGGGACCGCGCTGAAGGCGGTTCGGGCGCCCGTCTACGTCGGCACGAAGTTCCGGCTGGACGCGGCGGACCTGCGTGACGCGCGTCGCGCGATCGGTCGCTCGCTCGACGCCAGCCTCCAGCGTCTCGGCCGGGAGCGCGTCGATCTCCTCCAGCTACACAACCCCCTTGCCGAGCGCCGCGCCGAGAGCGCGCTCGCCGTGGGCGACGTCATCGCCGAGGTGGTCCCGGCGCTCCTGGCTCTCCAGGCGCAGGGCAAGACGCGCTTCTGGGGCATCACGGCGCTCGGCGACACGCCCGCACTGCACCGGCTCGTCGGCGCGGCGCCGCTCGACACCGCGCAGGTCTGCTACAACCTGCTCAACCCCAGCGCCGGCCTCGAGGTCCCCTCGGGCTTCCCCGCCCAGGACTTCCGGCGCCTGCTCGGCGCGGCGCAGGAGCGACGTGTCGGCGTCATCGTGATCCGCGTGCTCGCCGCCGGCGCGCTGAGCGGTGTGACGACGCGTCATCCCGTTGCGGTGCCGAAGGTGGATCCGATCGCCACGGGGCCGGACTACGCGAGCGACGTCGAGCGGGCCCAGCCGCTGCGGACGCTCGTCACGGACGGCCACGTCGAGAGCCTCGTCGAGGCCTCGCTCAGGTTTCCCCTGAGCAACCCGGCCGTCTCCACCGTGCTGCTCGGCTACTCGAGCCTGGCGCACCTCGAGACCGCGGCCGCCGCCGTCGCCAAGGGCCCGCTGCCCGCCAGGGCGCTCGACCGGCTGACCGCCGTGTGGGCGCTATCTGGACGCTGACCAAAGGTCGGCCAGTAGCGGCACACCTGGGCGTGGGCGAGGATGGTGGGCGTCAAATCGTTGCCGCAAAGTGGGCAGCGGAACACATCGGGATCCGCGCGCGGAATCCAGCGGAGCTGATAGGTGTTCTGACACTGCTGGCAGGGGACGACGTGATGGCCACAACAGAGAAACAGGATCGCCTGTGCCTTAGGGTCGAGGAAGTCGATGTGCGCCAGGGCACGGGGGACCACGATCCACCTCCCGGCCTGGAGTTCCGCGTCCATGTCGGCGCGCTGCCGCCGATCGGCGCGGCGTCGCTCCAATCCGTGACCGTTGGCTATGGCCCGTCGCTCTCTGGACCGGCGATCGGGGATCACGCGCACGTTCGCGGCGTCGCCGAAAGCGTGGCTGAGCGACCGGCACAGCTCCAGCTTGGCCCTGGGGACGATGATGATGAGGGACTGCTCGGCGTTCCCTACGGCGATTTCGGAACCCGCGTCACCCTGCATACCCCGCCTCCCTGTTGCGGATCTCCAGCTTACTCGCGCGTCCTTGAGAACGAAACTTTTTCGTGCGCGTCTGGACCGCTGTGGAACCGGTTGAAAAGCATGGCGAAGACGCCATACCCGGATGGGGGATCTTCATGACGCCACGAAGTCCCGTCCTTACGGTGGCTCCCGAGTTCCTCGTGATCGTGGCCGCGGACCGCTCGGACCTCTTCCCTCGGATTCGCCGCCAGTTCCTCGACGATCCGCGCGTACACGTGATCCTCGACCGACGCCAGTGGGAGCGAGGCCACCGGGCGCGGAACCAGTCGGCCGATCGGCGGCCGGCTGATCAGCGGCGTGCGCCTGATTACTGGGAAGACCCTCGGTACCACCCCGTGGTGTTGGTTCCCACTGCCCGACGGGCTCCGGCCTCTCGCGTCCGCGCCACCCCCACCTCGGCGACTACAGGGGGCCGGACGGAAGCGACCGAGTTCGACCAGCTCTGCCGTTGGGTCGGCACCGGCCAGGAACTGCTCGCCCGCATCGGATCGTGGGTCGAAACCGTGGAGGCGTTCCAGCGAGAGGCGCGAGAGCTCCGCCGCAGCCTCGAGGAACGCGACGACGCGCTGTTGAAACTCCAGGCGGAGGTGGAGCGCCTGACACGGGTACGAGGCTAGGCCCGTTGACATGCGCGCGGCAGCCCGATAGACTTCTACTTCGTGGGAACGAAGTCGGACAACCGTCCGGTGTTTCGGCTTCCCGGCCGCGGCGTCTTCTGACCGCCGTCGCGGCTTCGTAGTCCATTCCAGTCGCAGCCCGAGGCGTCATCGCGTTCGAGTGATGATCGCGCAAACGTTCCGCAGCGCCCGGATCATGATCGTCGACGACGAGCCGGCGATGGTGCGTCTGCTGGAGCAGCTCCTCGAGCGCGCCGGCTATACCCACCTCTGCGGCACCTCGGACCCGCGCGAGGTGCCGACACGCTACAGAGAGTTCGGGCCCGATCTGATCTTGCTGGATCTGCGGATGCCCCACCTCGACGGCGTGCAGGTCCTCGAGCGGCTCAAGCGGGAGACGGGGACGGAGACCTATCTGCCGGTCCTCCTGCTGACCGCCGACGCCGCGCCCGAGAGCAGGCGTCGCGCGCTCACGGCCGGCGCGAGCGATTTCGTGACGAAGCCCTTCGACCGGATCGAGCTGCTCCTCCGCGTCGACAACCTGCTCGCGATGCGGTTCCTGCACCGGGAGCTTCGACGCCAGAACGAGGACCTCGAAGCGCAGGTTCGAGAACGCACGCATCAGCTCCTCCAGACGGAAAAGCTCGCGACGATGGGGAACCTCTTGGCCGGCGTCGCGCACGAGCTCAACAGCCCGCTGTCCGTGATCCTGGGGCACGTCGCCCTGTTCGCGGCCTCGGCCGCCGACGACGGCGCCCGGGCACGGGCGCAGGGCATCGGCGACGCCGCGGAACGGTGTGTGCGCATCGTGCGGAGCTTTCTGACGATGGCCCGGCGCCACCCGCCCGAGCGCGCGCACGTGTCGGTGAATCAGGTCCTCAAGGACGCCGTGGAGCTGCTCGCGTACGAGCTCCGGGTCGCCAACGTCGACGTCCGCGTCGATCTCCCGGATGACCTGCCCCTCGTCTGGGCCGACGGCCACCAGCTGCGGCAGGTCGCCGTGAATCTCATCGCCAACGCCCGTCAGGCGATGCTGGACACCCCTCCGCCTCGCCGGCTGACCCTCGCGGCGCGCTCTGACGACTCGAGTCGGAGCGTGCGCGTCGAGATCGCCGACACCGGCCCGGGCATCCCGCAGGAGATCCAGGCTCGGATCTTCGAGCCGTTCTTCACCACCAAGTCCGAAGGCGAGGGGACGGGGCTGGGCCTCGCGTTGACACGCGGCATCATCGAGGGGCACGGGGGCACGATCCGCGTCGAGAACCGCCGGGGACACGGGGCCTGCTTCCTCATCGAATTGCCGGTGGGAGCGCCCCCGGTCGGCAGCGACGCCCCCGGGACGCTCGACGCCGCGGCACCGGTGGTGGGCAAGGCCATCCTGGTGGTCGACGACGAGCCGGCCGTCGCCTCGATCCTGGCCGAGGCGTTGACACGCGACGGCTACACGGTCGATACCGCCCTGAACGGCGCTCTGGCGCTCGAGAAGCTCGAGGCGCAGCCCTACGACCTGATCATCAGCGACAGCGGCATGCCCGTGATGAACGGCCTCGAGCTCTACCGCGAAGTGGAACGGCGCGAGCCGCGCCTGGCCCGACGGTTCGTCTTCGTGACCGGCGACATCCTCAATCCGAGGACCCGGGAGTTCCTCGAACGGATCGGAGCGCCGCGGCTCGAGAAGCCGTTCACGCTCGACGGCGTCAAGCGGGTGGTTCGACGCGCCCTCCTGGCTCACGAACCCGGTTAGGCCTGCTCGATCACGCCCCCGTCAGGCTCCGGAGCAGGTCGAGGACGCGGAGGATCTCGCCGCCGCTCCGGACCATGTGACGGTCGCCGGCCTGACCCCACCTGAGGAGCCCGTCGCGGTCGATGACGAACGTCGCGCGATAGGCCACGTTCCGCTCCTCGTCCCACACGCCGTACGCGCGCATCACCGTCCGATGGACGTCGCTCAAGAGCGCGAACGGGTGCGCGTGTCGCCGATGGAACTCCGCCTGTGAGAAGGGGCTGTCGCCACTGATCGCAAGGACGACGGCCCCGCGTCGCTCCACCTCCGCGGCGACCCCGCCGAGGTCGCTCAGCTCCGGCGTTCAGATCCGGCCCCAGTCGTAGCAGTAGAAGAGCAGCACGACGTGGGCCGTCCCTTTGAAGTCCGAGAGCGCGACGGTGCGGCCGCTCGTCGACGGCAGGGAGAAGGCGGGCGCCGGGTGCCCGTAGCGGAGCATCACGCCCCTTCCTCACTTCGAGATTTTGACCAACGTCACGGCATCGACCAAGCTGTTCGCCAAGAGGAAGTCGCCGTCCCGCGTGACCGAGGTGTTGCGCACGATGTTGCCGCCACCCGGGATCGTCCAACTCTGAAATTTGGCGGTCTTGGGATCGAAGCGCACGACCATATTCGGGGTCGACCCGGATTCGCTGTACCAGATGATGTCGTTGATCGCCGAGATGCCGTAAGGCTCGGACTTCGGCCCGCTCGGAGACGGCCACTCGGTCACCTTGCCGGTTGCGGGATCGAGCCGACCCAGATAACCGCGCGAGAAGTCGCTGTACCAGACGATGTCGTCGCTGGTGATTGCGATGCGCCGTGGGCGGGAGGCAGAATCCGGCAATGGGTACTCACGAAATTCCAGCGTCTTGGGATCGACGCTTGCCACCTTATTGGTACCGAACAGAACGATGAAAACCGTGCCCTTCGAGTTCACCGCCATGCCGTAGGGGCGCGCCTTTGGCGTCGGCAGCGTGAGCAGCTTGATCTCGCCGGTCTTCGGGTCGAGCCGACCCACCCGGTTAGCATTCTGCGCTGTGAACCACAGGATTCCGCTCTGGTCGAAGATCAGCGTGTGCGGATCCTTCACGTCCGGGTCCGGCATCTTATACTCGGTGACCGCACCCGTCTTCGGTTCGAGCTTGCCGATCAAGGCTCCGGTGTTTCCGGTGTACCAGATGTTGCCGTCCTTATCCTCGTCCAGACCATGCGGTCCGGAGTGAGGCGTCTTGAGTGGATATTCCTGGATACCGCCGGTCCTCGGATCGAGCCGGCCCAAGACATTGGCCATCTGGCCCGTGTACCAGAGCGATCCGTCCCTCGTCGCCAAAGGGTCGTGCGGCCGCGAGCCTGGCGTGGGCACCCGCCACGCCTTGATCGAGACCTTGGCGGGCCCCGGGACCACCACGCCGGTAGGCTTCCCTTTTTCCGGGAAGTTCTTGGTCAAGTACTCCGTGATCGTGGCGACCTGATCCGCCGGCACGTTCACTCCGTGATTGGCCATCATCCGCATAACGGTGCGCCAGCCCTCGGCCGTGTATCCGCCGCCGAGGCGCGCGTAGAAGGGGTGGCAGCTATTGCAGAGGGCTGCGACCATTTCCTTGCCCTTTCCCTCGGGCAACTCCTGGCTCGAGGCCGGGAGTGCCCCGCACAGCAGAGCGGCTGCCATCAAAGACGGAAGTGATTTTTTCGACATAGTGCCTCCCTTGTAAGACCTCGGTGGCCGCGCGTCAACCCCTCAACCGGTGTCGGCGACGAGGCGAGTCGCCTCGATGCCCGCCAGGGCACAGGCCTCGTCCTTATCCGACACGTCGCCGGAGACTCCGACCGCACCGATCACCGCGCCGCCGGCGTCCTTGACGAGCACGCCGCCGGGCACCGGGACGACGCGTCCCTCGGACATGGCGTTGAGGGCGCCGAAGAAGGGTACGAGCTGGGGCTGCTCGGCGATCCGGCGGGCGAGCGCCCGGGTGCCGACGCCCATTCCGAGCGCGCCCCACGCCTTGGCGATCGCGATCTGGGGCCTGACGATCCCTGCGCCGTCCTCGCGGGCGAACGCCTTGAGGTGGCCGCCCGCGTCCAGGACCGCGACGGCCAACGGCGCGCAACTCGTCGCGCGCGCCTTCCGCAGCGCGGACTCGACGATGGTCGTCGCTTGTTGCAGGCTGAGTCCGGTCATATCGGGTCACCTCCTCGAGAATGGCGCGCCGAAGATTGTATGCCGCCACCTTGCAGAAGGACACCGGACGCGCAAGACTACGAGCGCCATGGCCGAGATCGTCGCCGCGCTCATG
The DNA here is from genome assembly GCA_003221695.1 of Candidatus Rokuibacteriota bacterium. GTDB lineage: Bacteria > Methylomirabilota > Methylomirabilia > Rokubacteriales > CSP1-6 > 20CM-2-70-11. The sequence goes on from QHSX01000041.1 coordinate 131,352, forward strand.
ACGTCCCACGCGCCCCTCATGACTGGACGGCCCGAGGTGTCGAAGCCCGAGCAACGGGACCGGCTGTACGGCGGCTTCCACGAGCTCCGTCGGCGACTCACCGCGGCCCGCCCCGATCTCATCGTGGTGTTCGTGAACGACCACATCCAGAACTTTCCATACAGCAACATGCCCGCCTTCTGCGTCGGCCTGGCGGAGGCCTATGACGCACCGAGCCCGGGCGGCGGCCGCTTCATGCGGATTCCCCCGCGGAAGGTCCGAGGCGCGCCCGCGTGGGGCATGGCCCTCCTCGAGCGCGGCCTGGCCGCCGGCGTCGACTTCGCGTATTCCTACGAGATCGAGGGCTGGGACGAGCTGTCGGTCCCCCTACACTTCCTCACGCCGGAGGGAAACGTTCCGATCGCACCGGTCTACACGAACTGCGCGGCGCCACCGCTGCCGACGCCGCGCCGCTGCCACGAGGTGGGCGCGTTCGTGGGAGAGTTCATCCGGTCGCGGCCGACGCGGGAGCGCGTTGCGCTGCTCGCCACGGGCGGGATCTCGCACTGGGTGGGCACGCCCGAGACCGGGCGGATCAACCCCGAGTTCGACCAGCGCGTGCTGGATCACGTCGTGCGCGCCGACATCGACCCACTCGTCCGTCTCACCCACGACGAGATCGAGCGCGACGGCGGGAACGGCGGTCAGGAGATCCGCAACTGGATCGCGCTGCTCGGCGCCGTCCCCGCCTGGAAGGGCGAGGTCCTCGCCTACGAGCCGGTCGTGGAGTGGATCACCGGCTGCGCGACCGTGTGGGTGCATCCGTGATCCGAACCTCGTACGCCCTCAACAAGCTCCTGACCGCCGTCGCCCGCCAGCACGTCATGAAGGACGGGCTCACCGACGATGATCTCGCCGGTCACGACCTGAGCGACGCGGAGCGCGCCGCGCTCAGGGCGGGCGACATCACGCGCCTTTATCACCTGGGCGCCAACCCCTATCTGATCCGCCGGGTGTTCCGCTCCCGCTTCCGGATCTGACGCTCGGCTGACGAGCCTCGACGAAAATAGCTTTTATGCAAAGACTTTCCCTAAAAGCGACGATCTCGGCAGAAATATGAAGAGAAGTATGAAAAGAAGGTCTCAACTGCACCGGCCCGCTGTGGCTATGTGGCTATCGTTCAAACATTTTCACTTCGGCTCATTCTGGCACCGAAGTTGAATCGATGCGATTGAAGAAGAGGGTTGGGATGCCTTCCATCATCAAGGCACGCATGTTCGCGATCCCGGTCGTCGTGATCGCCGCTATCGGAACAGCTGGCACCCTGCACGCGGCCACAATACCAGCGACCCCACCGGGAAGCCAGATTTCTGGAACGGGCGCCGGTGGCACCGGCATCGGTTTCGTATTCGCGACGACGGCTCCGGGCAACGACAACAGCATCCTCGGCAGTCCGAATCTCATCTCCTTGAACTGGGCGTTTACGGCTATCGGCCCGATCGATTTCGTGTTTACACCCGACAACGCGGGTGACACGGGACCCTCAAATACGACCGAGTATCTCTTCAACAACGTGGAAGTCCACAATATGACCGGTCTCACGTGGACCGGGTTTCAATTCCAGCTGGGCTCCACAGATGATACCGGCGTGTTCCACCCTGGTTCCACCCTCGTGGACTTCGACACTCCCGGTAACGATCCCTCACCGACATCCTCGATCGGGTTCTCGTCCTTCAGCCACCTGGACAAGACACTCGCCTTTTTAGGCGGCTCGGTGGTTCCAAGCTCAACGGTATTCGTCTCGTTCTCGATCGACGTTCCGGACTCGCTCGACTCTCCATTTACACTGCGGGCAACACCCGCGGCAACGCCCGCGCCAGAACCTGCCTCGCTCCTCATGCTGGGCCTCGGCCTCGCTGGCGGGGGAGCGTGGCGACGATATCTGCGCGGAGCCCTCGACTAGGAATCCTGCTCTCAGCAGGGCCTCTTCCTTAACCTCCGTCGCGGCGTCGCGGGTGAACCATCACGCCGAGCCCGCCAGCTACTGCAGGGGCGAGAACGCAGCCGGCAGGAGGATCTTGTTCTCCTGCGTCAGAAGCCGATCGCTGCTGCCGGGCGGCGGCCAGACGCCCTTCTGCCTCGCCTCGTCCCGTAACCGCGCGCGCGCATCGAGACTCGAGTAGGCCCAGACGTGCACGAAGCCATTGGCACGGCCGAACTCGACGCCGCCGGCGAGGACGACGGGCGAGAGCTTCATGCGCTCGGGGAGCTTCGCCTCCCACCCGGCCGCCACGTCGGGCAGCGTGCCGGGCTTCAGCGTGTAGTAGCGCAGCTCGAAGATCGGCCCGACCTTCCCGGTGCGGACCTCGGGTACGAACCCGAACGGAACGACGATCTCCGAGCGCATCGTGCGGACGAACTCGCGAATCTTGGGCGGCCAGTTCGGGTCCTTCGCCGCCTCGCCCCGGATGCGCGCGCGCTCGCCGAGGTCCCGGTACCCCCAGACGTGGACGACCTCGTTGAGGGGTCCGATCTCCGTGTGCCAGAAGGCGGTCAGCGCGGAGTACTTCTTGCGGTACTCGTAGGCCTCGCCGAAGCGCTTCTCGACCTCGGCCAGGCTGCCAGGGGCGATCCCATAGGTTCGGATCTCGTAGATCACGGTGGTCTCCTTTCTCGACGCGCCCCGGTCGGGCGCACCTCGTGCCGCGCCGGGAGTCTAGCACCGCCCGCGGCGAGCGGGAACTGCCCTTGACAAGCCCGGATGGGTGGGCGTAGGTGTTGCACGACCACAACCCGTCGGGAGGTGCGCCGTGTGTTTCATCCACTCGGATAGTGCCGTCTCGCGACGAACGTTCATCGAGCAATTCTCACTGGGCGCGGCCGCGGCGGCGGCTGTCGCCGGCATCGGCTCGAGGCTTGCCGCGGCCGGTGAGGGCGTGACCGCTCCGGGCGTTGGTCGACCGGACATCGTCGTCGCCGAAGCCGCGAACCCCCCGGCGGGTGGAGGCAGGACCATCGACGGCTTCTCGAAGGTTCTCCACAACCGATGGAACCAGGATATCCCGGCCGTCGCGAAGGTCCGTGAGGGTGAGGCGGTCCAATTCTTGTGCCGAGATGCGCTGGATATCGGGACGGCGGCCAGGACACTCAGGCCCGACGGCGTCCTCACGCTCGATCTCGGGAAGGTGCATCCGCTCACCGGTCCCGTCGAGATCGAGGGTGCGAAGCCCGGGGACATCCTGGAAGTCGAAATCGTGGACGTCGCTCCGCTCGTCGACTTCGGGTACGTCGTCATCGGTCCGGCTCTCGGCCTCTTCGGAGGTCTCCGACCCGATGTCCTGGCCGCCTTCCACCAGTTCACCGAAGCTTCCGAGCTCAGCGACCCGAGTCCCGGAAAAGTCCCCGGGGCCATTCCGGCGGATCAGCCGTTCAACAGCGGCGCGCCATTCGTCCAGATCTTCACCTTCAACAAGGGCCAGAACACCGGGTTCGCGACGTTCGAGGGCAAAGACACCGGAAGGAAGGCCAAGATCCCGATCGCCCCGTTCATGGGGGTGTATGGGGTAGCACCGCTCCGAAAGGGCATGTATCGCACGGTCCCGCCGAATGTGAGCGGCGGGATGGGCGGCAACACGGACATCAAGCAGTTCGTCAAAGGGTCGAAGATCCAGTATCCCGTCTTCGCGGACGGTGCGAAGTTCTCGGTGGGCGACGGTCACATGGCCCAGGGCGACGGCGAGGTCTGCGTGACCGCGATCGAGACCCTCATGGCGGTGACGTGCAGGTTCAAAGTGATCAAGGACACGATCATCGAATCGCCCCGTGCGATCGTTCCGGCGGCCAACCCCAGCGACTTCGGGCTGACAAAGGACATGCTGGCGAAGGGGTTCTACCATACCACCGGGGTCGGACCCGATCTGATGGACGACGCTAAGCAGGCCGTGCGGGCGATGATCGACTGGCTCGTGCGAGATCAGGGCCTCAGCCTCCACGAGGCCTACGCCATCTGCAGCGTCGCGGGCGATCTCAAGATCAGCGAAGTGGTGGATATCCCGAACTGGGTGGTGTCGATGACGGTGCCTCGAGGGATCTTCGACTAGCCGGCCAGAGACACCATGGGCGCCGACTCGGCGCCCATGGTGTCTCTCAGTGGCCGCGCGTCACTTCAGCTCCTTCAAGACCTCCGTGACGTCGAGCGGTGTCAGGCTGATCTCGATGCGGCGATTCTCGGCCTTGCCCTCCGGCGTGTCATTGCTCGCGACCGGCCGGAAGGGTCCGTAGCCGACGGCCGCAAGATTCTTGGCGTCGACGCCGGCCTTCTCCTCCAGGTAGCGGAGCACCGTCGTCGCCCGCACTGCGGACAGCTCCCAGTTGGTCGGGAACTGCTGACGAAGCGCGACGCTGATCGGCACCGAATCCGTGTGTCCTTCGATCCGGATCTGCTTGTCCCTCACCCCCTGCAACACCTGTCCGACCTTACTCAAGACTTCCTTGCCTTGGGGCTTGATCTCGGCCTTGCCCGAGTCGAACAGGATCTTCTCTACCATCTGAACGGAGAGCTTGTCCCGGATCTGGGTGACCTTGATCTCGCCCTTCGAGATCTCGCTCTTGAGGTCCTTGACCAGGCTGTCGTAGGTGCCCTTGAGGCGGTTGATCTCCGCGTCCTTCTGCGCGGTCGCCTCGGCCGCCCGCTTTTCCGCATCCGAGAGCCGGTCGTTGAGCGCGGCGACGTCACGCTCCAGGCCGGCCTTCTTCGCCTCCAGATCGGTCGACTGCTGATCGAGGGACGCGATCTTCTGATTCAGGGACGTGATCTGCCCCTCGCGCCGCGCGACCTCTTCGCGCTGGCTGGCGACCTGTGACCGGAGCGAGGCGATGTCCTTTTCCAGCGTGGCCCGCTCCGCTGACGTCGTGCTCTCCAGCTCGCGGTACTTGGACGACGAGACACACCCGGTCAGCAAGCCTGCGACGAGAAGCGGGACGAAGAGATAGCTCCTCTGCATACGTGGTGTCTCCTCTCTACGAGTGCCGGGCCAACGAACTCGAGCCTCTCCGGGCACGTCATTTGGCCCCGCACGCTGCGGTCTCGCTCGGCGAGTAGCCGAATCATGTTTGAGGCCACACGAGCGGCACGATCCACCTAAATTGTAGGATGATCGGGGCGTTTGTCACGCCTGATTTTCGACCGGGCCGTAGGGCGCCGCCGGCCTCAGCCGCGCAGGTGAGACGTGCCCAGCGCGAAGAACCCCCAGCTCACGAGCACGGCGAGCGGCGCCGCGCCGAACGGCACGGCATACGAGCCGGTCAGGTCGTAGAGGAACCCAGCGGCGGCGGGGCCGAGCGCAGCCCCCGAGCGCCAGCCGAGGGTCAGCACGCCCATGATCGCGCCGAGCGCCCGCACGCCGAACACGTCGGGGACCACCTTCACGATCATCGTGTCCGTCGCCGCAAAGCCCGCTCCGAACACGGCCAGCGAGGCGAGCAGCGCCTCCCGCGAGGGGACCCACACGAGCGCGACCAGGGCGAGTGTCTCGAGCACGTAGGCGACGCAGATGGTCGTGAGCGTGCCGAGCCGGTCGGACACCGCGCCGGCCGTGAGACGCCCGCCCACCGAGCCGACGCCGTAGGCGCTGAGCGCGAGCGAGGCGCCCGCAAGGCCGATGGACCGGTCGCGCGCGAACGGCACGATGTGCACGGAGATCATCAGCGCGACGCCGCCGAGCAGGAGCCAGGAGACATTCAGGTACCACTGACGCGGATCGGCGAGCGCGTCGCGGAGCGTGACGCTCGCCATAGGAGAGGGGCCGCCGCGCGGGTCGGCCGCGCCCCTCACCTCGGCGTCCCGCGCCGGGCGTCGGAGGGACGCCACCTCCGCCGCGCGGGGCAGGCGGACGGTCAGCGCGGCGAGCATCGTGACCAGCCCGGAGCCGCCCCCGAGGAGCGCATAGGCACCGCGCCAGCCGAACCCTGTGATGAGCCACGCCGCGAGCGGCCCGCCCAAGATGTACCCGAGGCTGAATCCCACCAGGACGAGGGCGAGGGCGAGCCCGCGGCGCTCGTCGAACCAGCGCATCACCGTCGATGCGCTGAGCAGGTAGAAGCTCGACATGCCCACGCCGCCCACCACCCCGACGACGAGGTAGAGGTGCCACAGCGCGCCGACCATCGAGACGAGGGCGAAGCCCGCGCCGGCCAGGGCGAGCGTCAGGACGAGCATGACGCGGGGCCCGTGGCGGTCGGCGAGGGCGCCGATGCCGAAGCCGGCCAGGCCGCCGAGCACCAGGTTGACCGAGAGCGCCGTCGAGATGGCGCCTCGGCTCCACCCGAAGCTCTCGGCGAGGACGGGGAGGAACACGCCGTACGCGGCGAGCGGGGTTGCGATGCCGAAGGTGATCATGAACAGGGCGGCAACGATCAGCCAGCGACGGGCGGGGGGACGCATCCGCCGATTTCTATCACATCGCCGCGGGCTGCGTAGTGGGACCCGCACGCGCGCCTGTCCTCGCCCCCGCGTTTGGTGTATAACTAACGACGGCAACTCCAAGGGAGGAGAGAACGACATGGCCCAGCTGAGGATCCCACTGGACGCGCAGCGCTTCGCCAAAGGCCTGACCTGGAAGGACTACATGGCCCAGATGGGTGACACCCGGGTTCGCACCGAAGACAACTACGCGAAGTCGGGCCTGACCGACGACGAGCGGAAGTTCTTCGGCACCGTCACCGCGGTGCGGTACGTGCTGATGCTGGCCGAGAACTGGTGCGGGGACGTCCATCGGAACTCGCCGCTGATCGCGCACATCTCGGAAGCCATGCCGAACGCCGAGCTGCGCGTGTTCTTCCGTGATCAAAACGCCGATCTGCGAGACGCGTTCCTCAACAACGGCTACCAGTCCATCCCGGTCGTCGTCTTCTTCGACCGTGACTGGAACGAGATCGGCCGCTGGATCGAGCGCGCGCACGCCGCGACCGCCAAGGTCATCGGGATCCGCGCCAAGACGCTCGACGTCGCGCCGAAGGACAAGCAGGACGCGGCGATGGCCGAGTACAGGAAACTGGTGCAGGTCGAGTACGACGCGCCCGGCGGTCCGCTCTGGCGCGCGGCGGCGCAGGAGGTGCGGCTCTTGCTGGACCAGCAGTTGGGGCTCGCGCCCAAGAAGTAGCCCGGCCGCGGCGGGGTCGAGGGGGGTGCCGCCCCCGCTATCGCCGGCCCTCGAAGGCGAGCCGCACGCCGAAGCCGAGCAGCACCGCGCCCGAGATCGCCTCGAGCGCGCGGTGGGTCCTCGCGCTCGTCAGGATGACGCGGCCTCGATCGAACAGGTACGCGAGCCCCACGAGCCACACGATCCCCTCGACGAAGTGGATCCCCGCGAGGAGCAGCGACTTCGCCAGTGCGGGATCGCCGGGGCCGATGAACTGCGGGAGAAAGGCGAGGTAGAAGAGGGCGACCTTCGGATTCAGGACGTTGTTCGCCAGGCCCTCCACGAACGGGTAGCGGAGCCGAAGCGCCGCGCCGCGCGTACCCCGTCCGGCGCCGGTCTCCGCGGCCGGTCCCCACGATCGCGCGTCGCCGGCTCCACGCAGCGCGTCGCGCATCGACCCGAGCCCGAGCCACATGAGATAGAGCGCGCCCGCCCACTTGAGGGCCAGATACGCATTCGCGGAATGCGTCAGGATGAGCGAGAGCCCGAGCGCCGAGAGGGTCGCGTGGACGAAGAGCCCGCAGCAGATGCCGAGCGTGGTCACGATCCCCGCCTGGCGGCCGCCGCGGAGCACGCTCCGGATCACGAGGAACGTGTCGGCGCCGGGCGTCACGGTGAGGAGCGCCGCGACGCCGGTGAACACGAGAACCTGATGGTCGAGCATCCCTAGCGCAGTCCCTCGGGGTTCACGACGTTGATCGGCTTGCCGTTTGCGTAGGCGAGGATCTGGTCGAAGATCGTGCTGAACATGGTCTCGAGCCCGCCGCGCTCGACGTAGCCAAGGTGGGGCGTGCAGACCACGTTGTCCATCGCCAGCAGCGGATGCTTGGCCCCGAGGACGGGTTCCTCTTCGTAGACGTCCACCGCCGCCATGCCCGGACGTCCCGCGCGGAGCGCCGCCTCCAGGGCGCCCGGCGCGATCAGGCCGGCCCGGCTGGTGTTGACGAGGAGCGCCGTCGGCTTCATCCGGGCCAGGTCCGCCGCGGTGACGATGGAGCGGGTGGCGTCGACGAGCCGCAGGTGGAGCGACAGCACGTCGGATTCCGCGAAGAGCGCCTCCTTGCTCGGCGCGACGGCGTGGCCGTCCGTGCGTGCCCGGGCGAGCGAGGTCTCGCGTCCCCACGCGCGCACGGTCATGCCGAAGGCCGTGCCGTAGCCGGCGACGACGGCGCCGATCCGGCCATAGCCGTAGATGCCGAGCGTCTTGCCGCGCAGGCCGGTCCCGACGGGGAACGCCTGCCAGGTCCCCGCGCGGAGCGCGGCGACCTCCTGGGGCACGCGCCGGAGCGCGGCGATGATCAGCCCCCACGTCAGCTCGGCGGTCGCGTAGGACGGCCGGCCCGGAGCCATGTCGGACGAGACGATCACGCCGCGGCGCGTGCAGGCCTCGACGTCGATGTGCGGGTACACGCTCATCTGGCTGATGAGCCGGAGCCTGTCCAGGCGCTCGAGCAGCGGCGCGCGGATCGGCGTGCGCTCGCGTAGCAGCGCCAGCGCCTCGGTGTCCTTGAGCCGTGCGGCCAGCACGTCGACGTCCTTCGTGTGGTCGTTCCAGATCGTGACGTGGTGGCCGGCGATCTTGCCGAAGCACGCGAGCGTCCGGATCGTGTCCTGATAGTCGTCGAGGATCGTGATATTCATTTCAGCTCCTGAGCCTCAGTCGAGTCCACGTGCGCCTGACGAGCCCCGGGCGCGGGGACTGCTCGGTCGCCTTGAGCGGAAGCGTCGGCAGGACGCGATCGAAGCCGGCTTCCCGATCCCAGCGATTGCGCGCCCACGCCAGCCATCCGAATGCGCGCACCGCCCAGTAGATGACGAGGCGTTGCCACCCCGGAACCGCCAGCACCTCCATCCCTTCGCGAAGGATCCGATCCGAGCTCGGTCGGGACCGACGCTGCGTCCAGTAGAGCCAGTCGTGGACGACGGCGGCGTTCCCGTACTTGCCCCATTTCGGGAGCACGATCCAGAACAGACGCGGGATCGACGCGAAGTCGGTCATGAATCCCACGCGCACGTCGATCCGGTCGTCGCTGCCTTCGCGTCCGACGTCGTAGCCAAACGGCCGCACGATCACCCAGGTGGTGCCGTCGGCGAGCGGTGTGACGACGAGCGCGTCGGTGAATCGGCTCATCGTGCGCGCGGATCAGGCGTCGCCTCGGTAGGTGACGGTCAGCTCCGGGCCGTTGCGGAGAGTCTGATACACGACGCAGTAGCGTTCGGTCAGCTCGAGCAGCTTCTGCCGGGCCTCGGGACCGGCCTCGGTCTCGAGCGTGATCAATAGCCGGATGTGTCTGAAGCCGACCGAAGCGTCCTTCGCCAGGCCGAGCGTGCCTCGAAAGTCGAGGTCACCCTCGGCGGTGACGCGACCCCCACGCAACTCTATGCCGAGGGATGTGGCGACCGCCGAGAGCGTCACACCGGCGCACGCCACGAGCGCTTCGAGAAGCATGTCGCCGGAGCACGCCAACGTCCCGGTGCCTCCCGTCGCGGGATGGAGGCCGGCCTCGACGAGCGCGCGCGCGGTGGCGACCCGGCAGGAAACGCCGTCGCCGAGCCGGCCCTCTGCCTTGAGCGTCACGAGCGCCGCAGCCGGGTCGTCGCGATAGCGTTGCTTGATGGGCGCCTGGAGTGCGCGAAGGTCGTCGCGGTTCATGGGGTCTTCTCCCGATTCCGCAGCCTATCACGAGGGCGCCACGGCCCGCCGCGCGGTCTGCTACACTGCGCGCGCGATCCCGAGCAAAGGAGGCGGCCATGGCGGAGACGGCGAGGATGGCGGTGTTCCACGGGGCGGGGAAGCCGTTCGAGATCCGCGAGTACCCGGTGCCGGACCCGGAGCCGGGGGCGATGCTCATCAAGGTCGCGCTCGCCAACGTGTGTGGCTCGGACCTCCACTACTGGCGGGGAGAGCTGGACTACGCGAAGATGGGCCGGCCGCTCCCGCTCAACACGGGGCACGAGCACGTGGGGCGCGTGGCGAAGCTCGGGCAGGGGGTGACGACCGACTCCGCCGGTCAGCCCCTCGCGGTGGGCGACCGCGTCGCCTACCGGTACTTCTTCCCGTGCGGGCGCTGCCGCGCCTGTCTCCGGCAACGCACCAAGTCGTGCCCGGTGCGTCAGGCCAACTGGCTCGTCTCGTGCGAGGTGTGGCCGCACTTCCAGGGGGGCTTCGGCCAGTACTTCTACCTGCGCCCGAACCACGCCGTGTTCAAGCTCCCGGACGCGATCACCGACGAGATGGCGGCGGGCGTGAACTGCGCCTACACCCAGGTCTACGCCGGCCTCGACCTGGCCGACCTCCGCCCCGGGCAGATCGTCGTCATCCAGGGCGCGGGCGGCCTCGGCGTCTACGCGTGCGCGGTGGCGCGCGAGATGGGGGCGGGGCGCGTGATCGTCATCGACGGCGTCGACGAGCGCCTCGCGCTGGCGCGACGGTTCGGCGCCGACACGATCGTCGACCTGCGCGAGCACCCGACGCCCGAGGCCCGTGTGAAGCAGGTCAAGGCGCTCACGGACGGCTGGGGCGGCGACATCGTCATGGAGTTGGTCGGCAACCCGAAGGTGGTCGACGAGGGGCTCCGGATGACGGCGCCCGAGGGGACGTATCTGGAGATCGGCAATATCAACATCGGCTGGAAGGCGGAGTTCGATCCCGCGTGGATCATCTTCGGCAACCGTAAGATCCTCGGCCTCGCCCACTACGAAGCCGAGCATCTGCGCGGCGCGCTCGACCTCATGCACCGCACGCGCACGCGCTATCCGTGGGACAAGGTCGTCTCCCACACGTTCCCGCTCGAGGCGATCAACGACGCCTTCGTTCAACAGGATCGGGGCCACGTGACGCGCGCCGCGATCGTCCCGAGCTGAGGGCCGGCGCGCGGGTCAGGGAGCCCGGTCTATGGAGCTCAGCGGACAGGTCGCGATCGTCACCGGCGCGGGCCGCGGCATCGGTCGGGCCACCGCGCTCGAGCTGGCGCGGATGGGGGCCGACATCGTCGTCGCCGAGCTCGACCGCGCCGGGGCCGAGCGCACCGCCGCGGAGGTGAAAGGGCTCGGGCGCCGCGTCAGCGTCGTGCCGACCGACGTCACCGTGCGGGCCCACCTCGCCACGATGGCGGAGCGCACGCGCGCCGAGTTCGGGCGGATCGACATCCTCGTGAACAACGCCGGCGTCTACCGCGCAGCCGCGCCGCTCGACGTCACCGAGGAGCACTGGGACGCGGTGCTGAGCGTCAACGCCAAGGCGGTGTTCTTCGGGTGTCAGGCGGTGCTGCCCATGATGATCGCGCAGAAGCGGGGCAGTATCGTGAGCGTCGCGTCGATGGCGGGCAAGGTCGGCAACCGCAACAACCTCCCCTACAACGCAAGCAAGGCCGCCGTGATCAGCATCACCAAGAGCCTCGCGCTCGCTCACGCCAAGGACGGCATCCGGGTGAACTGCGTCTGCCCGGGCTTCGTGGAGACCGACATGTGGGCCGCCGTCGCGCGCGAGCAGGGCGCCCTGATGAGCCTCTCGCCCGAGGAGTTCACGCGACAGCGCGCCGCGCAGGTGCCGCTCGGGCGCATGGAGCGTCCGGAGGACGTGGCCAACGTGATCGGGTTTCTCGCGTCGAGCAAGTCGGGTTACATGACGGGCCAGGCGCTGAGCGTCGACGGCGGCCTCGTCATGCACTGAGCAAAATAATCTACCAGCCACGCGGTTGACCCGCCGGACCTTCCGGGATTCCCCTCCGTTCGATTCCGGTATTCCTCCGATAGTCCCCGCCGAATCGGAAGCTCACAGTGGGCTGTCGCATGCAGGCGATCGGCGGGCCGTTCGCGGGGAGGCGCCGAATGAAGACTGCAACGCTCTTGCTTTTCAGCCTTTCCTTCGTGTCGCTCGTCCACGGCGTACCCGAAGTCGAAGGGCAACCCTCCTGGCCGGACACGGTTCGTTTTCTTGAGCAATCGACATTCGGTCCGACCGTTCCGCTGATCACGAACGTTCAGCAAGCCGGGTTCGAGGCGTTCCTGGCCGAGCAGCTCGCGGCGCCGATGACCGGATACCCGGATCTGGAGTTTTGGCCACAGAATCGCCCGGCGAGCTGCACGGGAGATTGCCAACGAGACAACTACACAAATTATCTGCTTCAGCGCCAGTTCTTTCTGAACGCCTTGAACGGCCAAGACCAGCTGCGCCAGAGAGTCGCGTTTGCGTTGAGCCAGATCCTGGTGGTCTCCCGGGTGGACGTTCCTCTCCCGAGCTGGATGCGAAGCTACCAGCAACTGCTCCATCGCAGCGCCTTTGGCAACTTTCGCCAACTCCTCTATGACGTGACCCTGCATCCGACGATGGGTCGCTTCCTCGACATGCTGAACAACCGCTGTCAAGCTCGCACGCCCCCCGAGCCGACCGTCTGCAGGAACGGCCTGCGAGCCCAGCCGAACGAAAATTACGCACGCGAGATCTTGCAGCTGTTCTCCGTCGGGACGTTTCGCTTGAATCCGGATGGCACGCGGCAATTGGATGGCTCCGGCAACCCGATTCCCACCTATGATCAGCAGACGGTCGGGGAGTTTTCGCGCGTGTTTACCGGCTGGATCCTGGCTCCTGCGTTGCCTGGTCCATCCGGTATCGGCGGAACGGTCCCGAACTATCGGGATCCGATGAGGGTCCGGCAAGACGCGCTCGGGCGTGAGGACTATCACGACAGGGGGCCCAAGACGTTGTTGGGCGGCTTCGCATTGCCTGGAGGACAACCGCAAGCGGAGGAGCTGAACGCGGCGATCGACAGTATCGCGAATCACCCGAACGTCGCGCCGTTCATCGGGAAGCAGCTCATCCAGCACCTGGTGACCAGCAATCCGACTCCCGACTACGTCGGGCGCGTCGCCCTCGTATTCGCCGCCGGCCGCAATTCTCCGACTCAGCTCTATGACGTCGTGCGAGCGATTCTGCTCGATCCGGAAGCACGCGGCGATCTGAAAGACCCCGCGTCCGAGCCTCACTACGGCAAGCTGCGCGAACCGGTCCAATTCATCACCAATATCCTGCGCGCATTCAGTGCGACCAGCGACGGGGTGTTGAACTCGCTCAGTGTGGGCGGCTCGGCGATCGGCTCAGCCGAGATGGGCCAGGACCTCTTCAATCCGCCATCGGTGTTCAGTTTCTACCCCCCCACGGCCAGAGTGCCTGGCGAAGGGGTCCTCGGCCCGCAATTCGCGCTCTTCTCCTCCTTGACCTCGCTCCGCCGCGCCAACTTCGCCAATCGGGTGATCTTTTCCACGATTCCGGCCGCGGCCCCGAATCGACCCACCGGCACGTCGATCGACCTCGCCCAGTGGGATGCTCTCGCGAACGACCCAGAGCAGCTGATCGCTTCGCTGAGCGGGTTGCTCTTGCACGGAGCGATGTCGACCGAGATGCGCGATGCGATACGGGCTGCCGTGGACAGTATTCCGGCTTCAAACTCTCGCGCGCGCGTGCGGACGGCGATCTATCTCATCGCGACGTCGTCGCAGTATCAAGTGCAGCGGTAGCAGGAGACAGCCATGACCATGACGCGCAGAGAAGTTCTCTGTCGATCATTCGGCGCATTTGGCGCCGCGGCCCTCGCGTTCGAGCGTTTCGGTCTGCTCAACGCCCTCGCTCAGTCGGCGGATTACCGAGCCCTGGTCTGCATCTTTCTCTTCGGTGGCAACGACAGCGGGAACATGGTGATCCCGTACGACGACTACGCGACCTATGCGTCGACTCGACAGAACGGTGGCCTGGCGATACCGCAGACCAGCCTGCTACAGATCGATGTGCCGAGCAGCGGCAGCCGATTCGGACTGCATCCGAGCCTGACGGGCCTGCATGAGCTTTGGGGCCAAGGGAAGGCCGCGGTGGTGTGCAATGTGGGCTCGCTGGTGGAGCCGACCAATCGCGACTCATACAGGAACAGAACGGTACGGATTCCGGCCAACCTCTTCTCGCACTCGGATCAGCAGAATCAGTGGCAGACATCCGTCGCCGAGGGGTCCAGTGCCACAGGATGGGGCGGGCGGACGGCCGACAGAACGGGTGATTTCAACGCAACCAGCTTCCCGCCGGTGACCTCCACGGCCGGGACACCCATCTTTACCTCCGGGAGCGTGGAGCGCCCGCTCGCCATCGCCGCGGCGCCGACGCGGCTCGATGGAGCGCTGCGGCTCGACGGCTTTCCAAACCCGCCGGATAATGACGCACGATATGTCGCGCTACAGAATTTGCTTCTCCTCGATCAGGGCACGACGCTGGTGCGCGGCGCAAGCCGGGTGACGGCTGAGGCCGTGGCGATCGAACGCGCCCTGCGGGCCGCGGGCGACCCGGTGGTTCCGCCGTTTCCGTTGAGTCCCCGCACCAGCCTCGGCAACCAGTTAGAGCAGATCGCCAAGCTCATCAGCTTGAGAAACGAGCTCGGCATGCGTCGGCAAATCTTTTTCTGCTCGCTCGGAGGATTCGACACGCATAGCGGCCAGGTCGTCGGCGGCAATCCCGCAGCGGGCGGCCACGCCAACCTCTTGTCTCAGGTCAGCAATGCCATGCGGTCGTTCTACGACGCGACCGTCGCGCTCGGGGTGGCCTCGCAGGTCGTGACGTTCACCCTCTCCGACTTTGCGCGGACGCACGTGCCCAACGGAACTCTGGGGACGGACCACGCGTGGGGCTCGCATCAATTCGTCGTGGGCGGGTCCGTCCTCGGTGGTGACTTCTACGGTGTGGCCGGGTCGAACGGTACCGTGTTCCCGACGTTGGCGCCCAGTGGGCCGGACGATACGGACGACGGAGGGAACGCAAGAGGGCGCTGGATTCCAACGACCGCCATCGACCAGTACGGCGCCACGCTCGCGTCGTGGTTTGGTGTCTCGGGCGTCGACCTGCCCGCGGTGTTTCCGAATGTCGGACGATTCAGCCCGACGACGCTCGGCTTTCTCGGCTAGCCCGCGCGACGACGCGCTCCTGCGCCCCTCAGACGCCGCCGACGTACCGGGTGACGTGATACGGCCCGTGGGCCAGGCCGGAGCAGAAGCGGCCGACCACCGGCGCCAGCCGCTCGTAGAGCTCCTTCGTCGACGCGTTGACACCGGCCAGGCGCTGCCGCGCGAGCTCCGCCTCTTGCGCGAGGGCGGTCACGTCGACCGTCGTGACGCGGCGATCCTGGACGATCATCCGGCCGCCGATCATCACGTGCCGCACGGCGCCGCCGTCTTCCGTGTGGACGAGCTGGTTGGTGGGATCGTTGAGGGGGATCCAGTTGACGTGGCCGAGGTCGAGGAAGGCGATGTCGGCCTTGTAGCCAACCGCCAACCGGCCGATCCGCCCACCGAAGCCGAGTGTCCGCGCGCTGCCTTCGGTCGCAGCGGCCGCGACCTCCTCCGTCGTCACCCAGCGCTCGCAGTCGGGGCGCTGGGCCTTGGAGACGAACGAGGCCAGACGCATCGCCTCGTACATGTTCAAGTTGTCGGCGCAGTTGGCGCCGTCGGTCCCCAGGCCGACGTTCACCCTGTGATCGAGCATCGCCCGCATGTCGCCGAGCCCGTTGCCCAGGCGCATGTTGCTGCCCGGATTGTGCGCGACGGAGGCGCCGTGGTCGCCGAGCCGGGTCATGTCGTCCGCGTCGAGCCACACCCCGTGGGCGACCGTGAAGTGCGGCCCGAGCGCGCCGAGGTCGTCGAGGTGCGCCGTGAGCGTCTTGCCGTAGCGCTGGAGCCCGACGATCGCCTGGACCTTCGACTCGGCGACGTGGCTGTGGAGCCCGACCCCGTGCTCCCTGGCCAGCTCCACGCAGGCGCGGATGAAGTCGTCCGAGCAGTGGTGTGGAATCGTGGGGGCGATGGCGAGTCCTACCTGGTCGCGATCGAGCGTCCAGCGGCGCAGCGCCTCCCGCATGTTGGCGACGCTCGTCTTCCCCGGCGCCAGACGGAGCGTCTCGACGTCCGTCTGCATCGCCGGCGTCAGCGCTTCCATGAGCGCGGGGATCGCCTCGAAGAACGTGCGGTCCGCGACCATCGGTGCCAGGACCGCCCGCATGCCCACCTCCGCGTAGGCGCGGCCGACCGCCTCCAGCCCCTCGGGCGTCGGCGCGGGCCACTCGAACGGGAGGTCGTAGCAGGCCGTACAGCCCTTGAGGACCATCTCGACCGCACCGAGCTTGGCGCTGAGGTATTTGTCGTCCAGCGAGCGGCCGCCGCTGATCCATGGTCCGGCCGTGAGCAGCAGCTCGAGCGTCCAGCGGTCGCCCATGCCCTTGGCGAGATTCCCGTGGGCGTGCGTGTGGGCGTTGATCAGCCCGGGATGGAGCAGCGTGCCGCGGGCGTCCACGACCGTCGCGCCCGCCGGCGCCGCCAGGCCGGGCGCACCGATCTCCGCGATGCTATCGCCCGCGACGAGGATGTCCGTGAGATGGGCGCGGTGGGCGCGGATGTCGAGGAGGCGGCCGCCGCGGATGACGGTGGCCTTGGCGGTCTCGTTCTTCAGCATCAGTCCTCTCCTGGCGGCCGACTACCTGTACTCGCGCGGGAAGATCGTCGTGCAGCGAATTGGCTGGCTCGCCTCCGCGAGGCACACCTCGGCGGCCCGCCGCCAGCGCGGGTAGTGCGGCGTCGCCCGATGCGCTTCGAGTGCCGCCTCGTCGCGATAGACCTCGTAGAAGAAGAAGTGGTTCGGGTCAGCCTGGTCCTGGAGCACATCGAAGCGCCGACAGCCAGGCTCGTCACGGACGGAGCAGGTCGAGTCGTCCGCCGCAGCCTCGAGGAACCGGTCGCGCATCTCCGGTTTGACCTTGAGCGACACGATCAACGCGAACATGGGCTCCTCCTCTCCTGGCGTATAGTACAAGCATCATGAGCCAACCGCCCGAGCCCCCGCGCTTCGTCACCCTGCCCGAGATCCGCCGTGCGGCCAGGGAGCGCCTGCCCCGCGAGGTGTGGAACTTCGGCGACGGCGGCGCCGAGACGGAGACGACGCTCCGCCGCAACCGCCGCCACCTCGACCGCCTCGCCATCCAGCAGAATATCCTCGTCGACGTCCGCACGATCGATCTCCGAACGAGCCTTCTCGGCGTGCCGCTCGCGTGGCCGGTGGCCGTCGCGCCGATGGGCGGTCTCGTCCTCTTCCACCCCGAGGGCGACGTCGAGATGGCGCGCGGGGCGGGGAAGGCCGACACGCTCCAGTGGCTCTCCGGCGCCACCGGGTGGCCCGTCGAGGAGGTCGCCAGGGCCGGCATGGCGCCCCAGATGTTCCAGCTCTACCATCACGGCGACCGCGGGTGGGTCGGTGACCTGCTCGCGCGCGTCGAGGCCTCCGGATACCTGGCGGTCGCCCTCACCGTCGACGTCCAGCTCTACGGCCGCCGCGAGCGCGACATCCTCGCGCGCTGGAGCCCGCGCAAAGCCATGGAGATCGCCCCGAACCCGCGCGGGCCGAACCCCGAGTATCAGGCGCGGCTCACGTGGGACGACGTCGAGTGGCTGCTGAAGACGACGAAGCTCCCCGTGGGACTGAAAGGGATCATGACGGTGCGCGACGCCCGCCGCGCCGTGGACATGGGGGTGCGCCTGATCTGGGTCTCCAACCACGGCGGTCGCCAGCTCGACCAGACGCAATCGACCATCGACGCCCTTCCCCCCATCGTCGACGCCGTGGGCGATCGTGCCGACGTCGTGGTCGACGGCGGCTTCGCGCGCGGGACCGATGTGGTGAAAGGACTCGCGCGTGGCGCGAAGGTGGTGGCGGTGGGGCGACCGGCCCTCTGGGGCCTCGCCGCCGACGGCGCCGCCGGCGTCGCGCGCGCCTTCGAGATCCTGCGTGAGGAAGTGCGCACGACAATGGGTCTGGCGGGCCGCACGCGGATCGCCGATCTGACGCGCGACTTGATCTTCAGGGTCGATTGAGCTACTAACCCGGGACGAGGCCATGGCCACGACGACCGCGGTCACGAGCGAGCGAGGGTGCGCCGCCGAGTACGCCCGGCTGGAGGAGCGGATCCTGGCGCGGGACCAGGTCGGCGCCAGCCGCGTGCTGTACGGGCTTTTGAAGCAGGCGCGGCCGGTCACCGAGATCCTGCGCGAGACCGTGCGGATCCACGCGCCGTACACGCACGTCCCCTACCATCAGCGGCTCGACGACGGCGTGGTCAAGTTCGTGAACAACGACCACTGCCTGCTGAGCGAGCGCGTCGGCCTGCCGCTCATGACGGTGATCCGGCCGGAGCTCGCCCTGCTGCCTCTGGCCCAGTCCGTCTGGTACATCCCCTCGGGCCTCGATCCGTGGAACCAGCTCCTCGGCCGGGCGCCGGGCCACTACACGCGCCTGTACGAGATCGCCGTGAACCAGGAGCCCCCGGTGCCCGAGGTGCATTGGCCGGACCAGGAGCCGCACGAGATCGACGGCTCGCTCGGCGAACGCCTCAACCACTGGCTCACCCTCGTCCAGCGCGGTGAGGTGCTCGCCGCGTACCGGGTCTTCCTCGGGCTGATGGCGGACGCTGCGAACCGAAGGCCGGTGCTCGCCCATCTCGCCTTCGCCGGGCTGATCGACGTCCAGGACCGGATGCTCCACAACCGCTCCTACACGACGGGCCACAAGGCCTACCGCGCGCGCGCCACCATCGAGCTCGGGGAAGCCCTGGGCTGGGAGAGGGCACGCAGCGTGCTCTACGCCGGCGTGCCGGACATCGCGGTGGGCCCGCGCTGGTACTCGACCTACGAGATGGGCTCGAACGTGGTCCAGAACGTGCTCGACGGGCGCGATGCGGAGCTCCTGCGTCAGGACACGCCCCTCACCGCGGCCGAAGAGGCGATGCTGGTCGAGACGATCACCCGCCAGCGTGAATCCTCCGTCATCGACGCGCTCGTGGCGCTCCTCAAGGCGGGACGGGGCCCGCGGCGGATCCTCGACGCGATCCAGGTGGCCGCGGCCGAGGTCATCCTTGAGACAGGACACCCCAACAACTTCTCGATGGCGCAGCACGGCTACGAGTACTGCAACACGCTCGGGTGGTTCTACGACACGTTCGAGCACCCGCGGCGCCTTCCGCTCCTGTTCGTCGCGGCGTCCTTCATCAACCGGGCGGCCGAGCACCAGGCCAACACGCCGAACAACGGGCGCAAGGCCATCACGCCACCCCCGGGCGCGGACGCCTGGTCGTCGCGCCGCCTGCTCGAGACGTTGGACGCGGCGCTCCTCGCCCTCCGGCCCGACGAGGCGGTCGCGCTCACCGCGACCTATCTGAAAGCGGGCTTCGACCGCGCCCCGCTGGTCCAGGCGCTGGCCACGGCGGCCTGCACGCTCGGGAACGACCCCCACAACCAGGAGCTCGGGCTCTGCCTGTTGGAGGACTTCCGCCACACCAGGGCCGCCGACCGCGATCGGTTGCTCCTCGCCAGCGCCCAGCACACCGCGGGGCACCGCAAGTACGGCGACCCGTTGGAGGCCTACCGGCGCTTCGCCGAAGCGATGGAAGTATGACACCATGTCAGTCATCCGGTGTTAAAGGAGGCTGGATGCGCGCTCGAGAGCTAATGTGGATCGCCGTCCTGTGCGCCGTCGCCGGGCTGTCCGCCTGCAAGACCGCGCCTCCACCCGATCGTCAGAGTCAGCTCGTCGCGAAGGGGCAAGACCTCTTCTTCAACGAGACCTTCGGCGGTAACGGGCGGACGTGCGGCACCTGCCATCCGGCGGAGAACAACTTCACCATCGATCCGGCGTTCATCGCCACGCTCCCGAAGGACAATCCTCTGTTCGTCGCCGAGTTCAACCCGGCGTTGAAGGAGAACTTCGAGAATCCCGCGCTGATGCGGGAGTTCGGGCTCATTCAAGAAAACCTGGACGGGTTCGACGATCTCAAGAACAAGTTCGTCATGCGGGGGGTGCCGCACACGCTCGGTCTCCGGACGTCGGTGCAGAGCCCTGGCGGGCCGCGCACCGGGTGGTCCGGGGACGGCGCCCCGGGCGACGGATCACTCCGATCCTTCGCGACCGGCGCGGTCATTCAGCACTTCACCAAGACCCTGAACCGGGTCCCCGGTGTCGACTTCCGCCTGCCCACCGAGGAGGAGCTCGACGCCCTGGAGGCCTTCCAGCTGTCCCTCGGGCGGCAGCAGGACCTGGCGCTGCCGCTGCCGCTCAAGGGCACCGTGCCGAAGCGGGGCCAGGAGATCTTCCTCGACAACAAACTCGGCAAGTGCAATATCTGCCATGTGAACGCGGGGGCGACGGCCAACTTCCCCGGTCGGGGCCCCCTCGGGAATGCCAACTTCAACACCGGTGTGGAGGACCTGCCCGATCAACCCGCTCGCCTGACGGGCAAACGGGTCCCGCGTGACGACGGGTTCCGCACGCCGGGCGACGGCACGTTCAACGTGCCGCCGCTCGTGGAGGCGGCGGACAGTGGGCCCTTCTTCCACAACAACGCCATCGAGACCATCGAAGGCGCGGTCGCCTTCTACGACGGGGAATCGTTCAACAAGTCTCCGGCCGGCCAGGCGCTGGCGAAGGCCGATCCCGAGGGCGCGGGCATCGAACTCGATGGGACGCAGATCGTGGCGATCGCCGCCTTCCTGCGGGTCATCAACGTGCTCGAGAACATCCGCCAGAGCGTCGTGCTACTGGAGACGAGCCTCGCCGTGTCGTCCTCCGCGGAGCGACGGCGGCTTCTCGAGCGCGCGGTTCACGAGACCGACGACAGCATCCGGGTGCTCAGCGGCGGCGGCCTTCACGCCGACGCCGTCGCCCACCTCCAGGAGGCACGACGGCTGGCAGACAAGGCCGTCCGGAGTGTATTCTTCGGACGGAAGTACACGGAGAAGGCGATCCGAGATCAGAAGCGAGCGAGAGCGTTCCTTGTCGACTGAGGGGCGTGAGGGAAGGCGTATGACCGTCCGAACGTTCGTTCTCGCGGTGGTCGGGATGAGCCCGCTCTTCCTGGGCGCACCGGCGCCCTCCGCGCAGGAGCTGACCGAACGGTTCATTCCGGTCGGGCAATCGCCAGGGCTGTCAGGGAAAGCCACCGTCATCGGGAAAATTCAAGCGATCAATGCGCGGGATCAGACCGTCACGATCGCCGGGCCGGCGGGAACATGGAGCGCGAAGGTCACGGAGCGGACGAAGATCTGGCTGGACCGGAGCATGTCGCGAAAGACGAATCTCACGGGGACGTTCTCCGACCTGCGGCAAGGCTTGACGGTCGAGGTGAAGCCGGACGGCTCCCAGCGCGGAGCCCAGAGCGGCCCCGCCGAGTGGATCAAGGTCCAGATCCCGCCGTCCCCTTGAACACCGGGTAGTCCGTCCGGTCGACGAGCGCCTCGTCCCCCTCCGTGGGGAGCTGCTCGGCGTAGTTCTGCGCCGCGTCGATGTCCGTCTCCCACACCTCTCGCGGCAGCTCGTACAGCACCTCGATGCCGTGACCGTCGGGGTCGGAGATGTACACGCTGTGGGTCATGCCGTGGTTGACCCGTCGGTGGAACGGCACGCCCTTCGCCTTGAGGAACGCGAGCTGCTTGAGCCAGGCCTCGCGATCGGGCCAGGCGATCGCCACGTGGTTCAGCCCCACGCGGCTCGGCAGCAGGTCCCACGGCTCACGGGTCGTGCCGCCGTCGGCGGAGGGCGCCTCGGCCAGGGCGAGATCGTGGTGGGTCACCGCGCCGTGGGCGTCGAGGCCGCTGTAGAAGCGCATCTTCGGCCGGCGCCGCCCGGGGACGGGCTTGAGCTCGGCGACGCACCGAAAGCCCATGATCTCGGTCCAGAACCGGTGCGAGGCCTCGAGGTTGCGGACGTTGAGGACGACGTGGTTGATCCCGCGTGGTGGCTGGGCGTGCGGCGGCGCGAGAGGTCCGGGCGCAGCATTGGTTTGCATGGTTTCCTCCGTGCTCACAGGAGCTCCGGGATCACCCACCGGGGCCGCCTGCCGGCGGCGACGCGTTGGATGTTGTCGAAGCCGTTCCTGAACCGCGCCGTCCAATTCTCCCACGTCGGCCCGGCGGAGTGGGGCGTGAGCGTGACGTTCGGCAGCGTGAAGAGCGCGTGACGCGGCGGCGGTGGCTCCTCGACCAAGACGTCGAGCCCGGCGCCCGCGATCTGTCCCGCCGTGAGCGCCTTCAGGAGGGCGTCCTCGTCCACGACCGGCCCGCGGCAGGTGTTGATCAGGATCGCGCCCGGCTTCAGCATCGCGAGCTCGCGCGCGCCGAGGAGCCCCCGTGTCGTGTCGTCGAGGGGCACGTGCAGGCTCACGACGTCCGACGTGCGGAGCAGCTCGGCGAAGAGGACGAACCGGACCCCGAGGGCGTCCTCCTGGTCCTCGGTGAGCCGCGCGATGTCGTAGTACTGGACGTCCATGTCGAACGCCGCCGCCCGCCGGGCGACCTTCTTGCCGATGTTGCCGAGGCCCACGATCCCGAGTGTCTTGCCCGCGAGCTCGTAGACGCGCGTCTCGGCCAGGTTGCCGACCCGCCACTTGCCGGCGACGACGTCGTTGTGGAGCCGGACGAGCCGCTTGAGGACGGCGAGCATGAGCATCACGCTGTGCTCGGCCACGGCGATCGCGTTGGCCCCGCCGTTGTTGGCCACCGGCACGCGTGCCTTGCGCGCCGCCTCCACGTCGACGTGGTCGTACCCGGCGCTCAAGAGCTGGACCAGTCGGAGGTTCGGCGCCGCCCGGAAAAACTCCCCGCCCATCTGCCGGGCAAGGCCCAGGTAGTACTCGGCCGTCGCCGCCGCCTGGTAGAACTCGGGCGTGCCGGGGTCGGCGACCACGAGCTCGAAGGCGGCCGGTGTCAGGGACCGCGCGATGTCGAGGATCACCTCGGGTTGGCGGGGAGCGAAGAGGATCTTGACCGCCATGCCCGGGTCCTCAGGCGGGCGCCAGCACTTCGAGCTGGGCGCGCTGAGCGGCCGCGGTCAGACGCCGGTCGTAGGTCACGACGGCCAGAAGGTCTTCGCGGATCGACAACGCCGTTGCCAGGTGGATCGCGTCGAGGGTCCTGAGCTCTGCGGGATCGAGCGCCGCCGCCCCGGAAAGCACACGTCGATCGACGTCCACCAGGTTGACCCTGGCAAGAACATCACGGGCCCGCCGGCGCGCACCCGAGCTGAAGCCAGCTCGGCGCAAGGCTCGCGGCACCTCAGCGAGCGAGAGCGTACTCGACACGCGAATCGGCGACGTTCGGAGCAGGTTCAGCAGCGCGGCTGACTCGGGCTCGGCAACGACCAGCTTCACCAGCGCCGAGGAGTCCAGGTAGAGCATGGTCACCCGCGCTCCTCTCGAAGCCGGGCGAGCGCGCGGCTGGCTCGGCGTGTTGGGCGCCTCCCGAGTGGCGGGCCCAGCGCGAGGACGTCGCCCTCGGCCGCGCTTGCCCGCCCGGCGGCGACGAGGCGCTCCAGCAACGTTGACCTGGCGGGAGCCAGGACAGCGACCCGATGTCCCCGCTCGTTCACTTCGAGGGTCTCACCCCGTTTGACCCGTTTGAGGTAGACGCTGAGGTTCTGACGAAGCTCACGGACGCCGACTTCGCCTCTGGGGTATTTCATGTAGCACATGGTAGCACATAACAAACTACGCGAGCGGGATCGTCGCCGTCACGCAGGGGTAAGCGCCGAGGACCCGCGTGGTGTGCCCCCGGCCCGTCGTGTCCTCGACCAGCCGGGCGTCGCCCGGGCCGAAGAGGTGCTTTCCGCCGTCGCCCAGGCCGATCTCGAGCTGGCCGGAGAGGATGATGACGAACTGGCGGCGCGGGGCCGGGTGCCAGTCGAGGTACTGGCCGACCGGCCACTCGCGGAACGCGATCTGTGTCGCCGGCAGCCCCTTCGTCCACTCCGGCGTCCGGCCGAGGTCGACCGGCTCGATGCGCGACTGGCCGTCGGAGCCCGTGTAGAGCCGAAACGTTCCCATCGCGGCCTCCCGTCGGTAGCGGCTGAGTCAACCGGATGCTAGCACACGCTGCAAGAAGCCCGAGCGCCAGTGCTATGCTCCCCACGAGGATGAACCTCCTGCGCCCGCTGGATCGTTCTCTGCTGGTCAATGGATTGCGGCTGCACGCCCTGGACTGGGGCGGCGACGGTCGTCCGCCGCTCCTGCTCCTCCACGGCTTCACGGGGCATGCGCACGCGTGGGACACGCTCAGCATCGCGCTGCAGCCCCACTTTCACGTCTACGCTCTCGACGCGCGCGGCCACGGCGACAGCGATCCCGCCGAGACCTACACGGCCGCCGCGGCCTTCGACGATATTTCGGGCGTCGTCGACCAGCTCGGCCTGACCGCGTTCGTCCTCGTCGGGCTCTCGATGGGGGGCCGGAACGCGATGTATTTCGCGTCCAAGCGCCCCGACCGTGTCCGGCAGCTGGTCGTCATTGACATCGGCCCGGAGCTGAGCGCGCGCGCCATGGCGCCCTCGGCGGGGCCTCCCGAGCCCGACACGTGGGAGAGCATCGAGCAGGCCGCCCAGCACCTGTTTCGAGCGAACCCGTATCCCGGCATCCACTATTATCGCTGGGTCGTCTCGCACAGCTTGCGGACCCGCCCGGACGGCGCGCTGGTGTGGAAGTGGCATCCGAACGTCAAGGAACGCCGCGCGCCGTCGGACGTCGACTGGTGGACCGTCGTGCGCGCCATCACGCCGCCGACCCTCGTCCTTCGCGGTGAGAAGAGCCACGTGCTCGAGCGTGACGTCGCCGAGCGGATGGCCAAGGAGCTGCCGCGCGGCCGATTCGTCGAGATCCCGCGGGCCGTCCACACGCTGCACGAGGACAATCCCGAGGCGGTGCTGGCGGCGCTCGGGGACTTCCTCGGGTTCTGAGCGATGCGCTCACGCGCCGGCGCCGACGGTCCCGCCCCATGAGGCTCGTGCGCTACGGACGCGCCGGGGCCGAGAAGCCCGGGCTCATCGACGAAGCCGGCGCCGTGCGCGACCTGTCGCGCGTGGTCCCAGACATCACGGCCGCGGTGCTCTCGCCCGCGGGCCTCAAGCGCCTGCGCGCGGCCCGGACGGCGCGGCTCCCAGTCGTCCGTGGCCGCCCCCGACTCGGCCCGCCGCTCGCGGGTATCGGCAAGATCGTCTGCGTCGGTCTGAACTACACGGACCACGCTCACGAGGTGGGCCTGCCGCTGCCGAAGGAGCCGCTGCTCTTCATCAAGGCCACCAGCGCCGTCAACGGTCCCCGCGACCCGATCGTCCGGCCGCGCGAGGCCGTCAAGCTCGACTACGAGGTCGAGCTGGGCGTCGTGATCGGGCGCGACGCGCGGAACGTGAGCGAGGCGGACGCGCTCACGCACGTCGCGGCCTACTGCATCGTCGACGACGTCTCCGAGCGAGCGTTCCAGATGGAGCACGGAGGGACGACCACGAAGGGCAAGAGCGCCGACACCTTCGCGCCGATCGGGCCGTGGCTCGTCACCGCCGACGAGGTGCGCGACCCCCAGGCCCTGGAGGTGTGGACGACGGTCAACGGCGAATCGCGCCAGCGCGGGAGCACCGCCAACATGATCTTCCCGGTCCGTGAGCTCGTGGCCTACGTCAGCCGCTTCATGTCGCTGCGCGCCGGTGACATCGTCTCGACCGGCACGCCCGCCGGTGTCGCCCACGGGATGAAGCCGCCGCGCTACCTCCAGCCCGGCGACGTCGTCGAGATGGGCATCACCGGGCTCGGCGTGCAGACGAACCGCGTCGTCACCCGCGGGGGCTGACCCCGATCCGAACATGGCCCGAGCGGCCGGTCGCTCACCGGACGATGAGGGCGATCGAGAGCGCGAGAAGCGCGCCCATCGCGACGTTGAAGATTCGCAGTCGGCGACTCCCCTGAAGGACGGGCTGGACAGCCGCTCCGAACGCCAGCCACAGAAAGCAACTCGGCAAGGCAGCCAGGACGAAGAGGCCCCCCAGGGAGGCAGCCTGCACGATCGGGCTCCCCGCTTCAGCGTTGAGAAAAGTGGAGGCCGCGCTCGCCGTCACCAGCCACGATTTTGGGTTGATCCACTGAAAGATCGCAGCGCCCAGGTAGCCGACCGGGTCGCGGTCCGGTGCCGAGTCGATGCCGCTTCCGGACGTCGCGATCTTCCATGACAGCCAGAGCAGAAACGCCGCCCCGCCCCAGTGGAGCGCCTTGAGGACGAGGGGATGCTCGAGAACGAGACTCCCGAGCCCGAGCGGGACGACGAACATCATGACACCCATGCCGGTCGTGACGCCGAGCAGGCAGGGCAGGCCTCTGAGGACGCCTGCCTGCGCGCCGGCCGCGGTCAGCATGATGTTGCTCGGACCCGGCGTGACGGCGGCCACGACGGCGAAGAGAAGAAACGCCACGATCTGTTCCGTCGTCGTACGCTACCCACGAGCCATGCGTCTAAAAGAGACCAGATCGGCCGGCGAGGGTCTTGAACGATCGTGCCAGGGCACGGTCGCGGGGTGGCTCGTCAGCTCGAGGCCAGCCGATGGCGTCGAGCTCCTCAGCGCATGGTTCGCTGGCGAGGCCTATCAGAAACATCGCCACGACACGTATGCGATCGGTGTGACCGCCTCCGGCGTCCAGGTCTTCGACTACCGGGGCTCGGTCCATGCGAGTACTCCAGGGCGGGTGGTCGTGCTGTATCCGGACGAGGTCCACGACGGACGCTCGGGCACCGACGAGGGATTCGGCTATCGAATCGTCTATGTGGAGCCGTTTCTTCTCACGGACGCGGTACGGACCCTCCGCGGAAGGCCCTATCCGCTGCCCTTCGTGAGCGAGCCCGTGTCAACGAATGCGATGCTGTCGCGAGCCATCGACGCGGCGTTTCGCGCTCCGCTGGAATCGCTGGCCGTGGACAGCCTCATCGTGGACCTGGCGCAAGGGTTGATGGCCGGGGAGCGGGGTGGGGCCCGATCCGTGATCTCCCGACGCGTCGACGTCCGGGCCGTCGAACGGGCTCGGCAGTTCCTGGACGCCGAGAAGACCCGGGTCGTGCATTCACGAGAGCTGGAGTCGATCACGGGATTGACACGCTACGATCTGGCGCGGCAGTTCAGGATCATGTTGGGGACCAGCCCCTACCGCTATCTGCTCATGCGCCGCCTCGAATTCGCACGGGAGCAGATTCACCGGGAGCGCCCGCTCGTCGAGG
The DNA here is from genome assembly GCA_003221695.1 of Candidatus Rokuibacteriota bacterium. Lineage (GTDB taxonomy): Bacteria > Methylomirabilota > Methylomirabilia > Rokubacteriales > CSP1-6 > 20CM-2-70-11. The sequence continues at coordinate 158,621 of QHSX01000041.1, forward strand.
TCGCGTTCGACGCGGGATTCGCCGATCAGGCGCACTTCACGCGAGCCTTCAGATCGGCGTTCGGACTGACTCCTGCGCGGTACCGTGCGTTGAGGGCGAGTCAGTCACCACCACCAACCGCTTCCGGCATCGGGGTGGAAACGCCGCACCGAGAAAAGCCGCGAAGTAGCTAGTACTCGTCGAGGCCGGAGGTGCCGACCCAGCCCGTCTCCGAGACGTCGAGGATGACCCCGTCCGGGCCCGTGTACTTCACCTCGACGTTGCCTTCGTGTCGCCGGCCTTGTCCCACGCCGAGCGCCTCGTTGATGTCGTCACGGCGCGGGGCGCCCGCCTCCGCCAGCTTCTCCGCAATCTCCTCCAGGCTTTCGACCTGGAAGCCGATGTGGTGGATGCCGTTGTAGCCCTTGCCACGCTCGGCCCCGGCCACCTGATCGTTCTTGAAGTTGAGGATCGCCAGGTTGAGATCGCCGTCGCTGAGGTAGTAGCCCGTAGCCCCGGGGCTGTTCACCCTGGCGATCTCCTTCATGCCGAAGACGTCGATGTAGAACTTCGCGGTCTTCTCCACGTCCTGGGTCGAGATGGCGATGTGCTTGATCTTCGGCATGGCCTGTCTCCTCTGCGATGATGCGCGCCGGTCTCGCGTGCCTGCCTGGAAGGGTAGGCCAAAGACGCCCGAAACGCCAGGATATTGACCCTCGCCCACGACCGTGGTGTCCTTGACGACTCATGCCACGCACCGCGCACGCGCTCGCGCTCGTCAGCGCCCTCTGCTCGGCGGGCGCCACGATCTTCATCCGTCACGGCCTCCGAGGGCGCGGCCCCTACACCGGCTTCTGGATCAACCTCGTCGTCGGAACCGTCGGCCTCTGGGCCGCCGTGCTCCTGACGGGCGGATTCGGTCGCCCGTCCGCGGCCGGGGTCGCCTTCTTCGTCCTTGCCGGCCTCATCGGCACCGTCGCCGGCCGGCTCCTGAGGTTCGTGAGCATCGACAAGGTCGGCGCCTCCGTCGCCGCCTCCCTCATCAACCTGCACCCGCTCGTCGCCACCGGCGTGGCCATCCTGCTGCTCGGCGAGCGCGTCACCGCCCCGATCCTCGGCGGCACGGTGGTCATCGTGGTCGGGACGACCCTGCTCTCCGTCGGCGGGCAGCGGACCGGGTTCCGGCGGTGGCAGATCGCCCTTCCGCTGCTGTCGGCCACCTGCTTCGGCGTCGTCGCCGTGCTGAGGAAGCTCGGCCTGAACGAGACGGGCGCGGTCCTGGGCTCGGCCATCAACGTCACGACGGCCCTGGTCGCCTTCAGCGGCTTCCTGCTCGCCTCCGGCGACCGCCGCGCCATGGCATGCCGGGGCCGGAGCCTCGCCTACTTCGTGGCGGCGGGCGTCGCGGAGAACTCCGCGGTCTTCCTGAACGTCGTGGCGCTCAGCCTGAGCACCGTGAGCGTGGTGGCGCCGCTCTACGGGACGGCGCCGATCTTCGTCCTGTTCTTGTCGTTTTTCTTCCTGAGAGGCGTCGAGACGTTGAGCCCGCGCCTCATCCTGGGCACGCTCCTGATCGTGCTCGGGGTCTACCTCATCACCGCCCTGTCGGGGCGCTAGTCGGCGCACCCAGAGTCGTCAACGCTGGTATATTCCCAGCGTCGAAACCACGCGCGGGAGGCAGCCGTGAAGATCCTCTTCTTCGACGACTTCAAGTTGGGCGTCCTCAAAGGTGACACGGTGATCGATGTGACGCAAACGGTGCAAGGGATTCCACACACCGGCCCCCACGACCTGATCAACGGGCTGATCGCGCGCTTCGCCGACTACAAGAGGCCCCTGGAAGAGGCGGTCAACCGGGGCCAGGGCGTGCCGGTCGCTCGGGTGCGGATCAGGCCGCCACTGCCGAAGCCCTACAACATCGTCGCGATGGCGGTGAACTACATGGAGGACGGGACCCGCGCCGAGCCCGCGCCGATCAACGCCTTTCACAAGTCCCCCAACGCCGTCATCGGCGACGGCGACACCATGGTGCTCCCCGACGTCCCCGCCACGATCTTCGAGGGCGAGGCGGAGGTGGCGCTGGTCATCGGCAAGCGGGCCTCGCACGTTAGCGCCGCGCAGGCGATGGATCACGTGTTCGGGTACGTGAACTTCATCGACGGGTCGGCCCGCGGCCTCCCGCCGAGCGGCAACACCTTCTACCAGACGAAGTCCCGCGACACCTTCGCGCCCATGGGCCCCTGGCTGGTGACCGCCGACGAGGTGCGAGACCCGCACCGATTGCAAGTCAGGCTCTGGGTGAACGAGACGCTCAAGCAGAACTTCAACACCAGCGACATGGCCCACAAGATCCCGCGGTGCATCGAGTGGGTCAGCTCCATCCATACCCTGGAGCCGGGCGACGTCCTGGCGACGGGCACCAACCACCGCGGCCTCAGCGCCTTCCAGCACGGGGACCTGATCGAGCTGGAGACGGAGGGGCTGGGCCGGCTGCGCGTCCACGTCCGCGACGACTTGAAGCGCACGTGGGCCCGGGAGACTCGGCTCGAGCGGCAGGAGAAGAAGCTCGAAGGCACGACGCCGCAGCTCACCGGGAAGTACGCGCCCGCGCCCCGGTAGGCCACGTCGTCGGGGGAGGGACACCATGGCGTACGAGGCGCTCTTTGCCGAGACGGTCCTGATCCGCGGGCACCAACGTGACCAGATCGATGCGTATCTCGCGCGTCCGCTTGGCGCCGGCGCCCATCCGGGCGTGGTCGTCATCCACCACATGCCCGGCTGGGACGGACCGACCAAGGAGATCGCCAGGCGATTCGCCCACCACGGCTACGTGGCGATTTCTCCCAATCTCCATTTCCGTGAGGGGAAGGGGACGTCGGAGGAGAACAGCGCCAGCGTCCGCGCGGCCGGAGGCATGCCGGACGATCGCACGATGGGCGATGTCCAGGGCGCCGTCGACTACCTCCGCACCTTGCCGTATCTCAGCGGCAAGGTCGGGATCATCGGCTATTGCTCCGGTGGCCGCCAGGCCTACCTGGCCGCCTGCACCCTGCGCGGTATCGACGCGGCGATCGACTGTTACGGCGGCGGCGTCGTCGCGAAGTCCGAGGAGCTGACCCCGCGTCAGCCTGTCGCCCCGATCGAGTTCACCAGGGACCTCCAGTGCCCCTTGCTCGGATTGTTCGGCGTCGAGGACTCACGCCCCTCACCGGAGGACGTCGCGAAGACCGAGGAGGCGCTCAAGAAGTTCGGGAAGACCTACGAGTTCCACACGTACGAGAACGCGGGGCACGCGTTCTTCGCCGTCGACCGCCCTCAGTATCGCGTGCACGCCGCCGTCGCTGGGTGGAAGAAGGTCTTCGCCTGGTTCGAGAAGCACCTCCAATGATCGAGCGACCTGTGATGATCGAGCGACGACCGTTCGGGCGCACGGGTCACCTGAGCACGGTGACCCTCTTCGGCGGGGCCGCGCTGGCGCGCGCCAGCCAGGCGGACGCCGACCGCACGCTCGACCTGCTGCTCCGGTACGGCGTCAACCACATCGACACGGCCGCGCGGTACGGCGACTCCGAGCTCCGCATCGCGCCGTGGATGGCACGCCACCGGAAGGACTTCTTCCTCGCGACGAAGACCGGCAGCCGGACGGCATCCGAAGCGCGTGAGGACCTCCACCGCTCGCTCGAGCGGCTGCGCGTCGACCACGTCGATCTGATCCAGCTGCACTCCCTCGGTCATCCCGACGACTGGGATCAGGCCATGGGCCCCGGCGGCGCGCTCGAGGCGCTCACCGAGGCCCGTGAGGAAGGGCTCGCGCGCTACATCGGCGTGACCGGTCACGGCTGGACGATCGCCGCGATGCACCGGCGGAGCCTCGCGCGCTTCGACTTCGACGCCGTGCTGCTGCCCTACAATTTCTTCATGGCTCAGCAGGACCGCTACCGGAGGGACTTCGAGGAAGTGCTGAGCGTCTGCCGGGAGCGGAACGTCGCGGTTCAGGTCATCAAGTCCGTCGCGCGCGGGCCGTGGGCCACCGGAACCCGCACGCACACCACGTGGTATCAGCCGCTCGAGGCGCAGGCCGACATCGACCGCGCGGTGCACTGGGTCCTCGGCCTGCCCGGTGTCTTCCTGAACACGGCGGGAGATCTGACGCTGCTTCCCAGAGTGTTGGACGCCGCGAGCCGTTTCGAGCGCCGTCCCCCTGACGACGAGATGGCGGCGGTGCTCGACTCGACGCGGATGACGTCACTGTTCGGGCTCGCGACGTGAGGGGCACAGGAGCCGCGCCCGAGCACTCTCACTGGTTGAAGGGCGCATTTGCCAGGCCCGCGCCGGCCGTGCAGATATTCTGCTCGTTCCCGGCAAACGTGTTGTTCTTGGCCCGCCCAACCCCGCCGCCGCCCTCGAAAAAGAGCACGCCGCACGCGACGAAGTCCGGCGGTAGATAGTTGTGGTTCGAAATGGTGTTCCCTGACACTAATCCCCGCGCACCAAATCCGATCTGCACGCCATTCTGGGCGGCGTCTCCAGGTCCAGTAGGGCCTCTTCCGAGCACCATACTATTGCTCACGGTGACGAACGTGCCGGGCTCGTTCGCAGTGATGCCGTTCTTGCCGTAGTTGTCGACCACGTTATTAACAATCGCCACATTCGAGTTCAGGCCCGGGCCGCCGTTGGCGCTCTGCACGAAGATGCCCAGGACAGCTTGGCAGCCCGGCGTTGCGGGATGGTGGATGTTTGTTACACGGGTGTCTTGGATCGCACCGGAGGCGGCACGGTAGAAGATGCCCACATAGCCAGGAGAGCAGGCGAATAAGGAACCCGCAGGGAGGCCGTCGATCGTCAGGTCTGACACGGCGACGCCCGCTGTTCCGTCCACGAGAAGGATCGCGGCGATCGGAGCGCCTGAGAAGAGGCTGCTGGTGTTGGCGGAGACCACGGCGGGCTTGATGCTGGTCGAGCCCATACCCTCGCCCTGGAGCGTGAGTGGCTTGGTAATCAGCACTTGCTCATCAAAGACCCATGTGCCCAGGAGAACGGTCTCTCCAGGCTCAGCATGGTTAACCGCGGCCTGGATGGTGGGGTGGAAATCGTTACAGTCACCGACATTCGCTCCCACAAAGAGAAGAGGCGCGCAGTGCACCACGAAGCCATCCGTGTCGGCGAGCACCACGGCGGGGCCCAGGAGCAGCAACGCTGCCGCCATATTTACAGCCGCCAGGATCTTCAGGCTCTTATCCATCAGCGCCTCCTGTATCACTTTGCTCTTCCGCCTCGCGACCTGAGAGATCGCGAGGCGGGGGGATCAGCACCCCCCGCCTCACGTCGGACCTCACGCGTTGACCGACGAACGGGTGCGAATTCTCCGTCAGTTCTTGATCTGGATGTTGCCCCCGGTCAAGGTGCTGGGTATTGGCCACCCGTTCGAGTAGGTCTCAGTTTTAATGCCGAACCTATCCGCAGTCCCGGGCTCGCCACAGTCGTCAACTTCAACAGTGAAGTCCTCCGTTTCCGTGCCCGTAGACGAGATGACCGTGGCCCTGCCACCGATCGTGGCGTGCTTGCTCCCAGGTATCGTCGGGCAAGAATCACCGGGGCGCTGGCTGCGGATAACTGGCCCATCAATGGATTGGGCCTTTATCCGCACGTCGGCCTGATGGTCGTTGTATTCCAGGTTTCCTGTCGCCGGGCAGCACTTCGCCACGAAGCCGAAGGTGGCCTGCGCGTTGGGATCGGCCAGACTAGGAATCAGAGCCGGCACGGACAGCAGGTCCCCAAGGGGGGAGAAGAGAGGGTCGTCGCCCGGAATCTGGCCGCCGCCGGTCACCTTTGCTGGAGCAGAGGCGCCGCCGACGCATGCGCCAGCCGGGGCGCGCGCGATGAGCCAGGGGTTGAAGTCGACGTTGGAGCTGACCTTAGCGCCAGCACCGGGGCCCATCGGACCAGGACCGTTACGATCGCCCCACCAGTTGCAGGTGCCATCCACGATGCTGTTCGGAAACGCCATGATGAGGGCCGGGTGAACTGCGATCCCATACGCTACTAAGGGGGTGACGTCGAAGTTGTTTTGGTTAACCCTTGCTGTTCCAAAGGATGGATTGTCTTCGAAAAAGACGGCGATGGCATCTGGTCCAAACATCGGGTTCGGGACCAGATCGAAGATGTTGCTGATGTTGTTACCTACGACAAGAACGTCGAGAGTGTCTCCCTCCAACCCGATGGCATGTGCCCAGCCACGACCAAGCGAGCCCAAACCAGTCAAGGTGTCGATGGTGTTGTTCGAGATTACGAGACCGGGCTGGCCCGCTCTATTGTTGACCTGAATCCCGTAGGCTCCGCGGTCGCCGCTCGTTATATTCGTGATCGAGTTCCCGCTGATCAGGACGTTCTGGCTTGCATTTGTGGCAGTGGTGTCGCCGATGTAGATACCCTTCGCAGAGGGGAAGCTCTGAATCTTGCTGATGTCGTTGGCCACGATCCTCACGTCGTCCGGACCGTTTTCGAGGTAGATGCCCTGCGCATTGGAAGCCAGCGTCAGACTGCCGACGGCAGAAATGATGTTGTTGGTGATGAAAGCCGTATTGCCGGCCGTCTTCACGAGGATCCCGTTATTCTGCGCCAGGTTGGTCAGCGAATTGGTCAGCGAAAAGCCGTCGATGGTGACATTCGCCGCCTGGACCGTGATTAGGCCTTGCACGGTCGATTCGGACGCGCCCATAAACATTCGCGCGCCTGTGGGGAAGCCCGCCTGCGCACCGCGCAACGTGAGGTTCATCACGGTGATGTCGACGTCCTCGGGATACATCCCGGCGCAAACCATGATTGTGTCGCCCGTGCCAGCCACCGCGAGGGCCGCGTTGATTGAACTGTAGTCCCGCATAGGGCACTGGACGCCATCGTTGTCAACCACCCACGTCGTCGCTGCAGCAGCGCCCGGGATTTTTGCAATCATCACCAGACCTAGAAGTGCAGCGGCGAGAACACCGATGAGGAACAGCGGCCGATTCTTCATTTGTG
>QHSX01000074.1 GCA_003221695.1 Candidatus Rokuibacteriota bacterium
CTCCGCAACAACGTCATGTGATCCCCCCATGAACCGTTCACTTGCCTCGATAAAGTACAATAAGCCGCCCGCACTCGGAGGAAGGAGGACCCGCGACGTGATCATCGATTTCCAGCACCACTACATTCCCTGGTCACTCGCCGAGCGGCACGGGGCTCGGCGCGGTCAGAAGGTCAACATGACCCAGGGCGGACTCGCCAAGTTCACCCTCCACGATCGGGTGTACGACCTGGACGCGCAGCTCCGTGATCTGACCGACTCGGGGATGGACACGGCCGTGCTGTCGTGCCCGGTCGGCTGGGACGCCCCGCTCGAGGATTGCCAGCGCATCAACGATGAATACGCGGCCGTCCAGGAGAAGTTTCCCGACCGGTTCGTCGGGCTGGCTCACGTGCCCGTCCACGAGGGAAAAGCCGCGCTCCGAGAGCTCGATCGCGCGATCGGCAACCTCGGGCTGCGCGGCGTCACGATCATGTCGCAGATCAAAGGAGCGCCCCTCGACTCGCGGGCCTTCTGGGACTTCTATGCCAAAGCCGCCGACCTCCGGATCCCGATCTTCGTGCATCCGGCGCTCGTGCCCCAAGGCTACGCCCACGCGGCGGACTACGACCTGCTTCGCATCATCGCGCGGGAGTTCGACCTGGCCCTGGCCGCGACCCGCCTGATCGCTGCCGGAGTCCTGGAGGCGTTCCCTACGCTGAAGGTGATCGTCGCCCATTTTGGCGGCGGGGTCGCCGCCATCAAGGAGCGCCTGCGAGCGAAGGCGTACCGCTTCGGCACCAAGCTACCGCGCTCCTTCGACGAGTACTTTGATGATTTGTACTTCGACATGGCGGGGTTTGAAGGCGGGCGTGCGGCGCTCCAGTCCGCGCTGACCGGGATCAAGCCGGAGCAGCTGGTCTTCGCCACCGACTACCCACAAGACTTCACCGGCCAGCTCACCGATACAGGGAAAGGGGTCGGCGACATCCGCACGTATATTCAGGATGTCCGCGATCTGGACCTGGCTCCCTCGGCCAAGGAGGCCATGCTCGGGGGGACGGCGGCACGGCTCCTGGGGCTGGGCCAGAGGAGGCTCGGCGATGAGGCCCGGCGCTCGTAGGCTCGCACTGAGAGTCGCGTGCCTGATGGGCCTCGCGTCGGCGGCGACGGCCCAGGAGACGCCGAGAGACATTCTGGACGCGGCCAAGGGAGAAGGAAAGGTCACGATCTACGGCTCCACCGAGTCGGAGATCATGCAGGCGGTGCAGCAATCCTTCGAGGCGAAGTACGGCATCAAAACGGAGTACTGGCGTGCGTCGTCGACGAAGGTCATGGATCGCGTGCTGACGGAGACCCGGGCGGGGAAGCCGCTCTTCGACGTCGTCCTGACCAACGCGACACCGATGAAGATCCTGAAAGGCGATGGCGTCTTCGCCCGTTACGAGCCGGCCACGGGTGCCCGGGTCCAGCCGAGTGACGTCCTGTCACCTCCCTACCGCGTCGTGGTCGTCGGCGTCCTCTACAACACGCGTCTTTTGAGGGCCGACGAGGCCCCCAAGACGTTGAAGGACCTCCTGCACCCGAAGTGGAAGGGCAAGATCACGATGCCGGACCCCACGCGGCACTCGACGACGATGACGTGGTTGGTCAATCTGCAGAAGCTCCTGAGCCGTGACTGGAAGCCGTTCCTCGAGGGGCTGGCGGCCCAGAAGCCGATCATGGTCGAGTCCTTCATCCCCGCGGCGAGAAAAGTCATCGGCGGCGAGGCGCTGCTCGGGATCAGCTACCTCAAGTACGTCTACGTGATGGGGACCCGGGAAGGCGCGCCCATCGATTACGCCCGACTGAACCCGGCCCTGGCCGACGCCCACCACGTCGCCGTCGGCGCCAAGGCCGCGAACCCCAATGCGGCGAGGCTCTTCGCCAATTACCTCATCTCCCCGGACGGCCTGAAGGTCCTCGCCTCGGAGGGGGAGTTCGTGCTGGCGAGGGGCCTCTATCCGCCGATCAAAGACGCCGAGAAGCTGGAGATCACGATTATGGACGACCTCACCGACGTGGATTTGAAGAAGTGGCGGGGAGAGTTCAAGAAGATTTTCTTCTGACCCTCCGGTGAGAGACCGGGTCAGCCCGCTCCTTCCGCTCACGTTCGTCGTCGGGGGGCTCATCGCCTTCCTCAGCCTGCAGCCGACCCTGATGCTCCTCTGGGGCAGCTTCAGCGACGCCCCGCTCGGCCTCCCGGGGAAGCTGACGCTGGACCACTATCGCACCGCCTACTCCGATCCCGAAACCCTGGAGATGATCCTGAACTCGTTCGTCTTCGCCGCGGGGTCGGCGTTCCTGTCCATCGTCTTCGCCGCGGTGATCGCGTGGGTCGTGATTCGCACGAACGCGCCCTGCCGGCGGCTCCTCGAGCTCATCACCGTCGTCCCCAACATCATGCCGCCGCTGCTGATCGCCGTCGCCTGGACCCTCCTCCTCAATCCGTCCACCGGCGTCATCAACATCCTCGTGATGAAGGTCTTCGGGCTTTCCTCGGCCCCGTTCAACGTGTATTCGATGGGCGGGATGATCTTCGTCGAGGGGCTCATCCTGACGCCGCTCGCGTTCCTGATCATCGCGGCCGCGCTCTCCTCGATGGATCCATCGCTCGAGGAATCCGCGCGAATGTCCGGGTCGACTCACCTCAGGGTCGTGGGGCGCGTGACGTTGCCGCTGGTGCGTCCGGCGATCCTGGCGGCGGCGACGCTGAACTTCGTGCGGGCGATCGAGAGCTTCGACACTCCCGCGATCCTCGCGCTGCCGGCGCGGCTCGACGTCTTCACCTCGAAGATCTACAAGGAGGCGCTCGACGCCTTCCCCCCGAACCACAACCTGGCGGCCTCCTACGCGATGAGCCTGCTCGTGATCACGCTGGGCCTGGTGTACGTGTACCGCCTGATGATCCGGCGGGCCGAACGGTTCGCCACCGTCACCGGCAAGGGCTTTCGCCCGGCCCTGATCGACCTCGGGCGGTCCCGATACCTCGCCGCCGCGATCGCCGCCGGGATCCTGGTTCTCCTCGTCGTCTTCCCCTTCTTGATCCTCTTGCTCACCTCGCTGCTGCCCTATTTTCCGATGCCGCTCGACGAGGCGCTGACATTGCTGACCGCGAAGCACTACGCGACGATCGTGAGCGACGAGCGCGTCTGGACGGCAATGGGGAACAGCCTGTTTCTCGCGGTGGTCGGCGCCACCCTCTGTATGCTCCTCGCCTCACTCACCGCCTACATCACGGTCAAGACGACGATCGTCGGGCGGGGGATCATCGAGGGGCTCAGCTTCTTGCCCTTCGCCTTCCCCGGCACCGCCCTGGGGATCGGGCTCTTGTGGGCGTACGTGCGCTTTCCCATCCCGGTCATCGCAACCATCTGGATCCTCCTCATCGGGTACGTCACCCGCTTCTTGCCCTACGGCTTGCGCTCGATGACGGCGACCATCGTGCAGATCCACCGTGAGCTGGAGGAGGCATCGCAGATCTCAGGGGGAGGGTTCGCGGTGACCTTCCGAAAAATCCTCCTGCCCCTGATGAAGCCGGGATTCCTCGGCGGCTGGATCCTCCTCGCCACCATCTTCATCCGGGAGTTCAGTCTCTCGGTGTTCCTCTACACGCCGGCCTCGGAGCCCATCGGGCCTCTCCTCTATCACCTGTGGCTCGATGGGTTGCACGGGCGGATGGCGGCGCTCGGGGTCGTCGTCACCCTGCTCTCGACGGGGTTGGTGATGGTGGCGATGCGACTCGCCCGGCCTCGCGAGTGAATCGGAGGGGGCCTCGACGGCCCCTCCGAAGCCTCCCCCACGACCAGGATTGCGCCGGCGAAGCCGGCGCTCGACCAGAAGGTTCATCGAGGCTCCCGCCGATCAGCTGGCGCTCCAGACCCGGACGCCGAGGCGCTCCGCCGCCTGCCGGAGTCGGGCGTCGGCGGTCGCGAGCGCGGCTCCATGCGACGCCGCGAGTGCGAGGTACAGGCAATCATAGACGGGATGCCCGACCTCGACGGCCAGGCGGGCGGCGGGCCGCAGCAATACGGTCGACGGCGTCCAGGCGATCCCCAGGGCGAGGAGATTCGTCACGGCCTGCTCGACATCGGCCAGTCCCATCTCGCGACGCCGGAGCTTCTTCCACCAGGCGTTCGTGGTCTCGGCTGCCATCAGATCGGGAGCGAGCAGGGCCGACTCCGTCTCGAGCAGCCGCTCGGCACCGACCCGGTCCGGCTCGTTCACAAACCAGAGGAAGGCGATCGAGGCGTCGACGACGACCGGACCGGCGATCGAGACCGCGTACCGCGAGGCGCGCTCCCGTACGCGAGCCCGAGGGGCCTTCGCCGCCCGGCGCGGCGTCATCGCTCGCGGTCTTCCCTGATCAGATCCACGCCGCGGGAGCGCTGCGGGCGCTGGCGCGCTCGGATCGCGGCGGCGCGCGTCGCGATCTCCGCCCGGCTCGACCGCGTGCCGTCCGCGAGGATTCGCCGGGCCTCTTGCTCGGCCGACACGCCGCGGAGGCGAGCCTGGAGTCGCAGGCGCTCGGCCACCTCGTCGTCGAGATTGCGGATGATGATCGTTGCCATGGCACAGCTAGCATATAGTGCTAGCGCCGATAGCGCAATATGCTATCACGGCAGGGCGCGCAGTCCTGCCTGCACCCAGCCCTCGGGGAACGGCAGGGCGAGCAGTCGGACGAAGAGCCCGTGCACGCACGCCCACGCCACCAGCGAGAGAACCAGCGACCGCAGCCACCCCTCGCCGCCGGCGGTCCTCAAGTAGAGCAGAACGAAGATCGGGATGGCCAGGGAGAAGCCGAAGGCGACGATCAGCCCGGCAAACGCGATCAGCCACGTGAACGTCGCGACCGTGCGCCGGAGCGCAAGGGAGCGGTCGACGTGCTGCGAGGCCACGAAGTCCACGGCCAGCGCTTCGGCGGAGGCCCTGCGCCCGGTGGCGGCCACGCAGAACTCCGCCGCGGCCAGGAGGAACACCGGGATCCCGATCGCCAGCGGGAAGAGGGCCGCCTTCCAGGGCCAGGCCGTCGCGGCCAGGACCGCCCAGGCAGAGACGACCATGACCAGGAGGCTGAGGGGCAGCGACGGGTTAGCTCGCACAGCGCGCCCCCGCGCGTCGCCGGGACCGCCGGGCCTGCACGAACGGATAGGCGATGACCAGGACCGCCAGGAGGAAGAGCACCACGACGACGGGACGCCCGAGCCAGGCGGCTCCGTATCGAGTCGTCGAGATGTACAGGTAGTTTTCCGCGAGCTTCCCCAGGACCAGACCGAGGATGAACGGCGCCCGGGGCCATCCGGCCGCGACCATCGCATAGCCAAGGGCGCCGAAGACGAGCATCGCGACCAGATCCCCGTAGCTGTTGTTTGCCGTGTAGCTGCCGATGAAGACGAGAAGCACGATGAAGGGGATGAGGAGATGGGCCCGGATGGTCGTGAGCTTCGCGAGCTGGTTGATGAACACGAGGCTCGCACCCACCGTGATGATGTTCGCGAGGACGATCGTCCAGACCATCGAGAGGGTCAGGGGAAGGTGCTTGGTCAGCATGTCGGGACCGGGGACGAGCCCGAGCAGAAAAAAGCCGCCCAGCAGGATCGCCATGGATGAGCTGCCCGGCACGCCGAAGGCCACCGTGGGGATCAGCGCTCCGCCCTCTTTCGAGTTGTTCGCCGCTCCGGGGCCGAGGACGCCGCGCACGTCGCCCTGCCCGAAGCCCTTCCGCTCGTTCGCATCGCGCGCGCTCTGCGTGGCGTGGCCATACGCCAGCCACTGGGCCACGCCTCCGCCCAGCCCCGGCATGATCCCGATGAACGTCCCGATGAGGCTGCAACGGATGGTGAGCCCGAAGTGACGGAAGGTGTCCTTGATCCCTTCGGTCACCCCTTTCCCCAAGCGGCCATAGGACACGTCCCCCGCGATCGCTGTCCCGCGCACGGCGAGGTCGATGATCTCCGGGATGGCGAAGATCCCCACCAGGACCGGAACGATGTCGAGACCGTCCCAGAGGTAGAGCAGGCCCAGCGAATACCGGAGGATCCCGGCTTGGGGATCCTGGCCGACCATGGCGCAGAGGAGTCCCAGGCCCCCCGCGAGAAACCCACGCCGCAAGCCCCCCCGGCCCTCACCGCTCAGCGAGACGATGAAGGCGATGCCCACCATGGCCAGCATGAAGAGCTCGGGAGAGCCGAATGTGAGCACCAGGGGGCGCACCACGGGAATGGCGAGCGCCAGGGCGAGCGCACCCACCACGGCCCCGACGAGAGAGCTCATCAGGGCCGCGCCCAGCGCCCGCCCCGCTTCGCCTTTCTTGGCCATCGCATACCCGTCCAGGACCGTCGCGGCAGTCGTTCCCTCTCCGGGGACGCCGAAGAGGACCGAGGTGATATCCCCCGTGGTGGCGACCACGGAATGCATTCCCAGGAGGAAGGCGAAGGCCTCCGCGGGGCTCATCGTGTAGGTGAAGGGGAGCATCAGCGCCAGCGTGGTGCCGCCCCCGAGCCCGGGCAAGAGGCCCACCCAGAAGCCGAGCCCGACGCCGAGCAGCATGAAGGCAAACGCCTTCCAGTGAAGGATCAGGAGTAGCCCTTCGAAGAGCGCGTCGAGCACTCAGTCGCCGAACTTGATGTACTTGCTGAACTCGTCCACGACGTCTCGGGGCTGGCCGAGCACCTCTCTGATGATCTTCAGCGCCTCGACATCGGAGACGTATTCGATCTCCATTTTCGCCCTCGTCGCCTCGTCGACCAGCTCCGGGTCCCGGGCCACCCTGACGAAGGCCTCCCGAACGATCTTGACCAGCGCGTCCGGAGTGCCGGGCGGCATCACGTACGGCCGACCGACGATCTCGGGACCGGAGCGGAGGGCCATGATCGCCTTGGCGCGCGGGGCGGTGGCCAGGTCTTCGTCCACCGGTAGCTTTTCGATCCCGGGCTCGGTCGCCCGGGCGCGGACGACGGGTCGAACCAGACCGCGGTCGATGAACGGCCTGAGCGACGTGTACGAGCCGGCGCGACCGTCCACCTCCTTGCGCTCGACCGCCAGCATGATGTCGGCGCTGCTGGAGTAGCCGCTCACGATCTTGAAATTGAAGCCCAGGAGCTCCTTCAGGAGGAGCGGGAAGTCGTGAGTGTTGGCTCCGGGGCCGGTGGTCCCGATGACGATCGGCTTCTCCGCCTTTCGGAGGTCGTCCAGGGTTTTGTAGGGAAGGTCGCTGTGGAGGGTGAGGATCGTGGACTCGCTCGCGGCCGACCCGATCCAGGCGAACTTCGTGATGTCGAACCTTACCCCCTCCACCCGGGTGAGCTGAGCGAGGGGGAGGTTCCGATTGAAGGTCCCGATCGTGAGCCCGTCGGGCCTGGCGAGGTTGTAGACGTGGTTGGCCGCGACGATGCTATTCGCTCCCGGCATGTTCTGGACGATGATCGTGGGCTTGCCGGGGATGTGCTTGGGGAGATGGCGGGCCAGGAGGCGGGCGGTCCGATCGTAACCGCCACCGGGCTTGTAGCCGACGATAATGGTGATCGTCTTTCCGTCGTACGGCTGGGCGGCCCGCGCGGCCGGAACGACCGCGAGCACCACCACCGCGGGGATGGCCAGCGTCGCCAGCGTCCAACGTCGCCCCGCCTGTCTCACTGACTCCGACCGTCGTTGGACTGGATGTAGTTGGGGTCGAGGAAGTGGAGGGTGGAGAGGAACAGCACACTCTTGTCTCCCCAATCCTGCACCGAGCCGCGCACCCCCGTCCGATGGAGGACGGCGTAGGCGATCGGCCGGCCGTCACCGCCGGTGAGGCTGACGATGCTGTAGTTCGCGGGCGACTTCACCAGCGCGAGATGTTCCGTCCCGGTCGCCCGTCCGAGCGCGCGCTCCCAGAGCCACCAGCGCGGGCTGTCGCGGACTTCGATACGGCGCCCACCGGGCATCGTGTAAAGGACGGCCGCCACGACCTCCCCATCGGGCTGAAGGGTCGGCGCCAGGGCGATGAAGACGCCCGCCTGATACTCTCCCGGCGGGATTTCGCTGACGGCGATCGCCGGGCGAACAGGCCCTCCGCACCCCGCCAGACAGAGCGCCGCCAGGGTTCCCAGCGCGACGGCCTTCGTCGTCACCGGCCGAACGATGCCTTGAGGGGAATCAGGGACAGATAGCTCGAGGGTGCGGTAAACCACCCGTCGAAGTTGGTCACGCTCGCCACGACGAGCATCGGCTCGCGTCCTCGCTCGAGCGGGCCGACCTGGAAATCCGCGACGTAGGCGAACCGCTCCGTCTGCCAGATCTCGTCGACCTCGCCCCTCTGCCAGCGGAGGCTCACGACCTCTCCGCTCGTGAAGGTCCGTAGCCGATCGAAGATCGCCGCGGCCTCGTGGTTTCGACCGACCAGAAGCCTGGCCCCCTGTCCGGGAAGGTTGACCGCCAGCACCCGCCCGGGAAGGTAAAAGCCTTCGTCGGTGTCCGCGTTCTGGCTTCGTTTTGTCTCGACCCAGAGCTTGGTTTGGCCGTAGGCGGCGCCCCTGGCCAGCATCGCGCCGTCGGAGCCGTAAACGGTGAGGGGAGTCCGCGGCTGCAGCGAGACGACCTCTGGCTGGCCGTCCCCGTCCAGGTCTGCCACGGTGAACGAGTACACGGTCACGTGGGGAGGAAGGCGGAGGTCCTCGCCGGGGACGAGCTTGCCGCCCTGCCAGACCATGCGCCGGACCGGACCGTCAAAGGCCTTGTCGTGCGCGCGCCGCTGCCCGACGAGGGCCGGACCGTCCCGGAGGCTCACCAGCCGGAAGTACCAGGGCAACTCCTTCTCGACGGCCCGAAGTCCGCCGCCAGCCCACTCGACGACGAGTGATGCCAACGCGCCGCCTGGCCCAAGGGCCGTCACGTAGACCTCGGCCACGCCGTTCCGGTTGAGATCGGCGACGTCCACTGTAAGGCCTTCGAGCGAGCGATCAAGCTGATAGCTGGTGAGCAAGGTGAGGTCGTTGGCCTGCCGGCGATAGACGTGGACCTCGCGCTTGGCGAGGACGACGATCTCGTTCGTGCCGTCGCCGTCCACGTCCCCGAGTCCGATTCCGCGGATCTCGAGAGGCAGCCGGCGGCTGACCCACGACGTGCCTGGGCTGACGCCCGGCGCAGACGGCACCTGGCCGGTCGGAGGGAGAACACCCCCCACGGCGGGAAGAGAGGGCCGTGGGGTGGCTGGGAAGGTCTTCGTCAGGGCGTCGGCCAGATCGCCGAGCCTCGGCATCAGACTCGCCAGCTTCTCCCCATTCACCGTCACGGACTCGGCCTCGCGGTCGCTTGCGACGTCGAGCATCCGGCCGTCGATGCGAAAGCCCTCCCCGACCGTCGTGAACCGGGCGGACAGGACGTAGCGGGCCCCGAAGGACCTCCCGAGATCGCGCGCCTCCTGGTCGGTCAGCGAGCTACCGGCGCGGCTCTGGAGCGCCTCGACGACCTTCCACGGCGGAACGACCGTCGCCCCGGATCTCTCGGCGATTCGGCCGGCCAGGAGGTGGACGAGCGTCTCTCTCAGGTAATCGAGGCGCTGTGGGCTTGTGACCTCGAAGGGTAGGACGACAACAACGGGCGCCTCAGCCGCTCGAAGCGGCGCGGCAAGAACGAGAAGCCCGAGGAGGAGGATCGGTCGGACGATGCTCCTCATCGGGCCCCGAATGGTCGGCGACCAGCCCCTAGAACCGGTACCGGAAGATCAGATGATACGCATCCGACTGCATGTCCGATGCGTACCTCGTGCCCGGGAGGATGCGCGTCGTGTCGATCTTGGCGTAGAGCACCTCTACCAGCACCGGGCCCGCGTTCCACTGACCGAAGATCCACCCCGCGTTATTCTCCTGAGGTAGCTGCGATGTCCCCCCGATCCTGTTGACCCAATTCTTGTCGTCCTCGACGTGACCAAAGCCTGCGCCGATGTCGAAGTTCTTCAGGATCTCCAGATTGACCTCTGCCCACCAGCCGGTCGCGGTGATCTCGCGTGGGACGCCGGTCGGGCTGGTGGAGGTGAGCCCGTTGAGGCCCAGGTTCCACCGTTCCATATTGTCTGCCGTGAACCACGCTCCTCGGAGATCGGGGGCGCCGACCCCGGGGATGGCCGGAAGCGGTAGGAAGGCTTCCAGGGCAAGGCCGGTGCTCTCGACCTCTCTGAACGCCCCCGCCACCAGGACTTCTCGGCCCCAGTAATTCGAGACCGCCAGGATTGCGTCGCGCCCGAACAAGGGAACGCTGCCTTTGACCAGCCCCTGGAGCGCGGGGAGACCCGAGCGCGATCCGCTGTCGTTGAGCCCGGCGGCGGCGGTCCCGGTGCGGTCTGTGGCATGCCGCCCGACGGACCCCGCCAGCTCGAGCTTGGCTCCCGCGATCGGGATCACCTTCCCCAGGATGAACTGTGGCGCCCGGTTCCGGCTGCCCGCCGTGATATCACCGTGGCTGCTGCTGACACCCTCCAGCTCGGACTGGCTGCTCACGACACTGTTGAAGACCAGCGTGGTCTGGCCGGCCGTGAGATACATCGTGGGCCAATCGAAGCGAGCGTAGGCGTGCCGCAGCCGCGGCGTGTGGGCAGCCCCGGCGCTGACAGCCCCGCTCGTCTCGCCGAGCTTCAGCCCGTCCCAGTCGAACTCGATGTAGGCACGGCTCTTGGCGCCCCACACTTCGGGGCCGCGAACGTCCATGAAGAGACGGGTCCGGGTCGCCGCCCAGCGGAGCGTCTCCCGGCCTTCTTGGTCTGCCCCTTTCTGGACCGCGAGCGTGCGAAGAGCGCTCGGGTTATCGCCGGTGTTCTCGTCGCTGTCCCAGGTCACGTTCGTCTGCACGTATCCGCCGATGCGGACGCTGAAATTCGAGGTGACCGGGGTCGGGGACTGCTGAGCCTCGGCAAAGAGCGGGGGGAGGACGAGCGCTGTGATCGCCGCGAGCGTGAGGACGCGCGTTAGACCTCTCCATCCGAGTCGCCCCATCGATTGACCCTCCCTGCTCGGACGTGAGCACCGTTGCCCGGTGCCGGTTGTGCTTGGTGCGGGCTTTGTAAACTTTGCCCGCGGGGCTTGTCAAGGCCCTTGTTCAGGGCGCGGCGTCACGCGAGATCGTGCTCCCCGAGGACGCGGCGGAACAAGGCGCCGTACTTCGCCAGCATCCGGGCGCGCAGCTCCGGGCTGGTGACCGCCACCTTGGCGGCGCGTCCCCGGTGCTCGAAGGGGATCGTCGCGTCGATCATCGCTCGTGAGTTGTAGTAGTTCTCCGTCGTGTTCACCGGATCGATCTTGGACGACCAGTTCTTCCGGATGACCTCGATGTCGGTCGCCGGATCGCAGCGCGTCCCCATCGCCCACACGACCTCGGAGAGGCTCGACGGGTCGATGTCGTCGTCAACCACGACGGTCCACTTGCCACCGTAGGCGGTGGGAGCGAGCTGGGTCGCCAGGATCCCCGCCTGGCGGCTGTGGCCGAAATAGCTCACCTTGATCGCGACGACGTTGAAGGTCCGGCCGGCCCCGGCCTCGTGGATCCAGACGCCGACCACGTTGGGAACGTTGGCCTTCTCGAGGTTGTCCCACAGGGTCGCGGAGCGAATGAAACAGCGCTCGAACAGGTGGGCGTGGGGCGGCTTGAACGAGGCCGCGCAGGTGAGGATGGGATCGTTCCGGTGGTACACGCGCTTGACGCGGAAGACGCGCTCTTCCTTGGTGCCACCTGCGTAGTAGCCGGGCCACTCACCGAAGGGTCCTTCCAGGCGCGTCTTCCCCGGCACGACTTCGCCCTCGAGCGCGATCTCGGCGTGGGCCGGAATGGGCAGTCCGGTCACCTCGCCCCGGACGACCTCGAGCGGTTCGCCACGAAGTCCGCCGACGTAATCGAGCTCCGATTCGCCCCGGTTCAGTGTCGCTCGCGCGGCGGAGAACAGGGCGGGGTCGAGCCCCACGACCGCCACCATGGGTCCCGGCGTTCCGGCCGCCAGGTACTTCTGGAGCTGCAGGTGCCCGTCCTTGCCCTCCGTGATGTAGATCCCCGTGAGGTCCCGCTCGAAGAGCTGCATCCGGTACGTGCCGACGTTGACCCATCCGCTCTCGGGATCCCGCGTGATCACGGCGTCGGCCGTCCCGATGTACCGTCCCCCGTCGAGCTCGTGATGGATCGGCACGGGGAATTTGAAGAGATCGACCGCGTCGTCCTTCAGGACGTTCTCGAGGATCGGTCCCTCGGAGACTGTCTTGGGCGGGATCGGCCTGATCGTCTGCACCCGTTGGCGGTAGATCTTCAACAGCTCCATGGTCCGCTCGCCCCCGGTCGCGGGCAGACCCATAGAAAACGCGAAGCGCTTCGGTGAGTTGAGGAGCCCGTAGAGACAGCCGTACCCGGGCGGATATCCGGGGATCTCCTCGAAGAGGAAGGCCGGCGCCCGGCCCCCCTTGGCGCGGACGCACATCTCCACGAGCGCCCCCATCTCCTTGTCCCAGTGGACCCCGCGGCAGCGCTGGAGCTCGTCCAGCCCCTCGACCTTCTTGAGCCACTCTCTGAGGTCGCGGTACTCGAGGGTCATCGACGGATCAGCGCCGGGCCACCACGGGCATGCGGCTCTGGACGCCCTCCTTGCCGAGCTCCTCCTCGAAGAGTGCGCGCACGGACGGATCCTCGTCGGCGTACTCGATCTGGTTGCCGCCGGTCGCCCGGTCCTGGTCGAGGCGGCTGTACTTGTCGTCCAGCTTGTGCTTGACGCTCCCCCAGCGAATCGCGAGGTAGCGGGCCGGGATGGCGCCGGCGTTGAAGTGTTGGTGCCACCAGAAGTCCGGCGGCACGAACACGCTTCCCTCGTGCCAGTCCACTTTCGTGGGCGCGGCGCCGTCCGGCCAGAGGAGCGAGTACCCCTTGCCACTGAGGGTGATGACGTGAGCCCCGGGGCCGTGGCGGTGCGCCTTCTTGTACGTGCCCACCGGGAACTCGGAGATGTGGGCGATCAGCGTGTTGTTCGCCAGCTCGAACATGATGTTGCGGCCGCCGGCGCCGCGCTCCTTCCACTCGATGAGGGCAAATGCCTTCACGTCGGGAATGAAGTTCGCCTCCCAGATTCGGCTCGCCAGGAAGGTGCCCTTTCCGTTGAAGGCGTCCGCCTCCCCGCTGAAGCGGTCCTTGAAGACGAAGGGGTTGTTGAAGATGAAGTCGCGGTTGTGGAACAGGTTCATGACCAGGGGCGCGGTCGTGACGGCGTAGTAGCGCGCCGCCTCGGTCCCCGAGGCGTTGAAGTGCTGGTGCCAGGCGTTGAGGGGGATCGCGAAGAGACTTCCCGTCTGCCACTCGAAGCTGACCTTCGAGCCGCCCTCGACCCACGCGGTCGTTGCACCCCGCCCCTTGAGGATGTAGACGACCTCTTCGTAGAGGTGGCGCTGGGGTACCAGCTGTCGCCCCGGCGGGATCTCGCAGACGTAGGCATCGTTGGTCCCGCCCGTCCCCTCCATGTCGATGAAGACGCCGCGCCCGCCACGGCTGGGCCAGGGCTGGACCTCCACCGTTCTCAGGTCCTCCACGTGAAAGCCCCGGATGACAGGGATGCCCTCCGCTTCCTGCCAGGCCTGGTAAGCGGTGAGCGTCGTGGCCGGATCGTTGGAAATTGGCATGTCTATCTCCCTCGTCTCAAGGGTCTTCATGATAAGTACCATCGCCACGTCCGGCAAGTGATGTGGGCTCGTGCTCGTGAGGGCGGCTACTGGGCAGGCGTCACGGAGCACTCCTCCTCGGTGCGCGCGCCGTCCTCGCGCCCTCGCCCGACCCGGAGACGGTCTTCTCGCTGGTGGCGGCCGAACGCGTCACCTGGATCCCCGCCGTCCCCGCCTCCGTGATCACGTGGCTCAACTCCCCCTTGCGGAGCCGCTACGACTTGACCTCCATTCGCACGCTGGCCGTCGGGGGCTCGCGCCTGAATCCCGAGCCCGCGCGAAGCGTGCTCGCTGAGCTCGGGCCGGTGCTGACCCAGGTCTTCGGGCATGGCCGAGGGCCTCCTCTGCGCCACGCGAGCGACCGATCCCGCCGAGGTCGTCGTCGAGACGCAGGGGCGGCCGGTCTCACCCGACGACGAGATCCGCGTCGTGGGCGACGACGGCCGACCGGTGCCGGCAGGAAGTAGATCCGCCCCGACCGGATGTACTCGCTCGGCTTCTTCTTGAGCCACTCGGAGAACTCGCGGTACTTCGCCCCCGCCCACACCCCGAGGGAGGGAGCCAGGGGTATCATGACCCGGCTCGCCATGGCTATCCTCGTCACCGGGTCCGGTTTGGTGGGCTCCCAGGTCGCCCGCCTCCTCGTGGAGGCCGGCGAGCGCCCGGTGGTCCTCGACCTCGCCCCGGAGCCCGACGCGATCGCTGACATCGTCGATCCCCGCCAGTTGAGCCTCGTGCAGGGGGATGTTCTGAACCCTCTCGACCTGGTTCGCGTGCTGCGAGCGGAGCGCGTCAGCCGGATCATCCACACCGCGGCCAACCCGCTCCTGACCGTCGGCGCCCAGCGCGAGCCAGCCTCCGCGATCCAGGTGAACATCATGGGCACCACGAATGTCCTGGAGGCTGCGCGGGCCGTCGGGGTCGAGCGCGTCGTGTTCACGAGCTCGGCGGTCCTCTCGCACTACCTCGTTGGCGGCGAGGATCGCGACGACCCCCTGAAAGAGGAGGCCTATCCACGACCGTCGACCTTCTACGCTGCCACCAAGCAGGCCGCCGAGAACCTGGGCCTGTGCTACGCGCGTTGGCTCGGCGTCGACTTCGTGGCCATCCGCTATGCGGCGGTCATCGGCCCCTGGCGGGGCCGGGGTGGTGGTGGGGGACCGAGCCAGACCTTCCGGGAGCTGATGGAGCGATCGCTGGCCGGGCAGGTGGCCGCGATGCCACGGCGACACACGGAGTGGCTCTACTCGAAAGACGCCGCTGCCGCCGCGCTCCTCGCCCTTCACGCGAAAGGGCTCGAGAGCCGCGTCTTCAACATCGGGACCGGGCGAATGGTGTCGGCCGAGGACGTCGCGGCGGCTGTGAGCCGCATCGTTCCCGGCGCGCGGATCCGCATCGATCCGCCGCACGCCGGGGCGCCAGCCCCCGAGATGCGAGGCCCCTTGGATCTGACCCGCGCCCGGGCCGAGCTCGGCTACGCGCC
The DNA here is from genome assembly GCA_003221695.1 of Candidatus Rokuibacteriota bacterium. Classification (GTDB taxonomy): domain Bacteria; phylum Methylomirabilota; class Methylomirabilia; order Rokubacteriales; family CSP1-6; genus 20CM-2-70-11. Next base: position 15,160 of record QHSX01000074.1, read on the forward strand.
GCAGTACGACCTCGAGGCCGCTATCGGGGACTACGTCGCCTGGTATCAGGAACGCGAGAGATCTTCCTGATCGCGTCCGAGGCACTGGCCCTCGCACGTCAGTGAGTGGTCGCAATGACCGTCAGGCCCAGGCGGCGGAAGTCCTCGTCGAAGGCGAAGCAGGGCATGCGCGCAAGCAACGTGGTGATGACGACGAAGGAGATTGCGTCACAGAGGGAGAGCCTGCGCTCGCGCCCGTACCTCCGGAACACGTCTAGCGCCCCCGTGCGCACCTCGGCGCCGTACTCGACGAGGTGGAGCCGCGGGAGCAACTCGTCAACGAAGGCCAGCGCGGACGCGTGGCCGACGCGGTAGCGGAGGAGCGTCACCGTCTCGCTGATAACGTCCCATGTTGTCCACAGCGCGACGCGGGTCCCCGTCGCCTCGGTGACGAGACGGTGGGCATGCGCGTGATGGGTGTCGGTGGGATCGAGGCACGCATGAAAGAACGAGGTGTCGCAGAAGACCCGCGGTGGCAGCGGCACGGCGAGCCTCAGGCCTTGCCGCCGTACAGGTACGCCTTGACGTGGCCGGAGATGTTCCGGCGCGGGCCGCGATGCTTCGGCAGCTTCCGCATCAGCTCGAGGAGAGCTCGCGCCGCCGCGCCCGGCTCGGGCTCGGGCAGGGCGGCCCGGAGCTCTGCCACCACCTCGTCCCGCACCGTGATCTGCACGACCGAGCCCCGATCCTGCTTGACCTGGCGCACGAGCTCCGGGAGCCGCCGGCGCGCCTCGCTGATCGACACACGTGTCATGGTTTCTTCCTCCGATGGAGCAGCGGCCCGGCGTCGCGGTCACCGTCGCGGACGCAGCGCGTGTGTACAGCAATGTACGCTTCGGTACCATTTTCGCTTGACCTCGGGTTCACGGCAAGTGTGCACTCTCGGTGACAGACGGTGCGTTCCCCGAGGTGACTGGGCTCCTCAATAAACAGGTTGCGCGAAACAGGTTGCGCGTCAGCACCATCCCTGTTATCGGCTTGAACGGGAAGGGGTCTGATGAAGCGAGCCATCATCGACGCCGACGGTCACGTGATCGAGCGGGACGAACAGATCAAGCCTTATCTGGACGAGCCCTACCGGAGCCACCCCGACCTGCTGAACGTCCCATTCTTCCCAACGCTCGACGGCTGGAACCGCGCCGCCCGGCGAATCGCCGACGGCAAGGGAAAGGGGATGCCGGCGCCCGACGCGAAAGCCTGGCTCGGGTTCCTGGACGCCGCCGGGGTCGAGGCGACCGTCCTCTTTCCCACCAACGGCCTCGCCTTCGGCCTGATCAAGGACCGGGAGTGGGCGGCCGTCCTCGCCCGCGGCTACAACACCTTCCTCCAGGAGGAATTCCTCAAGGCCGCCCCGACGCGACTCAAGGGCATCGCCCTGATCCCGCTCCAGGACATTGGCGAGGCAGTCAAGGAGCTCCGGCGGGCCGTGACAGCGCTCCGCATGGTGGGAGCGATTCTTCCCGCGGTGGGGCTCCGGCGGCCCCTCGGCGATCCGTACTATGACCCCGTCTACGAGGAGGCCCAGCGGCTGGGCGCGATGCTCGCCGTCCACGGCGCGCCTGCGCAGGGCCTCGGCTTCGACTTCTTCGAGCGACTCGTGGAAGCGCGGGCGCTCTCGCACCCGTTCGCGCAGATGATCCAGCTCACCAGCATCATGCTGAACGGCGTCCTCGAGCGGTTTCCCGACCTCCGACTGGCTTTCATGGAAGCGGGCGCGGGGTGGGTTCCGTTCATGCTGGAACGGCTCGATCGAGAGGCCAAAAACCGAGGCGCGGGGCTCAGGTCATTACCCAGTGAAGAGCTGCGAAGCGACCGGATCTTCTTCCACTGCGAGTTGGACGAGCGGATGCTGCCGGTCGCGGTGGACGCCCTCAGCGCCGGGCAGTTCTTCTGCGCCTCGGACTTCCCCCACGAGCCGACCCACGAGTTCCTCGAGTCGGTGACCGCGTTCCAGACGCGAACGGACCTCAGCGACGCCGTCAAGGCACGGATCATGTACGACAACGCGAAGCGTCTTTACCGGCTCTGAGGCCGGGAAGGAGGTCGTGGGATGAGAATTCTAACGAGCCTGCTCATCGTCGTTACCTTCGTCTGCGTTCTAGACTCCGCCGCGACGACCAACGCGGGGGCCGCGAAGCCCGCAAAGCTGTCTGCTCAACTCGTCGTGCCCCTGACGGGAACCGTCGCGGGGGGCGGCGCGTTCAGTGGCACGTTCAGCATCGCGCGTTTCGAGGTGCAGCAGGGAAAGATCAACGCTGTGGGGATGATCGCGGGTGTCGTCACCGGCCTGGCGGGACCTGTCGGCAGCGTCGTCCTAGGCCCGACCGCGCTGCCAGTGACGGCGATCAGCGGAGAGGCGCTGCCCAGCGGCAGCGGGATCATCACCCAGCAACAGGCGGGCTGCGAAGTCCTCCATCTCCAGATCGGTGGCCTCACGCTCGACCTCCTGGGGCTCCAGGTGGCGCTGAGTCCAGTGACGCTCGATATCGTCGGCGGTTCCGGACCACTTGGCAGCCTGATCTGCGAGATCGTCGCGCTGCTGGAGAACGTCGTGGCCGTTGTGGGTCTCCTGAATCAGCTGCTCGGCCTCGTCGGGGGATTGATCGGCGCTTAACGAACCGGACACGGTCGGTCGTGGGTCACCCGCGTCTACGACGGCTCGCGGTCGCCGGGCTGCGGCTCCGACTCGCCCCAACGGCGAACGAGGTCGTGGGAGATGCCGAACAGATCGAGGACTCGCCCGCAGGTGTGGTCGATGACGTCGTCCAGGGTCGTCGGGCGGCTATAGAACGCGGGGACGGGCGGCACGATCATCGCGCCGCTCTCCGCCGCGGCCACGAGCGTTCTGAGATGGCCGATGTGCAGCGGCGTTTCCCGCACCACCAGGACCAGGCGGCGCCCTTCCTTGAGGCAGACGTCGGCGGCGCGTGTCAGGAGCGTGTCCGAGATGCAGTGGGCGACGGCACCGACGGTGTGGATCGAGCACGGAATGATGACCATCCCTTCGGTCCGGAACGAGCCGCTCGCGATGCTGGCGCCGATGTCCGTGACCGGGTGGACGACCGACGCCATGGCCTTCACGTCTTTCACCGCCCAGTCGGTCTCCTCGGCGATCGTGCGCTCGGCTGCTTTCGAGCAGACCAGGTGACTCTCGATGTCGGGGTGGGCACGCAGGATTTGAAGGAGGCGGATCCCGTAGACCACGCCTGAGGCTCCGGAGATCCCGACGATGAGGCGCCGCGGGGCGGGCGCGCTACCGCTCACTGGAGCACGCCCCGCGTCTCGAGCGACCGCACCTCGCCCGCGCTCATCCCGAGGATCTCCGTGAGGACCTGCCGCGTATGCTCCCCGAGGCAGGGGGCTGGCCGCCGCGGGCCGCCCGGGGCCCTGGACAGGATGAAGGGCGGAGCCTTGTAGTGGTGGCGCCCGATCTCGGGATGCTCGAGCGCCCGCCAGACTCGCCGGTGGACGAGCTGCGGGTCGCTGAACAGCTCCGCCATTGTCCGGACCCCCGCGGCGTGGACGCCCGCTGCCTGAAAGCGGCTCATGACCTCCTCGGCGTCGAGCCGTGAGGCCCACTCCGCGAGTCGCTGGTCCAGCTCGGCCTCGCCAGCCCGCCTTCCCGGCGCCGTCTCCCACCGCGGATCGGTCGCCCAGCCAGGCCCACCCAGGGCGCCGACCAGTCGGCGCCACTCCGCGTCGTCCCACACACTCACGGCGCACCATCGGTCCGTCCCTCGACAGGGGTAGACGCCGTGGGGAACGGCATCACCGTCGCGGTTGCCGCAGCGCATGAGGTCGCGGCCGTTGACGGCAGCGTCCAGAAGCGCGGGGGCCAGGAACTGGAGTCCGGTCTCGTACTGCGAGAGGTCGATGTACTGTCCGTGCCCCGTGCGCCGCCGCCCGTCGAGTGCGGCGAGGACCGCGACGAAGCCAAAGGCCACCGCGATGAAGTCGATGTAGGGACCATACAGGAACATGGGCGGGCCGCCCGATTCGCCGGTGAAGTGGGTGAAGCCAGCCAGAGAGGAGAGCTGCGAGCCGAAGCCGGGGTGACGGGCGTGGGGTCCGGTCTGCCCGTGATTACATGTGCTGAGCACGATGAGTGCCGGGTTCAGGGTCCTGAGCCTCTCGTGATCGAGCCCGAGCTTCGCCATCGTGCCGGGGGTGAAGTTCTCGATGACGATGTCCGCCCAGCGGACGAGTGCCCCCGCCACTTCTGAGGCGCCCTCCGCCTTGAGGTTCAAGGTGACGCTCCACTTGTCGTTGTTCCAGAGGCTGAAGCAGCCGGAGCGGTTCGGGCCCGGGATGTTGTCACGGTACGGCGGGTAGTGAGTGCGGAAGCCATCGGGGCGAACGCTCGACTCCACGCGAACGGCCATGGCGCCGTGGTCCGCCAGGTACTTGGTGATTCCCGGCCCGGCGGCGTAGGCGGCGAACTCGACGACCTTGATCCCGGCGAGGGCAGAGGCGGTCTCCGGTCCCGGGTCACTGCCGAGCAGGCGCCGACGCGGAGGCGCCGTGGTCGCGCTGGCGTCCCGCGGCTCGGGGAGCGTGGCGTTGTGCTCTCCGACGCGGGGGGGAGGTCGATGAACCGTGCACCGTCCTCCCGAGAACTTCGCGAACGCTCCGGGGAAGTTGACGCTCGTGGTTCCGTCTACCCGACGCATCGGAACCCAGAAGTCCCGCGCGAGGAGCTGAGGATCCTCGAGGATCTCCCGCGGTGTCGCGACGGGATAGCCGAGCATGTCGCGCTTGACGACCTCCGCGAAGAACTCCGCCTTCGTCAAGGTCAGAAAGAAGGGGCCGATGGCCCCCTCGATGCGGTCGATCTCCTGCTGCGACACGGTGGCGATGTCGAACCGGCTCCAGTCTTTCTCGAGGAGAAACCGCGGAGCCATGCGGCTCTCATCCATCCACCGGACGAGGGCCTGATTGGTCCGGCGGCCCGCCTCACCGCCGTAGATGATGAAGTTCAAGAAGCCGTCCCGGCACGGCCACATCACCCGCATCCGCGCGCCGGTGATGCTGCGCCCGGTCATGAACACGCCGGCCCGGACCGCGTTGGTCCGGTTCAGGTCCCAGAAGCCGGGAGCGTGCCCGAGCGCCGAGAGCAAACAGGACTGCGCGGCGACGTCCACGTGCTGACCCTCGCCCGTGAGGTAGCGATGGTGCAGGGCGAGGAGCGAGCCGGCGGCGGCGTACACGCCAGCCCAGGCTGAGGCCTGTGGAAGCGAAACGCGTAGCGGCGGGCCGTCGGGCTCGCCCGTCAACGACATGCAGCCCGCCGCCGCCATCAGCTCGAGGTCGGAGGCCCGATAGGTGCTGTAGGGCCCGGTCTGGCCGAAGGGCGTGATCGACGTGACGATGAGCCGCGGATTCTCCTCGGCGAGCGCCGGGTAGCCGAGTCCCAGACGGTCGAGCTCACCGGGCGGGAACGATTCGATCAGAAAGTCGGCCTCGCGCGCGCGCCGCCTGAGACCGTCACGCCCGGCCGGCAGCGACAGATCGAGCGTGACCGAACGCTTGTTGACGTTCCAGGCGGCCCACGAGAGGCTTTGCTCCGGATCCGGGCGATCACCGGGAAAGGGCCCGCGCCAGCGCGAGGGGTCGCCGGTCGGCGGCTCGACCTTGAGCACATCGGCGCCGAGATCCGCAAGGATCTTCGCGCACAGAGGCCCGAGCTCACCGGTGAGGTCGAGCACCCGGTACGGGGCGAGAATCCCTTCGGGCTCTGGCATGAGGCCGGCCTGCCGCGCTCGCTAGATACCGCGCTCAGCCATCCACCTGGCGTAGCCTTCCTGGGACGCGCGGGCACGATCGATCTGCTCGGGAGTGAACCACTTCTTGAGATCGACCAGCCCGATCTCGTACCGCGCCCGTTCGAAGGCGTCCTTGTAAACGAAGGGCCGGGTGGCGTCGATCCCCATACCGCCAGAGAAGCGGATGTTCGTCTGCGTCCACTGCTGCTCCCCGGCGGAGCTGCGCTCGGCCGGCTGGAAGGTCTGGCCGAAACCGCCCTCGCAGACGGTCATGATGTCCTCTTTGGGGTTCACGCGGGTCGCCAGCGCCCACATGACGTCTTCCATGTTGTAGATGTCGATGTCCTCATCGACCGCAATCGCCAGGCGCATCCCGAGCGAGATCGAGAGCGCCGCCGACAGGATGTTCCGGTGCAGGCCCTCATCGCGAGCGCGGCGCTTCTGGACCTGGAAGATCGCCCCGCCCCAGTCTGTCAGGCCCATCGGGATGTTCGTGTCGATGCAGAGGCCCGGCACGATCCGCTCGGCCAGCTCCAGGAAGCACGCCTCGCGCATGGAGACATCGATGTAGTGGTCGTCCATGCCGTGCACGATCAGGCCATAGTAGATGGGCTTCTCCTTGCGGTGGCTGATGGCCGTGGCGTGGAACTTGTAGGTTCGGTAGGCCTTGCCCATGTAGCCGGCCCACTCGGGGTGGAACGGGAACTTCCCCTGTTCGTTCTCCTTCTCCGCCAGCGGGCTCTCCCAGACTTTCTCCGTCGTGTCGAGGTAACCCTCGATGACGTACTCGGCATTCGCGATGGCCCACGCGTCCTGCGTTCTCGCCTTCACGAGCTCCACCGGGAACCCTTGCAGGGCCCCGGCCACACCCAGCTCGTCGCACCCGCGGGGGAGGATGACGTAGGTGAAGCCCGCCCCCGCCATCATCGTGCAGGCGGGGGGCACGCCAATGTTGATCGTCATGGGGATCGGGCCCTTGCGGTACCAGTGGGTGGCGATCTGGTCCATGTGAGAGCCCGGAGAGATCTGGAAGCTCGAGAAGTCGGGACCGCGGAAGTTCATCCGGTTGTAACCGATGTGCGAGCCGCCCCAGAAATACTTGCCCCGCACCACCGTGTTGCCGGCGCCGAGCGTCCGCCCGGGGTCGGTCTTGGCGTGAGAGATCATGGGGACGATCGGCCAGACGTCGATGTCCTTCGTGATCACGACCTCCTGGCACGGAGCGTCGCGCACCTCGATCGGCGGCAGGGGTTGCCGGACCGCTTCCACCGCCTTGAACTTGAACTTCTTCGGATCCTCGACGCCGAAGAGCCGCGCGATCCGCTCCGCCGACGCATAGATGTTATTGGCCAGGCGAGCGTTCGGGTACCCCTTGACCTTCTCGAAGAGCATCGGCGGGCCACCGTCCAGGCGTTTCTGGACAGCCGCAAGCTCGAGGTGGGGGTCGATCTCGGCGTTCGAGGTGAGTAGCTCCCCCGCCTCCTTCAGGTACTCCAGCGTGGAGCGCAGGCTCGAGATGTCCTTCTTGCTGATCGCGGGCATGGGCTTGGCCATCGTCGTCCTCCTCGCGGGATCGGGTCGGGGCGGCCGTCAGTCACGCCCCGGTTTTGTCGCCGGCAAGAGCCGCCCCAGACGGTCCTGAACTTCGGTGACGTGTTCGAGCATCACGCGCGACGCCTCGTCGTGATCGCGGCGGGCAAGGGCCGCGCAGATCTTCTGATGGGAGGCCAGATTGCTCCGATTGGTCGTCGCGTCCATCTCGAGCCGGGCCACGACTTCCTGCACCATCGAGTCCGCCATCGAGTGGGCGAAGAGCACCAGGAGCGGGTTCTTTGCAACGTCCGCGAGCATCCGGTGGAAGCCGAGATCGGCGGTGGCGTGCAGATGCCCCGCGGCGATCGCCTCGGCGTGCTTGGCGACGTAGGCCTCGATTCGAGCCAGCTCCTCCGCGGTGATCCGCTGAGCCGCCAGGCTGGCGATGCGCGGCTCCAGGATCACGCGGACCTCGGTCAGATCGTGGATCGAAACGCTCCCGAGACGGATCAACGTGAAGAGCGAGTCCGTCACGTGACGGAGGTCGCCGTCTGCGACGATCGCGCCGCCCCCCGCGCCCCGCCGCACGACGAGGAGCCCCGCCTGCTCCAACGTTCGGATGGCCTCACGGACCGAACCACGGCTCGACTGAAACTGCTGGGCGAGCTGCTTCTCGGAAGGGAGCTTGTCTCCAGATTTGAGCCGGCCCGCGAGAATCGCCGACTTGAGCTGGCGGAGGATCTCTGCGGATACGCGGTCCCGTCGAGTCGGCATGAATTCCAGAGACCCGGCGGGGACCGCGCTTCCCGGCCTCGGCATGGCAAATATCTAATATTTGAACTTTGTGTAGTCAAGCGGTAACTTGCCCCCCTGATGCACGATTTTCCGCACCCCCACGAGCACGGGGATCACGAAGGCGAACCCCAGGCGCCGCCCGACGAAACCGACCCGATCTGGGCTGGTGAGCGGATCGAGCTCCAGAGCGTCGGGATCGACATCGGCTCCTCGACGTCGCATCTGACCTTCTCCCGTCTGGTGTTACGGCGGCTCGGTGAGAGCCTGTCGAGCCGCTTCCGGGTGGTCGAGCGAGACGTGCTCCATCAGTCGCCGATCCTCTTGACCCCGTACCGCGATCCCTTCCTGATCGACACCGAGCGGCTCGACTCCTTCATCCGGGGCGCATACGCGCGCGCGGGGCTCACCCCGGACGGCATCGACACGGGGGCCGTCGTCGTCACGGGCGAGGCGGCCAAGAAGGAGAATGCCGAGAGCATTCTGTCGCTGTTCGCGCGAGAGGCCGGCCGCTTCGTCTGCGCGGCCGCGGGCCCACAGCTCGAGGCGATCATGGCCGCTCACGGATCAGGGGCGGTAGCGCGCTCGCGCGAGGGGAGCGGGGTTTTGAGCGTCGACATCGGCGGCGGGACGACCAAGCTGGCGGTTTGCCGCGACGGCCAGGTCGCCGCGGTGGCCGTGATCAACGTCGGTGGACGCCTCGTCGCCGAGGATCGAGGTCGCATCACGCGACTGGAGGAGGCGGGCGCTCTGGTCGGCGACGAAGTCGGCCTCCGGCTCGCGGTCGGCCAGCGGATCGATGACACTCGGAAGGCGGCCCTTGCCGAGAGGATGACCGCGTGTCTCTTCGAGCTCATCGACCGGCGCCCGTTCTCGTCGCTGACGCGCCGGCTCATGCACACGCCGCCGCTCGACGACGACGGGCCGATCGATGTCCTCATGTTCTCGGGCGGCGTGTCCGAATATATCTACGAGCGGGAGCGCGCCACCTTCGGTGATCTGGGGAAGGCCCTGGGTGAGGCTGTCAGGAGCCGCCTGCGCCACCACCCGCTCGCCGGGAGCCTGGCGACGCCTCTCGAAGGCATCCGGGCCACGGTCATCGGCGCGGCCCAGTACACGGTGCAGGTCAGCGGGAGCACGATCTTCACGCCCCAGCCCGATCTTCTTCCCATCCGCAACTTGCCGGTCCTTTCCGTGAGGCTCGGGGAACCGCTGAGTGTTGCGGGAGTCGCCGAGGCCGTGCGGCAGGCGGGCCGGGCCCACGATCCCGAGCTGCTCGACGGTCCTCTGGCGCTTGCCATTCGCTGGCCGTTTGGACCGAGCCACAGCGAGCTGACCCTGTTGGGGCAGGGGTTGGTTCAGGCCCTCGACGGCCGGCAGGCGCCCGTCGTGCTCGCCTTCGACCGCGATATCGCGCGCCTGATGGGCCGGCTCCTGCTCGAGGAGCTCCGCGCGAAGCTCAATCTGGTGGCGGTTGACGAGCTCGAGCTGGGCGCCTTCGACTACATCGACGTCGGCGAGCCGCTTCCGGTCTCGGGCGTCGTTCCCGTCGTCGTCAAGTCGTTGGTCTTTCGACCGACCAGCACCGAGACGTTGTTGGAATAGAAGTTGGCCACGGCCAGGTCTGGCACTCCGTCGCGATTGAAGTCGCCACTGGCCACGGAAACAGGACCGCTGCCGGCCCCGAAGATCTGCAGTGCCTGGAAGGTCCCGTCGCCGTTCCCCAGAAGGACCGAGAGAGCGTTGGAACCGCTGGTGGCGACCGCCAGATCCACCTTGCCATCACCATTGAAGTCGCCCGCGGCCACAGACGAAGGAATGCCGCCCGCATAGAAGGTCCGTGCCGCCTGGAAGGTCCCATCGCCGTTCCCCAAAAGCACCGACACCAAGGAATAGGACTCGTGGTGTGTCGTGTAACCCGGGCTGGCCAGGGCCAGGTCCGGCACTCCATCGCCGTTGAAGTCGTCCACGACCACAGAAGCGGCGCCACCGCCCACAGCAAAGAACGCGGGAGCCTGGAAGGTCCCGTCGCCGTTCCCGAGCAGCACCGAGACGGTATCGCGACCGATGTCGCCACTATTACGATTGGCCACCGCCAGGTCCGGCACCCCATCGCGATTGAAATCGCCGACGGCGACAGCTTGAGCACGCGAAACGCTGAGGGTCAGTGGCGCCTGGAAGGTCCCATCGCCGTTGCCCAGCAGCACCGAGACGGTGCTGAAACCGCGGTTGGCCACGACCAGATCCAGCTTGCCATCGGCATTCAAGTCGCCGAGCGCCACCGAAGAAGCTCCGCTTCCAGCGCCGAAGGTCAGTGGCGCCTGGAAGGTCCCATCGCCGTTCCCCAGCAGCACCGAGACAGTGGCGGACCCAGGGTTCGTCACGGCAAGGTCCAGCTCGCCATCGCCATTGAAGTCGCCGACGGCCACGGACTCAGGCCCGTTCCCAGCAGGGAAGGCGAGCGCCGTCTGGAAAGTCCCATCGTCGTTGCCCAGCAGCACCGAGACGGTGCCGGAACCAGAGTCGGCCACCGCCAGGTCCGGCACTCCATCGCGATTGAAGTCGCCCTCGGTGACGGCGAGAGGATTCGTGCCAGCAGCGTAGGTCGGCGCCGCCTGGAAGGTCCCATCGGCTCCGCCCAGCACAGCTGAGGGGTTGCCGAGCAGCACTGAGACAGAGGCAGCACCAAAGTTGGCCACGGCCAGATCCAACCTGCCATCGGCGTTGAAGTCGCCGACGGCCACTGACGAAGGCCACGTACCAGTAGAGAAGGTCAACGCCGTCGTCTGGAAGGTCCCATCCCCGTTGCCCAGGAGTACTGAGACATCCGCAGCGTCTCCATTGGCAATCGCCAGATCGACCTTGCCGTCCGCATTGAAATCGCCCACGGCCACGGCGTAGGGACTACTGCCAGTGGCGTAGTTGACCGCAGCCTGGAAGGTTCCATCGCCGTTGCCCAGGAGTACCGAGACGCCGGCGGAACCGACGGTCACCACCAGATCCAGCTTGCCATCGCCATTGAAGTCGCTCACGGCCACCGAAGAAGCACCGCTGCCAGCGCCGAAGGTCAGTGGCGCCTGGAAGGTCCCATCCCCGTTGCCCAGCAGCACCGAGACGTTGTTGGAATCAGAATTGGCCACGGCCAGATCGAGTCTGCCGTCGGCGTTGAAGTCGCCCACGGCCACCGAAGAATCACTGGCAGAAGCGCCGCTGCCAGCGCCGAAGGTCAGTGGTGGCTGGAAGGTTCCATCGCCGTTGCCCAGGAGTACCGAGACGCCGGCGGAACCAACGGCCACCACCAGATCCAGCTTGCTATCGGCGTTGAAGTCCCCCACGACCACGGCGTAGGGACTATCGCCAGCGGCGTAGGTCACCGCAGTCTGGAAGGTCCCATCCCCGTTGCCCAGCAACACCCAGACGGCGGAACCCATACCGTCGGCCACCACCAGGTCGAGCTTGCCGTCAGCGTTGAAGTCGCCCAGAGCCACGGCTCGAGGATTCGAGCCCGAAGCGAATATGGTTGCCGCCCGGAAGGTCCCGTCGCTGTTCCCCAGCAGCACCGAGAACGTGCCGGGCTTGACGGGACAGCACCAGAATTGGCTGGCCACCGCCAGGTCCGGCACCCCATCGCCATTGAAGTCGCCCGTGGCCACCGAACGAGGGTGAAGTCCGACCGCGAAATCTCTCCTCGCGGAACTGTAGGCTACCGTCTGGGCCGGCGCGGAGCCTGGAAGGACCGACCAGAACACGAGCGTCGCGGCGGCGAGCAGCCCGAGCCTCACAGAGGCTCTGGTCATCTGAGGCCCTCCTCTCGGAGGAAACGGGCTCGGCCGCCGTGGCCGCTTTGTTGCGACTCTCGCACTCCCTGCACACGCTACCCGCCCAATCCGGAGCGGGGAATGAGTGGAGTGCCTGAGTGAGCCGTAGGGAGAACCCTGAAAGGGGGCGGGGTCACTCCTGGAGCTTTCGGAGAAGGTAGCTCCAGCGGTCGGCGAAGTTCTGGGGATTGTGGACGCGCGTACGCTTGGCCAGGGCATCCTCGTCGGAGCTCCACTGACGGGGTACGCCACCGGGCACCATGAGCTGAGCGCGCGCCGCCTTGTCGAGGCAGAGCGCGTTCACCGTGGCCTCCTCGATCGTCGCCCCGACGCTCACGATCCCGTGAGCGACCAGGAGCAGCGCCGTGCGATCCCCGAGGGCGCGGGCGACCGATTTGCCCCGCTCGGCCGTGACGATGAGGTCTGTGGTTTCGTCGAAACGCGGGACGTCAGGGGGCGTGAAGTAAGCGCCTTCATGCGTGATCGGGCGTAGGGGCACGCCGAGCGAGGAAAAGACCGTCGCGGCAACCGGGTGGGTATGGACGACGGCGCCGACGTCCGGCCGCGCCCGGTAGATCTCCGTATGGATGAAGACCTCGCTGTGTCGCGGTCGCGTCCCACGAACGACCCGCCCCTCGAGGTTCACGAGGAGCAAGTCCTCGGATCGGACCTCCTCGAGCCCCAGCTTGTGGGGCTTCATCCAGAAGGTGTCGGTCCCCGCGACACGCACGGTGGCATGTCCCCAGATGTCGTCGCCCTGCCCGGCCATCGCCAGAATGCGGCAGGCGCGCGCGAGCTCGCGCCTGAGGTTGGCCTTTTCTCCACTCGCGGCGCGCGAACGACCAGCCGGGTGTGTCATTCCAGAACCTCCCTGCCGCCGGGTATAGTACCGCCGATGTGAGGTGTGGACGATGGTAGAGAAGGTCGTTCTTCTGATCTGCGACGGCTTGGGCGACCGCCCGATCGATGAGCTGGGCGCCCTGACGCCGCTCGAGGCGGCCGAGACGCCATGTCTGGACCGCCTCGCGCGGGAGTCCGAGTGTGGACTGATGTATCCACTGGGGCGCGGCCTGGTCCCCGGGAGCGACGTGGCGCACCTGGCGATCCTCGGCTACGACCCGCAAGAGTATTACGCCGGACGAGGGACGATCGAGGCGGCGGGTCTCGGCATTCTCCTCCGTCCAGGCGACGTGGCCTTACGCGGAAATTTCGCGACGGTGGACGGCGGTGGCATCGTCCGAGACCGTCGCGCCGGGCGAATCCGCGTCGTCGAGCCGCTGGTGAAGCCCCTCGATGGGATCGAGCTCGACGGCGTCACCTTCATGGTCAAGGCGGGCACGGCTCATCGCGCCGTCGTCGTCATGCGCGGGGAGGGACTGTCGGCAAGCGTGACCGACGCCGACCCCCACAAGGCGGCCGCGCGCCTGGGACGCGTCAGCCCGCGCGACAACACGCCCGAGGCCCGCCGGACGGCGGACGTGCTGAACCGGTTCATCGACCGGGCCTCCGCGATCCTCCACGACCATCCCCTCAACATCGAACGGCGGCGAGACGGCCACGCCGAGGCGAATTACCTGCTCCTGCGCGGCGCGGGGCACTACCGTGAGGTTCCGAGCTTCAGGGAGCGCTACGGTCTGTCGGCGTGTTGCATCGCGGGCGGCGGGATGTACAAGGGCATCGGCCGGTACCTCGGAATGACGGTGCTGGAGGTGCCGGGGGCCACCGGGCTGCCGGACAGCGACGTCCCGGCGAAGTTCCGCGCGGCGCTCCGGAGCCTCGAGACCTTCGACTTCGTCTTCGTCCACGTGAAAGCCACCGATTCGTTTGGCGAGGACGGAGACTTCATCGGCAAGAAGACCTTCATCGAAACCATCGACCGCGCGGCGCGCGTCTTCGAATCGTTGCCGGCGAACACGCTGTTCGTGATGACCGGCGACCATTCGACACCGTGCGCGCTCAGGGAACACTCCGCCGACCCGGTCCCCATCATGCTCCGCGGGAGCGGCGTCAGGGTCGATGACGTGGTCGCGTTCGGTGAGCGGGCGTGCGCGCGCGGCGGCCTCGGAACGCTGTCAGGGACGAACGTCATGCACCACGTGCTGAACATCCTCGGCCGATTGCCGCTGGCGGGCGCCTGAATCGCCGGGCGCGAACGCTTCGAGGATCACGGGGTGCCCGGCCCGAGCGCGCGGATCGCGCCGAGCACGAGCTGGCGCTTGCGGACGGGGTCCGGCTCGGCGGTCGAGAACGAGAGGAATGCGGTGTCGATGCCGGCGGCGAGATAGCGGCGGACATGCGCGCGGATCTCGTCCATCGAGCCGCGGATGATCAGGTCGTCGATGACCTTTTCGGGCACGGCCGCGACCGCGCCCTTGCGGTCGCCACGCCCCCACGCGTCCCACATCGGCCCGAGCGCCGCCGCGCGCCCGAGCCACTCGTGGAACGCCCGGTAGACGGGCACGTTGAGGTAGGCGGTCACGTGGCGCCGCACCGCCGTGTCCGCCGCGGGCCCCGGCGGATCGATATTGACGAGAAGGCGCGCCGTGATCTCGATCGCCCCGGGATCACGCCCGGCCCGGGCGGCGGCCTCGTGCACGACGGCGACGGACTTCGGGACGTCGTCGGCGGCGAGCCAGTTGAGGATCGCGCCGTCGCCGACCTCGCCCGCGACCCGCAGCATTCCGGGCCGGAGCGCCGCGATGTGGATGGGGACCGGCGCGACGGGCGGTTTGGTCAGACGAAAGCCGTCCACGGCGAACGTCTCACCGCGGAAGACGACGCGCTCGCCCGCGAGCGCCCGGCGGAGGAACTGCGCCGTCTCACGCACGCGGGTCGCGGGGCGGGCGAAGGCGCCGCCGTTCCACGCCTCGACGACGGGCTGGGAGCCCGAGCCGATGCCGAGGCAGAACCGACCGGGCGCGATGTCCGCGATCCCCGCGGCCGACAGGGCGAGCGTCGCCGGGCCGCGGGTGTAGACGTTCGCGATCGCGGTGCCGACGCGCAGCCGCGTCGTGAGCGCGACGACGGCGAGCGGCGCGAAGCAGTCCACGCCGTCCACCTCGAGCGACCACGCATCGCTGAAGCCGAGCCGCTCGGCTTCGCGCGCGAGCTCGCCGTGCTCGGCGAGCGTGAAGCCGTCGACCGGCACCGACAGAGCCCACCGCTTCATGGGGCGCTCCTCGACTTGCCGTATCGGGTCACCCGATTCTACTGTATGATCCCCGCCGACGCGGGAAGGAGGCAGCACCATGTTGGGTGACGTCGTCGAGCTGTCGGTGGTCGTGAGGGACCTCGACGTCGCGATCGAGCGGTTCACGGAAGTCTTCGGCCTCCACGTGCATCACCGGGGCGAGTCCGAGGAGTTCGGATTCAAGAACGCGATTCTGCCGACCGGGATCGGGCACGTCGAGCTCTTGCAGCCGACGGACCCGACCAAGCCGGTCGGGCGCTTCCTCGAGAAGCACGGCGAGGGCGTCTACCTCGTCGGCTTCGAGTGTCATGACATCGAGGGGAGCGTCGAGCGACTCAAGACGCAGGGCGTCCGGGTCGACCACCGACCCGGCCGGGAGATCGCCTGGATTCATCCCCAGGATGCGCACGGGGTGTTCGTCGAGCTGCGCACGCGCGAGCGGTACGACTAGCCGGTCATGGCGACGTTTCGCTTCGACCTCTGCGAGCTGCCCCCGGAGACCCGGGCCCTCCGCGAGGAGGTGCGCGACTTTCTCCGCGCCGAGCTCGGCGACCGCGCGCCCGTCCGGCGCGCGCACTCCTGGGGCGGGTTCGATCGCGAGTTCAGCCGCAAGGTCGGCGCGCGCGGCTGGATCGGCATGACGTGGCCCAAACGCTACGGCGGCCACGAGCGCTCGGCGCTCGAGCGGTACGTGGTGCTGGAGGAGATGCTGGCTGCGGGGGCGCCCGTCTCGGCGCACTGGGTGGCCGACCGGCAGTCGGGCCCGCTGCTCCTCCGCTTCGGCACGGAAGGCCAGCGCCAGCGGTTCCTGCCGGCCATCGCGCGGGGTGAGCTCGCATTCGCGATCGGGATGAGCGAGCCCGACTCCGGCTCGGACCTCGCCTCGCTCCGGACCCGGGCGGAGCGCGGCTCCGGAGGGTACCGCGTCAACGGCACCAAGGTGTGGACCAGCAACGCGCACCTCAGCGACTTCATGATCGCGCTCTTCCGGACCCATTCCGATCCGACTCGGAAGCACGAGGGGCTCACGCAGTTCCTGGTGGACACCAAGCTCGCCGGCATCACGATCAGCCCCATCATCGACCTCGCCGGCTCGCACCACTTCAACACGGTCGTGTTCGAGGACGTCTTCCTCCCCGAGGAGATGCGCGTGGGCGAGGAGGGCGGGGGCTGGACGCAGGTGACGACCGAGCTCGCCCTCGAGCGGAGCGGGCCCGAGCGGTACCTGTCGAGCCTCGCGCTCCTCGTCGAGCTGATCCGCGAGGCTGGCAAGGAGCCGGGCGAGCGTGCCGCCGCGGTCGTCGGACGACTGGTCGCGCATCTCGTCACGCTCCGCCAGATGTCGCTCGCCGTCGCCGGAATGCTCCAGGCGGGCGAGAATCCGAACCTCGAAGCCGCCGTCGTCAAAGACGTCGGCACGACCTTCGAG
>QHSX01000105.1 GCA_003221695.1 Candidatus Rokuibacteriota bacterium
GCCGACAGCAACCGTCGCAGCGCACGCGCGTACGCGGCGCCCCGGTCCGGCAGCGCCGGGAAGAGGACCCGTTCGAGGCGGAACTGGTCCAGGGTCACCGTTTGGGAAACGCGGTCGACGCGGGTTCGCGTCGAGACGGAGACCGCGCCGAATATCTCCTGGTCCGAGCCGGGCGGCGTGAGCGCGACCGCAACGCGGAAGTCGAGCTTGTCGCCACTCCACGCTTTCACCTGCGGCTGATACACGACGGCGGCCACGGTTCCCAGACTCATCGTTCGCGGCCACGCCTCGTTCGGGCTTCCGCCTGCCGGGGCGGTCACGAGGACATCGGTGGTGGCCATCGCGTGACCGTTCCCGAAGACGAGAACGACGACGAGGACGCTCAGCCGGTTCATGGCGCGCGCGGGCACCACGCCGGACCGGCCGCCGAAGCCTAGCGGAGCCGCCGGGATCGGGCGGCGTGCAGCCGTCCGGCGCCGGCAAGGACGCCGTAGAGCGCGACCGCGAGGAGCAACAGCGAGGGATCGTGGACGGGGCCTGCGAGAACGAACAGGCCAAGCGCCAGCGAGAGGACCGACACGAGCACGCGGCGGGACCCCGATGCCAGTGACTCGCCGGCTTCGAACAGGCCGATGACGACAGCCCACCACGCAAAGATCGCGAGCGCCGATGCAGCGGGGAGCAGCAGGACCAACCCCGCCGCCGCCACGCCGGTCAGCGCCTGAGGGAGGAGCCACAGCGACCGCTCGCGCATCAGCGTCGCTTCGACAATGGTATCGCGCCGTCCAGCAGAACGAACGCCCCGATCAGCCGCGCGCGAGCAACGCGACGGTGATGTGCGGACCCGGAACACGAGCAGGAACAGACCGCCCTCGCCCAGGCCGAACGCCAGCAGCAGCGCGCCTCGCAGGACGAGCGGCCGCCTGGTGGGTGCCATCGTCCTCCCGAGATCGTGATCGCCGCCAGGGTCTTCATCGCTTCCCGATGGAACCACGACGTCCGGCGCGCCAGCATGGGACCAACGTCTCACATCGACCACCGACGGGGCGGGCCCCCCATCGGCCGAAGGTCCCATTGCCGCGACCGGGGCGCGCTGCTGTACTGGCCCGCCAGAGGACGTATTGATGTGGACGGGTAGAATTATCAGCAGTGACGCCAGGCCGCGGGCGGGTGCGGGGAAATGCCGATGAGCTCCGCCGCTGCGCGGCGCACGACGCCGGAGCCGGACTTGCTCGCCAGGCTATGGTGGGCCGGCCTGCTGCGTGGCAGCACGGCGCTGGCGCTCGGAGCGTACATCGCGTCGCAGACACCGAGCTCGTCGGCCGCCGTCGCGCGGACGAGCGGGGCGTACTGGGTCGTGGACGGCCTCGTCACGATGTGGGCCAGCGCGTCCATCGCCACCCTTCCGCTGAATCGGCTGGTCCTGCTGCTGCGCGGATGCCTCGCGGTCGGCGCAGGTCTCGTGATCTTCGGTCTCCCGCTTGGCGATGTCTTCGGCCGGTGGCATCCCGGGCAACTGCTGAGCTTGCTGTCGCCCGCCACGCTGCTGCTGGCGGTCATCGCGCTGCAGATCGTCGCCGGGGCGTTCGACGTGCACATCTGCCTGGCGATCCGACGTCGGATTCCTGGTGAATGGTCCGTCGCGCTTGGCGCGGCCCTGTCCGTCGTCCTCGGCGTGATCGTCGCCGCGACACTCGCAGCGCCGCCCGCGCTGCTCGGCCGCACCCTCGCTCCCAGCGCCATGGCCGCGGGATTCGGCATCCTCACGAGGACGGCCCGGCTGCGTGCGGACCGCGAGTCGTCCTCGCTGCCGGCGTACTCCAACAAAGGATAGGAGACTGTCATGCGAACGCTCGCCTTCTCGCTTCCAGCGCTCCCCGCGGTGCTGCTGCTCTTCGGCTGTGCGACGTCCGACGAATGGACGACGTGGAAATCGCACACGTCGCATTTCGCCTCTGGCGATCACTTCAGGTTCTCGATGCGGAACGGCCAGGCGACTGCGGCCCGGGTGAGGCGCCAGGACGTCGCTCTCGCGCGCGATCAGAGCTGGTGGGGCAAGGCCATCACGGTCGAGCAGCAGCAGATCATGGAGCGCTGAGCCGGTCCGATGCGATTGCTCGTCGTCGGCCTGGCCCTCCTGGGACTGCTGGCCGGCTGCGCCTCGTCGTCGTCCGACGGCTGGACGAAGGCGGGTGCGTCGCAGCAGGACCTCGCCCGGGACGAGCTGGATTGCCTCAGGCAGGCGCGGATGCTCGTCGGCGGCCCCCAGGGGCCGCGCACGGTAATCCAGCAGGACCGGTACCGCCGTTGCATGGTGGATCGCGGCTACGCCGAGGGGCCGCGGAAGTAGAGGATCCTCGAGGCTTGTCGGTGAGGCTGTCACTTTCGCGCCGCGTCTTCGTCGCCGGTGCCGTCGCCGCTGGCTTCGCGCAACTCGCCACTGCAGAGCAGTCGGCCGAGGCCGCGACGACCATCGGGTTCCTGTCGGAGCGCTCGCTGCCGTCGTCGTACATCGAAGCGCTGGAGCGTGGCCTGATCGAGCGGGGTTGGGCCGAGGGGC
>QHSX01000013.1 GCA_003221695.1 Candidatus Rokuibacteriota bacterium
CAGAGGCTCGGGTCTTGACAACTTAGCTTACCAGGAGTAAGCATGTCTTTGAGAGAGTTGAGTCGAATGATCCAACAGCTCAGGGAGTCCAAGGGTATGACGCAGCGGGACCTGGCCGACAAGGCAAAGGTGACCCCAGGCTACGTTGCCCAACTCGAGATGGGACTGCGGAAGAATCCGTCGCTCGCTTCACTCCAGGGACTAGCGAAAGCCTTGGGGGTGTCCCTGGATGACCTAATGACTGATCCACGGGAGAAGCTACGGCGGCTGAAGTCGTCGGAGGTGCTGCGGGAGGCCGCGCTTGGTGGCAGAACCCGCGAGTGGTTCGAAGGAGCGCTGCCCGACTATCCAGACCCCTACGTAGCCGAGGCCACCAAAGCGCTTGAGAAGGCCGGGTTCATCGAGAAGATCGGCGACGCTCGAACATATCGCGCAACCGAGGATGGTCGGGCGTTCCTCAAGCGGAATCGGCTGGACTATCCGGACTGGATCATTCGGGCGCCGCTAGTCAATTTCCGTAAGGGGAAACGACAAGTCTGAGGGCGTAAGCCGTGTGAGCGGGAGGGCAGCACGTGGCGATGTGCCATAAGTGCGACGCGACAATATCTGAAGGTGAGAAGTATTGCATTCTCCATCGGCCTGCGAACACAGGAAGTTTGCCACGCGGCGACGGCCGACCGACACGTCGCGGTGCGCAACGGATCCCACGGCGTACCAGGAGAAACGCTCGGCGAACTGGTCGCCGTGGACGCCGGAGCCGCCGGTGATCGCGTCGATCGCTGATCTAACACCCAACACTGGCGACTGGCACGTGGCAAACGTAGGCATGCTGATCGGGAATCTCCAATCATTGGAGTTCAGCGCAAGGGTAGCGATCGCGGAGATGAATGGATCGCGGTCCCATGTCGACCTCTGCACAGTACAACCCGGCGAATGGGTGCGAGAGGACCCCATGACGAACTATGATCAGCTCAGCGCCGTCCTGAAACGTTTTAACGGTTTGGCCTCGCCGACGCGGCAGCTCGATGTGCAGAAGATCGTGGACCTTCGGGCACAACTCGCTCACGGACGCGTTGCCTCGTTCGAGCCGACGTTCCCTCTGACGCTCTTTAAATTCGGCAAACCGGTGCGCGGAAAGGTACCGGTTCTGGCGCGGATTGAGATGACGGAAGAGTGGTTTCGCGCGCAGCGAAGATTTGTCCACGACGCGCTTCAGACAGTGGGCGACGAATTCTATGCACGACGGCTGAACGGGGGCGCCTGATAGCACGCGAGGGGCGGTGGGGATTCGCGACGTGGACGACGCGGAGGAGGCGGGGAGATTTCGTGCGAAGGCCATGGACGTGTCGGTCACGGAGCTGTTGTGATGAAGCAACGCCATATATCGAATGAACTGACTCACTTTGTGGGGCGTCATCTACTCGGCAACGAGGATGCGCAGTACGACGCCCTAGTCAAGATCTTGACAAGCGGACTGCTCAAGACCGGAGGGCTCCAGGCTGGCGAAGAGCCCCAGGAGGGCATGGTCAGCACGCGCTTTGCGTTGAGCCGACGCCTCTCAGATTCTGAAGGCCTTATTCAGCCGCGCGTCGTGTGCTTCTGTGACATTCCCCTTCCGGACGTACAGCTCCACATGGAAAAGTACGGACGCTTTGGAATCGCGTTCCGGAAGGAGTTCCTTATCGGGAAGGGCGCGGCACCAGTCTTCTACGTTCCTCGCGGTGTCGTCCTATTTCAACGTACAAGGGTCGAGCACCTCGATGAGCTGGGCGAGGAACTCAAGAAGAAGTGGACAAGAGAGCTCAAGGACCCGACGAAGGCGACGCGCCACGAGATGACGATTGCGGAGCGCTTTCTTGAAGACATTGTCTTGACGTACCTCAAGACGTTTGACGAGACCAAACCAGAGGACGCGCCAGACAATTACTATATGGAGCGTGAATGGCGAACGCGCACGAGCATTCGATTCACCTTGGACGATGTGCATCGCTTGATTCTGCCCGCGGCATACAAGACTAGGTTGCGGCAGAACGTCCCCGGCTACATGGGGCAGACCACCTTCGTGTGAGGAGGCAAGACGCCCCGCGCGGGCTGGCACCGCCGGGGGTGTGGCCCACAACCCCAACCCCGAGAGAGGAGGGCGTGTATGAACGAGGCGAGTCTAGCACCGTCGCCGACTCCGCCAAAGCGGCGGCGCGGGGCGCGCGCGCGTCGCGGGACCGGGATGCTGTACCAGCAGCGCCGCCGTGACGGCACGATCGCCCCCACCTGGTGGACGAAGCTCTACATCAACGGGCGGCCGATTCGCGAGTCCACGGGCACCACAGACCGCGAGGCCGCCGAGGGCGTGCTCCGAGACCGGCTTGCGCGCGTGAGTCAGGGCTTGCCCGTCGTGCGGCTGCAGGACGTTCGCTTTGACGAGCTCGCCGAGGATCTTAAGACGCACTACACAACGACGGGCTCGCGCGATCCGAAGGAAGCCGAGAAGCGTCTCAAGCCGCTCCGCCGATTCTTCGCCGGCTGGCGCGCCGCACAGATCGACGGCGCCGCCTTCGATCGCTACGTCGCCAGGCGGCAAGTGACGGGCACCGCGAACGGGACCATCAACCGGGAGCGCTCAGTGCTACTCAAGATGTTGCGCTTGGCCCTCGAGCGCGGCAAGCTGGCGCGGCTGCCGGTCATCCGGGGGCTCAAGGAAGCCGCGCCGCGGTCAGGGTTCTTCGAGGCCGAGCAATACGCAGCCGTGCGGCGTCATCTTCCGGCGGACCTGCAGGCCGCGTGCGACATCGCCTATACCTTTGGCTGGCGGATGCAATCGGAAGTGCTCGCGCTCGAGCGCCGCCACGTGGACCTCGCGAGCGGCCGGCTTACTCTGCGCGCCGGCGAGACCAAGAACGATGAGGGACGCGAGGTGTTCTTGACGCCGCCGCTCAAGGTGGCGCTCGCCGCGCAGCTTGAGCGCGTGGACGGCCTGCAGCGCCAGCTCTCGCGCGTCATTCCATTCGTGTTCCCGCATCTCGCTGGCCGCCATCAGGGCCAGCGGCGCCGGGACTTCCGAAAGGCGTGGCTCACCGCCTGCAAGCGCGCGGGCGTCGCAGGGCGCCTTCGGCACGATCTCCGGCGCACCGCGGTCCGGAACCTCGTGCGGGCTAGCGTTCCCGAGCGCGTGGCGATGGAGCTCACCGGCCACAAGACGCGCAGCGTGTTCGACCGCTACGACATCGTGAGCGACGCGGACAAGAAGGCGGCCTCTGAGCGGCTGATGGGCATGTTTTCGGGCATGACAGGGGGGGCCGCGGTAGAATCCCGTTCTGCAACTGCGCGATCTTCTTAGGAACGGCGGTGTAGCTCAGCGGCAGAGCAGGGGTCTCATAAGCCCCGTGTCGGAGGTTCAATTCCTCCCACCGCCACCAAAAATTCGATTACTTGCGAGGCAGGACTTCCTGGCGCTTCCCCCGCCGCCTCGATCTCGCCGACAATCCAATACCAGTTGCCGATCCTCCACGCCACCGGCGCGCCACGTTCTCACGTCTCAAGGTGGGCAACACCACTCATCCTACTTCGTGTTGAAGACGATCGTGTCGGTCTTTTGCCCATTGACCGCAATAAATACCTCCTCAGGTAGCGGCCCACGTGTTTGGATATATATCTGCTGTCCTGGGTTGAGCGAGTACGTGATTCCACCTGAAAGCTCCGCGGCCGGCTCCCCTAATGGAACGGATAGCCTTACGATGTCGGCCGTTATCACATCGAGTATGAGCCGTCCGCGGACACGGCGGCCATGTTGGCTTTGGGCAATGCCCGCTTTGATCATGGCGTCGTACATCTTGGTGCCCGGCAGCGGAACGGGGGGATTTGGCTCCGTGATTACGTCAAGGCTCTTCCCGGGAGTCATCGTGGGTCCGTCGGCCTGCGCCTGAGCGACACGGTGTTCTGACTTCTCCGCAGCCTGTAGATCAGCAGCCGGCTGCAGAACATAGCTCGCCGACGCTGCGACAGCAATAAGTACGATGGCTCGGGTCTGCGTGCTCATTTTATTCCTCACCCTTTGTCCGCCCTTCGCGACGTCTATCTGCCCGTACCTTGTTGAGAAACCGCCCGGGCCAAGTTGGCTCGCGCTTCGGCGTAGTCGGGCTTGATGCGCAGGGCCTGCTGAAAATGTTCGGCTGCCGCGGCCGGCTTGCCCTGCTGACCGAGCACGACGCCCCAGTTGTTCTGAGCTTCGGCGTAGTCGGGCTTGATGCGAAGGGCTTGCTGGAAGTGTGCGCTCGCGTCGGCCGGCTTGCCCTGCTGAGTGAGCACGACGCCCCAGTTGTTGTGGGCTTCGGCATAGTCGGGCTTGATGCGTAGAGCCTGCTGGAAGTGTTCGATCGCCTCGGGCAGCTTGCCCTGCTGTGCGAGCGCGTTGCCCCAGTTGTAGTGGGCGTTGGCGGAGTCGGGCCTGCTCTGGAGGGCTAGCCGGTAGCGCTCGCTCGCCTCGGCCGGCTTGCCCTGCTGCGCGAGCGCATTTGCCAAGTTTTTTTGGGCGTCGGCGAAATCGGGCTGAATGCGCAGGGCTTGCTGGAAGTGTGCGCTCGCCTCGGCCGGCTTGCCCTGCCGACCGAGCACCACGCCCAGGTTGTTGGGAGTGTCGGCAAAATCGGGCTTGATGCGTAGGGCTTGCTGGAAGTGTTCGATCGCCTCGGCCGGCTTGCCCTGCTGCGCGAGCGCCACGCCCCAGTTGTTGTGGGCGTCGGCATAATCGGGCTTGATGCGCAGGGCCTGCTGGAAGTGTTCGATCGCCTCGGTCGGCCTGCCCTGGGCAAGGAGCGCGCCGGCCCAGCCGTAGTGAGCTTCGGCATAGTCGGGTTTGCTGCGCAGGGCCTGCTGGAAGTGTTCGGTCGCCTCGGCCGGCTTGCCCTGGCGAGCAAGCACCACTCCCCAGTTGGCGTGGGCAATGGCTAGATCGGGCTCGATGCGCAGAGCCTCCCGGAAGTGCTCGATCGCCTCGGGCAGCTTGCCCTGCAGATCGAGCGCCATGCCCCAGTTGTTGTGGGCTTCGGCGAGGTCAGGCTTGATGCGCAGAGCCTCCCGGAAGTGTTCGATCGCCTCGGCCGGCTTGCCCTGCTGAGCGAGCGCCAGGCCCCAGTTGTTGTGGGCGTCGGCGTCAGGCCGGATGCGTAGAGCCTGCTGGAAGTGTTCGATCGCCTCGGCCGGCTTGCCCTGACCAACGAGCTCGCGTCCGAGGTTGTTCTGGGCAGCTACAGAGTCGTAGCCAGTCGCAAGGGCATGGGTCCAGAGCCTCTCCGAGTCATGCCAGACCTGGGCCTGGCTCCAGGTGAGGACTCCCAACGCGACGACGACACCTGTGGCAATGCCGGCCAGGGGGAGAGCTGTCGGTGTCCCTGTCCGCGACCGGCTCGAGGTTCGCCAGGAGGACCCGAGGCCGGCGCCGGCCAGGATCGCCCATCCGAGGCTGGCCAGGTAGGTGTAGCGATCCGCGGCAATCTGCGAGCCGATCTGAACGATGCCGAGCACCGGCAGGAGGATCACCACGGACGCCGACCAGGCCGCCGAGAGGCCCGGCACTCGCCGGCGGAGCGCCAGGGCGATCCCGGTGGTGGCAAGCACCAGACCGTAGCTCAGGACGAAGGGCATCGCCCAGGGATCGACCGTGAGCGGCCGCGGATAGAGCGGCGAGAGGTTCGAGGGCAC
This sequence comes from Candidatus Rokuibacteriota bacterium, assembly GCA_003221695.1. GTDB lineage: Bacteria > Methylomirabilota > Methylomirabilia > Rokubacteriales > CSP1-6 > 20CM-2-70-11. The sequence goes on from QHSX01000013.1 coordinate 5,695, forward strand.
GATCATCTTCCAGAGGTAGAAGCTCAAGCCGTACGCAGAGACGGCGAGCCTGGCCGCCACGCTCAGTTGATCCAGGGGGGCCATGCTGTGGACCAGAGATTGCGCCCTGACCGCGAGGGCCGATGCCGCGGCGGCCAGGAGCACGAACGGGATCTTCTCCACGTAGACGCGGCGCGCGGGCTCGCTCCACCACCCGAGGGACCCGCCAAGCCGTCGGAGCGGATAGACGTCCAGGATCAACAGCACGATCGGAAGACTCACCGCCATCGACTTGGAGAGAAGCGCGCAGCCGAACAGCGCCACAGAGAGCCAGTACGATCGGCGGCCGGGCGCCTCCCGCGCGTACGCCCGGAGGTACACCAGGATCGTCACGAGGTAGAAAAGTCCGGAGAGCACATCGCGCCGCTCGGTGGCCCACACTACGGATTCGACGCGCTGGGGATGGATGGCGAACACGAGGGCGGCAAACCCTGCGGAAGCTCCGAGCGCGCGACCGCGGTCAGCAAGACGGGGCAGAGCCAGCGTCAGGATCTGCAGGACGACGACGTAGAAGATCACCGCGTTCGCGGCGTGCAGGAGGAGGCTGGTCAGATGATACCCGAGGGGATTCATGCCCCAGAGCACGTGGTCCAGGCCGAGGGTCATCCAGGTCAGGGGCGCGTAGTGGCCCATGTGGAACGTCGTCCACATCCAGCGGAGGTGGGTTCCAGCGAGCCCCCGATACTGAGGGTTGTCTACGAAATTCTTGCTATCGTCCCAGTCCACAAACTGATTTTGCAGCGCTGGCCAGAAGGCAGTGAAAGTGACGAGAGCGACGAGCACGGGCACATGCCATTGGATCCAGCGCGAGGCCGAAGCGCGGACCATCGAACCGTCCTCTGAACCACTCTCTGGAGGACGCGCCTCCACAGGGGCTTCGACCGGCTCAGGCCCGCCATGTCGGAACAGTTGCGGGTATTGGGACCTGGCGGCCGCTTCTAGCTTCCGCGATTTACTCTTACGGCCCATTCGTCAGGGGCTCCGATTCTTTTGGGGCGTGTGACGGGCTACATCCCTTGCCGAGCAGTATGAATAATCCGTCCAGAGAGTTTCTCATATGCTCTCCGTGGGGCTGGAATCGGACCCGCCAAACGTGCCCGGAAACGTGCCCGCGACGGTCTGCGCTCGACCCAAAACCAGCTAACGCCACCCAAATGGAGAAGAGGAAACCCCTCGGCAAATCGCCTAGCGCCGCCAGCGCCTGATCGCGATGGGGGTCCCCGGGGCGAGCTCGCACGTGACGTGGAACTCGTCCACGAGATGCTGGATGCCGCCGAGCCACTGGTGGAGGCGGCCAGGCGTCGGGTCTCCGGCCTCGAGGATCTGCCCGGCGCCCGGCTTGTCCGGGCCGCTGGAGACCGCAACGACCTCGATCCCTTGCGTGTCTCGGTTCTCGATCACCCTGAGAACGAGCGTTCCCCGCCGCACGTGGGAGACGATGTTACGAGCGAGCGACGAGACCGCGGTCGCCACGAGGGCCGCGTCTGTCGCGGACAACCTGGCTGTCGTTGCCAGCTCTCGACCCTTGTGACGGGCGGAGACCACGTCGATGTCGCCGTCGATCGGCACCGCCATCTCACCGCGAATCTGGGCGCGCCGGTCCCCGCGCCGCCTCTCGGCGGCTCGCGTGTCTTGACGTTGACGCCGCTCTCCCCGCCGACGGTCGAGGATCACTTCGAGGCGCTGACCGGCGAGTCCGCGGTTGAATTGCTCGTATCGAGCGAGGTTCTCGCGCCGCACGATGACGAGCAGAGCGCCCACGATCCGCCTCCACCAAATGGAACGACGTTTCGTCGCTTCGCGGCCATGTAGTGACCGACGCAAGGGATTCGCGCAATCGGGCGAATCCAGGAACCAGGGCAAGCGATCTCCTGCAAGCGAACTCCTGACGGAGGGGCTCGACTCTCGAGTCAGAAATCTCCCGAGCGCCGATGCGGGATTTCCCGGTGGGCGGTTCCGGGTTCCGACCGCTGGTGTGGTGGCTTCCGGGCTCTAGGGTCTGAGTGGGGGGAGTTCCGCATGCTACACTCGGGGGCGAATGACGGACATCCTGGTGGAGCACGAGGGTCCGGTGGCGACGGTCGTCTTCAATCGGCCGAAGATGCGCAACGCGATCAGCCTCGCCATGTGGACCGAGATCGCGCGCGTCACCGAGGGCCTCGCCAAGGACGAGTCGGTCCGCGCCATCGTCTACCGCGGCGCGGGCCGGGAGGCGTTTGCCTCCGGCGCGGACATCTCCGAGTTCAAGGAGCACCGCAAAGACACGGCAACCGCGCTCCGCTACAACGCCCAGACGTCCGCGGCCTACACGGCGATCCGGGAATGCCCCAAGCCGACCGTCGCGATGATCTTCGGCTTCTGCATGGGCGGCGCCATGGCGGTCGCCATGGCGTGCGATCTGCGCTTCGCCGCGGAGGGCTCGAAGTTCGGCATCCCCGCGGCGCGGCTCAGCATCATCTACGGCGTCGACGCCGTCGGCCAGCTCGTGGACCTGGTGGGCCCCGCCTACGCGAAGGACATCCTCTACTCCGCGCGGACGGTGGGCGACCGCGAGGCGCTCGCGATGGGTCTGGTCCAGCGGCTCCTGCCTCCGGACGAGCTCGAGCGGACCACCTACGACTATCTGCGGCACGTCGCCGACAACGCGCCCCTCTCCGTGCGCGGCGCCAAGCTGACGATCGAGTCGTATCTCCTCGGATTGACGGAGGAGCGCCGCGCGAAGCTGAAAGGCCTGGCACTCGAGGCCTTCGAGAGCGAGGACTACAAGGAGGGCACGCAGGCGTTCCTCGAGAAGCGGACGCCCAAGTTCCAGGGGCGCTAGCCCCCCGCGTGCGCCTCGCGTTCCTCACCTCCACGCCGCTCTCGCCCACCGAGGGCAGCGGCACGTTCGTCGCCCTCGACGGCCTCGTCCGCGGCCTCGAGCGTCTTGGCCACGTCGCGCGGGTGCGCCCCCTGCGCGTGCGGACCAACTTTCATACGCTCGACCGCTGGCTCTACAACGTCGGTGCGCTCCTCTCGCCGCCCGCGGGCGACGTCGTCGTCGGCGTGGACCTCGACGGGTTTCTCCTGGCGCGGCGGCGCCGCCGCCCGTTTGTCGCCATGCTCAAGGGCATCATCGCCGACGAGCTCCGGAACGAGCGCGGGACCGTCCGGGCGCTCTTGACGGTCCAGGCCCGCTGGGAGCGAGTCAACGCCGGGCGCGCCGACCGCGTGGTCGTGTCGAGCCGCTACTCCGCGTCCGTGGCCGGCGAGGCGTACGGCATCCCCCCGGAGAAGCTGGCGGTCGTGCCCGAGCCGATCGACCTCGGCGAGTGGCGGCGGCGCTTCGCGCGGGCCGAGCGGCGCCCGGCGACGCGGCCGACCGTGCTCTCGGTGGCGCGGATGTACCCGCGCAAGCGGCTCGCGGATCTGCTCCAGGCCGCGGTGCTCCTCCGCGCGCGAATCCCGCGGGTCCAGGTCCGCATCGTAGGGGAGGGGCCGGAGTCCGTGCGCCTGCGGGCGCTCCACCGTCGGCTCGGCCTCGGCGACGCCGTCGTGTTCTTAGGGGAGGTCCAGCGGACGGCGCTGGCAGTAGAATATATGAGCGCGCACTGCTTCTGCCTGCCGACCGTGCAGGAAGGGTTCGGCATCGTGTTCTCAGAGGCGATGGCGGCGGGGCTTCCCGTCGTCGCCTGCCGGGCAGCCGCCGTGCCGGAGGTCGTCGAGGATGGCCGGACGGGCCTCCTCGTGAATCCGGAAAGCCCGGACGCGCTCGCGACGGCGATGGAGACTCTGCTGATGAACGAAGCGTTGCGGAAGGAGTTCGGCGCCGCGGGGACGCGGCGGGTGGAGGCGTTCGACCTCGAGCGCGTCGCGCAGCGCTTCCTCGAGGTCCTGCCGTGAGCGCCGACGTGGCCTACAGCACCCGGCGCTTCACCTTCGCCGCGGCCCACCGCTACTGGGTCGACGACTGGTCGCCGGCGGAGAACGAGCGGGTCTTCGGCCGGCTCACGGGGGTCCACGGCCACACCTACACGCTCGATGTCACGATCCGGGGGCCGATCGATCCGCAGACGGGGATGGTGATTGACCTCGGCGAGCTCAAGCGGATCGTCGGCGAGACCGTGGTCGAGCGCTTCGACCACGCGGATCTCTGCGCCGACCCGCTCTTCCGCGGGCGGGTGCCGACGACCGAGAACCTCGCGGTGGCGGTCTGGGAGCTGCTCGCGCCGAAGCTCGGTGCCGACCGGCTCTGGCAGGTCCGCGTGTGGGAGGATCCCACGCTCTACGTCGATTATCGGGGTACCTGATGGTCGAGCTGACGCGGGTCTATCACTTCAGCGCGGCTCACCAGCTCGTGAGCCCCGCGCTCTCGCCCGAGCAGAACGCCGCGCTCTACGGCGACTGCCACGGGTCCCACGGCCACAACTACTACCTCGAGGTCACGGTGGCGGGGCAGGTTGATCCGGTGACGGGCATGGCGGCGGACCTGGGACGGCTGGACGACGCGGTGGGCGACGCGGTCGTCACCCGGGTGGACCATCGCGCGCTCGAGGACGTCCCGGCGCTCCGCGGGGTCGTCACGACCGGCGAGGGCCTCGCCCGTGCGTTCTGGCGGCTCCTGACGCCGGCGCTGCCGGCGGGGGCGCTCAGGCGCGTCACCGTCGTCGAGACGGCGAAGAACCGCTTTGCCTACGAAGGCGGAGAGGGATGATCGAAAAGCTGATAGAGCAGCTCCTGAAGGAGCTCGGTCAAGACGTGAACCGCGAGGGGCTGGATAAGACCCCCGAGCGCGTCGCGAAGGCCCTGCGCTACCTCACGTCCGGCTACGACAAGGACGTGAAGGAGGTCCTGAACGACGCCATGTTCGTCGAGGACTACGACGAGATGGTGATCGTGAAGGACATCGACTTTTTCAGCATCTGCGAACATCATATGATTCCATTTTTTGGGAAGGCGCACGTCGCGTACATGCCGCGCAAGAAGATCGTCGGGCTCTCGAAGATCCCGCGGCTCGTCGAGATGTACAGCCGGCGGCTGCAGGTGCAGGAGCGGCTCACGACCCAGATCGCCAACACGCTCAACGAGGCGCTCCAGCCGCGCGGCGTGGCGGTGGTCATGGAGGCGATCCACCTCTGCATGCTGATGCGCGGGGTGGAGAAGCAGAACTCGAAGGCGGTCACCTCCGCGATGCTCGGCGCCTTCCGCGACCGGCCCGAGACGCGGGCGGAGTTCATGGAGCTGATCAAGTCGGGCCGGGGGCTCCAGATTTGACGGACGCACGGCAGGCGCTCGAAGGACAGGTCGCGCTCGTGACGGGCGCCGGACGCGGGATCGGCCGCGCGATCGCGATCGCGCTCGCGACGGAGGGCGCGGCGGTCGTGCTCGCGGCGCGGACCCGGCAGCAGCTCGCCGAGGTCGCGGCGGAAATCCGCGAGCGTGGCGGCCGGGCGCTCGCGGTCCCGACCGACGTCACGCAGGACACCGCCGTGGAGGCGCTCGTGGAGCAGACGGTCGCCGAGTTCGGGCGCCTGGACGTGCTGGTGACGGCCGCGGGAACGGCGTCGTTCGGTCCGGTGGCCGGGGCGAAGCCCGCCGACTGGGACGCCATGCTCGCGGTGAACTTCCGCGCGGTGATGGTGTGCTGCTGCGCCGTGCTGCCGGTGATGGTCCACCAGCACCGCGGCACGATCCTGAACATCGCTTCCGTGGCCGCCCAGCGCTTCATCCCCGGTGCCGCCGCCTATGCGGCGACCAAGGCGGGCGTGGTCGCCTGGAGCCGGGTGCTCCGCGAAGAAGTCCGCGCCGAGGGCGTGCGCGTCGGCGTCCTCGTGCCGGGCGCCGTGGACACGCCGCTCTGGGACGCGATCCCGCAGGGACCGGACCGGAGCCGGATGCTGCGCACCGAAGACGTGGCGCGCGCCGCCGTCCTCATGGTGACGCTCCCGCCCGGCGCCGCGCTCGAGGAGCTGACCCTGCTGCCCGCCGGTGGCATCCTGTGATACGATAACGGCGTAGGAATTACCGGAAGGGTGCGCCAATTCGGGAGGCTCGAATGGTCACGATGACTGACACGGCCGCGAAGAAGATCTCGGAGCTGCGCCTCGAGGAGGGCAAGCCCGAGTGGGGGCTCCGGATCCGAATCGTGGGCGGCGGCTGCTCCGGCATGTCGTACGAGCTCGGCTGGGAGGACCAGCCCCAGCCCGACGACGACATCGTCGAGGCGCGCGGCATCAAGGTCTACGTCGACAGGCACAGCGTGCCGTATCTCACCGGCAGCGAGATCGACTACGTGGACAACAGCATGCTCGGCGCCGGCTTCGCGATCAAAAATCCGAACGTGAAGTCGAGCTGCGGCTGCGGCCAGTCCCACCGGTTCTAGCAGCACCTCCCACCGTGCGCGTCCGGGTCCACCTCTTCGCCCGATATCGTGAAGTCGTGGGGCGAGAGCGGATCGAGTTCGAGCTTCCCGAGGGAGGGACCGTCGAGTCGGCGTGGTCGGCCGTGGCCGAGCGCCACCCCGAGCTCGCCCGTTACCGCCCGTTCACGCTGTTCGCGGTCGGCCACGAGTACGTGACTCCCACCCATCGGCTCCGCCCCGATGACGAGCTCTGCCTCTTCCCGCCGGTGAGCGGCGGCGCGGGCGGCGACACCTACCGGGTCGTCTTCGCACCGCTCTCGCCCGACGCGATCGCCGCCGCGGTCGAGGATCCGGGCGCCGGCGGCATCGTCATCTTCTCCGGCGTCGTGCGGAACGAGACGGAGGGGCGATCCGTGAAGTTCCTCGAGTACGAAGCGCACGCGCCGATGGCGGAGGCGAAGATGCACGAGATCGGCGAGGGGCTCCGCGCCCGCTGGCCCGGGGTGCGGCGCGTGGCGATGCTCCACCGCGTCGGCCGGCTCGAGATCGGCGAGGCAAGCGTGCTCATCGCGGTGTCGGCGGCGCATCGCGCGGAGGCGTTCGCGGCGTGCCAGCACGCGATCGACACGCTCAAGCGCACGGTGCCCGTCTGGAAGAAGGAGCACTTCGAGGACGGCGAGGTCTGGGTGGGTCTCCAGGGGGGGTAGCGTGGTGACCCTGCTCGAGCGGGTGGAGCGCACCATTCGCCGCCACGCGATGCTCGCGGGCGGCGAATGTGTCTTGGTCGCCGTGTCCGGCGGCGCCGACTCCGTCGCGCTCCTGCACTCGCTCGCCGCGCTCGCCCCGGCGTGGAGCCTCCGGCTCCACGCGCTCCATGTGGACCACGGGTTGCGCGCCGATTCCGCGCGCGACGCCGAGGCCGTGCGCCGGCTCGGCCAGCGGCTGGGCGTCCCCGTCGACGTCGCGACGGTGACCGTGGAGCGGCGCGGGTCCCTCGAGGCCGCGGCGCGCGCCGCGCGCTACGCGGCGCTCACGGCGTGCGCCGACCGCGTCGGAGCGGCGCGCATCGCGCTGGGCCACACCGCCGACGACCAGGCCGAGACCGTGCTGATGCGCGTCCTCCAGGGCACCGGGATGCGGGGGCTCGCGGGAATCCCGCCGGTTCGCGACCGGATCATCCGCCCGCTGATCGAGTGCCGCCGCGCCGACGTCGTCGCCGGGCTTCACCGGGCCGGGCTCGAGTGGATCGAGGACCCGTCCAACCAGGACCCGAAGTTCCTCCGAAACCGGATCCGTCACGAGCTGCTGCCGTGGCTGACCGCGTCGTACGGCCCGGAGATGCCCGACGCGCTCGTCCGCGTCGCCACGGCGGCGCGCGCCACGATCGGCGCGCTCGATCGGATCGCGGCCTCCGAGCTCGAGCGGCTCGCCGAGACGGGCGAGGGCGCCGTCATCCTGCCGATCGAGCCGCTCCGCGGACTGCCGCGCGACGTGGCCGGCGAGGTGCTGCGCCAGGCGGCGGCGCGGCTCGGGAGCCACGCCCCGCTGCGCGCGTGGGCGCACCGCGGCCTGCAGCGCCTGCTCGCCACGCCGCCGCCGCGGCAGCGATTCAGGATCGGCGGCGTCACGCTCGAGGTGAGCGGCCCACGCCTGCGCCTGGCGCTCGGCACCCTGCCTCCGCTCACCGAGCGCGACGTGACCGTGCCCGGCAGGGTGACCCTCCCGGAGATCGGACGTGCCCTCGAGGCAACGTTCCACGATGCCGAGGCGTTCGTGATCTCTGACGATCCGGGTCGGGTCGCGTTCGACGCCGACCTGCTGCCGGCGACGTTCGTGGTGCGGCCGCGCCGTTCGGGCGACCGCTTCACGCCCTTCGGCGGCGTCGAGCGGAAGCTGAAAGACTTCCTGATCGACGCCAAGGTGCCCCGCTGGGAACGCGACCGCGTGCCCATCGTCGAGGCGGCGGGGGAGATCGTGTGGCTCGGGGGGCTCCGGCGAGGCGCGGCGGCACCGGTCGTCACGCGCACGCGCCGCATCCTCGAGCTGGCGCTCGTCCCGGTGGCGGAGCCGCGAGTCGCCCGGTAGAATCGAGACGCGCAGCCGTCGATGAGAACGCGAGCGGTCCTCCTGCTAGTCCTCCTGGTCGCGCTCCCGGCCCACGCCCAGGAGCGGGCGCAGCCCAAGGTCGACCCGCGCGCTCTGCTCCACGCCCTGGAGGAGGCGTTCACCACGGCCGCCGATCGCGTCACGCCGGCGGTCGTCAACGTGAGCGCCGTGCCGCGAAAGCAGTCCGCCGAGGAAGCGCCCGAGCGGTTCCGCGAGTTCTTCGGCGAGGAGTTCTACGAGCGCTTCTTCCGCCGCCGCCCACGCGAGGAGGCGCGGGCGAGCGGCTCCGGCGTGCTGGTGGATCCGCGAGGATACGTCTTGACGAACAACCACGTCATCGAGAACGCTCAGGACATCACCGTGCGGCTCTCGGACGGCCGGAAGTTCACGGCGAAGCTCGTGGGTCGCGATCCGAAGACCGACCTCGCTGTGCTCAAGGTGGAAGCGCCGGCGCCGCTGCCGGCCGCGGAGCTCGGCGACTCCGACCACCTTCGCGTCGGCCAGTGGGCGATCGCGATCGGGAACCCGTTCGGTCTCGATCGCACGGTGACGGTCGGGATCATCTCGGCGACCGCGCGCAACCGGGTCGGCGTCGCGACGTACGAGAACTTCATCCAGACGGATGCGTCGATCAATCCGGGGAACTCCGGGGGGCCGCTCCTGAACCTGGACGGGAAGGTGATCGGTATCAACACGGCGATCGTGGCGGCGGGGCAGGGGATCGGGTTCTCGATCCCGATCAACCAGGCGAAGGAGGTCATGCGCCAGCTGATCGCCTCCGGGCGCGTGGTGCGCGGCTGGCTCGGCATCGCGATCCAGGACGTGACCGACGAGCTCGCCGGCACCTTCGGCGTGCGCGAGGGCGTGCTCGTCGCCGAGGTCATGAAGGGCGGGCCTGCGGAGGCCGCGGGCGTGCGTCAGGGGGACGTCATCGTCGAGCTCAACGGCGCGCCGATCAAGGAGGTCCCCGAGCTCCAGCGCCGCGTCGCCGCCGTCGCGCCCGGGCAGCCCGTGCGTCTCAAGGTGATCCGCGAGCGAAAGCCCGTGGCGCTCAGCGTGACGGTCACCGAGATGCCCGCCGAGGAGCCCGTCCTCGCCGGGGCGCCCGAAGACGAGGGCTGGGGGCTCAGCGTCGAGCCGCTCAGCGGTGACGCCGCGGCCCAGCTCGGCCTCACGATCGCGGCCGGGCTGCTCGTCACCGATGTCGTGGCCGGCAGCCCGGCCGACAAGGCCGGCCTCCGCCGCGGCGACGTCATCGTCGAGGTCGGCAAGAAGCCCGTCGCCGATCCCGCCACGCTCTTCCGTACGCTCGCGCAGCTCAAGCCAGGGGACCGCGTCCTCGTCTTCGTCCAGCGCCCGTCGAGCGGCGGGCGCGCCGAATACCTCGTGATGGAACGGTCGCGCCAGCCGTGATCGACGAGACGCCCAAGCTCGCGCGCCGGGGCACCGTGCTCGTCGTCGACGACGAGGAGGGGGTCCGCGCGTCGGTCCGGGTGATCCTCGAGGGAACGTGCGACGTCCTCGAGGCGGAGAACGGCGCCGCGGCGCTCGACCTGCTCCGCACCCAGGAAGTCGACCTCGTCATGCTCGACCAGCGCATGCCGGGAGAGCCCGGGATCGAGGTGCTGCCACGCGTCCTGGCCGTGGATCCGACCACGGTCGTCGTCCTGGTCACGGCCGTCCGCGAGGTGCGGATGGCGGTCGAGGCGCTCAAGCGGGGCGCGTACGACTACCTCACCAAGCCCTTCGACGTGGACGACATCCTGCTGCTCGCCCAGCGGGCGCTGGAGAAGCGAGCGCTCGAGCGCGAGGTGCTGTGTCTGCGCTCGGCGCTGGCGGGCAGCGCTCCCGAGCCGGGGTTGGGTCCCGGCTTCGAGAGCCTGGTCGGGCGCCACCCGGAGATGGTCAAGATCTACCAGCTGATCACGCAGATCGCCGACACGCCGACGACCGTGCTGATCACTGGCGAGAGCGGTACCGGCAAGGAGCTCGTCGCGCGCGCGATCCACCGCCGGAGCGAACGGCGGAGCCAACCGTTCGTCGCCGTGAACGTCGCCGCCATTCCGGACACGCTGATCGAGTCGGAGCTCTTCGGCCACGAGAAGGGCGCGTTCACCGGCGCCCACGCCCGCAAGCTCGGGAAGTTCGAGCTGGCCCACGGCGGGACGGTGTTCCTGGATGAGGACAGCCGTGTTGCAACCTTGAGATGCATCAACCGCCCCTGGAGCGCGCCCCACTCGACATGGACTTCGAGGAGCCGGCTCGCATTCCGACCATGTCCTCGGCCGGATGCGGCATGCTCCCTTGATCGGCACTCGTGCGCCTGTCCTCGCTGACCGAGCTCTCGCGCTCCTCTGAGTGCATGTGGACTGCGCCGCGGGGCAGG
>QHSX01000101.1 GCA_003221695.1 Candidatus Rokuibacteriota bacterium
GTGACTTTGGTGGCGCCGCCTTGGAACTGGAGGGCGAAGTAGGTGCGGGCGCCTTTGCGGCGGCGGATCTCGACCCAGCCGTAGGTGTAGGGCGGGTTGTAGTCGATGATCTCGATTTCGGCGTCGACGCGGCGGCCGTCGCGCTCGAACAGGATGCGGTGGCGGTCGCCTTTGCCGGTGAGCTTGGGGGCGGGGGTGACCGAGCGGCAGCCCGGGAGCCATTCGGGCATGCGGGCCGGGTCGGTGATGAGCGCAAACACCCGATCGATCGGCGCGCCGACGGTGCCGGAGTAGGTGAACGAGACCGGACGCATGTCGGAACGAAACCTAACGGACGGTTCAAGACGGTAGAAGACGGTCAAAGCCGGTCGAGGACGGTCAAGGACGGTCGAGGCGGGGTTCGCCGGCGCTCTGACCCTTGACCGTCTTCGACCGTCCTCGACCGTCGTGCTCGTCGGCGACGGGTATTAGATTTGCAGGGGTTGCTCAGCTAGGGAGCCGCTTCTAAGTTCACGCTCCCGACGGGGCTGTAGCTCAGCTGGGAGAGCGCCTGGATCGCACCCAGGAGGTCAGGGGTTCGAGCCCCCTCAGCTCCATTGAACAACGGTTCGTCGCTTAGCACCTTAGCCGCTAGTCGTGACGCCCCACCGCGGCACGGGCGAGACGCAGGACCTGACCGGCGACGTCCGGCAGCTTGCGCCCAGGGCCCGCGAGAGTGTCGAACGTCTCGAAGCTCGTGAGTGTGTAGAGCAGTTCCGCAGCCTGGGCTTGCTCGTCCGGAGCGGGCCGCCCGTACCGCGTCCCCAAGCGCTCGACCAGGACCCGCACGACCTCACGACGGCGGGCGTTGCGCGCTTCCACCGCCTTTCCCAGCTCCGGATCGAGGACCCCCAACGCTCTCACCCGGCGGATCCACGGGCGGCCGGCGTCCCAGAACCGGGCGAACGCGGCAACGATGTCGGCCAAGCTGTCGAGCGGATCGGGCCGCTGGAACGCGGCGGCGAGGCGGGCCGGGAGCTCGCCGCCGTCGGCGAAGGAGTCGAACAGCGCCTCGAGCAATCCCCGCCGCGAGCCGAACTGGTGGTACAAGGTCATGCGGGCGACGCCGGCCCGGCGCGCCACCGCGTCGACGCTGAAGGGTTCGGCGCCTGCCCGGGCGGTGAGCAGGTCGCGGGCCGCGCGCAGTACCCGGGCACGGGTGCGCTGTGCCGCGGCCGTGCGCCGGCCGAGCCGGTAGGCACGGGGGCTCATGAAACCCGGGACACGGGTCACGCGTTAACTGTACATACTGTCTACCTAAATATAGCGGGTCCCAGGATCCGCGCTCATCGCCTCATCAGGGGGAGGACCAGATGTCCGTGTACGCGATTGTGGTGTTCCTGCACATCGTCGGAGCGCTGGGGCTGTTCGCGGCGCTCGGCCTCGAGTGGGCCAGCCTCTACAATCTCCGCCGAGTGGCGACCGCCGGCCAGGTGCGCGAGTGGGCCAAGTTGTTGAGCGCGCTGCGGCTCGTCGGCGGCCCCTCGGCCCTCACGATCCTCGTGACCGGCATCTACCTGATGGCGACCCGCTGGGGCGGCCAGGGATGGATCGGCGTCGGCCTCGGCGGGCTGGTGCTCATCGCCGCACTGGGCGGTGCGCTCACCGGCCGCCGGTCTGCCGCCATCGTGCATGCCGCTGCCACCGAGGACGGCGCGATCTCGGCGACCCTCGGCCACCGATTGCACGATCCCGTGCTGTTGCTCTCTGCATGGCTCAGAACGGCGCTTGGCCTGGGCATCGTTTTCGTCATGTCGATCAAGCCCAGCGCTGCGTGGGCGCTGACCGCCATGGGCGTGGCGCTGGTGGTGGGGCTCGCGGCGGGCTTGCCGAGTTGGAGCCGCGGCCGGCGTGCGCTGCCGGTGCCATGACCACAGTGAATTTCGTTCTCTGGGGCGCCCAGGGTTTCCTTGCCGTCTTTTTCCTCGCGGCCGGCGCCCCGAAGCTCATCGGCCGCGGGCTAGAGCGATGGACCGGGTTCTCCGACCTGCCCCGCCCGCTGGTGGTCTTTATCGGTGTCACGGAAGTGCTCGGCGCTGCCGGCCTGGTGCTGCCGATGGCCACCGGCATTGTGCCGTGGCTGACACCGCTCGCTGCCGTGGGCCTCGGCATCATCGTGCTCATGGCCACCGGGTTCCACCTGCGAGCCGACGAACGCGTCAACGCCCTCGAGACGGGACTCTGGGCCAGCATCGCCGCCGTCATCGCGATCGGGCGTTGGGATCTCGTCGTCGCCGCTCACGCCTACGCTCCGCCGTGGGTCCTGGTTCTAGCCCTGGGTCTGCTGGTACCTTCGGTAATCCTCAATCTCATCGTCCTCTTCAAGCGTCCTGTGGTCGCCCGAGTCGGGGGGTTGGAAGGACTGCTACCAAAGGCCCGATGATGAGACTATCTTGGCCGGTGGGCATCACTGCCCCTTGGTGTAACTGGCAACACGCCTGACTCTGGATCAGGAGAGTCCTGGTTCGATCCCAGGAG
>QHSX01000102.1 GCA_003221695.1 Candidatus Rokuibacteriota bacterium
CATCGGCCATGGTGACGCCGGTCTTCCAGCCTTCAGGATCGGCCACGCCGGCACGCTCGGTGATGTCCTCGAACCGGTAGTTCCCCTTGTTGCGATACAGTCGATTGGGACCGACGTTCGACGTGAAGTAGAGATCAGGGAGCCCGTCGCCATCGACGTCACCCACGGCGACGCCGCCGCCGTTGTAGTAGTTGAGGAAGTTGATCATGTTGAGCGCCGTGTCCTGCTCCGGCACCGCATTGATGAACGTGACGCCGGTGGTACTGGGGGGCAGGAGCTCGAACAGCGTGAGCTCCGTCTTGCGACCGCAGCCGGCCAGTGCGACGCCGCCCGCGAGCAGCAGCGCGGCCCGCACAAGACGATTTCGACGTCGGAGGTCCCCATCCTGAAGGATGGGCTCGGCGCGGGACAACCCCAAAGGGTCACGAGTGTGCTTCAGCACAATGCCCCGCCGAGCCCACACTTTAGGGAAGCTCCGCACAAGTCGCGCGACGTCGGGGGTGGGGGCGTCGCACGCGTCACACGCGAGTCAGTATGGAATGACCGGCTCACGATCGCGGGACGTAGGTTACGCGGTCGGAGCTAACGGACCACGCAGAGCTACACGCGAAAGGAGCCGGTCTATGCCTACCAACCTGCGCTACTTGGGCCTGGATGTCCACGCCGAGACGATCGCCGCCGCCATCGCGGAGCCGGACGGCGAGGTTCGGGCCCTCGGCATCCTCCCCAATCGCCCCGAGGCCATCACGAAGCTGATCCGGAAGCTCGAGCCCCGCCATGGGCTTCACGCCTGCTACGAGGCTGGGCCCTGCGGCTACGTGCTCTACTGGCAGCTGACCCAGCTTGGTGTCCACTGCGACGTCGTCGCCCCCACCCTCGTGCCCACCAAACCGGGCGATCGCATCAAGACCGATCGGCGGGACGCCGCCCGGCTCGCCCGCTGCTACCGGGCGGGTGATCTTACGCCGGTGTGGGTTCCCGACGCCGCCCATGAGGCCCTCCGGGATCTCGTCCGCGCGCGCGAGGCCGCTAAGCAGGACCAGCTCCGCGCCCGCCACCGCCTCGGCAAACTGCTCTTGCGGCGTGGCATCCGGCCGCCGCCGGCGGCCAAGCCCTGGACCCAGCGCCACCGCCGCTGGCTCGACACCCTGCAGCTGGATCCTCCGGCGCTGCAGGCGACCCTCGACGACTACCTGCACGAAGTCGATCACGCCGCCGCGCGCGTGGAGCGCTTGGAGGGCGCCCTCGATAACGCGATCGCCGCGGCCCCCGCGCCGCTGCGCGCGGTGATCACGGCCTTGCAAACACTCCGGGGCGTTCGCCAGGTCACGGCCGCGACGATCGTGAGCGAGGTCGGCACGCTCTCGCGCTTCACCCATCCGCGCCAGCTCATGGGGTACAGCGGCACCGTGCCCTCCGAGCACTCGAGCGGCGCGAGCGTCCACCGCGGGGCGATCACCAAGACGGGCAACGCCCACCTGCGCCGGGTGCTGGTCGAAGCCGCCTGGGCCTACCGCTTCCCGCCCAGGTGCGGCAAGGCGCTGCGCACGCGCCAGCGCGGGCAACCCGACACGATCACGGCCATCGCCTGGAAGGCGCAGCACCGACTCAATACGCGGTATCGGCGTCTGCTTGGGCGCGGGAAACCGACGGCTCAAGTGGTCACCGCCGTCGCCCGCGAGCTGGTGGGCTTCATCTGGGCCATTGGCGTCGCCACCGAGCGCGCGAGCACGGCCGCCGCAGCTGCCTGAACTTGGGTGTGGCGGTCGCGAGGCACGGTAAAGGAGAATCCTCGAGCGCCCTCGGCGATCAGGCTTCGGCCGAACTCGCGCCGCTAGTCTCGAGGCAGCTCCCGACGGATCATGATTATGTCGGCGCCCGCAGGGGCGATCCGCGAATAACAGAGTGATCCACCGTCGCAGCTGCCCCGACCGCCCCCCTAGGGCTACGGTACTTGACAGGTCATTCCATAACAGGGCGCTCGGGCGGCACATCTCCGCCGAAGCAGGTGAGATACCGGAGCTTCTGTGCCTGCCGTGCGCCCTCGCGTGTCAGCGTGCGAGCCCCCACCCCCGACTTCGCGTCACCTACGCAGAACTTCCTTGGCGTGGGAATCACCGAGCAGCCGCGATCATTGGCTCGTT
>QHSX01000050.1 GCA_003221695.1 Candidatus Rokuibacteriota bacterium
TGCGCCGCCATGCCGGGGACCGACATCACGAGATGGAGGTAGCCGCCGAGCGCGTTGATCCGCTGCATGTCGCGCGCGAGAAACGCCGCACGCTCGGCGTCCGTGAGATCGAGTCCCGCGAGCGCGCCTTCGGGGTCGACGTTGAAGCGCGTCCGGAACACCCGGTCCTTCTTCAGGCGGTACAGGAGGCTGTTCACGGCGTATCGACTCATCCGACCCTCCACTCGACCGCCGCGAGGTTGATCCGCCCGAGCTCGCCGAAGTAACGGACGTCCGCCCGCGCGGGCGTGACGGCTCCGATCAGGGCCATCCAGTTCAGAAACTCGTGCTCGCCCGCCTTGTCGAGCTCGCCGGGCGTCAGCGACCGCAGGGGCTCGTGTTCACCCTCCGTCAACCAGCGAAGGAGCTTCTGATCGAAGACCACGTCGGATTCGCCGACGCGCGGGA
The DNA here is from genome assembly GCA_003221695.1 of Candidatus Rokuibacteriota bacterium. Classification (GTDB taxonomy): domain Bacteria; phylum Methylomirabilota; class Methylomirabilia; order Rokubacteriales; family CSP1-6; genus 20CM-2-70-11. The sequence continues at coordinate 448 of QHSX01000050.1, forward strand.
GCAGGAGCTCCGGGAAGTGGGAGAGCCCTCCGGTGGCGATGATGCCGACGTTCCAGGGGCTCCGCGCGACCACCCGGGCGAGGTGCTGGCCGAAGGCGAAGCAGCGCGCGGGCGTCGGCTGGGGCGCGACGAAGCAGTTGATCCAGATCGGGACGAGAGGAGTCACGGGCCGCGCGCCGTGCATGGTCATGACCGGGCTGAGGAAGGCGTGGTCGATTGGCGCCTCCCACGACAGCGCCAGGTCGAAGCCGGCGCCGAGCCCGTCTTCGAGGATCCGGTTCGCCAGCTCCTCGTGCAGGGCGTAGCGCTCCGGCATGCCGTCGAGGACCTTGTCGAACGCCTCCGCCTCGTCCTGAATCATCCGGTTGACGTCACGGCCGATCCGGACGCAGATCGCCGGCACCGCGTTGAAGGAGAACGCGTTGAGGTGGTCGTCGGCGACGACGATCAGCGCATCGGGACGGTGCGCGAGCAACGTGTCGCCGAGCTTCCCGATCTCGGCCATGCACGCCTCGACCTTGCGTCGACCGCTCAGGCCGCACGCCGCCTGGTAGTAGTCGGGATCGAGCACGTGCGACATCGCGGCGGCGAACACGATCTTGCCCATCACGCGTCTCCTTCCCCGGGATGTCCCTCGCCCCCGTGGCTCCCCTCACGGCCCGGGGTCGGCCGGTGCGGCCATCCGGCGGGGTAGCGACAGGGCAAGCAGACGCCCCAGCAACCCGCGCGGGAAGATCACGACCGAGGCGACGAACAGCACGCCCAGCGCGAGCAGCCAATAATACCCCAGCGCCTCGGACAGGACGCTCTCCACCGAACGCACGGCGAGCGCGCCGAGGAACGCGGCGAGCAGGACCTCGCGGCCACCTAGCGCGGTCCAGATCAGCACTTCGGTCGACAGCGGCACACCGATCAGGGCGGGCGAGACGAACCCGAACTGGGTCACGAACAGACCGCCCGCGAACCCCGCGACGCCACCGCTCAGCGCAAGGCTGAGGGTCTTGTACACCGAGACGTCGAAGCCAAAATACGAGGTGCGCTGCTCGTTGTCCCGCACCGCTCTGAGCGCCGTGCCCAGCGGCGAGCGCTCCAGCCAGAGCAAGAGGCCGTACATCGCGCCCGCCGCGCCGAGCACGACGTAGTACACCGGCACGGGGGCGAGCAGCTCGACGCGGTTCGCGCCAACGCCATAGCGTAGGGGCGGCACGTCGAGCAGACCGTTGAACCCGCCGATCAGGCTCCAGTGGCTCGCGGCCCGCTCGGCGATGGCCGCCGCCGCCAGGGTGACGATGGCGAAGTAGGCGCCCGACAGGCTGCGTCCGCGAAACACGAGCGTCCCGGCGATCAGCGCCACCAGGCCGGGCAGGAGCGTGGCGGCCAGCAGCCCCGTCACGGTGGAGTCGCCAACGCCCGGCAGCAGGCCCTTGGTGATCAGCGCCATGGCATAGGCCCCGACGCCGAAGAAGATCGCGTGCCCGAAGCACAAGAGGCCCGTCTGTCCCCAGAGGAACGCGAGGCTCATCGCGAAGATGCCGTAGCTGGTGATCTGCGAGAGCTGGGAGATCCGCCACTCGCTGACCGTCAAGGGACAGGCGGCGAGCAGAAGCCACACGGCCACGGTCAGCTCGAACCCGGCGGGCGCCGATTTCATCTCTCCTGGGACCCTCCGGTGAGACCCTGCGGGAAGAGACGGATCACCACGATGGCGAGCGCGAAGACCACGATCTGGGCGGTGATCTGGCTCCAGATGCTGGACACGACCGTGCCGGCACCCGCGATGAGCGTGGTGCCGAGGAGCGTTCCGAGCAAGGTGCCGGTTCCGCCCACCAGAATGGACAGGAAGGCCGGGATCAGGAACCCCACGCCCATCTGCGGATCCACGCTCATGAGGGGCGCCATGACCGCGCCGGCGAGTCCAGCCAGCGCCGCGCCGAAGGCGAAGGTCATGCGGTCCATGCGGCGGGTGTTGAGGCCCAGGCTACCGGCCATCGGGCGGTTGGCGATCACGGCACGCGCCACCAGACCGAGACTGGTTTGATAGAAGAGGAGGAACGTTCCCGCGGCGGCCAGCACGGCGACCGCCATGATGAACAGACGGTAGACGGGATAGAGGGTGCCGAGGATCTCGACGGTTTGCGGTAAGGGGTTGTGCACTTGCTGGGCGGTGGGGCCGAAGGCGATGATCACCGCCTGCTTCAGGCTGATGGAGAGGCCCCAGGTGGCCAGGATCGTGTCGATGAAGCGGTGATAGACGTGACGGATCACCACCTCCTCGATCACGAGGCCGATCACCCCGAGCGCGAGCGGCGCGAGCGCCAGCGCCAGCCAGAAGCTGCCCCCGTACCGTTGGACCAGCACGACCGCATAGGCGCCCAGCAGGAACATCTCACCGTGGGCCATGTTGATCACGTTCATCAGCCCGAAGAGGATGACCAGTCCGAGGGTCACCAGCAGCAGGGCCAGCATGAAATTGGAGGCGTCGAGGGCGACGAGCAGAGCCTGGGCCATGGGCGAACCGCCTAGACGGCCAGGTAGCGAGCGAGCAGCCCGCTGTCGTCGGCGAGCCGCGCGCTCGCGCTCTGGGCGACGACCCTTCCGTTCTCGATGAACAGGCAGCGCGTGGTCAGCGCCAGCACGAGGTCGAGGTTCTGCTCGACCAGCAGCACGCTCGTGCCTTCCTCCCTGGAGATGGCGGACACGGTGGCCGCGATGGCCTCCACGATGGAAGGCTGAACGCCCTCGCTGGGCTCGTCCAGCAGGAGCAGGCGTGGGCGACTGATGACGGCGCGCGCGATGGCGAGCTGCTGCTGCTCACCGCCGGACAGGGTGCCCGCGCGTTGCGCGCGGCGCTCGGCCAGGATCGGGAAGCGCCCGTAGATCGCGTCGGGGACGCGCGCCGCCATGCCCGTCTTGCCGAGCAGCCCCAGCCGCAGGTTCTCCTCCACGGTGAAGTCCTTGAAGATCTCGCGGCCCTGCGGCACGTAGGCGATCCCCGCGTTGCTGATCTCGAAGGGGGGCCGGCCGGTGAGATCCGACCCGTCGAAGGTCACCCCTCCCGCGACCGGCCGCAGCAGGCCCATGACGGCGCGCAGCAGGGTCGTCTTGCCCATGCCGTTCCTCCCCATCAGCGCGACCGACTCGCCGGCGGCGACCTGGAGGTCGATGGACTCGAGGACACGGCCTCCATCCTCGTAACCGGCGACGAGGCCTCTGATCCGCAGCATTCCGCCGTCAGCCTCCTGGCGTCATCCTCGCACTGTGCCCCAGATACGCCTCGCGCACCTCGGGGTGCGCCTGGACCTCGGCATAGCCGCCCTCGAACAGCACGCTCCCGCGCAGCATCACGACCACCGGGCAGGCGAGCCGGCGCACGAAGTTCATGTCGTGCTCGATCACCAGTGCCGCGATGCCGTGCTCGTGCTGGAGGTGACGGATGAGCTCGACCGTCGCCGACGTCTCGGTGGCCGACATGCCGGCGGTGGGCTCGTCGAGCAGCAGGATCTGCGCGTCGGTTCCGATCAGCATGGCGATCTCGAGCCACTGCTTCTGTCCGTGCGGCAGCGTGCCGGCCCCGCGCACCGCCTGGAGGCTCAAGTCGAAGCGCGCCAGCAGCCCGTGCAACCGCGCGGCGACGCGTGTTCCGGCGCGCAACAGGGACCAGGGACCGGCGATGCCGCGTCGGCTCAGCAGCGCGATCTCCACGTTCTCCGCCACCGCGAGGGTGGGATAGATGCCCGGGACCTGGAACTTTCGCGCGATGCCGAGGCGACTGATCGCGTGCGGCGCGCGCCCGGTGATGTCTTCGCCGCGAAAGCGCACCGTCCCGGCGGTCGGGGAAAACGCGCCGGTGATGATGTTGAACAGCGTGGTCTTGCCGCAGCCGTTGGGACCGATGATGCAGCGCAGCTCGCCGGCTCCGATGGACAGGTTCACGCCGCGCAGCACGTGGAGGCCGCCGAACTGCTTGGAGACCCCGCAGACCTCGAGGAGCGGTGGCGTCACGGAACGACGCCGGACGCCATCACCCCTTGCACTGGCTCTGCGCCTTGACGAAGCCCAGGTCCTTGAGCAGTACCTGCCGCTGGTTCTTCGTCTCGGCGATGACGACGTTGAGATCGGCGTGACGGTCTTCCGGACGCAACCGCACCATCCCGTTGCCGGACTGGAGCTGGAAGCCGGTCACGGAGTCGATGATCTTCTCCCTGTCCGCCGCGCCGGCCCGCTTGACGCCCTCGATGAAGAAGCGGGTCAGCATGTAGTGGGCGTCCACCGTGTTGCTCACGATGGCGTCTTCCCCGAAGCGCTTCTTGACCTTGGCCACGAACGCCTTGGCCTCCGGCTTGTCCAGGGTGCTGATGAAGTTGGCCACGGTGACGATGGACTCGGACTCGTCCCGCGTCAGGCCGGGGATGTAGTTCTCGCTGTAGCCGAGCCACGCGAGCTTGGTTTTCGCCTTGCCGCCCGCCGCCACGAACTGCTTGACGAAGGTGATGGCGTCCGCCCCCACCACGTCGAGCACCAACACCTTGGCACCCGACTGCTCGATCTTGCGCACCGTGCTGGTGAAGTCCTTCACGCCGAACGGGGTGTACTCCTCGCCCACGATCCTGCCGCCGGCCTGCTCGGCCGCCTTGCGCACCGCCTCGTTCATCTTGCGCGGCCACACGTAGTCGCTGCCGAACATGTAGAAGCTGTCGCCGTAGCTCTGCTTGAGGAACGGGACGAACGGGCTCACCCATTGCTCCGGCAGCCCGCTGTAGCAGACGATATAGCGGCTGCACACGCCGCCCTCGTAGTCGGTCGCGTAAAAGAGCGGGGTCTTGAAGCGCTCGACGGTGGGTCGGATGGCGTCGCGGTTGGCGCTGGTGACGGGGCCGAAGATGGCGATGACCTTGTCACGCTGGATCAGCTCGCGGGTGCGCTCGACCGCGGTCTTCGGATCGGTCTTGTCGTCGGCGATGACCAGCTCGAACCGCCGCCCGCGCACCCCGCCCGCCTCGTTGGCCTCCTCGATCGCCAGGCGTGTGCCCTGCACGCCCTGCTGGCCGAGGTTCTCGAGGCCGCCCGACAGCGGCTGCAGCACGCCGACCTTGATCGGATCGGCCGCGCGCGCGCGGGAGGGGCCGCCGAGTCCCAGCGCAGCGGCGCCGGCGGCGCTCTGCAACAGGCGGCGGCGGGACGCGGAGAAGGCTCGGTCGGCGGTCCGGTGGTTCCACATGGTCGAAATCTCCTTCAGGCCGCGATGCGGTTCTCGAGCGGCGCGCTGCGCAGCAGCGCTCCCGTGACCTGCTCGCTGTCGGCGACGATGCCGAAGTGGGTGCCGATATCGTACAGCGACGACTCCTGCTCGCGTGGCCCGGTGGCGGCCACGCAGTCCTCTGGCACGACCACCTGGTAGCCGAGGAAAAAGGCGTCGTGCACCGTGGAGCGCACGCAGATGTTGGTGACGACGCCGAAGATCACCAGCGTGTTCACCTGGAGGTCGCGCAGCGTGAGATCCAGGTCCGTGTTGAAGAAGGCCGAGTAGCGACGCTTGACGATGTAGAGGTCGTCGGGTCGCGGGTCCAGGTCCTCGATGACCTGGGCGCCCCAGCTCCCCTCGAGGCAGTGCGGCGTGCGCTTGAGAAATTCGCGGTCCTGGCGTACGTTCCGGCGGTGCGTGTCGACCACGAACAGGACGGGACTACCGGCGTGGCGTCCGGCGTCGATGACCTTCTTTTGGGGCGGGATCAGACGCTCGTAGCCGGGCAGTACCATGGCACCGCCCGCCTTACAGAATTCGTTGAGCATGTCGATCACGACGATGCCGGTGGCCTTGGGGTCGATGCGGACCTGACGCTCGAGCCTCTTCGCGGAGAAGACATCGACGGTCATGGCGGCCTCCTGGGGAACCGAGCCGATTGGCCCCGATTATTGACAGCGCGCCGGATGGTGTCAAACGACCCTGAACGGCGCGCCGCTTGCGCCAACGCCACGACAGGCATAGAATCCGCGCCGACCTTTTCGAGAGGAGGTGGCCAACCGCTTTGCGCAGCGCCCCGTAACCTTTTCGGCATCGACAGTGGAGGCGCACATGAGAAAGGCGTATTTCGCGGTCCTCGTCCTGGCGGTAGCCCTGGCCGGCGCGCTGCTCGTTCCCCCGGCTACCAGCGCCCAGAACACCGGGTGGCACTTCTACGGAGGCGATCCGGGCAACACGCACTGGAGCGCGCTGAATCAGATCAACACCTCGAACGTCCAGAAGCTCAAGGCCAGCTGGGTCCTGCAGCTCGGCACGCTCAGGTCGCAGGAGTCCACGGCGCTCGTCGTGGGGGACACCCTGTACGTCACCTCGTCGTTCGGCCCTAAGCACGTCTTCGCGGTCGACGCCCGGACGGGCGAGCTCCGCTGGCGACACGACCGCGAGATCGCGGCCGACGTGGATCCCTACGGCTGCTGCGACGTCAACAACCGCGGCGCCGCGTACGCGAACGGCAAGCTGTTCGTCGGCCTGCTCGATGGCCGGCTGACGGCGCTCGACGCGAAGACCGGCAAGGAGCTGTGGACCACGACGGTCGTGGACTACAAGGAGGGCGCGGTCATCACCTCCCCCCCCGTGATCGCCAAGAAGAACGTCATCATCGGCTTCGGCGGGGGTGAGTACGGGGTACGGGGGGCCCTGCAGGCCTACGACCAGGACAGCGGCGCCATGGCGTGGCGGACGTATCTCGTCCCGGGGCCCGGGGAGTCGGGGAACAACACGTGGAAGGGCGACTCGTGGAAGACGGGCGGCGGGACGGCCTGGGCGCTCGGGTCGTACGATCCTCAGCTGAACCTGGTCTTTTACGGCACGAGCAATCCGGGCCCGTGGAATGCCGCCGTGCGCGGCCCCGACAAGAGCGATTACGGTGACTTCACGAACCTGTACACGTCGTCGTCCGTCGCCCTCGACGCCGACACGGGCAAGATCGTGTGGCACTACCAGTCCACGCCGCACGACGCCTGGGACTACGACGGGGTCAACGAGCTCCTCGTCGCCGACCTGACGCTCCAGGGCCAGAAGACGCCCGTCGTCCTCAAGGGTGATCGGAACGGCTTCTTCTACGTCATCAACCGACAGACCGGCAAGCTCATCTCGGCGAAGGCGTTCCAGCACATCACCTGGGCCAGCGGGGTCGACATGACCACCGGGCGGCCGATCGAGAACGAGTCGATGAGGCCGCGGCAGGGCTACCGGGCGAAGGGCGTCTGCCCAGCGGCGATCGGCGCGAAGAACTGGATGCCGATGGCCCTCAACCCGAAGACGGGCATCGTCTTCCTGCCGACCTTCAATCTCTGTATGGACATGGAGTTCGTGCCCCAAGAGTACAAGCGTGGCGCGTTCTACCTCGGCGCCGACTTCGAGATCGGTACGCCCGGGCCAGGCGGGTTTTTGGGTGAGGCGATCGCCTGGGATCCGGCCACGCAGCAGGCCCTCTGGCGGAACAAAGAGGCGTTGCCCTACGTCGGCGGGATGCTGGCGACCGACGGCGGGCTCGTGTTCCACGGCAACACGGAGGGCTGGTTCAAGGCGCTCGACCAGAAGACGGGCGGCCTCTTGTGGAAGTTCTACACCGGGTCTGGGATCCACGCCGGCCCGATGACCTACTCGATCGACGGCAAGCAGTACATCGCGGTGGTGTCCGGGCGGACCCACAGCATCCCGCCGTTCTTCGGCGAGACCGGCCGCAAGATGATCGAAGCGAGCGCGGAAGGCGGTGCGCTGTTCGTGTTCTCGCTGTCGGATTGACGGTGACCCGGCGGCAGAGGCGAGCCACGCGGCTCGTCTCTGCCGCGCTCGGCCTCGCCCTCGTCGGTCCCGTCTGGAGCGCCGGGGGGCCCGCGCCGCTGCGCGTGTGCGCCGATCCCGACAACGCTCCGTTTACCAGCGCCGACTCCCGCGAGAAGGGGATGTACCTCGAGCTGGCCGAGCTCATCGCGGATCGGATGGGGACGCGCGCCGAGCCCTTCTTCTTCCGGACGGACGTCGGGCGACGCGCCCTGCGCCCTACGCTCCTGGCGGGCCGCTGCGACATGTTCATCGGGCTCCCCGACGCGGCCGACCGGAGGGCGGGGAAGACGATCGTCCTCACCCGCCCCTTCCTCGAGGTGGGCTACGCCCTCGTCGCGCCAGCGGCGTTCATCCTGCGCGGCCTCGACGATCTCGACGGGAAGACGGTCGGCGTGCTCTTCGCGTCCACGCCGCAGACGCTGCTGTCGGTCCGTGACCGCGTCCGGCTCACGACGTTCAAATCGACCGAGGCGGCGCTCGACGCGCTCGCCGCCGGGCAGATCGAGGTCGCATTCCTCTGGGGTCCCGAGGCAGGCTACCGGGCCGCGCAACGAGGCCTCCTCGGAGGGTTCGGGCTCACCTCGGTGGCCGGGCTCAATCTCCGGTGGCGCGCGACCATCGGGGTGCGCGCCGCAGACGTGTCCCTGCGGGATCAGCTGGATCGCGTTCTCGCCGACGTGGCGCCCGCCATCGCTCGGCTGGCCGCCAAGTATCACTTCCCCCTCGACACGCCGGTCGATCTCGACGTCCCCGACCCGACGGCGCCGCGGGCGGCCGTCGCGGCGGCGCCACCTCCGAGCAAGACCAACCCGTTCCGGGGCGATCCCTCCGCGGTCGTCGCGGGCCGGACGCTCTTCAACACGCACTGTTCGCACTGCCATTCGCCGAACGCGGCGAACCCCGAGCCACGCACGGACCTCCGTCGGCTCGCCAACCGCTATGGCGAGCGCACGGACGAGGTGTTCTACACCACCGTCACGCAGGGTCGTTCCACCAAGGGCATGCCGCCGTGGGGCCCGGCTCTGGACGAAGAGGCCATCTGGAAGATCAAGACGTTTCTCGAATCCGTCCAACGGAGCGACACCAACTAGCAGGTGCTCCTCGGGGAGGGACCGATGACGACGCGCGCCGCGGTCACGCCCGCGCTGCTCGAGGAGTACTGCACGAGGTTTCGCAACTGGGGGCGCTGGGGCCCCGAGGACGAGATCGGGACCCTCAATTTCATCACGCCCAACGTCATCACGCGCGCCGCCCGCCTGGTGCGACAGGGCAGGGTCATCTCGTGCGCGCTCAACTTCGACACGGGCGGCCCCCAGACCGGCGCTTTCGGACGCGTGAACCCCATCCACAGCATGGTCGCCACCGGCACGGACCACGCGACGGGCCGGCAGCGGCTGGCGGGCTTCGAGACGATGCCCTACGGCTGGGGCTTCGCCGACGACCAGGTCACCATGTTCCTGCAGTGCGGGACCCAGTGGGACGGGCTCGGCCACATCTTTCACCACGGCAAGATGTACGGCGGCCGCGACGCGAGCCTGGTCTCGGCGACCGGCGCCGCACGAAACGGCATCGAGCACTACAAGGACCGGATCGTCACCCGGGGCGTGCTCCTCGATATCGCGCGCTACAAGGGTGTGGACGCGCTCCGGCCCGGCGAGGCGATCTACCTCGAGGATCTCGACGGCTGCGCTACCGCCGAGCGCGTGACCGTCGAGCCCGGAGACATCGTGCTCGTGCGGACGGGCGACGTGGGGCGGCGGCTCCGGGAGGGGAGCTGGGGGACCTTCTCGGCCGGCGACGCGCCGGGGCTCTCCTTCCTCACCGCCCCGTGGCTCTACGCGAAACAGATCGCGGGGCTTGCCACGGACACCTGGGGCGCGGAGGTCAGGCCCAACGAGCTCCCAGGGTCGTTCCAGCCCCTCCACCTCGTCATGGTCGTCAACATGGGGCTCCTCGTCGGCGAGATCTTCCACCTCGAGGCCCTGGGGGAGGACTGTGCGAGGGACGGCGTCTACGAGTTCATGTTTGTGGCGCCGCCGCTGCCGATCACCCGGGCGGTGGGTTCGCCCATCAACCCCCAGGCGATCAAGTGAGGGGAGGAGCCACGAAGGGACTAGTTGTGACGAGGCAAGAGGTTGTTCACCCAGGCCGACCTGGGGAAAGTAGTGGCTGCCAAGTCATTACTCACCCGGATCAGGAGGCCTGGATGAACGTCCACAAGAATGCCCGATGGGGGAGCGCCTGGATGTGGGCTGGGCGATCGACGTCTTGCACCCCTTGGCCCGCTAGTGCAGTGGCGCTACCACGCCTCACCGGCCGTGACAGAGTAGCCTTCGAGGACCAACGCGCCGCGGCGGTCACACCCTCTCAGCCTCGGGCGTGATTGGCAGCGCGACCGGCCGCCGCCGGCGCGCCGAGAGGTCGAGGGCCTTGGTGAGCATGAGGCGGTCGTGGGCCTCGGCGGCGGTGGCGTGCGGGGTCGGATGGCCGAGCGTCAGGCGAGAGATCCACGCGTTGGTCTCCTCGCGCATCGGGCCCCACAGCTCACCGAGGGCCACGTTCCCCGGGGGATAGCTCTCGGGGAAGTCCACGTTGCGCGTGGTCTCCGGCGTGTAACCCGCTTGCTGCGGGATCGTGGTGGCCAGCACCACGTCGCGGTGGGTGTCGTCGATGGTCAGAACGCCCTCCGTGCCGACGATGCCGATCTCGAGGCTGTAGACCGAGCCCGGCCACACGACGGGCAGCGCCCAGGAGATGTTGAGGTGGTAGAGCGCGCCGTCGTGCATCGTGATCAGACCAGCGGTGGCATCGATGCCTCCGTGGGTGGGGCCGAGCACCCGGTCGATCGAGCGCGCGTAGGCCTCGACGGGCGTCTTGCCCTCCATGAGCCACATCACCACGTCGAGCGCGTGGGTCCCCGAGATGACCATCGGGGAGATCGTCTCGGGCCGGTCGGTGCGCCGGTAGTTGTCGAGGGCGACCAGGCGATTCATGAAGGCGCGTGACGTCGCCAGGGTCACGTCGCCCAGCTGGCCGGTGCGGATCTTCTCCTTCGCGACGAGGAAGCGGCGGCGGAAGCGCTGGGTGTAGCCGACGACGGCGTCCACTCCTGCATCCTGGATGGCCTTGAGCACGCGCGCCGACTCGGCGAGCTCGGTGGCGAGCGGCTTCTCGATCAAGAGGCTCACGCCCCGCTCGACCGCGGCGAGGATCGGCTCCACGTGCAGGTGCTCATCGGTGGCGATGACCGCCGCCGTCACCTCGGGGCGCCTCAAGAGCTCATGGAAGTCGGTGGAGACGAACTCCGCCCCCACCCGCGCGGCGACCTCCTTGCCCCGATCGGCGCGCGTCTCGGCGACGCCGATCCAACCCACGCTCGCGTTCTTCGCGGCAATCTCGCCGCGGATCAGGCCGATCCGTCCCGCCCCCACGATCGCGAGGCCAATCCGCTTCGGTGCTCGCCCGGGCGCCATGGGCAGCGCCTACTCACCCGGTCCCGATGATGCCGATGCCGATCTTCCGACTCATGTGCGGGTCTCCACGCGGGTGCCGTCCAGGATGGTCGTCCCCTGAGCGGGGAATGTATCGGGCCCGGTTGCGTTTGTCCACTCCGCCCACTATGATCGGCGGGCGATTGCCCGCATACCTCCAGGAGGGAGTCTCAGATGGCGGAGCAGCGGAACGCGAGCACGTCCCCGCAGTCGAAGACCAAGACCGAAGGCGCGGTCAAGGCCGGCGCCGGGTGCTATACCTTCGACCTCGGCAAGCTCAACACGATCGACGCCGGTCCCGGCTACTCGACGGCCCACGGGCCGGTCGTCGAGGGCGAGCGGATCCAGGTCGGTCTGATGCGCGTGCCGAGAGGAACCGGCGGCCGGCCCCACAGCCACCCGAACGAGCAGTGGATCTACGTCCTGCAGGGCACCCTCGAGAGCGAGGTGGATGGCGTGAAGGCGCGCGTGCCGGCGGGCTCGCTGATCTACATCCCGTCCAACGTCGTGCACTCGGCGTTGGCCACTCCGGAAGAGGACGTCGTCTTCTTGACGGCCAAGGACATGAGCCACGGAATCGCCGGGACGGCCGTCCCGAAATGATCATATGGACAGATTTTGTAGACCATCCCGGCCGCCCGCTTTAAGGCCCAGTGCCTCGCGCTGCTCGATAAGGTCGATCCGGAGGGCATCGTCATCACCAAGCACGGCAAACCCGTCGCAAGGCTCGTGCCGATCGAGACCGAATCGGTGAGGCTGATTGGCATGTTCAAGGACAAGATCCGGATCAAGGGGAAGATCCTGTCAAGCGGGCTGCGCTGGGATGCTGAATCTTGATACCCACATCCTGCTGCACGCCCTGACGGACAGCCTGACCCGAAGAGAATCGGCGCTTCTCTCACGCGACACCTGGTCCATCTCCGCGATCGTACTCTGGGAGATCGCCAAGCTCGCCCGGCTCGGCAGGGTTGCAGTGGACCTGGACGATCCCGAACCTGTCCGCGTGCTGATGCGTCTGCACACCTGGCCATTGAGCCTCGACGTATGCCGCGCCATCCGCGATCTGGACGTACGGGGCGACCCGGCGGACGAGATCATCGCCGCGACCAGCGTGGTCCACCGCGTGCCACTGGTGACGCGGGATCAGCGCATCCGGAGGTCGAAGCTGGTGCCGCTGGCCGTCTGAGCTTCTTTCGCTTGACCTGGGGAAGGTGCTGACGGAACATCCGTCCCCGAACCCTTCGGGAGAGGACAGCATGGCGAACTTCGGCACCGTGGGAGTGGACTGGCAGCAGCGCGTCAACTGGGACCGCCTCCGGAAGTACCGGCTCGAGCGAGCGCGTGAGCGCATGAAGGCGCACAACCTCGGCGCCCTCCTCCTGATGTACGACGAGAACGTCCGCTACGTGACCAGCACGCTGACGCCGGGCTGGAACCGTCTCAAGCCCGGGCTCCGCTATGCGCTCCTCTGCGGCGATGGCCCGCCGGTGCTGTTCGAGCAAGGGGACATCGGCTTCCAGATCCAGCGTCACGCCCCCTGGATTCCCGAGGAGAACATCCGCTGGTCGTACGCCTGGATCAAGGGCGCGGCCGGCCCCGCGTCCAAGCAGCAGGTGAAAAAGTTCACCGATGCCGTCGTGAAGGAGATGCGCCGCTACGACGTCGCCGATCAGACGCTCGGCGTGGATTTCATCGACATCAATATGCTGAGCCAGTTCGGCGAGGCGAAGCTCAAGTGGGCCGACGGGATGACGCCCATGATGGAGGCGCGGGCGATCAAGAACGTGGACGAGCAAGAATGCCTGCGCATCGTGGGGGCGATCGGGGACGCGGCCCACTGGGAGACGATGCGCTTCTTGAAGCCCGGCCTCACGGAGAACCAGGTGACCGCCCATATCATGGAGTTTCTCTACGCGATCCCCGGGATGGAGGACGTGGAGGACGTGATCGTGTCGTCGGGCCCGAACACGTGGCCGAACTGGCGGAACTTCTCGGATCGGATCATCAAGCCCGGCGAGATCGTGTTCATGGACCTGGCGGCGCTGACCTGGAACGGCTACAAGTCGTGCTACTACCGGACCTACTGCGTGGGTAAGAAGCCGACGCAGGAGATGAGGGACTACTACGCGACCGCGCTCAAGTGGCTCTACGACTCGATTCACGCGGTGCGTCCCGGCGCGACGACCCGCGACATCGCGCTCAAGTGGCCCTCGGCCCGAGAGGCGTGGGGCTACGCCGAGGAGGACCAGGCCGCCGCCAACCTCTGGGGGCACGGCCTCGGGCTCGCCCAGTACGACCAGCCGGTGATCTCGCGCATCTGGTCGCTCGACCATCCGCTGGAGATCCGACCCGGCATGGTCTTCGCCCTGGAGACCCAGCACGGCAAGCGGTACGAGTGGGGCGTGCGGATCGAGGAGATGCTGATCGTCCATCCGGACCGGACCGAGATCATCAGTAACTTTCCGGTGGAAGAGATCACGGTCGTTGCCTGACTGCGCGTCGGGAGCGGCATGATGCGAACCGCCGTTCTCCAGGCGCCTCGCCGCTTCGAGGTGACCGAGCAACCCACGCCCCGGCCGGGCCGAGGCGAGGCCGTCGTTCGCGTCGCCGGTACCGCGGTCTGCCACACGGATCTGGCGATCTACACGGGTCGCCACCCCGGCGTGCGCTACCCTGTGATCCTCGGCCACGAGGCCGCCGGCGTCGTGGAGGCGGTCGGTCCCGACACGAGCATCGGGGTGGGCGCGCGGGTCGTGATCAACCCGATCATCGCGTGCGGCGCGTGCGACTGCTGCGTGCGGGGCGACGAGAACCTCTGCCGTCGGGCCGGGTTGCTCGGTCGAGAGCTCCCCGGCTCGCTGGCCGAGCACGTGGCCCTGCCGGAACGGTACCTGCACCCGCTGCCTTCCGAGATCGGCCTCGAGGCCGCCACGCTCATCGAGACACTGGCAACCGTGCGCCACGCGCAGCGGCGGGTGCGCATCGATCCCGGCGACGCGGTCGTGGTGCTCGGACAGGGCGCGACGGGGCTCTTCCACACGCGGCTCGCCAAGCTCGCGGGCGCGAGTCCGACCGTCGCCGTCTCGCGGAGCGCCTGGAAGCGCGATCTGGCGCGGCGTATGCGAGCCGACGCGACCGTCGATCCGTCGGTGCACGACGTCGTCGCGGAGGTGCTGGCGGTGACGGCTGGGCGCGGGGCGGACGTGGTGATCGACACCACGGGCGATCCGAGCCTCGTGCGCCCGGCCATGGACATGCTCCGCCCCGGCGGCACGCTCTTGCTCTACGCGATCAGTCACGAGCCCGTGCAGGACTTCACGACCTTTTCGATGTATGTGAAAGAGCTGACGCTCGTGGGCTCGCGTGCGCTCGTCCCCGCGGATTTCGAGCCTGCCATCCGGCTGGTGGCGACCGGCGCCGTGGACCTGGACGGCTTCATCACCGGCTCCTATCCGCTCCACCAGACGGCGGCGGCCTTCGGCGAATACGAGCGCGCCCCCGATCGCGTGCTGAGGGTTCTCATTGTTCCCTGACGTCGCCGTCCGACTCACCGACGCCGACGCGGCCACGGCCGAGCGGGTCGGGCCCAAGGCGGCGACCCTGGCCCGGCTCCACCGGGCCGGGTTGCCTGTGCCCGATGGCGTCTGCCTCACCGCCGACGCCTATCGGCGGCAGGTCGCGCTCGGGGATGTCGCCGACGCCGCGCGACGGGCCGCCGGGGCCGAGGGGCTCGAGGGTCGGCGGCTGGCGCTCTCGATCAGGCTGGCTCTCACTCGCGCGGCGCTCGACCCCGCGATCGGCGCCGCGCTCGACACCGCCTGGAGACGGATGAGGAGGCGAGCCGGCGCCCAGCTCGCCGTGCGCTCGTCGGCCTCCTGCGAGGACGCAGCAGCGGCATCCTTCGCGGGTCAGTTCGAGACGTTTCTCGGCATTGCCGAGCCGGCCGATCTGATCACAGCGGTGCGTGCTTGCTGGGCGTCGCACTGGTCGCCGCGCGCGCTCCGGTATATGCGTGCCTGCCAGGTCGACCCGGCGCAGTCGGCGATGCCGGTCCTGATCCAGGGGATGGTGGAGGCCGAGGCTGCCGGCGGCGCGTTCAGCCTGACTCCGGACGATCACATCGTGCTGACCGGTGCCTGGGGGCTCGGTCCCGCCGTCGCCCAGGCCGAGGTCGTTCCCGATCGCTACCTCGTACGGCGCGACACGTCGGTCGAGGCGGTGGAGCCGGGACGCAAGGAGCATCTCGTCGTCTCGGCGGGCGCCGGCCCGTGCTGGCGTGCCGTCGAGCCGGACCGAGTCGAGGCGCCGTGCTTGACCAACACCGAGGCGTCCACGCTCGCGCGCCTCGTGCTCGAGGCGGAATCCGTGCTCGGCTCGGCCGTCGAGCTCGAGTGGGCCAAGGACCGGCGGCGGTTCTGGATTCTCCAGTCGCGACCGCTTCACGTTGCGCCGCGTGGTACGCCGGACGACGCTTGGAGTCGCTACCCGGCGCTGACCGGTCAACCGGCGGGCATCGGCTGGGGCACGGGCCCGGCGTGTCTGGTCCTGGACGAGCGCGACCTCGAGCGTGTGATCACGGGGAGCATCGTCGTCACACAGGTCGCGGGCCCGGCGCTCGCCGCGGTGCTTCCCCGCGCGGCGGGCGTCGTGGCCGAGCTCGGCGGCAGCACCTCGCACCTGGCGGCGCTGGCGCGGGAGCGCTCCATTCCGGCGGTGCTCGGCGCCCGTGGTGCGACCCGGCGGATCCCCGAAGGGGCCACGGTCGCCGTCGACGGCATCACGGGCGTCGTCCGCTGGGTCGGTTGAGTTTCTTGACCAACCCAAAGGGTCTGCTAAGCTCGGCGCACCCTTCGCGCTGCAGTGAACCGGCCTGGCTGACTCGCCCGTGTGCCCAAAGGAGGTCCGTATGTCATCCGAGGGGAAATACGCCCTGATTACCGGGAGCTCGCGTGGTATTGGCAGGGGGATCGCCGTGAAGTTGGCGGAGCAGGGCGTCAAGGTGGCTGTGCACTACTACCAGAATGACGGCGCGGCGAAAGACACGCTCGCACGCATCCGGCAGCACGGGTCAGACGGGTTCGTCGTCCAGGCGGACGTCTCCCGCACCGATGAGGTCCGTCGCATGTTCGGCCGGGTCAAGGGCGAGTTCGGCGCGCTGGACGTCTTCGTGAGCAACGCGCGGCCCGAGCTGCCGACGTTCTACCAGGCGCCGATGGACATCACCCTCGATAAGTGGGATATGGCCCTCGATTCCCAAGCCAAGGCCTTTCTGGTCGGAGTTCATGAGTCAGCTCGCCTGATGTCTGGTGGAGGCAGGATCCTGGCCATCACCTACGCGCCGAGCGCGCGCACCGGCAGCTGGCAGCCCTGGGTCGCCATGGGGTCGGCCAAGGCCGCGATGGAGGCGTTGGTCCGTTACTTCGCGGTGGCGCTGGTCAAGCGGGGTATCACGGTGAACGCCCTGAGCCCTGGGCTCACCGAGGACAGCGTCTTGAACAGCCTGCCCCAACCGGTACAGGACATGAGCCGCACCTGGCACGAGGCCGGATGGACACCGGCGGGACGGCTGACGACGCCGGCGGACATCGGCAATGCCGTGAGGCTCCTGTGCTCCGAGGAAGCTGGCTGGATCACCGGCCAGGTCATCGCCGTGGACGGTGGCGCGTCACTGATGGACACCGTCTTTCCCCTCGAGATCCAACGCGGGTAGGGCAGGCGGGGCGGCGGCTTCCCTGGCCGCCGCCCCGGCCCCGCGGGTCGGATCTACAGGGAACGGAGAAAGTTCAGGACGTCCTGCTTCTGCGACTGGCTCAGCGTGTAATACAGGTCGATCACGCCGTTGGCCTCCGACGACCGGAACCGCAGATCCCCGAGGCTCCGGTGCGCCCAGATCGCTTCGAGCAGATCCGTCGTGCGCCCGTCGTGCAAGAAGAAGATCCGCTTGCCGAGGCCCCAGAGCGGCGCGGTCCGGAACTCGTCGCCTCCGGCCTGGCCCTGGACGATGTCGTCGGCGAGGCCCGGCCCCATCCCGTGGACCAGCAGGTCGGAGAACAGGCGCGCCGGCTTGTCGCTCAGCGCCTCGACCGTCGACGGGCCCGTCCGGAGCACAGGCGTATGGCACAGGGTGCAGCCGACCGCCCCGAACAGAAGGCGGCCCCGGCCGATCGACGCGGCGCCGCCCGGGGTGTCGGGCGACGGCCGCGGCGGGGCGAGGAACCGCATGAAGAACGCGAACTTCTCGATGGCGCTCAGCGCGTCGGGCCCCGTCGTCCCGTCAGAGCTCGTCAGGTTGTTGGGCACGGGAGTGAACTGGCACTGGGGCGTCTCATCGCGCTCGGTCTGGAATAGCTCGTTGGTGATCCCCATCTCGACGTTGTAGGCCTCCCCCGAGAAGAGCAGGAGCGACTTGTTCTGGGCCTTCCAGCCGAACCGCGCGATCGTTCCGTCGTTGCCGTTTCGGTTCGGGCGGCCGGAGATCCCGAACGCCGCCTTCAGAGCCGCGTTCGCGGTGCGGTTAGCGAGGATCGTGCTGTCCGGAATCTGCTCGATCAGCCCGGCGCCGAAGGTCGGCGTGGGGATCCGGAAGATGACGTTATCGGCCGCGAGCTGGCCCTCGAAGTCGTCCTGCGAGATGGGGCAGCCACTGGCGTCGGCCGTCCCGTCGTTCCGTCCGCTGACGACGAACAGTGCGTGGACGCCACCATCGCGGGTGCCGTTGGGCTTGTGCTTGAATCGCGCCTCCCGCACCGGCCCGTCGAGGGTGATGAACGACGGCACGACGTTGAGAGCGCCGAAGGCGGTGGCGACCTCGACTTGTGGATTCACGGCGGGGCTCGTCCCGCCGATGGCCGGCTGGGAATGGCAACCGACACAGCTGTCGAGGTTGAAGCGCGGACCTAGCCCTTCCTCGAGCGGGTCGGATTCTTGGAATTCCTCGAGCCCTGCCGTGAAGAGGTCCGGTTGCAACCCCGTCAGGCCGTCGAGCATCCTGCCCGCGCCCGCGGGCCCTGGGCGCACCCCGGGATCCCTCGCAAAGAACTGGGCGCTGGCTCCGACGGCCACCAACAGGACAGAGACGACGATGACGACGAGCGCGTTGAGCCTCGTCATGAGTGCGCTCCCATAAGAGGTGAGCACGCTCCCGATGAGCGCTACGAATCACAGCCCTTGCGAGACCGAGGGAGCAACGCGTGTGCCACCGGCGCACGCGGTGCGACAACGCCGAGAATCCACGTGCTTGATTTCCGTGTGGCGGGACAACGTGGCAGCGAATCACCTGCGGCTGACATTTACGGAAATTGACCATCGGCCGAAAGTGATCAAGCGCTTTGACAGCGACGCCGGACTGGGGCATTGTCCCGGGGGGAATCATGCACTTCGGGATCTTCCTCGAGGAGCGGCGTCGTGGAGCGAGCGAGGCTCAAGCGTTCCGCGAAGCCCTCGAGCTGGTGGACGCGGCCGAGGCCTGGGGGCTCGACGGGGTGTGGCTCGGTGAGATCCACTTCAATCCGGCGCGCTCCGTGCAGTCGGCGCCGATCGCGCTCGCCAGCTTCGTCGCCGCCCGCACCCGTCGCGTGCGAGTCGGGACCGCCGTACAGATCCTTCCATTGGGCAACCCACTCAGGATCGCGGAAGAGGTCGCGACCGTGGATCATCTCAGCGAGGGCCGCTTCGACTTCGGGATCGGGCGCAGCGGCTCTCCGCGCGCCTACGACGCGCTCGGCGTTCCCTTTGCCGAGAGCCAGGCGCGGTTCCAGGAGGCGCTGGAGGTGATCCTAGAAGCGTGGAAGGGCGAGCCGTTCAGCTACGCGGGGAAGTTCTATCGGTTCGAGAATGCGACGGTGTCACCGCGCCCCTACCAGCTTCCCCATCCGCCGCTGCGGATGGCCGCCAATTCCGCGGAGACCTTCTCCTTCGTCGGCCGCGCAGGCTTACCGCTCTTCGTCGGGCTCCGCGACCTGGATGTCCCGGAGCTGAGGGTTCATCTCGAGGCGTACCGGACGGCCTGGCGGGACGCCGGTCACGCGGGGCAAGGCGACGTCTGTCTCCGCATCCCCATCTACGCCGGGACCACGGAGAAGGAAGCCCGCGAGGAGCCCTACGAAAACATCACGTACTTCTTCCGTCGTCACGCCGAGCTGACCCGGTCGGGGCTCGGGCGGGCCGACACCGGGCCCGCCGAGCGGCGCCGGGCACGGGTGGAGCAGCTCGACCAACTGTCCTACGAGGAGATTCTCGAGACGCGCGTCGCGTTCGGCACCGCCGCCGCTCTGGTCGATCGCCTCGCCCGGTTGCGGGAAGAGCTCGGCCTGACCGGGATCGTCGCCGAGTTGAACCCCGGCGGACTGCTTTCGATGGACCACATGCGGCGCACCCTGCGCATCCTGACTCGCGAGGTCATCCCTTCCCTCAAGTGATCGGCTCTAAGCCCATGTCACAGTGAGCGGATGAGGCCATCGAGCTCAGCCGCCCCAGACGGCACGCGCGGTGGTGGCGACGACCTCAAGCTTCGCCTGCTGGGTCTCGGGCGAGATGCGGTTGCCCTCCAGGGTGGAGGCGAAGCCACACTGGGGTGAGAGCGCGAGCCGCTCGCGGGGGACGATCTTGGCGGCCGCCTCGATCCGCTCCCTCAGCTCTTCCACGGTCTCGAGGCGCGGCTTCTTGGTCGTCACGAGGCCCAGCACCACGATCCGGTCGTCGGGCACGCTCCGGAGCGGCTCGAAGCTCCCGGAGCGCTCGTCGTCGTACTCGAGGAGGAAGCGCTCGAAGCGGGTGCGACGGAACACGCGCTCGGCGATCGGCTCGTAGCCGCCGCTCGCGTAGAACATCGACTGGTTGTTGCCGCGGCAAATGTGCAGGCCGAAGGTGACGCCGGGATGGTCGCCGATCACGGCGTTGTCCATCTCGATGCAGGTGTCGACGAGCCGCTCGGGATCGCTACCGCGCTGACGGTAGCCCTCCCGGATCGAGGCGTCGAGGAGCGCCGCGTACTGGGGCGCGTCGATCTGGATGTAGGTGCAGCCCAGACGCGCCAGTTCCGCGACCTCGCGTCGGGTGAAGTCCACCACGTCGGCCAGATAGGCGTCGCGCGTCGCGTAGGCCGCGCGCGACCTGTCCGGATCGTAGTACGCGGCCGCCTGCTGGGCGCTGATGAGCGTCGTCTTGCCGGGGCGGCGGGCGTGGCCGCGGAGGTAGACCCACTCCTCGGCGCACATGCTCCGGCGCCAGCGGAGCCGCTCGACCACCACGGGGCGCTTGAACACGAGCTCGGCGCCCTGCTCGTTGCGGAATGGGATGGCCCAACCGCCGAACTTGTCGAAGCCGTCGAGCGCCTCGATCAGGTGACCGAAGAAGGCGTAGCGCCGCATCTCGCCGTCGGTGACGACCGCGAGCCCGGCTCGCTCTTGAAGCTCGATCGCCTCGTCGACGGCCCGGTCCTCGAGCCGCTTGAACTCCGCCGGCTCGAGGCGCCCTCCCTCGAGGCCCTGGCGCGCCTCGACGAGGTACGCCGGGCGCAGCAGGCTCCCCACGATGTCGCTCCGGTAGGCCGGCATTCTCGCGGCGGTCTCGACGCGGGGCCGCTCGCTAGGGGATGAGCCCGTAGAACCTTCCGGCGTTCTCGCAGGTGATCTTGCGAGTGACGTCGGGCGGCAGGTGGCCGAGCTGCTCCTCGATGTACTTCGACGACTCGGGCCAGACCCCGTCGGGGTGCGGGTAGTCGGAGCCCCACATGAGCGTCTCCACGCCGATCTCGTCGATCAGCCTGGTCCCGATCCGGTCGAACTGGAAGGTCGCCTTGCACTGCCGACGCCAGTAGTCGCTCGGCTTCATCGTGAGGCCGAGGTCACGGAAGCGGTCCTCCCACTCGAAGTCCATTCGGTCCAGCGCGTAGGGTAGCCAGCCGATACCGCTCTCGCCGAAGGAGATCCGGATCCCAGGGTAGCGCTCGAGGACGGCGGCACCGATGACGGCGGCGAGGATGTTGATGAGGTTCATCTGGAAGCTCGAGACGGCGGTGAAGAACGCGGCCCGGCGAGTGAGGCCCTTCTGTTGATCCAGCTTGCCCGGGGGAAGGGAGGGGAAGGTGTGGAAGTGGAGCGGCAGCTTGACGTCGTTCACGGCCTTCCAGAGCGGCTCCCAGCAGGGATGCCACATGGGCTCCATGTCCCAGGAGCACGAGAGCTCCATGCCCCGGAGTCCGAGCCCGGCCACGCGGTAGATCTCCTTGACCGCGGCGTCGATGTCGCCATAGGGCAGGCAGGCGAGCCCGATGTAGCGGTCGCGGTCGTGGCGGCAGAAGGCCGCGAGCCAGTCGTTGTAGATGCGGAACATCTCGTTGGCCGCCTCGTGGTCGTTGAGTCGCGTGGCCGCGCCGAGGATGCCGAAGATCACCTCGGCATCGACGCCGTCACGGTCCATGTCCTTGACGCGGAGGGCGGGGTCCGTCGGCCGGCGGATGCCTTTCCTGCCGTCCTCGTAGAGGCCCGTCGACGCCATGACGTCGACACGATAGTTTTGCCCCGGCACGTGCTTCTGCCCCGACGGCCCCACGCCGCAGACGAGCCCGAACGTTCCGCCGTTCTTGCAGGTCCAGTACGGCCCGTCCGGCCCCTCGCTGACGAAGGGCATGCGGTCCCGCATCGCCGCCGAGGCATTCGCGGTGAAGAGGTCCGGCGGCAGCATGGGAAGGTCGATGTGGCAGTCGGCGGAGATCCGTGTGTAGCGCATGTCGCCCCCCTCGGTGATCGGGCCTCCTGGCCTGGCGGCCGTCCCGGCCGACCGCGCCCCAGACTAGCACGGTCGGTGCAGGAGCGCGCGGGCCCATCTCACCGATTTGTCTGGCCCGGCCCCGAGGCGGGGCGGTGAAACCCCGCGTTCGGTCCTGGGTTGAACCCCCGAGAGGCGTGGGCAATCGAACCCATGGCCATTTGCGCATTTCCCGCCACGAGAACGAGTGATTGACCGGGATTGCGCCTTCGTTGCGCGTCTCCTAGTGTGAGAGGTGACCCTGATCAGGGTCGACGCAAACGACGAATGACAACGACACGAGGCAAACTCAAGAAGGAGGTAGCGGCAATGAGCGAGTTCACTCTCAGCGTTGAGACGCTCGAGGAGCGCATCGCCCCGACGCTCGTGGTCGGCGTCGGTGCCGGTGTCGGCGTCGGCGTCGGTGCCGGCGTTGGCGTCGGGACCGGAGGCGACGGTGGCTGTGACTGTGAGGAAGAGGACAGCTGCGATTAGTTCCTGACGTCGATGCTTGATCGCAGCCTCAAGAGGAGGTAGTGGGGACCAGCCCGGAAGGGCCGCTGGTCGGCCAGAGGTTCTTCCGGGCCGGTTCTCGCGCTCTCGCTCCGGCGGTCTGAGGGATTCGGGCACCGATGACATCGGGGGAGCCCAAGCTCCGGAGCGATCTCGTCATCAGCCGCCAGGACGGCGTTGTCGTCGTCAAGGACCCGATAGCGGGTCGGTTCTTCCGGTTCAGAGAGGTCGACCACTTCGTCGCGAGCCAGCTCGACGGCGCCACCTCGCTCGGAGAAATCTGCGAGCGGACCCGACAGAAGGTCGGCGCGACTCCGACGCCCGAGGTGGTCGAGGGATTCGTCGCGACACTCGGGCGCCTCGGGTTGCTCGAGACCGTAGCGGCCGGACAGGAGGCCTCTGTCCCAGAGTCCCGTCGGCTTCGTGGGGATCTGTTCCATCTGAGGCTCCACGCCTTCGATCCCGATCCCTTGCTGGAGCGCCTCGTCGGCAAGGTCCGGCTCTGCTTCACGCCGTACTTCGTCGCCGTCTCTTCGCTCGTGATCCTGGCATCGCTGGCCATACTGATCGGGCACCGGGCCGACCTCGCGCGCGACCTCACCCGTCTCTATCGCGTCCACACGGTCCTCTTGGTGTGGCTGGCCATCTTCGGCGTCGCGGCGGCGCACGAGTTCGCGCACAGCCTCATGTGCAAGCACTTCGGCGGCCAGGTCCGCGAGATGGGTGTCCTCCTCATCTACTTCCAGCTCGCCTTCTACTGCAACGTGAGCGACGCGTGGCTCCTCCCCGAGAAGTCGAAGCGGCTCTGGGTGACGCTGGCCGGGCCCTACGTCGAGCTCGTGCTCTGGGCGATCGCCGTCCTGACCTGGCGGTTCACCGGCGCCGACACGTGGCTCAGCGCGATGGCGCTCGTCGTGGTCGTCACCTCCGGCGTCAGGCTCGTCTTCAACCTCAACCCACTCATCAGGCTCGACGGCTACTATCTCCTGAGCGACGCGCTCAGTCTCCCGAACCTGAGAGCGCGCGCCTTCAGTTACGTGAGCGCCCGGCTCGCGCGCCTCCGGAGGTCGCAAGGCCCGACCCTTCTGGAAGCGAGCCCGCGGGAGCGACGGATCTACCTCGCCTACGGTCTCCTGGCGGGCGGTTACTCCGCCTGGCTCCTCGGCGGGATCGTCTGGGCGCTGACACGCCTTTTCACCGAACGAAGCCAGGGCGCCGGGGCGGTCCTGTCCGCTGGGCTGCTCGTGGCACTGTTCCACGGCCGGCTCAAGCAATGGCTCCCGCGACCGGCGCTCCTGCAGCTCCTCGTCGCCCTCGGCCTCGTGCTGGTCGCGCTCTTCCTCGGGCGGACGGAGCTCACGGTCGCGGGCGAGTTCACGGTGACGCCGCGCCACGACGCTGCCGTCCGTGCGGGGGCGCGCGGTCTCGAGGCTCTGACGGCGGAGGTCACCGTTCCCGAGAACGGGATCGGCGACGTGCAGGTCGGTCAGCCTGTGGTCCTCCACGCGCGAGCCCTTCCAGAGACGAGCTTCGTCGGCCGGGTCACTGCCATCGTCCCGACCGCGGCCAAGGAAGGCGAGGCAGGGCGAGGGAAGGTCGTGAGGGTCACGACCGTCGTCGACAACGCCGAGCGTGTGCTGGAGCCGGCGATGACCGGGGACGCCAAGATCTACTGCGGAGAGCGGCGGATCGTCGACTTGCTCACCCGGCGGTTCGCCGGCTCCCTTCCGGCGAAGGGCGGGTCGTGGTGGTGAGCTACGCGCCGTGCGGCGGTCGCGAGAGGAGGGCGGCGGCCTGCTGGCGGCGGGCCTCGGCCAGCGCCTCGGCGTTCGGGTGGAGCAGTAGCCGGTAGAGGTGTTCGGCCGCCAGGGCGGGTGGAATCAGGACATAGTCCGCCCCCTCGACGTACAGCCGCTCGGCCGCGGGCAGCGTGTCCGCCGTGACGATGACGCGCGGCGGGTGCCAGGCTACGGGCCTGCCGCAGGAGGCGAAAGTTGTCGGTGCCCTGGAGGAGCCAGTCGGAGATGCTCGAGACGATGATCGCCGCACGCTCGATTCCGGCGTGGCGCAGCGTCTCGGCGTTGCTGATGTCGCCGTATCGGCAGTCGATGCCGTCGGCCTGGAGCTGCTGCAGGGTCTCGGGATTGAAGTCCACTGCGGCGATCCGCCGCTTCATCGCCGGTCGCTCCCGCTCCAGGTGGCGGAGGAAGGCGAGGCCCTCACGCGACACGCCGAGGAAGAAGATGTCGGACTTCGGCGGCGCCGGCTCCACGGCCCGGTCTCGCTCCGGGCGGCGCGCGCTGAGCCAGGTGGGGACGCCGACGAACGCGAGCGCCCGGGCCAGCGCCGTCGCCAGCTCGTGGTTGAAGAGGATGGCGTAGGACGAGACGACCGAGGTCCCGAGGAGCGTGTAGAGCACGACGGACGCGAGCTCCCGTCTCACGTGCCCGTACGCCGCGCCCAGCGTGACGATCACGAGCGAGAACTCGCTGATCTGGGCCAGATTGATGGAGACGACGCCGGCGGTACGGGCGTCCATGCGTAGCAGCGCGAAGATCGGAAAGATCGCCACGAAGCGGCTCGCCACGACGAACGCCGCCGCCGCCAGCGCGAGGAGCGCGAGCTCTCGTGACAGCACCGGGAGCTTCAGGCCGAGAGCGACGAAGAACAGGGTGACGAAGAAATCGCGCACGCCGAACAGGCGCGTGACCACCTCGGTGCTGTAGGGGAAGGCGGCGATCACCATGCCGGCGATGAGGGCGCCCATCTCTTTGGAAAGCCCGAGCTGCCCGGCGACGCCGGCCACGAGAAAGCACCACGCGATGGAAGTGAGGAGCACGAGCTCGCGCGATCGGGCAACCGACCGAAAGAGCCCCGGCAGGGCCAGGCGAGAGAGGACGACCGCCGTGGCGACCAGCGCCACGCCGGCTCCGAAGGAGGCGAGCAGCGGCACCGGCTCCAGCGTTTTCAGGTTCGGAAGGAACGTCAGGAAGGCGATGGCCCACAGGTCCTGGAAGATCAGGATCCCGAGGGTGACGCGCCCCGCCAGTGTTCCCATCTCCAGCTTGTCGAAGAGCAGCTTGACGACGATGAGGGTGGACGACAGGCTCAACGCCACCGCGAGGTAGAGCCCGTCGAACGGCCCACGCGTCGTCGCCGCCAGCCCCCCCAGCGTCCACCACGCGAGGGCCGCGCAGATGGGGAACTGGAGCAGCCCGCTCACGGCGATCGTGCGCCCGGCCTGCGCCAGGCTCGGGACGTTGATCTCCAGGCCGATGATGAACAGGAGGAGGATGAGGCCGATCTCGGAGATGAGCTCGATGCTCGTCTCGTCCGTGACGACGCCCAGACCGAGATGCGGCCCGAGCGCGACGCCGGCGAGGATGTAGCCGAGGATCAGCGGCTGGCGGGCGCTGCGGGCGACCACGGCGAAGACGGCCGCGGCGATGATGCTGATGCCGATCGCGAGGAGGAGATCCTGGGGGTCGCCACTCCTCATCGCTTCTTGAGCCGCACTTCTTCCAGGGGCGCCGACCACGGGTAGGGGTTGATGAGCATCAGCGCGGGCTCCTCCACCCGCGGCCCCACCCCGCTCGGCCAGATGTATTCGTAGATGGGCCCAAACCGCACCCGCTCGTGCAGGAGCTGCTGGATCTGCTGCAGGAGCGCCGAGCGCCGGCTCCGGTCGGTCTCGAAGGCCTGCTGCTTGTACAACGCGTCGATGTCGGGATAGCCGCCATAGGCGTAGGCTCCAGTGCTCGGCACGACCTCCGACATCCGCGACGCGGCGTTGCCGTAGAGCGCGCTGGTGCAAACACAGAGCCCCCTGAGCTTCTTCGTCGCGAGCGCCGAGAAGTAGGCCGCGCGCTCCATCGGCCGCATCTTCAACCTGATTCCCACCCCTCCGAGATACCCGACGATCGCCTCTCCCAGCGAGAAATACGGGGGAAGCTGATGGAGCTCGCCGGCGTCGAAGCCGTTGGGGTAGCCCGCGTCGGCCAGCAACTGTTTCGCCTTCGCGGGATCGTACGGGTAGGGCTCGATGGGGAGCGCGAACTCGAAGGTGCGGGGGACGAAGTTCCCGGCGGGCTTGGAGGCGCCCAGCGTCTCCGCGTCGCTCAGCGCCTGGCGATCGATCGCGTAGTTGGCGGCCAGCCGCACGCGCCGATCGTGCCAGGGGGACTTGGGGTCCCACTGCTCCAGGAAGTCCAGGAAGAACACCGCGATGCCTCCCGAGAAGGCGAGCCTGAGCGCGGGGTCCCGCTTCACCTCTTGGGCTTGCGGCGCATCGAGCAGGTACGCGACATCGACTTCCCCTCGCTTCAGCATCGCCATCCGCGTCGTGGCCTCCGGGACACTCTTGAAGACCAACCGCTTCACCTGCGGCACCTTGCGCCAGTAGCCCTCGAAGGCCTCCATGACCAGCTCGATGCCCGGCGTGTGGCTCACGAACCTGTAGGGCCCCAGCCCGACCGGGTGCTTCTTGAAGCCCTCGGGACCGACCTGCTCGACGTATTTCTTGGGCACGATCCAGCCCGCACCCGACACGATCGTTCCGTAGAAGGCCATGAAATCGGGCCAGGGCTCGTGGAGGTGGAAGCGCACGCGGGAGGGCCCGAGGACGGTCACCTCGCGCACCCTCTCGTGGAGGAGCTTGGAACCCTTGGCGCGATGGAAGCTGAACCTCACGTCCTCGGCGGTGAAGGGGTCGCCGTTGTGAAAGCGGAGCCCCTCGCGGAGCTTGAACTCGTAGACCCGCTGGTCCGCACTGACCGTCCAGGACTCGGCCAGGCTCGGCGCCATGAGGTTCCCGGGCATGGGCTTCACGAGCGCATCGTGCATGGCATACAGCACCCAGAACGGCGTGAGCTGGCCGACCACCTCTCCCGGATCGAACCACACGGGGGAGAGCGTCACGTACAAGGCCCAGCGCATCTCCCCTTCGGGCTTGGGCTGGGAAGCCGCTTCGTCGAATCGACCGCTCACAAGCACCGCGCACGCCAAGGCGGCCACGGCCAAGACGAGTCGGAATGCGCGGCGCCGACTACCGTTCATGCACGCTCATCGTCATTTCAGCCGGAGGTCCTCGTAGGGTGCGGAGTACGGGTAGGAGGGAATCAGGGTGAGCGCTGGCTCCTCCGCTCGCGGTCCCACGCCCCGAATGAACCCGTTCTCCCAGATCGGCGCGAACACCACGCGCTCGTGGAGGATTCGCTGGATCTGGTGGAGAAGATCCTCACGCTTCCGTCGATCGACCTCTCTCGCCTGGCGCTGGAAAAGATCCTCGACCTCGGGAAGCACGCCGGACGCATACCTCCCGCTCCGCGTCGCGAGGCCCTCGATGCGGGTGGCGGCGTTTCCACCCGCGGCCTGCACGCCCAGCACGACGCCGCGGAGCTTCTTCTCCCCCCACGTCGACAAGAAGGCGGCGCGCTCCATCGTTCTGATCCGCGTCCGGATCCCGACGGCGCCGAGGTAACCACCGATCGCCTCCGCCATCGAGAAGTAGGGCGGGTTGGGCGTGAAGTCACCCGCGTCGAAGCCGTTCGCGTACCCGGCTTCGGCCAGAAGCTGCTTCGCGCGTTTCAAGTCATAGGGGTGGGCGTCGATCGGGAGCGCGAACTCCATGTGCCGGGGGACGATGTTGCCAGTCACACCGGCGAAGCCGAGCTGCTCGGCCTCGTTGATCGCCTGCCGATCGACGGCAAGGCTCGCGGCGAGCCGCACGCGCCTGTCGTGCCACGGCGACCTGGGGTCCCATTGCTCGGTGAAGTCCAGGAAGAAGACCCCGTTGGTCCGCACGGCGGTGAGCGTGAGCCCGGGCGTCCGCCGCACGTCCTCGGCCACGGGGCCGTTCAGGAAATACGCGATGTCCACCTCGCCACGCTTCAGGGCGGCCGCGCGCGTCGTCTCGTCGGGGACGCTCTTGATCACCAGGCGCTTGACGCTCGGCGTCTTCCGCCAGTAGGCCTCGAAGGCCTCGAGGACGAGCTCCACCCCCGGGGTGAAGCTGACAAACCGGTAGGGCCCGGCGCCGATCGGGACCTTCTTGAAGCCGTCGTCGCCGACGCGCTCGACGTACTTCTTCGGCACGACCCAGCCCGCGCCGGTCGCGGTCGTCCCGTAGAACGTCATGAAGTCGGGCCATGGCTCCTTGAGCTGAAACCGGACCCGGCGCGCGTCGACGACCTGCACCTCCCTGACCTTGTCCTTGAGGAGCTTCGCCGCACCGCCGCGGTAGCGCTCGAAGGAGAACCGGATGTCCTCGGACGTGACGGGATCCCCGTTGTGAAACCGGGCCGCCTGGCGCAGCACGAACTCGTAGCTGGTGCCGTCGGGCGACACCGACCATGACTCCGCGAGGCTCGGTGTCGTGAGGCCGGCGGGCATCGGTTTCACCAGCGCGTCGTGGATCGCGTAGAGGACCATGAACGGGGTGATCGCCGACTCCGTCTCTCCGGGATCGAGCCAGCGCGGGGCGAGGGTGATGTGGGCGGCCCACACCATCTGACCGTCCGGACCGGCCCCGGCCGCCGCCGCCCTGCCGGGGGCGGTGAGGGTCCAGGTCGCAAGCAGGAGGAGCGCCCCGAGCGATTGGATCTGCCGGCTCATCAGGTGCCTCCCCGGCGCCTCGAGCGGCTAGAGGCCCACGCGGCGCAGCGCCAGTTCGATGTTCTCGGGCGCAGGCTTTCGGGTCCGGGCGTCCACCTCGTGCATGACCTCGACCACCGCCTCGGACACCGGCGTGGGCACGCCGCGGGCGCGGCCCCGGGCCACCACGGAGCCGTTCATGTGGTCGATCTCCGTCGGCCGGCCCTTGGCCACATCCTGGGCCATCGACGCTCGCCAGTTCACGGGCCTCGCCGACGCCGGGGTGAGCATGCGGTCCAGGGCGTCGTAGGTCTCGGGCCGCTCGGCGCCCGCCCACTCTGCGGCCTCGGCGCCGTTGAACTTGGGCACGCGATAGCCGAGCGCCAGCCCGACGCGCGCCGACTCTGCCGCAAGGTGGATCGTGATGGTGCGCCCGCCCTCGCTTGAGGCGATCTCGAGCGAGCCGAGCCCGGACATGGCCTGAACCGGGTTGCCCATGGCGTTCGCGCAGAGCTTCGCCCACCGCTCACCCCAGAGGTTGTCGGTGACCTGAGCGCCGTCGATCACCGAGAGCATCGCCGCCAGCGCGGTCGCGCGCGGGGTGACCCGCCCGTCGTGCTCGCCGACCCGGAAGACGTCGTGTCCCTTGCTCTGGCCCTTTTCCAGGCCGCGCTCCACCTGGCCGGGCTTCCACAGCGCCACGCCGATCTTGGACATCACCAGCCCCACCGCCCGCGAGGCGCCGGCGATCGCCGCCACCATTGGATCCGGCCAGCAGTTCTGCGCCGCGACGACGTAGCCGTCAGATGCCAAGTGTCGGAGCGCGAGCTGGGTCGCCCACGGCGTGTCGTAGACCTTCATGGCGACGAACGCGATCTCGTAATCGTGGTCCAGGCGGGCCGCTTCGTGGAGATGGACCGCCGAGGGTCGCGCCTCGAACGGCTCGTGCGGTCCCGTCACCGAGATCCCGCGCTCGCGGATCGTCTCGACCTGGTCGGCCCACGGATCGACGAGCGTCACGTCGTGCCCGGCACGCGACAGGAACGCCCCGAGGTAGCTGCCGATGGCGCCCGCGCCGACGAAGAGCAGCTTCTTGCCCATGGTGTCCGTTCTCCTCAGTGAGATCGTTTCATCCGCGCGTGATGCGAGACAGGCCCGGCAGACGGCCCAGAAAGTTGCCGCTCACGCCGCCGTCGACGACGAGATCGTGGCCGTTGACGTAGCGCGCATCGGGGCCGAGCAAGAACGCGATGACGTCGGCCACGTCGTCGGGTGTCGCCACCCGCCCGAGCGGGACGAGCGCGTCGCGCTCGGCGGCGATCCGCGGGTCGGCGTACACCTTCGCGGTCATGCCGGTGCGTACCATGCCGGGCGAGAGCGTGTTGACACGGATGCCATCGGGCCCGAGCTCCTGAGCCAGCACCTGCACCAGCATGATGAGGGCCGCCTTGCTCGGCCCGTACGCGCCGAGGTTCGCGTGCGGATTGCTCCCGGACATCGACGCGACGGCCACGATCGCGCCGCGCGCGGCCTTGAGCGCGGGGTGGGCCGCCTTGGCCAGGAGCCAGGTCGCGCGCGTGTTCACGGCGAAGACGCGGTCCCAGTCATCGACGGAGTATTGCAGGAGCGCCCCCGGCCGGTTGATCCCGGCGTTGCTCACGAGCCCGTCGAGGCCGCCGAAGCGGCCGACCGCCTCGGCGACGACCTGCGCCGGCGCGTCGGCGCTCCCCATGTCGGCGTGCAGGGCAAGGGCCTCGGCGTCGAGCTTCCCGAGGTCCTCGATCAGGCTGTCGAGCTCGCGCAACGGAACAAAGTCGACCGCCGCGATCTTCGCCGCCTGGCCGCGCGCTCGGGCGTCGCGGGCCAGGCGCAGACACGTCGCCCGTCCGATCCCGCTGGCCGCTCCAGTCACCAGGACGCGCATGCAGCCCCCATTGGGGCGCAGTGTAACCCGGCTTGAGGACGCACTGAAACACCCTCTGGCGACGCGCTCCCGGCGCCGCAGTCGACCTCAACCCAGGGGTCGGCAGCTCGGGGTGTCGTTGGGGTGTAGATTTCCGGAATTTGGGAACTTCCCCCGCCAGTTTCAGGGATCTACCCAATCGCCGTACACCTCTACACGGGAGAGGGTCTGCCTGATTTGACTCCCACCACCCTTGACGGAGTGTTATTGGGGCTCTAACCCATAGATCCCACTGCCACACATGCGGGCGCGGGGAGGGACGAACATGAGGCACCGTGTCTCGATCCTTTTGGCGGCATTCCTCGCGGCGATCTTCGTCTTCTCGCTCGACGATGGGAGGGCCTCGGCGTCCCACACCTGCGCCGCCGGCCCCTCGGTCTGCGGCCAGAACAGCGGGCTCGTCCCGTTCCACAAGGACGCCATCCTCGCGTCATTGATATGGCCTAATGCCAAGACGGGATGTCCCAAGATGGCGATCTGGATGCGACCTTCCGAATACAAGCCCAAAGACTATTTGAACCCGACGCTGGGCGGCGTGTTTTCAGGATTCAACCCGAAATACCTGGAGCTCGTCCAGGGAGGCTTTGGGCTCACCCAGCTGGATCGGAGCGGCTGGTCACGCTACGCCCCCGACCTCGAGCGCGAGAATGCCCAACTGATTGACGTGTGCGGGCTCCAAGAGTCGATCGACTCGGAAAAGTTCACGAAGGCGAGCATCGCGACGCTCACGGATGCGGACATCGCCCTCACGGACCCGTTCTTCCAGGACGCCGGCTACTCCAGGGGGCTTAGCTACAACCTCTTCTGCATGGGCCAAGAGGCGGGGATCGACGGTCGCCTGTACGTCTTCGGCCTGCACGACAAGGGCGGGAACAACGGAGGCAGAAAGGTCAACATCTTCGATTCCAAGACTGAACAATGGGTCTGGAGGGGTACGACCTGTGTCAGATCCGGATGGGAGACTGATCCCACCGGTACGATCCCCCCGCACTGCGACCCTCTCGACGAGACCAACACCGATCCCCCGCTCGCATCCGATATGAAGTATCAGCGCTGGTATCCGACCACCGTCACGCTCCCCGACGGCCGAATCCTGATCCTCTCCGGGACGGATCAGGACACGAGCGTCGGGGACGCCTTGGCTTCCCGCACGAAGGTCCGTCAGCCTGTGCCCGAGGTTTACGATCCCAGGACGGATAAGACGGTCGCGCTGGAAAACGCACGAAAGCTCCTCCCGATGTATCCGCGGGCCTTCGTCGTCCAGACGGGCCCGGGAAAGAACGATTGGAAAGTGGCCGTGACGGCCGAGGTCGATCCCGAGCGCCCGCTGCCCGGGCAGCCGGGAGGCCCGAACATCCGCGGCTACGATCCCTTCTTCTATATCGGGAACACCCATCTGCTCGACGTCCAGGCTGCGCTGACCGACCCGAACATCCACGTGCCCGCAAGCAACCACTGGACCCACGTGGCCAAGGCCCTGAATGCTCACGAAGGGGCGGCGAGCGCGTTGAAGGTGAGGATCTTCGCCGACGGCACGTGGTCGCAAGAAGTGTTCTCGTTCGGCGGGGACAACGGCTCGGGCTCTGACGAGGTCGGGATGGTCGAGAAGATCAATTTCTCCGACCCGATTCCCGCGTGGCAGCGGCTCAGCGATCTCGTCCTGCCGGCGACCCAGAACAACATGGTGATCCTCCCGGATGGCAAGCTGCTCGTGGTGGGTGGCCGCGGGGCGGGTGTGAACACCCTCCACTATCAGATGTTCGACCCGGCTGACGGGAGCAGGACAGACCTCATCGAGTCTTCCGTTCCACGGCACGATCATTCGACGGCGCTTCTTCAACCAAACGGCGGCGTGTGGGTGATGGGGGGGAACCGGGTCCAGTTGATCCCGGGGGGCAACGAAAACCTGGCGATCCCCGTCACCGAGTTCTATCAGCCCCCGTACTTCTTCAAGGGGCCGCGGCCGGTCATCGAGAAGACGCCGTACAGGCTCCACTACGGAAAGACCTTCAAGCTGCGCGTGTCGCGCGGGGAGATCGGGTCGGTCGCGATCCTCCGGACCGGGCCGGTCACACACAACTGGACGTGGGGCAACCGGTACGTCGAGCTGCCGTTCGAAGCGGGCGAACACGGGCGCCTGGACGTCATGGCGCCACCGCTACCGGGCCTGGCGATCGCCGGCGACTACCTGCTGTTCGTGGTGAACAAGGACGGCGTCCCCAGCGAAGGCAAGCATATCCGACTGAGGCCCTCCGACGAACAGCTGGAGGACGAGGACGACCACGACCACGGCGCCTAGGACGCCGATCGTTCTCCTGTCGATCCTGATCTCCGCCACGGTAGGTCAAGGCGCCGAGTACAAGGTGACGCTGCAGTTGGGCCTCCAGGAGCACGCCGCATATATTCCGGACGACAATCCACTGACATCCGAGAAGATTGCGCTCGGCAAGCAGTTCTTCTGGGACAAGCGCTGGTCCCGAAACGGCACGGTTGCGTGCGTGAGCTGTCACGACCCCAACCATGGTTGGGCTGACCCCCGCCAGTTTTCACTCACCTTCGAAGGAAAGCGGACGGGCCGCCACGCGTCAACGCTCCTCAATAGGCTGTTCAGCGATCGTCAGCACTGGACGGGGGAGCGTACATCGTTGGAGGACCAAGCGATGAACGCCCGCGACCAGAGCCCCGAGCTGGTGGTCGAGCACCTCGGGGCAGTCCCCGCCTATCAAAAGCAGTTTCGCAAGGTCTTCGGGACCGACCTGAACGCCGAGGGCGTCGCCAAGGCGATTGCCGCCTATGTGCGGACGATTCTTTCGGGCAACTCGCCCTACGACCGATTCCAGGCCGGGGACACGGACGCCCTCTCTCCGGCTGCCCGGCGCGGTCTACGCCACTTCGAGGGCAGGTCCCACGGAAGAGGATGTATAGGCTGCCACGCTGGCTTCAACTTCACCGACGAGGGCTACTACAACATCGGGGTTGGGATGGACCGAGAGGATCCCGACTTAGGCCGGTACACCTTCACAAGAAGGGAGGCCGACAAGGGAGCGTTCAAGGCGCCCACGCTCCGCGATGTGGCGAGGCGTCCGCCGTATATGCACGACGGGAGCATGAAGACTCTCGAGGACGTCGTCGCCTTTTACAACAAAGGCGGCCACAGGAACCCCTGGCTCTCGCCATTGATTCAGCCCCTCAACCTGTCTGCTTCTGAGCAGGCGGATCTCGTCGCGTTTCTCGAAGCGCTCACCGGTGAGGTCGCGCCGGAGGTTACTAGCCCGCCCACGTTGCCTCAGTAAGCGCCTTCGTTCAGCGGATGAAGCCGTAGAACCTGCCCGCGTTCTCGCAGACGACCTTCTGTCGGACGTCGGCCGGCAGGTGCCCGAGCTCACGCTGGATGACCTCACGGGAGTCGGGCCAGACGCCGTCGGGGTGCGGGAAGTCCGAGCCCCACATGACGTTGTCGACCCCGATCTCGTCGAGCAGCTTGATGCCGACGCGATCCGTCTGGTAGGTCGCCCGGCACTGACGGCGCCAATAATCGCTCGGCCGCGTGCGGAGGCCGAGGTCCTTGAACTGGTCCTCCCATTCCGCGTCCATGCGCTCGAGGATGTAGGGGATCCAGCCGATGCCGCTCTCGCCGATGACAATCCGCAGTGTCGGGTACCGCTCGAGCACGCCACCAAAGATCAACGACATGAGGATCGTCGCCATGTGGATCTGGAAGCCGCTGATGTGGACGGCGTGCGCGACCCGCCCGAGGGGCGGTGGGAGCTTCGTGAAATCGGGCCGCTGGCCGCCGATCGTGTGGAAGTGAAGGGGCAGGCGCGCCTCGTTGACGACGTCCCAGAACGGAGTCCACTGCGGGTCCCAGAGCGGCGGCATGTCGGGCGAGTTGGCGACGTCGAGGCCGCGGACGCCGCCGCGCTTGAGGACCCGCGTCACTTCGTCCACCGCTGCCTCCACCGGCTGGTTGGGGATGGACGCGAGCCCCGCGTAGCGGTCGGGATGGGTGTGACAGAAGTCGGCGAGCCACTCGTTGTAGATGCGCATGACCTCGACGGCGGCCTCGGAGTCCTCCAGGCGCCGCGTCGTGCCGAGGATCCCGTAGAGCACCTCGGCCTGGACGCCGTCGCGGTCCTGGTCCCGGAGGCGCAGCTCGGGGTCGGTGAGGCGGCGGATGCCGCGCTTGCCGTCGTCGTAGAGCCCGGTCGCGGCCATGCGATCGGAACGGTGGATCTGGCCGGGGATGTACTCGCGCCCGGCCGACCCCATGCCGTTCACGAGCCCGAGCGTCGCCCCTCTCGTTGTCACCCACAGGGGCCCCTTCGGCCCGTCGGTGACGTAGGGCATGCGCTCGCGCAGGGCTTCCGTGGCGTTCGCCGTGAAGAGATCAGGCGGCAGCCAGCAGAGATCGATGTGGCAGTCGGCCGAGATCCTCTCGTATCGCATCGTGCGCCTCCTCCGTCAGGAGCGAAACCGGGGGATGACCTCGCGGGCGAACAGCTCCATCGAGCGCCGCACACGCTCCTGGGGGAGGCCGCCGAAGTTCATCCAGCAGAGCGTCTCGCCGACGCCGAGACGGCGCAGCTCGTCGATCTTCTCGGCGACCGTGTCGGGGGCGCCGAAGGCCAGGGTTTCGGCGACGAGCTGGTCCCAGGTGATCTTCCCCAGGCGCTCCGCCATGGCGCGGAACCCCGGCTGGAGCAGCGGGTGCACGCGCTCGATCCGCTCGGGGATCAGGAAGCGCCGCAGAGCCTCCTGATACCAGAGCTCGGCGTCCTTCGCCTCGGCCAGCGCTTCGGCGTCGGTCGGCGCGACGTAGATGTGGCGCGAGACTCCCCAGCGGCTCAACAGGCCCGCGATCTCGGCGTCGTTCCGGCCCGCCTTTCGGCACGCCCTCACGTAGGTGTCGCGTTGCTGGACAAGCTGGTCGATCGGTCCCCGCAAGAGCGAGTTGAGCATCGGCAGCCCACGGAGCGCGGTGGCCTCGATCGTGTCGGGACTCACGCACACCACGTAGAGCGGGGGATGGGGCCGCTGCAGGGGCTTGGGGATCACCCGGACCTCGGGGATCGTGTAGTGGCGGCCCTCGTAGGCGAAGCGCTCCAGGGTCCACGCGCGGATCAGGATCCCGAGGGCCTCCTCGAAGCGCTCACGGCTCTCGATCTGGGGGACGCGATAGCCCTCGAACTCGACCGGGCGGTTGCCGCGTCCCACCCCGACGTCCAGACGTCCGCCGCTCAGGATATCGACCATCGCGAGCTCTTCGGCGAGCCGGACCGGATCGTGGAAGGGGAGGATCGCGGCGGCCAGGCCGATCCGCACGCGCCGGGTCCGCATGGCGGCGGCGGCCGCCAGGACCGCCGGCGAGACCGAGAGACCGTACTCGATGAAGTGGTGCTCGGTGAGCCAGAGGCTGTCGAAGCCGAGCTCTTCCGTCCACGCCATCTGCTCGATCTCGCGCCGGAAGACGTCGGCATGGCTGAGGGCCGGGGGCGCCTGGAGGAAGTAGTAGGTTCCGAAGCGCATCTCTCTCCGGCGCAGACTCTACCTCAGGAGTAGAATCCGTGCCAACGCCGTGAAGAGCCTCGGATATTTCGCGATGCCGCTGCACCCGCCCGGCGCCGACCCGGCGCAAACGATGGAGGAAGATCTCGAGCAGCTCGTCACGCTCGAGCGCGTGGGGTTCGAGGAGGCGTGGATCGGTGAGCACATCACGGCCGTGTGGGAGAACATCCCGTGTCCCGACCTGTTCATCGCCAAGGCGCTCGGCCTGACGCACCGGATGAAGCTCGGCACGGGGGTGTCCTGTCTCCCGAATCACAATCCGCTCATGCTCGCGCAGCGCATCGCCCAGCTCGACCAGATGGCGCGGGGCCGCTTCTACTGGGGCGTCGGCTCCGGCGGGTTCCCGGGCGACTTCGAGCTGTTCGGCGTCGATCCGAAGAGCGGTGAGCAGCGCGGGATCACCCGGGCGATCCTCGATCTCATCCTCGAGCTCTGGAACGACCCGAAGCCCGGCCTCTACGAGTCCAAGTACTGGCGCTTCCGCATCCCC
The DNA here is from genome assembly GCA_003221695.1 of Candidatus Rokuibacteriota bacterium. Classification (GTDB taxonomy): domain Bacteria; phylum Methylomirabilota; class Methylomirabilia; order Rokubacteriales; family CSP1-6; genus 20CM-2-70-11. Next base: position 37,617 of record QHSX01000050.1, read on the forward strand.
GAGCCCCAGGCGGACATCGGGCTCCACCTCCACCTGCGACCGTACCAGCGCCCCCATCCGCCCATCGGTGTGGCCGGCGTGTCGGCGAAGTCGGAGACGCTGATCCTGGCGGGCGAGCGCGGCTACATCCCGATGAGCATCAACTTCGTCCCGCCCCGGATCCTCCGCTCCCACTGGGCGAGCGTCGAGGAAGGGGCCGCGCGCGTCGGGCGTGTCGCCGACCGAACCAGCTGGCGGATCGCCCGCGACGTCTACGTCGCCGACACGAACGCGCGCGCGCGGCGCGAGGCGCTCGAGGGACCGCTCGCGCGCGATTACCGCGACTACTTCCTGCGGCTGCTCGGCAAGATGCGGGGGCTCGAGATCCTCAAGGTGGACCCCGCGATGCCCGACGCCGACGTGACGCTCTCGTACCTCCTCGACAACATCTGGATCGTCGGCGATCCCGACACGGTCGCCGCCAGGCTGACGGCGCTGGGCGAGGAGGTGGGAGGGTTCGGCACGCTCCTCGTGATCGCCCACGAGTGGCGCCCGCGGGCGGCGTGGGAGCGGTCGATGGTGCTGCTCCAGGAGCAGGTGCTGCCGCGGGTGACCACGGGCGCGTGAGGCCCGCCACACCCCTCGGTGAGGTCGCTCTCCTCTTCGTGAAGCTCGGCGTCATCGGCTTCGGCGGGCCGGCCGCCCACATCGCGCTCATGCGCGAGGAGGTCGTCACACGGCGGAAGTGGGTGAGCGACGAGCGTTTCCTCGACCTCTTGGGCATGACCAACCTGATCCCCGGCCCGAACTCCACCGAGATGGCGATTCACCTCGGCTACGTCCGCGCCGGCTGGCCCGGCCTCCTCGCCGGCGGCGCCTGCTTCATCCTCCCCGCGATGGCGATCGTCTGGGCGCTTGCCTGGGCGTATGTGCGCTACGGCGGGGAGCCGCAGGTCGGCTGGCTCCTTTACGGCGTCAAGCCGGTGATCATCGCGGTCGTCGTCCAGGCGATCTGGGGGCTCGGGAGGACCGCGGTGAAGGGGACGCTGCTCGCCGCGGTCGCTCTCGCCGCGCTCGTGCTCTCGCTGGCGGGCGTGAACGAGATCCTCTTGCTGCTCGCGGGGGGCCTCGTGGTCCCCCTCGCGCGGTCGGTCCGAGGGGCGTGGGTCGCCGTCGCCGCCGCGCCGGTGGCGACCGTGCTGGGCGGCGCGGTGCCCGTGGTCGCGCAGGGCATGGCGACGGGGGCGCCCCTCGGCCTCACCACGCTGTTCGTCACGTTCCTCAAGATCGGCTCCGTCCTCTACGGCAGCGGCTACGTGCTGCTCGCGTTCCTCCGCAACGACTTCGTCGATCGGCTCCACTGGCTCACCGACCGGCAGCTCCTCGACGCCGTGGCGATCGGCCAGTTCACGCCTGGCCCCGTGCTCACGACCGCCACGTTCGTCGGCTACCTCGTCGGGGGCGGGGCCGGGGCGGTCCTCGCGACGGTCGGCATCTTCCTGCCGTCGTTCGTGTTCGTGGCGGCGAGCCGCCCGCTCCTGCTGAAGATCCGAGGGTCGCGCTGGACGGCGGCGTTCCTCGACGGCGTGAACGTCGCCGCGCTCGGCTTGATGGCGGCGGTGGTGTGGGAGCTCGCGCAGGCGGCCGTGACCGACGGGCTGACGGCGCTCCTGGCGCTCGTCGCCGCGGTCCTGTTCATCGGATCCAAGGTCAACTCGGTCTGGCTGATCCTGGGCGGCGGCGGCATCGGCCTCGCCGCCAGGTACCTCGTCGGCTGAGCGTGGCCCGGATTTGCGGGGCGCGCACGGTCACGTTACGATCAACCAAGCCCGCATGAAGCGACGGTGCGCGTGGGCGAACGGCGATCGGGCGATGCTCCGCTACCACGACGAGGAGTGGGGGGTGCCGGTCCACGGCGACCGGCGGCTCTTCGAGCTCCTCATCCTCGAGGCTGCCCAGGCGGGGCTCAGCTGGGCGACGATCCTCAGGAAACGTGCGGCGTACCGCCGGGCCTTCGACGGCTTCGAGCCCGCCCGAGTCGCCCGCTTCGGGGCGCCTCGGATCCGGCGACTCCTCGGGGATGCGGGCATCGTGAGGAACCGCGCGAAGATCGAGGCGGCGGTGGGCAATGCCCGCGCGGTGCTCGCCGTGCGACGAGAGCACGGGACCTTCGACGCCTGGCTCTGGCGATCCGTCGCCGGCGCGCCGCGCCAGAGCACGTGGACATCGTGGCGCGAGGTGCCGGCCGAGACGGACCTGTCGCGCGCGCTCAGCCGGGACTTGAAGGCGCACGGGTTCACGTTCGTGGGGCCGACGATCTGCTACGCGTTCATGCAGGCGACGGGGATGGTGAACGATCACACGACGGACTGCTTTCGATGGCGGGAGGTCCGGCGGCTCGCGAGGAGCGACCGCTGAGCCGCGCGCTCGCCCTGCTCAGCGTTCTGCTCACCGCCGGAGTCGCGGAGGCCGGCGGCTCGAACTACGGGATCGCGCCGGGCGCGCGGCCGAAGGTCGAGGGGCGGATCTCGGAGTGGAAGGTCCCGACGCCCCAGTTCGCGCGCGATCCGGCGCCCGGACCCGACGGCAACATCTACATCGCGGTGATGGCCGGTAATAAGATCGCCCGGTTCGACACCCGGGCGAAGACTTTCACCGAGTGGGACCTGCCGCCCGGCACCCGGCCGCACGGCCTGCTCGTCGATCGCACGGGCCGCGTCTGGTATACCGGCAACGGGAACGGCACGATCGGTGAGCTCGATCCGAAGACGGGCACGGTGGTGCCGCACAGGGCGCCCTCGGGCGGCGACCCGCACACGCTCGTCCTCGACGCGCAGGGCGTCATCTGGTTCACCGTGCAGTCCGGCGACCGGATCGGTCGGTTCGACACGCGCACGGGCGCCTTCACCGAGTACACGACCCGCGGCCGCCCGTACGGGATCGCGCTCGACCGTGCAGGCAACGTGTGGTTCTGCGAGATCGCCGGCGATCGCCTCGGCCGGCTCGACCCCAAGACGGGCACGATCACGGAGGTGGCGCTCGAGCGCGGCGCGCAGCCCCGCCGCATGGCGCTGGCGCCCGACGGCTCGCTCTGGGTGACGCTCTATGGACGCGGCAAGCTCGTGCGCGTAGACCCGGCGGCGCAGAAAATCGTGAAGGAGTACACGCTGCCGGCCGGCGAGCGGGGCGGACCGTACGCCGTCACGGTCGACGGGGCGGGGGCGGTGTGGGTCAACGAGATCCAGACGGACACCGTCGTGCGCCTCGACCCGAAGACGGACGCGCTCCGCGTCTTCACGCTCCCGTCGCGGGACGTCGGGATCCGGAAGATGATCGTGGATGCTGACGGACGCCTGTGGTACATGGGCAGCCACAACGGCCGCCTCGGGGTGATCGAGTAAAGGCGACAGCCTGGAGGGAGCGGGAGTGATGGGAGAGGCGCGACGGGTGAAGGTCGCCGCCGTCGGTGACGTGGCGGCAGGCGAGGGGCGGGTCGTCGAGGTCGAGGGCAAGACGCTGGCCCTCTTCAACGTGGAGGGGACCTACTACGCGATCGACAACGCCTGCGCTCATCGCGGCGGGCCGCTCGGTGAGGGCGAGCTCGACGGGCGCGTCGTGACCTGCCCCTGGCACGCCTGGCGCTGGGACGTCGCGTCCGGCGCCAATGTCAACAACCCCGCGGTCAAGGTCGGCTGCTATCCCGTCCGCGTCGAGCGCGGCGCGGTCTTCGTGGAGCTACCCTGAGGGCGCTCCCGCCTTGACAGCCCGAGACCCCCTGCTAGCATGCTGTCGTGGACCCACCGCTGGTGGTCGGCGCGGCGCTTGCGGTCGGGCTCGGTCTCTACTGGGGCTTGCGTAATTATCAACGCTGTCCGCACTGCGGACACATCGTGCGGCGGGTCGGGCAGGGCTGGCTCCGGTGTCGCGCGTGCGGACGGCAGTACCGGAAGGGTCTTCGCGTGCGATGACTCCCGTGATCGTGCCCTCCCGGCGCACGCTCGTCGCCCTCGCCGTCGGGCTCCTCCTGGTCCTCGTGGCGGGCGGCGCCGCGTGGTTCTGGCTCGCCGCCGAGCGGAGCCGCGTCATGGCGGCGTATGCCGACGTCCTCGGTCGCATCGCTCCCGCGCAGAGGCCGCAAGCGACCCCCGAGGCCCGGGCGGCGGCGACCCGCGACCTCGAGGCCATCCTGACCCGCTATCCATCGGCCGCGGCCGCGCCCCAGGCCGCCTACGACCTGGGCAACCTCCGCTACGACGCCACCCAGTACCCGGCGGCGCGCGCCGCCTATGAGGTCGCGCTCGCGCGGGGCGCCACCGGAACGCTGCGGACCCTGGCGCAAGCCGGGGTGGGCTATGCCCGAGAGGCCGAGGGCGACTTCCTGAAGGCGATCGACGCCTACCGTCTTGCCCTTGCCGGGGTGGGGCCGGGGGACTTCTACTACGAGGCGCTCCTCGCGGACCTTGGTCGCGCCCAGGAACTCGCAGAGCAAAAGGCCGATGCGATCGCCACTTATCAGCGCATCCTTAAGGAACTTCCACAGGCCCGCCGCGCCGAGGAGATCCGGGCGCGTCTCCGGGGCCTGGGCGGTAGCTAGAGGCCCAGCCTTACTTCCGATAACGAGTATTATGTCAACTCCACCTCAGTCTTCCGGCTGTCGCATACCCACCGCCGTGTCTGAGTCAGCGCGCCCCGCCTCCCGTCAGCCAGGGATGTGGGCTTCTTCCGGGAGGTCGGCCCACTTCGGCGTCCACTCGGGGACGGTCAGGCCGAAGGCGTCGCAGAGGGCGCGAACCTCACGGGCGAACGCCTGGCGGACCTCGTCGTTGTCGCGGAGCTTGAGCCGGTACTTCCGGTAGAGCTGGTTCTTGGGCGAGCCCGGGCGCCCGAAGATGTTCATCGTCCGGACGTACCACTTGTTGAAGGTCGCCTGCGCGTCGCCGTGGGTCGTCGGGTCCGAGGCGAGCTTCTTCACCCAGGACTCGCCGTGGCGGATGTGGAATTTCTCCTCCTTGAAGATCCCCTCGATCGCGCGCACCCAGGGACCGTAGGAGCCGCCGCGGACATCCTCGAGCTGGTGCCCGGCGCCTCGGTCCATGCAGAAGTTGAAGAAGACGAAATCCGCCCACGTCTCGATCGGGTAGTAGAAGATGTTCACCCGCTTGTCGCTCGTGATGCGCGCGGTCCCGATATCCGCGTCCGACGAGATGCGCATGGTGAAGACCGCGTCGTGGCGGCGGACGTGGCTCGCGACGTCGAAGCCGAGGTCGGCGAGCAGACCGTACATGACCGCGGCGTGGCGCAGCTCGTCCTTCACGATCTGGGCGACGACGTGCTTCTCCTCGACCGTCGGCGCCTTGGTGATCCACGGCACGTAGCCGTAGCCCCCCGCGAGCTCCGAGTCGGCCTGCATTGTCAGCAGATGGATGAGGTTCTCGCGGTACTCGTCGGTCATCTCCTGGACGGACTCGATGCGGACGCCGCTCTCGACCTTCGCCATCAGCTCCCGGGCCTGATCGTTCATGGGCGCTGCCTCCGAGGCCTAGGATACCCTATCGCCGCTCGATGACACGCACCGCCTTGCCCTCGGAGCGCGGGATCGACTGCGGGGCGACGATCGTGAGCTGGACGGAGAGGCCGAGCGCCTTCCGGAGACGCTCCGCGACCCGCTGGCGAAGGCCGACGATCACGGGGTGGGCGGCGTCGAAGCCGCCGCAGCGCTCCACGAGTGCGGGCGCCGGCTCGACGTGCACCTCGAGCGTCGCGAGCGTCGGCCGCCGGTCCACGACGAGCTGGTAGTGCGGCACGAGCTCCTCGATGGCGAGGAGCGTCCCCTCCACCTCGGAGGGATAGAGGTTCACGCCCTTGATCACCAGCATGTCGTCCGAGCGCCCGCGGACCCGCGCCATCCGCATCGAGGTCCGGCCACAGGGACAGGGTGCGTCGGTGAGCGTCGTGATGTCGCCCGTACGGTAGCGGACGAGCGGCAGGGCGCGCTTGGTCAAGGTCGTGAGCACGAGCTCCCCTTCCCTCCCCGGTCCCACAACCTGCTCGGTGGCGGGGTCGATGACCTCCGGTAGAAAGTGGTCGTCCTGGACGTGGAGCCCGTCGCGGACCTCGCACTCGCCCGCGACGCCCGGGCCGATGATCTCCGAGAGGCCGTAGATGTCGTACGCGGGGCAGCCGAGGGTGCGCTCGAGCGAGGCGCGCATGCCCTCCGTCCACGGCTCGGCGCCGAACATCCCGTAGCGGAGCCCGAGCGCGCGCGCATTCCCGCCCTCCGCGGCCAGGCTCTCGGCGATGTGGAGCACGAACGACGGCGTGCCACAGATGCCGGCGGGCGCCAGGTCTTGTAGCAGGAGCCGATGGCGCGCGGTATTGCCCGACGAGACCGGCACGACCGTCATCCCGATGCGCTCGGCGCCGTCGTGGAAGCCGAGGCCGCCGGTGAAGAGCCCGTAGCCGAAGGCGATCTGCAGGAGGTCGCCGCGGCGCGCGCCGGCCGCAGTCATCACGCGCGCCATGACCTCACGCCAGGTCTCGAGGTCGCCCGCCGTGTACCCGACGATGGTGGGCTTGCCCTTGGTGCCGGAGGAGGCGTGCAGGCGTGCGACCTCGCCGAGCTCCACGGCGAAGAGGCCGACCGGGTAGTGGTCGCGCAAATCGGTCTTCCGGACGAACGGCAGGCGCGCCAGGTCGTCGAGCCGCCGAACCTCGACGCCGCCGAGCCGCTCACGGTGGAAGGCGACGCGCTCGACCGCCCAGCCGATCGTCTCGCGGAGCCGTTCGAGCTGGAGCCGGGCGCGCGCGGCGCGCGAGAGCGTCTCGGCCTCGGCGTTCCAGATCACGTGGCCAGGGTGAGGCTCATTCCACGACGACCGACTTGACGAGCCAGTGCTGGCGCTCCAGGAAGCGCGCGACCGCGTCCAGCGTGCGGCCGTCCGCGCTGGCCTCCAGGCTGATGCGATCCGGCAAGATGTGGCGCACGGCCGGATAGCTCACGAGCACCTTCCGGAGCGTCCGCAGTCGTGGGTCGGGACCGAGGAGCCCCTTGCCGCCCGGCGCGTTCCACTCCCCCCGGAACACGAGACGGATGGCTCGGGGCGCACCCGCCGATGCGGTCATCGGACCGCGCGCCCAGCGCGCGCGGTCGCGGCCGCGTATACGGCCAGCGTTCGGTCGATCATCAGCCGGACGTCGAACAGGCACTCGGCGATCTGGCGCGCGCGGCGGCTCATCGCGGCCCGCCGCTCGGGATCCAGCAGCAGGCCGATCACGGCGTCGGCCAGGGCCATCGAGTCGCCCTTCGTGAGCACGCCGGTCTCCCCGTCCCGCACGACCTCCTCGCACCCGGGCGCTCGGACGGCCACCGCGGGCAGGCCGCACGCCGCGGCCTCGGCGAGGACGAGGCCCTGCGTTTCCGTCTCCGAGGCAAAGAGGAACACGTCTGCCGCCTGGTAGCACTGCGCGAGTTCGGCGTGCGCGCGCGCGCCCAGAAAGCGCACCCGGTCACACGCCGCGAGGGTCCCCGCGAGGCGTTGGAGCCGGTCCGCCGCCGTGCCGTGCCCCACCAGCAGGAGGTGGGCCGCCGGGACCGTCGAGGCGACGCGCTCGAACGCCGGCAGGATCCGGTCGACGCTCTTCTCGGGATCGAGGCGCCCGACATAGAGGACGAGCGGCGCCTCGGCGGGCACGGGGAGGCCCGCGCGCGCCGCCCGACGGTCCGCCGGGCGGAACCGGTCGAGGTCGAGGCCCGTCGGGATGACGGCGATCGGGCCGGTCACGCCTCGCGCGGCGAGCTCGTCGCGCGTCACCGCCGACGGCGCGATGACGGCGTCGGCGCGTGCGGCGAAGCGTGTGCTCAGCCGGACCGCGAGCGTCTCGACGACCGGTCGGCCGAGCGGAACGTAGTGCGCGTACTTCTCGTACCGCGTGTGATACGTGAAGACGAGCGGCCGGCCGTGACGTCGCGCGAGCCGGCGCGCGGCCGGCCCCAGGAGGAACGGGTGGTGGGCGTGGAAGACGTCGACGTCGAGCGCCGCCACGAGGCCGGCGACGCGTCGCGAATACGGGACGGCGAGCGCGAACTCGGGATAGGTCGCCGCCGGGATCGAGGGGTAGCGGACGACCCGCGGCCCCGCCGTCTCGCCCCGCGCGAAGCGAGGCCCGAAGACCCACGCCTCGTGACCGGCGGCCTCGAGGCCGGTGCGCAACGTCTCGACCGAGGTCGCGACGCCCCCGCAGAACGGCAGATAGTTGTTCGTGAAGAGCGCGACCCGCACCGCCCCTGCCCGCTCAGGCCTTGTTGAACTTCTCGAAGTCCTCCGGCTTGATGTTCTGCAGCCACTCTCGGAGCTCGGCCGGATCGACGGGCGTGGCGGTTTCGGTGCCACGCTCGGTCTTCGCGGGCTCGGCCTCCTTCGACACCTCGAGGCTCTTCGCCTTGCGGACCACCTCTTCGTCGACGTAGATCGGCGCGCCGACGCGCAGCGCCAACGCGATCGCGTCCGAGGGCCGCGAGTCCACCGTGTACTCCGCGGCACCGAGCTGGAGGTGCAGGACGGCGAAGAAGGTGTTGTCCTTGAGGTCGGTCACGACCACCTTGACCACCCGGGCGTCGACGGCCTCGAGGATGTTCTTGATCAGGTCGTGCGTCATCGGGCGCGGCGGGGGCACCTTCTCCAGCTCGAGGGCGATCGCGTTCGCCTCGAAGATGCCTACCCAGATCTGCAGCGAGCGCCGGTCCTCGTCGTCGCGCAAGATGATGATCGGCATGTTCGACACGGCGTCGAGCGCCAGCCCACGAACCTTCATCTCGACAAACATGGAGCCTCCTCCGCGTGCGCCGCGAGCGTCCCTCGCAGGCTGTGCGGGAGCACCTCGCTGACCCGGACGCGCGTTACGTCGCCGACGGACACGCGTCCCTGCCCGTCAAAGTTGACGACACGGTTACAGCGGGTTCGGCCGGAGAGCTCGCCCGCGTTCTTCTTCGACGCCCCGTCGACGAGCACGTCGAGCGTCTGGCCGAGGAGCCGGCGGCTCCGGTCGGCCGCCACCCGCCCGGCCACCTCGAGCAGCCGCGCGTTGCGGCGCGCCTTGACCTCGTCGCCGACCTGGTCCTCCATCTCCGCCGCCGGCGTGCCGGGCCGGCGCGAGTAGCGGAAGACGAAGACGTTGTCGTACCCGATCCCTTCCACCATCTCGAGCGTCTGCTCGAAGTCCGCCTCGGTCTCCCCCGGGAAGCCCACGATCAGGTCGGTCGAGAACGCCATCGCGGGCTCCGCGTCACGGATCTCATCGACCAGCTCGAGGTAGCGCTCGCGCGTGTACCCGCGGTTCATCCGCGCGAGCACCCGGTTCGAGCCCGACTGGAGCGGCAGATGAAAGTATTCGCACACCTTCGGCACCTCCCGCAGAGCACGGATCAACCGGGGCGTGAGGTTGTACGGGTTGGAGGTGGTGAAGCGGATCCGCTCGATCCCGGCGACCTCGTTGACCCGCTCGAGCAGCGTGGCCAGGTCGGTCGGCGGCGTCAGGTCGCGCCCGTAGGCGTTGACCGTCTGGCCGAGCAGCGTCACCTCGCGGCACCCCTCGGCGGCGAGCCGTCGCACCTCCGCCAGGACCGTCTCGGGCGGGTGACTCCGCTCCCGTCCCCGGGTGCGCGGAACGACACAGAACGTGCAGTGCTTCTCACAGCCCTCCATCACGGTGACGAACGCCCGAAGGCGAGAGGCCGACGGCGGGCGGGCCGTGATCTTCACGAGCGGCCCCTCGCCGGTCTCGAGGACGGGCCGGCGGTCTCGGCGCACCCGCTCGACCAGCTCCGCCACACGCGCGATCGCCGGAGAGCCGAAGACGAGGTCGACCGCAGGCGCGCGGCGCTGAATCGCTCCCTGCTGGAGCTGCGCCATGCACCCCATGACGCCGATGATCAGGTCGGGCTTGCGCGTCTTGAGCTTCCGGAGCTCGCCGAGCTTCGAGAAGACCTTGTCCTCGGCCTTCTCGCGGATCGCGCACGTGTTGACGAGGATCAGGTCAGCTTCGTCTTCGTCCTGGGTGAGCTCGTAGCGCTCGGCGCCGAGCAGGCCGGCGACGCGCTCCGAGTCGTACTCGTTCATCTGACATCCATAGGTGATGAGGTGAAGCTTTGCCATGAGTTATCCGAAAAATCCGGCAGTTGCGTTGACCTGACCGTAGCATCCGCGATACGGGAAGTCAATTTGGCTCCCAAAAGCCTCGGAGGCCGCCGCGGGTGGCCGGTGGGGGGTGTCGGGGGGAACGGCGCTCGCTCCCCCCGACGCGGATCAATCGATCTCGTCCGGACGGCCTCCCTTGCGCGCGGCGGCGGGCTTCCCTTCCCGCCCGCCGTTGCCGCCCTGGCCGTTGCCGCCGAAGGTGAGCGGCGGCTTGACCTCGAACTGGCGCTCGAGGCGGGCCCGCCGCTCCTTCCAACCCTCTTGATACTCGAGCTCCTCCTCGTGGAGCGTCGCCGGCTGTTTGATGCCGTGCGCCAGACGAAACTGGATCGCCAGGTCGGACGCCTGGCGGCGCACCGAGTCCCAAGGCGTGCCGAGTGCGAACTGGTCGGAGATGGCCCCGATGCGCCCCGTGTGGATGTTGACGGAGAGGGTGATCGCGGACAGGATCGGTCCGGACCAGAACGACGTCTGCGAGTTGATCGGCACCGGCAGGATGTGGAGGTTGTGGCTCCCCCGGCAGTCGCCGGCGACCATCGGACACGCCGCCCAGGGCGAGGTGATCTCGCCGGGCGCCGGCCAGTCGCCCTGCGCGAAGGCGAGGAGCACGGGGTCGTCCTTGCCGCCGTAGGTGAACCCCTTCTTCGTCTTGATGTTGTGCAGCCGCTCGGCCGAGCAGATGTAGCCGAGCTGGTCGCGCTCGCCCTGGTCGTTGCGGCTCCAGATCCGCGCGATGACGAAGCGCGACGCACGCGTGAGCCCCTCGATGTCGTAGAGGTCCTCGGGCGCTCTCAGCGTGAGCACTTTCTCTTGAAGTCCCTTCGCGAGCTCCTCCATCTTGCCGTCGAGGGCCTTCTGGTCGCGCGGGTGCGCGCCCGCCTCGATCGCCTGTGCCTTGGTGTCGAGGTCGACGATCTCCATGATGTACCCGCGTTTCATCTTCGACGACGCGATCACCAGGCCGGTGTTGAACCGCGGGAGAAGGTACGCGCCCGTGGCGTAGTAGTTGAACGCCATGGGCTCGGTCTTGTCGGCGAAGGAGACGAGGACCGTCTGCGAGGGGTTGTCCTTGCGCACCGGCAGCGGCAGCGCGACCGTCGCCGGCCCGGCGCCGCGGAGGTTGCCCGTGAAGGCGTCGGCGACCAGGTCCTGGCCCGGGCCGTAGAGGCCGAGCTCGGCGGCCTTGTGCGCGCCCTCCTGGAGGGCGTCCCACATGAGCTCGTCCACGACCGACATATCCACCGACGCCGGCATGATCCCGGTGACGGCGATGTCGTCACCGGTGTGGGTGACGACGAGCGACGTGAAGATGGGCTCGCCGTGGAAGGCGTTGTTCTCGAGGACGAACTTGGCGATGATCGACTTCACCTCTTCGGCCGCGACCACGTGCCCCCCGACGCCGCCGACGTCGGCCTTCGTCGCCTTGATCAGGCGCGGGACCAGCGCTGGGTTCTTGGCGAAGACGTACGCCTTGTGGGAGAAGATGTTCGGCGTGTTGGTGACCGGGATCTTCTCCGCCGACGTGACCGGCAGCCCCGCGAGCTCGTTCCGGGACTCGTGGTACTCCGTCAGCTGGATCGGGTTCGTCGAACCGTAACGCCTGGCGCCCATGCGCGCCTCCTCCGGGGATCGAGGTGGATGATGGTGACTTGACCGAGGATAACGGGGTACACTGGTGGCGTCAAGCAAGAACTTCAAGCTCATGAAATTAATTTCTCAGGCTCCCCGGGAGCTCCGGCTGATGGTCCGGTGCCTCGAGCTCTACTACCGCCAGGCGCGGCCGCAGAAGGAGATCGCCCGGGCGCTCGGCGTCTCCGCGGCGACGGTGTCGCGGCTCCTCAAACGCGCCTACGATGAGGGCTTCGTCCGGGTCGAGCTCGACCTGCCACGCGCCGAGGAGCTCGAGGCGGCGCTCACCGAGCGGTTCGGCCTGCGCGAGGCGGTGGTCGTGGCGGCGGGGGGCCGCGCCGACCTGAAGGAGGAGCTCGGCGCCGCGGCGGCGGCCTACTTCGAGAAGATCGCGTCGAACGGGATCCGCGTGGGGCTCTCGTGCGGGTTTACCCTCTACGAGACGATCCGTCAGCTCCGGGAGCGGCGGTTTCGCGACCTCGCCCTCTACCCCCTCTCCGGCGAGAGCACGCTCAAGATGGTGGACCTCTCCCCGAACACGCTCGTCGGGATGATGGCCGCGAAGTACCGGCCGCACGTGAGCGCGTACGCCCTGCCCGTGCAGCACCTCCTGTCGCTCCGCGAGATCGAGCGGGAGCGACGCCGGCTCCTCCGCGACCCCGAGATCCGGTCGATCTACGAGGCCGCGCAGGCGGTGGACATCGCGCTCGTGGGGATCGGCATGATCGGCGAGCAGACCCCGGGGTTCTGCGCTCTCGCGGAGTCCTACGGCGTCAGCGTCAAGCGGTTGCGTCAGCTCGGGGTCGTGGGCGAGATCAACTACCAGCCCTTCGATGCGGCGGGCCACACGGTGGACCGCCCGGAGCTGCGCGTCCTCATGCACCGGATCCTCTCGGTCGAGGTCGGCCGGCTCCAGACGCTTTCGCGCCGCCCCGACCGCCATGTCGTGGCGATCGCCGGCGGCCGGGCGAAGCTCGACGCCGTGCGCGGGGCCCTCGCCGGCCGCTTCATGAACGTGTTGGTGACCGACGAGGACCTCGCCGCGGCGCTGGTGCGGCGGGCCGCCTGAGGGCGGCCCCTCAGGCGCCGCCGCGCTCTACCGCGGTCTCCTCGAACGCGCCGAGCCGCCTGAACTTCTCGTAGCGCTCCGCGACGAGGGCTTCCGACGACTTCGGCGTGAGGTCCGCCAGCTGATCGCGGAGCGCGGCCCGCACGGCGGCCGCCGACGCGTCCCAGTCGCGGTGGGCGCCGCCGAGCGGCTCGGGGACGATCGCGTCGATGACGCCGAGGCGCAGGAGATCGGGCGCCGTGATCCGCATCGCCGCCGCCGCCTCCGGAGCCTTCGCGGCGTCGCCCCAGAGGATCGCCGCGCAACCCTCCGGCGAGATCACCGAGTAGATCGCGTACTCGAGCATGAGGACGCGGTTGCCCATGCCGATCGCGAGCGCGCCGCCGCTGCCGCCCTCCCCCGTGACGATCGCGACGATCGGCGTGCGCAGCGCGGCCATCGCGCGAAGGTTCCGCGCGATCGCCTCCGCCTGGCCCCGCTCCTCGGCGCCGATGCCGGGGTACGCGCCCGGCGTGTCGATGAGGGCGAGGATCGGCTTGCCGAACTTCTCGGCGAGCTGCATGAGACGGAGCGCCTTCCGGTAGCCCTCGGGGTGCGGCATGCCGAAGTTGCGCGCGATCTTCTCGCGCGTGTCGCGCCCCTTCTGGTGGCCGATGACGACGATGCCCTGGCCCTCGAAACGCGCGAGGCCGCCGACGATCGCCGCGTCGTCTCCGTAGAGTCGGTCGCCGTGGAGCTCGACGAAGTCCTCGAAGAGGAGCCGGAGGAAGTCGCGGGTGTGGGGACGCTTGGGGTGGCGGGCGAGCTGCGTCCGCTGCCAGGCCGTCAGGCTTGCGTAGGTCTTCTGGCGTTGCCGGTGGAGCCGCTCCTCGAGCTTCGCGATCTCCTCGCGGACGCGGGGCGAATCGTCCTCGGCCTGGAGCGCCGCGATTCGGTTCTCCAGCTCGAGCAGCGGTTCCTCGAAGTCAAGCGCGTCCGGCATACTCCACCGTGACCGTGTCGACGCCCAGGAGCGACTCGACCCTCGCGCAGAGCTCCGGGCTCGCGTCGACGGTGACGCCGCGGCAGCGGACCACGACCTCCTGCGACCCGAGCAGGAGGTGGAGGAACAGCGGGACGCGCCCCGGGTGCGCGGCGCAGACCTGACGGAGCGCGCCGAGCGCGTCGCCCGGCTCCCTGGAGGCCGTCACGCGGATCCGGCACGCGCTCGGCTCGCCGGTGGCGACGCGGTGGCGGGCGCCGTTCGCGGCGAGCGCCGCCTCGAGGGGACGGATGTCCTCGGCGAGCACGACCCGCCCCTTCTCGCCGTCGTCCACCCTGCCCCGTACCAGGAGCGGTTCGCGCGAGTGCAGGCAGGCGGCGGCGGCCCGGTAGGGCTCCGGGAACACCGTGACCTCGACCGTCCCGTCCATGTCCTCGAGCGTGAAGAACGCCATGCGGTTACCGCTCTTGGTGGACGTCTCCTTGAGCCCGGCCGCGTGACCGAAGAGGAGCACGCGGGCGGCGTGCCCCTTGGCCGCCAGCTCGGCCGTCGTCGTGAGGCCGAGCGACTCGACGACGGACCGGAAACGGGCGAGCGGATGGCCGGAGACATAGAACCCGAGGACCTCCTTCTCGAAGGCGAGGCGCTGGTCCGGCTCCCACTCCGGCGTCGTCTCGGTCGCCGCCGCGCTCGGCGCGGGCGCTCCGGCCGGCAGGAGGTCGAAGAACGACGCCTGGCCCTCCGCACGGTCGCGCTGCTTGCGCTGGCCGCCCTCGAGCGCGGCATCCGCGGTCGCGAGCAGATGGGCCCGCGACAGCCCGAGCGAGTCGAAGGCGCCCGCCTTGATCAGCGACTCGAGCACGCGGCGGTTCACGAGACGGAGATCGACACGGGCGCAGAAGTCCTCGAGCGACGTGAAGGGCCCCGCCTCGGCGCGCGCGCGGAGGATGGACTCCATCGCCGCCTCGCCCACGTTCCGGATCGCGGCCAGGCCGAATCGAACCGTATCGCCGGCGACGCTGAACCGCACCGCGGAGACGTTCACGTCGGGCGGCTCGACGCGGATCTCCATCGCGCGGCATTCCTCGATGTACTTCACGATCTTGTCCGTGTCGCCCATTTCCGAGGTGAGCAGCGCGGCCATGAACTCCACGGGGTAGTTCGCCTTGAAGTACGCGGTCTGGTACGCGACGAGCGCGTACGCCGCTGCATGGCTCTTGTTAAAGCCATACCCCGCGAACTTCTCCATCAGCTCCCAGACGCGGTCGGCCTTCGCCTGGCCGATCCCCCGCTCGGCGCACCCGGCGACGAACTTTGCGCGTTGCTTCGCCATGAGGTCGCGGTCTTTCTTGCCCATGGCGCGACGGAGCGTGTCCGCCTCGCCCATGGTGAAGCCCGCCATCTCGGAGGCGATCTGCATGATCTGCTCCTGGTAGACCATGATCCCGCACGTTTCGCGCGTGAACTTTTCCATCGCCGGATGCTCGTAGGTGATCTTCGCGCGGCCGTGCCGGCGCTCGATGAAGTCGGGGATGAGCTCCATCGGCCCCGGCCGGTAGAGCGAGACCATCGCGATCACGTCCGCGAGCCGCTCGGGCCGGAGTCCGCGGAGTGCCTCGCGCATGCCCGACGACTCCAGCTGGAAGACGCCGAAGGTCTTCGCCTCGCTCAGGAGCGCGTACGTCTTCGCGTCGTCAAGCGGCAGCGTGTCGAGGTCGATCTCGATCCCCCGCGCCTCCCTGATGAGGGCCACGGTGTTCGCCAGCACGGTCAGCGTCCGGAGGCCGAGGAAGTCCATCTTGAGGAGGCCGAGCTTCTCGATCGGCCCCATCGCGTAGCCGGTGATCAGCTCCGGCCGCTTGGGGTCCTTGTAGAGCGGGACGTGCTCGTCGAGCGGCTCGTCGGAGATGACGACGGCCGAGGCGTGGACGGAGGCGTGGCGGGTACAGCCCTCCAGCGTGCGCGCGATTTCCCAGAGCTCTCGAACGTGCGGTTGGCTCTTCACCATCTCGGCCAGCGGGAGCGCCTTCTGGTACGCGTCGTCGAGCGTGATGTTGAGGGGGAAGTTCGGGACGAGCTTGGCGATCCGGTCCACGTCGGTGTAGGCCAGGCCGAGCACGCGCCCCACGTCGCGGATCGCGGCCTTCGCGCCGAGCGTTCCGAAGGTGATGATGTGGGCGACCCGGTCGCGCCCGTATTTCTCCGCGACATACCGGATGACCTCGTCGCGTCGGTCGTCGGCGAAATCGATGTCCATGTCGGGCATCGAGATCCGCTCGGGGTTCAGGAAGCGTTCAAAGAGCAGGCCGTACCGGATCGGATCGATGTTCGTGATCCCGAGGCAGTACGCGGTGAGCGAGCCGGCCGAGGAGCCGCGGCCCGGCCCCACGGCGATCCCCTGCTGGCGCGCGTAGTGGATGAAGTCCCACACGACGAGGAAGTACCCCGCGAACCCCATCTTCTCGATGACCGCGAGCTCGTGGGCGAAGCGCGCCTCGATCGCCTCGCCTGGGGCCCCGCCGTAGCGGCGCCGCAGCCCCGCGGTCGCGAGCTCCCGCAGGTAGCTGTCCAGCGTGTGTCCGTCTGGGACGAGGTAACGCGGCAGGTGGAAGGTCCCGAAGTCGAGGGTGAGGTTACAGCGCTCGGCGACGGCCAGCGTGTTGCGGCACGCCTCGGGCAACTCGGCGAAGACGCGGGCCATCTCCTCCGCCGACTTGACGTAGAACTCTTCGGTCGAGAACCGGAAGCGGTTCGGGTCGCCGAGATTCGTGCCCGTCTGAATGCAAAGGAGCGCCTCGTGGGCGCGCGCGTGCCCCCCCTCGAGGTAGTGCGAGTCGTTGGTGCCGACGATCGGCGCGCCGATGGCCTTGGCGATCGCGCGGGTGTCGGCGGTGACCCGCGCCTGCTGCTCGAGCCCGTGGGACTGGACCTCCATGAAGTAGTAGTCTCGGCCGACGACCTCCTGGTACCAGCCCGCGATCTCCTTCGCCTTCTGCGTCTCGCCCTGGCCGAGAAGGCGCGAGACTTCCGAGTTGAGGCACCCCGAGAGGACGACGAGCCCGTCGGCGTGCTGGGCGAGGAGCTCCCGGTCCACCCGGGGCTTGTAGTAGAAGCCTTCGAGGTAGGCCTTCGAGACCAGCTTGACGAGGTTTTGGTAGCCGACGCGGTTCCGCACCAGGACCGTCAGGTGGTTCGCGCCCTCGTAGCCGCCGTCCTGCGAGCCGCGCTCGCGCCGGCTCCCGGGGGCGACGTAGAGCTCGCACCCGAGGATCGGCTTGATCCCGGCCTTCTGGGCCGCAAGGTAGAAGTCGATCGCGCCGAAGAGGTTGCCGTGGTCCGTCAGCGCGATCGCGGGGAAGCGGAGCTCCTTCGCCTTCTGAACGAGCTTCTCGAGCTGCGCCGCTCCGTCGAGGAGGCTGTACTCGGAATGGACGTGGAGGTGGACGAACTCGCTATGCTGCACCGGGGACCCGCTCACTCCCACTCGATGGTGGACGGGGGCTTCGACGAAATATCGAAGACCACCCGATTGACGCCCTTCACCTCGTTGATGATGCGGTTCGAGATGCGCCCGAGCAGGTCGTAGGGGAGCCGCGCCCAGTCGGCCGTCATCGCGTCCTGGCTCATGACCGCGCGGAGCGCGATCACGTGCGCGTAGGTGCGGAAGTCGCCCATCACGCCGACCGTCCGGATCGGCAGGAGCACGGCGAAGGCCTGCCACACCTCGCGCTCGAAGCCGGCCGCGCGCACCTCGTCCTGGACGATCGCGTCGGCCTCGCGCAGGATCGTGAGCCGCTCGGGGGTGACCTCGCCGAGGACCCGGATCGCCAGACCCGGCCCCGGGAACGGCTGGCGCCAGACGATCTCCGGCGGCAGCCCAAGGATCTCGCCGAGCCGCCGGACTTCGTCCTTGAACAGCTCCCGCAGGGGCTCGACCAGCTCGAACTGCATCTTGAGGGGCAGGCCGCCGACGTTATGGTGGGTCTTGATCGTCGCCGACGGCCCCCGGAAAGAGACCGACTCGATCACGTCGGGATAGAGGGTGCCCTGGGCGAGCCAGGCGATCTCACCGAGCTTGCGGGCCTCCTCCTCGAAGACGGCGATGAACTCGGCGCCGATTCGCTTGCGTTTGATCTCGGGATCGGTCACGCCGCGAAGAACGTCCAGAAACCGGTGAGATGCGTCGACCTGGATCAGGTTGATCTTGAAGGCGTCACGGAAGGTGTGGCTGACCGATTGCGCCTCGCCCTTTCGCAAGAGCCCGTTGTCGACGAAGACGCACGTGAGCTGATCGCCGATGGCACGGTGGACCAGAACCGCGACCACCGATGAGTCCACGCCGCCCGACAGCGCGCAGAGAACGCGCTCACGGCCGACCTTCTGCCGGATCTCCTCGACCGTCGTGTCGATGAACCCCGCCATGGACCACGTGCGGCGCGCCCCGCAGATGTCGAGGAAGTTGTCGAAGATCTTTCGCCCCTGCGGCGTGTGCACGACCTCAGGGTGGAACTGGACCGCGTAGAGCTTGCGCTGCTCGTCGGCCATCGCGGCGACGGGGCAGTTCGGGGTCGCGCCCAGGGCCGTGAAGCCCTTCGGCGGTCGGAGGACGGTGTCGCCGTGGCTCATCCAGACGGCCAGGCGGCCGTCCGCCTCGAGCTCGACACCCTGGAGGAGCCGGCTCGAGCTCAGCAGATCGACTTCAGCTTTGCCGTACTCACGGCGCTCGGCGGGCACGACGTGGCCGCCGAGGAGATACCCCATCGCTTGCATGCCGTAGCAGATGCCGAGGATGGGGATGCCCGAGTCGAAGAGCGCTTTTGGCGGAAGCGGCGCGGCGTCCTCGTAGACGCTCGCCGGCCCGCCGGAGAGGATGATGCCCTTGTACCCCCCCGCGAGGATCGGCTCGATCGGCCGAGTACAGGAGAAGACCTCGGAGAAAACGCTCATCTCGCGGACCCGCCGGGCGATCAGCTGGGTGTACTGACCGCCGAAGTCCAGGACCGCGATCTTGTCGGCGGCGACCATCGCGGGCGCCCCGCTACCGCGGGCGCCCCAGCTTCTGAGCCTGTTGGAAGACTTTGCCTTCGGTCTTGATCGTCGGAGCGATGATCAACTCCGTCTGCTGAAGCTCGCGGATCGTGCGCGCACCGATCGAGCCCATGCAGGTCCGGATCGCGCCGACCAGGTTGAGCGTGCCGTCCTCGGTGAACGCGGGACCGAACAGGATCTGCTCGAGCGAGCCGGCCACGCCGACCCGGATCCGAGTCCCGCGTGGCAGGTTGGCATGTGGCGTCGCCATGCCCCAGTGGTAGCCCCGGCCCGGCGCCTCGGTGGCGCGGGCGAACGCCGAGCCGATCATGACGGCGTCGGCGCCTGCCGCGAGCGCCTTGCACACGTCGCCGCCCGTCGTCATGCCGCCGTCGGTGACGATCGGGACGTAGCGCCCCCGCTGCTTGTAGTGGTAGTCGCGTGCCGCCGCGGCGTCGGCCGTCGCGGTGACCTGCGGCACACCGAGCCCGAGCACCTCGCGGCTCGTGCACGCGGCGCCCGGCCCGACGCCGATCAAGAGCGCGTCGGCGCCGCAGTCCATGAGCTCCAGGCACGCCTCGTAGGTGACGACGTTGCCGATGATGAGCGGGATCGCAAGCTGCTTCTTCAGCTTGCGGAAGTCGACGGGGGTGTACTCGGTGGCGATGTGACGGGCGGTCGTGACGGTGGACTGGACCACGAAGATGTCCGCACCCGCTTCCTGCGCGATCTGGGCGAAGCGCTCGGCGCGCTGGGGAATCGACGACACGACGGCGGGCCCCCCACCCTTTTTGATCTCGCGGATCCGACGGTGGATCAACTCTTCCTTGATCGGCTCCCCGTAGATCGACTGGATGATCTTGGTCGCCTCGTCCTGACTCGCCGACACGATGCGATCCAGGACGTCCTCGGGGTTTGCGTACCGTGCGAAGATCCCCTCCAGGTTCAGGACGGCGAGCCCGCCCAGGCGGCCCATCTCGATCGCCAGCCTGGGGCCGACGACCCCGTCCATGGCGGCGGCGATGATCGGCAGCTCGAACCGATGGCCCTCGAGCTCCCAGGCGATGTCGACTTCGTTCGGGTTGATCGTCACCGTGCCTGGAACGAGCGCGATGTCATCGAACCCGTACGCGACCCTCGCCTTTCGCCCTCGCCCGACCCACATTCCCATCAGCTCTCCTCCCCTCAGCCCGCCGCCAGTTCCCTGCCCGATCGCTGTATATAGGGATCGGCCCCGTGCCGTCACACTATATTTCGTGTGAGTATACCCGCCGGGCGCGGCGCGTGTCAACGCGCGGGCGTCGCGGGATGCGCTTCCTCGTAGAGGAGCCGCAGCCCCGTGAGCCTCAGGTGGTCGTCGACGCGCTCGACCGTGCGCGCGACCCCCGCGATGAGCACGGCGAGGCCGCCGGTCCCGATCACCTGTGGGCTCCCGCCCATCTCCGCGCGCATCCGATCGACGAGGCCGTCCACGAGCCCGGCGAAGCCGTAGATCGCGCCCGACTGGATATTCGTCGTCGTGTCGCGGCCGATCGCTTCCTTGGGCCGGACGAGCTCGACCCGGTGGAGGCGGGCCGCGCGGCTCACGAGCGCATCGACCGCCGTCCCGAGACCGGGCGCGATCGCGCCGCCGATGAACTCGCCCCGCGCGTTCACGCAGTTAAAGGCCGTCGCGGTGCCGAAGTTGACGACGATGACCGGAGGCCCATACAGAACGCTC
Source organism: Candidatus Rokuibacteriota bacterium (assembly GCA_003221695.1). Classification (GTDB taxonomy): domain Bacteria; phylum Methylomirabilota; class Methylomirabilia; order Rokubacteriales; family CSP1-6; genus 20CM-2-70-11. The sequence goes on from QHSX01000050.1 coordinate 58,217, forward strand.
CCCGCGAACGCGTCCACGTAACGGTCGGCGCCGACCTCGCGTGGCGCGTCCACGTCGAGCGGCATCCGCGTGTTCACACCCGGCTCGACGACGAACGGCGCCTGGCCGAAATACTCCTCGCACATCCACTCGAGCGTCTGTTGGACGGGCGGCACGACGTTCGAGATCGCGATGCCATGGATGTCGCTGGCCGAGATCCCGCGCGCGCGCAGAAGCGTCTCGATGAACACGCCGTACTCGTCGGCGGTCTGCTCCCGCCGGCTCGTCAGGACCCAGGACACGAGGAGCCGGTCACCGTCGAAGACACCGATCTTCGTGTTGGTGTTGCCGACGTCAGCGACGAGCAGCATGGATCACCTCCGACGCGATCTCGCCCGCGACGACCCGCTGCACCCCCCGGCCGTCGTGTACCAGCAGCGCGCCGTCCACGTCGAGGCCGACGGCCACGCCGCTGAGGGCGTCCACCCTGACCGGGCGCCCGATGGTCTCACTCCGTGCGAGCCAGCGCTTGCGCACCTCACCGAAGCCGTGCGACTCGAGCCGCCAGCGCCACGCGTCGAACTCTTCGAGCAGCGTCTCGAGCAGCGCATCGCGGTCGGGCGCCCGGCCCGTCTCGATCGCCACCGAGGTGGCGCGGTCGGCGAGCTCGGCGGGAAAGGCGCGCTGCGCCAGGTTCACGCCCACGCCAGTGACCATTGTAACGGCCGTGGGTGGCGTGCCGATTCGGGACTCCACCAGGATGCCAGCGATCTTGCGACCGTGTGCAAGGACGTCGTTCGGCCACTTCAGCCCGGCCTCGATGCCCGTGGCACGACGGAGCGCCTCGGCGACGGCCACGGCCGTTGCGATCGAGAACGTCGCCAGGAGCGTCGGCGCCACTCTTGGCCGGATCAGGATCGAGGCGAGCAGACTCATCCCGGGGGCGTCGGTCCACGTCCGGCCCCGTCGGCCTCGCCCCGACGACTGGTGGTCCGCGACGACGACCGTGCGATCGGGGGCGCCCTCGGCCGCGAGCGCAAACGCGGTCGTCTGCGTGGATTCGACGACCGAGAAGCGGACAATCGGCGCCCGGCTAACGGTCACCGACCCAGTCCAGGCTCGCGGTGAGCTTCGCGCGGCGCGCCTCCTCGGCGGCGAGCCGTTCGCGCTCGCGCGCGACGATCTCGGCCGGGGCGCGGTCGACGAAATCCGGGCGGGCGAGCTTCGCCCGGAGGAACTCGACGCTCTCGGTGACTCGCCTGATCTCCTTCTCGAGCCGCGCGCGCTCCGCGGCGAGGTCGACGACCCCGGCCAGCGCGACGTAGACCTCCGAGCCCGCCACGACGGCGAGGGCCGAGTTCGGCGGCCGGCTCGCGTGCGGATCGATCCGGAGCCGCGCGCGCGCCAAGGTGTCAATGAGGGGGCCGGTGGCGGTGAAGAGCGTCTCGGCGCCGCGTGCCGGACGCAGCGTGGCGGTGAGAATCACGCCGGGCGCAATCCGCATCTCGCCGCGGATGTTGCGGATCGCGGTCACGACGTCCATGACGGCGCCCATCTCGCGCTCCGCGGTCGGGTCGTGCTGCTTCCGCACGGCCTTCGGGTAGGGCGCGATCATGATCGACTCGCCCTTGTGCGGCAGCCGTTGCCAGACCTCCTCCGTGACGAACGGCATGAACGGGTGCAGAAGACGCAGCGTCGTCTCGAGCACCTCCACCAGCGTGTGCTGGGTCCGGAGGCGCTCGGCAGGCTCGACGGCGCGGTAGAGGGAGAGCTTGGCGAGCTCGAGGTACCAGTCGCAGTACTCGTGCCACAGGAACTGGTACACGGCCGACGCGGCGTCGTTGAATCGATAGCGCCGGAGCGCCGTGCGCACCGCACCGATCGTCGCGGCGAGCCGGCTCCGGATCCAGCGGTCGGCGAGCGCCGGCTCGACCTTCCGTGCGTTGGCCGCGTCGTAGCCGTCGAGGTTCGACAGCACCAGCCGCGCCGCGTTCCAGAGCTTGTTGGCGAAGTTCCGGTACCCCTCGATCCGCTCGTCGCTGATCCGGATATCGCGCCCGAGCCCGGCGAGCGCCGTCAGGGTGAACCGAAAGGCGTCCGTGCCGTACTTGTCCATCACCTCCAGCGGATCGGCGACGTTGCCCTTCGACTTCGACATTTTCTGGCCTTCCGCATCACGGACCAGGGCGTGGATATACACGTCGTGAAAGGGCACCTGCTGCATGAAATGCAAGCCCAGCATCGCCATGCGGGCAACCCAGAAGAAGAGGATGTCGAATCCCGTGACGAGCACCGAGGTCGGATAGTACGTTCGCAGCATCGGCGTGTCGTCCGGCCACTCCATCGTCGAGAAGGGCCACAGGCCCGAGGAAAACCACGTGTCGAGCACGTCGGGATCCTGGCGCACAGGCCCGCCGCAGCTCGGGCACGTCGCGAGGTCCGTGCGAGAGACGTGGACCGCGTCGCAGCGGTCGCAGTGCCAGGCGGGGATCCGGTGGCCCCACCAGAGCTGACGCGAGATGCACCAGGGACGGATGTTCTCCATCCAGTGGTAGTACGTCTTCGTCCAGCTCCTCGGGATGATTTTGATCCGGCCGTCGCGAACCGCCTTGATCGCGGGCTCCGCCAGCGGCTTCGTGCGCACCCACCACTGCTTGGACACGAGCGGCTCGACGACGGTCTTGCACCGATAGCAGACGCCGACCGTATGGCGATAGGGCTCGATCCGTTCGACCAGCCCGAGCGCCTTCATGTCGTCGACGATCCGCTTCCGGCACTCGAACCGATCGAGCCCGGCGTAGCGACCGGCGGCCGCCGTCATCCGGCCGTCGAACCCGATCACGGTGCGGATCGGCAGACCGTGGCGCTTCCCGATCTCGAAGTCGACCGGGTCGTGACCGGGCGTGACCTTGATGACCCCGGTGCCGAACTTGGGGTCCACCGCCTCGTCGGCGACGACGCGGACCGACACCGTCCCGTCGACCGACGGAACCTCGAGTGTCTTTCCGACATACTGGGCGTAGCGCTTATCCTTGGGGTGCACGGCGAGGCCCGTGTCGCCGAGCTTCGTCTCCGGGCGCACCGTCCCGAGCGTCAACGGCCCGTATTTGATATAGACGAACTCGGCGTCGCGCTCCTCCCGCTCGACCTCGAGGTCGGAGAGCACGGTCTGACACCGCGGGCACCAGTTGACGATGTAGTCGTCGCGGTAGATCAAGCCCTCTTCCCAGAGCCGCACGAACGCCTCGCGCACGGCCCGCGACAGGCCCGGGTCCATCGTGAAGCGCTCACGCGACCAGTCGCAGGAGGCGCCGAGGCGCTTGAGCTGGCGGATGATGGCACCGCCCGTCTCCTCCTTCCACCGCCAGGCGAGCTCCAGGAAAGCCTCGCGGCCGACGTCGTGGCGCGTTTTTCCCTCGGCGGCGAGCTGGCGCTCCAGAATGACGTGGACGGCGATCGACGCGTGGTCCGTCCCCGGCAGCCAGAGCGTGTTGAAGCCGTCCATCCGCTTCATCCGGACGAGCACGTCCTGGAGCGTGTTGTTCAGCGCATGGCCCCAGTGGAGCGCCGCCGTCACGTTGGGCGGCGGGATGACGATCGAGAACGGCTTGCCGGCTCCAGCCGGGTCGGCGCGGAAGTAGCCGCGCGCCTCCCAGACGGGATACCAGCGCTTCTCGACGTCGGACGGCTCGTAGCGGTCGGGGATTGACGCTGTGGGCTGGCTCACGGCGCCACCTGGGTTGCGCGGATGAGACGCCAGCCGTCCGCCGTCCAGCGGAACACGAGCTCCCACGGCGTGCGCTCCTCCGATGCCGGGACCGACACCGTCCGCGGCGTCGGCCCGTCCTCCGGCGCATCGCATGCAGACTCCGCGCGGAGCGCCGCTGGGAGGCGCCGCCTGAGCCGGGCGTCGGGCACGAGCGTCGTCAGCGTCGTCTGATCGCCGCCGCCGAGCGCCTCGAAGAGGCGCCAGACGGTGGCGTGCAGCTCTTGGTGCCAGGGCTGATGGTACGTGCGGGTCGGCCGCGCGAAGACGCCCGTGTCGGTGGCCAGTCGGTAGACGTCTTCGGCCTCGGTCTGCGCCTCGCATCCGGGCGTCCAGCCCGGATAGTGCAGCTCGTAGCGCACGCGGATCTCGTTTGGTCGAACCGCGTAGGATCGCACGACCAGCCCCAGGGGGAAGACCTCCGCCGTGGACCACACGACGCGGACCGAATCGCCCACCTGACGCGCGAGCTCGAGGCGGAGCGCGCGCGTGCCGCGCCCGGACGGCGCGCCCTCCCACGCGGTAATGAACTGCGGCGCCCCGTTCGCCGCGGGGGCGGCAGGGTAGACGACGGGCTGGCCCTCGCGGTGGATCGTCGTGAGGAGCGCGGCCTCACCGCGGAGGCGCCCGTACACGCGCACCGTGCTCACGCCCGGCGCATCGGCGAGCCGAAACGCGCCCACGATCAGGCGATCGACGCCGACGACGCCGAGCATCGCGCCGCCCCACACGTCGCCGAAGGCGTCGAGACGGTCCTGCAGGAATCCCGGAGACGCAAACGGTCCGCCACTCGCGAGGCTCTCCACGATCTCCTCGTCCAGCAGCGCGTACATCTCACGAAAGGCGTCGGCCGTCAGCTCCCCACTCGTCTGCGCACGGGCCTGCCGGGCGAGCGCGAGCTCGCGGAAGCGGTCGAGCCGATCGGGCACGCCCGCCGCGCCGACGGCGGCGGCGCCGAGGCCGGCGAGCGCCGCGAGGGCGAGCGCGACCGTCAGGAGCGGCTGCGAGGGTCGGTACACGGGGCTATGGTACAACAGAGCGGTGAGGTCGCTCGTCCTCGACCGGTACATCGTGCACGAGCTCATCCCGCCCTTCGCGCTCGGCGGCGCCCTCTTCACATTCTTCCTCATCATCGACCGGATCTACCACCTGACCGACCTGGTCGTCACGAAAGGCGTGCCGTTCTACCTTGTCGTCCAGCTCCTCGTCTACATGCTTCCGTCCTTTCTCGCCCACACCCTGCCCATGGCGCTTCTGGTCGCGATCCTCCTGGCCGGCGGTCGTCTGGCCGGCGACCTGGAGATCATCGCGCTCAAAGCGGTGGGGGTGAGTGCGTTCCGACTCTTCCGGCCGGTGCTCGCGGTCGCCCTGGTCGTCACGGCGATCACGGCGGGCCTCACGCTCGTCGTGAACCCGGTGGCCAACGGCGAGTTCCAGCGCCAGTTGTTCAAGATCGTCCAGGCGCGCGCGGCGAGCGGGCTCCAGGAGCGCGTCTTCAACACGACCTTCGGGGACGTGATCATCTACGTCGAGGACGTGAGCGCGTCCCAGGTTGCCCTGCGCGGGCTGCTGGTCTCGGACGAGCGCGACCCGAAGCTCTCCCGGATCATCACGGCGCGCGAGGGACGGCTCTTGACCGACGAGGTGAACCGGCGCATCACCCTGCGCCTGCTGAACGGCGGCGTGAGCGAGGCCGACGTGATGCCGGCGGGTCCCCCGAGGAGCCTGTCGAAGGACGTGACCTCGGGCGGCGCGGCGACCGGCGCCCGCTATCGCTACACCCTCTTCGGCGTGTACGACCTGAGCCTCTCGGTGGACTCCCCTCTGAAAGGCGCGCCGCGTGGCGAGAAACCGGAGAAGGACCTGACGCTCGCCGAGCTCACCGCACGGGTTGCCGAGCTCTGGGCCGACCGGCACGGGCGGGCGCCCTATCTGATCGAGCTCCACAAGCGCTTCGCGCTGCCGCTCGCCGCGCTGGTCTTTGCGCTCGTCGCGTTCCCGCTCGCGATCCGCTCCCATCGCGGGGGCCGCTCCGTCGCCTTCGCGGGGAGCCTCGCGATCCTCCTCACCTATTACGTCGTCATGACCTCGCTCGAGGGCGCGGCGCTTCGGCTGCAGATCCCCACGGGGATCGCGATCTGGACGCCGAACGTGCTCTTCGCGCTCCTCGGCGTCGGCTTCCTCGTGGCGACGGCCCGTGAGTGGCGCCTGCCCGCGCTGCCGCTCTTCTGGCGCCTGCTGGACGCGCTCACCGATCGGGCGTCACGCCGCGGCGCGCGCCGCGGGCGGCTTCCGGGGGCACACCCGACACATGACTCGACGCACCTCGTCGACCGCTATCTCATCCGCGAGTACCTGACCTTCGTGGCGCTGGGGCTCGCCGTGGCGGCCGTCCTTTTCGTGGTCGTCGACCTCCTGCAGACGCTCGATCGGTACCTTCGAATCAAGCCGCCGTTCCTCTACATCGCGGAGCACTTCGCGTATCGCGTGCCGGCGGCGCTGCACGACGCGCTCCCCGCGATCGTGCTGGTCGCGACGATCTTCCTCTATCTGACGCTCTCCAAGCATCACGAGCTGACCGCCCTGAAGGCGGCCGGCGTGAGTCTCTACCGCGTGAGCGTCCCGATCGTGGGGCTCGGAGTCGCGGTGGCGATCGGTGCGGGGCTCTTCCAGGAGCTGGTGCTGCCCGGGCTGAACGAGCGTGGCGAGGAGGTGGACCGCGTGAAGATCCGCGGCCAGGCGCCCCGGCATCTGCAGTCGCGGCTTCGCCTCTGGATGCGCAGCTCCGACAGCCGCTTCTACCGGGTCGAGCTCCTGCATCCGGGAACCAACGACATGTACGGCGTCACGATCCTCGAGATGGACCGCGAGTTTCGCCTCCTCGAACGCCTCGACGCGCGCCGCGCCCACTGGACACCGGCGGGCTGGGAGCTCAGCGAGGGCGCGTTTCGCGAGCTCGGTGCCGACGGGAAGGTGCAGACCGTGCCGTTCGTGTGGACCGCGCTCGATGCCAAGGAGGAGATCGACGACTTCATCCGGATCCAAAAGCCGGTGACGTCCATGAGCTATCTCGAGCTCAAGGATTACGTGGCTCAGCTCGAGGCGGCGGGCTTCCAGGTTCGCAAGTATCTCGTCGAGCTGTACTCGAGGCTCTCGTTCCCCCTCGTCAACCTGGTCATGGTCCTCGTGGCGATTCCCTTTGCGCTCCAGTCGCCGCGCGGTGGGCGTCTGTTCGGTGTCGGCCTCGCGCTCGCGATCCTGGCCGGCTACCTCGTCGTTCACTACGTCGCGCTCGCCTTCGCCCGCGCCGATCTCCTGCCACCCTTCCTTGCCGCGTGGACGGCGAACATCATCTTTCTCGGGATCGGCGTCTCGCTCCTCCTTCGCGCGCGGACGTAGTTAAGGTCGGGGGGAGCGACGCCGCTCCCCCCGACACCCGCGCGAACGGCTACTTGGACTCTACAAGCGCGCGGAGCGCCTCTTCCAGACGCTTCTGCTCGGCCCCATAGGTCGCCCAGTCCCCACGACGGAGGGCATCCTGGGCTCGGCTCCAGATCTCCCACGCCCGCTGGGCGAGCTGGCGCGCCGCTGCCGCCTCGAGCGCCGTCGGGGGCGGTGCCCCCGCCGCGCGCGCCGGACCCGGGGCGCGGCCGCCGAAGATGCGCGCGAGCGACTGCTGGAGGGTCGGCTCCATCGCGATCTGATTGCCGTAGGAGACGATCACGCGGCGGAGCTCGGGCAGGGCTCCCTGCTCCGACGCGGCGAGATAGAGCGGCTGGACGTAGATCAGCGACTGGTCGAGCGGGATCGCCAGGAGCGAGCCGCGGATGACGGTGGAGCCACGCTGGTTCCAGAGCGACAGCTGCTGAGAGATCACCGGGTCCTGATCGATCCGCGCGTCGATCTGCCGCGGGCCGAAGACCAGCTTCTGCTTGGGGAAGTCGTAGACGAGCAGCTTGCCGTAGTTCGGCGGATCCGAGCGCGCGGCGAGCCAGGCGATCATGTTGTCGCGCCGGCTCGGGTTGTAGAGCGTGAGAAGGATGAACTCCTCCTTCTTCTCGCCCGGGAGTCGCATGATCGTGTAGTACGGCTCCATTTCCCGCTCACGCCCGTCGATAGTCCGCGGCGGCACCGTCCAGAGGTCCTCCTTGTTGTAGAAGACCTGGGGATCGCGCATGTGGTACGTGGCGTACTTTCGCGCCTGGATCGCGAAGAAGTCTTCGGGGTAGCGCAGGTGCGCGCGCAGGTCCGCGGGCAGCGCGTCGAGCGGCTGGAGGAGACCGTGGAACGCGCGCGCGTACGCACGGACGATGGGGTCGGTCGGATCCGCGAGGTAAAAGCGCACCGTCCCGTGATAGGCGTCGATCGTCACCTTCACCGAGTTCCGCACGTAGTTGCCGACGCCGGGGACCGGGTCGGAGTAGGGGTAGCGAGTCGTCGTCGTGTAGCCGTCGAGCATCCACACGAGCCGTCCGTCGTTGGTGACGACTATGTAAGGATCGCGGTCAAATCGAAAGAATGGAGTGATCTGGCGGACCCGCGGCAGGACGGCGCGGTAGATCATGATCCGGCTCTCGGCGGTGAGGTCATTGGCGAGGAGGATCTTGATCTCGCCGAAGCGGATCGCGAACAGGAGCTTGCGGGCGAAGGTCCCGAGGGGGATCCCGCCGGTGCCGGCGTAGGTCGTGTAGACGTTCGCGTCGCCCGACGGGTAGTTCAGCTCCTGCTGCCGCGTGCGCACGAGCGCGTATTCGTTCGACACTTCGCCGAAGTAGATCTCGGGTCGCGTGATCGCCGGGAAGCCGCCCGTCGACTGCGGCGGGATGTCCTTCACCAGGAACTCGGGCAGCCCCTCGGGCGTGATCCGGTTGACGGGCCCGACCACGACGCCGTAGCCGTGGGTGAAGGTCAGGTGCTCGTTGATCCAGATGCGCGATTGCAGGTGCGCGTACGAGAGCTGGCGTGGGGAGAGCATCAGCTGCTTGTACTCACCGTTGAGCGTGTACCGGTCGTTGTCGACGTCGACGAATTTGTAGTAGGTCCGGATCTCCTGGAGCTGACCGAAGGTCCGCAGCAGTGGGCGGTGGTCCCAGAGACGGATGTTCTCGATCGTCGGCGCGTTCCGCTCGAGGGCGCGGGCGTCGAGGGTCTCGTCGGCCGGGAAGCTACGCTCCTCGATGCGGTCGAGCCCGTACGCCTGGCGCGTCATCCGGATGTTGTGCTCGATGAACGGCCGCTCGGCGACGAGCTCGTTCGGCGTTACGCTGAACCGCTGCAGCAGTGTCGGGTAGATGCCGAGGCCGATCACCCAGACCAGCCCGAGCACGATCAGGCCGCCCACCACGAGGCGGACGCCCGGGCGCGCGATCTGCGCCAGACACGCCGCGGCGGCGACGCCGCTCACCACCGCGAGCACGCTGAGCGCGGGGAGCGACGCGTGGATGTCCGTGTACGAGGCGCCGAACACGATGCCGCGGGGGGAGAAGACCAGCTCGAACCGGTCGAGCCAGAAGCCCACGGCCTTGAGTGCCAGCGCCAGCGCGCCGAGCGCCAGCAGGTGCGTCCGAGCGCCCACCGCCAGCCGCGGGCCGCGGGTCGTGAGGACCAGGCTCCGCTGCAGGATGTAGACGACGAGGGTCAGGACGATCGTGCTCACGGCCAGCGTGACCGCCCAGCCGTACAGGAGACGCCAGAACGGGAGGACGAAGACGAAGAACGCGAGGTCGCGACCGAACAGCGGGTCCGCGCCGCCGAACTCCGTGGCGTTGAGGTAGCCGAGTAGCGTCTCCCAGTGGGCCGTCGCCCGCAGCCCCGCCACCAGGGCGATCATGAAGAGCACGAGGGGGAGGAAGCGCCGGATGAGCGGCTCGATCACCACCCGCCCCGGCAGGCCGAGCTGGTCCTCGAGCTCCCAGATCACGTCGGGCGCGGCGGTGCGCGCCGCCAAGGTCAGGTTGATGTAGAGGAAGATGAGAACCGTGAGCGCCAGGCTCGTGAAGAGCGCGCCGCGGAGCGCGAGCGTCGTGGTGAAGACCTGGGTGTAACCGACCTCCTGGAACCAGAGCCAGTCGGTGTAGAGCGGGACGAGCTGCGCGATGAGGCCGAGCGCCAGGAACACGAGGAGCAGCAGGCCAACGGGCTGACCGCGGTTCATGGCGCCCCGACGCGGACGCTCAGGTGCCGTGGGTCCAGGAGGTCAGGTACGCACGTTGCGCGGGCGTCAGCTCGTCGATCTCGACGCGCATCGACGCGAGCTTGAGGCGGGCGATCTCGCGGTCGATCTCGCGCGGCACGGGGTGCACCTTCTTCTCGAGCGTTCGGCCGTGCTTGACCATGTGCTCGGCGGACAGGGCCTGGTTGGCGAAGCTCATGTCCATGACCGCCGCGGGGTGCCCCTCGGCGGCGGCCAGGTTGATGAGCCGCCCCTCGCCGAGGACGTAGATCCGCCGGCCGCTCGAGAGCGTGTACTCCTCCACGAACGGGCGGATCGTCCGCCGCTCGCGCGCCATCGCGCCCAGCGTCGCGAGGTCGATCTCCACGTTGAAGTGACCCGAGTTGGCGACGATCGCGCCGTCCTTCAACCGCCCGAAGTGGTCGCTCGACATGATGGTCGTGTTACCCGTCACCGTCACGAACACGTCGCCCACCTCGGCCGCCTTGGCCATCGGCATCACCTGGAAGCCGTCCATGACGGCCTCGAGCGCCCGCAGGGGCTCGACCTCGGTGACGATCACGTGGGCGCCCATACCCTTGGCGCGCGTCGCGACGCCCCGACCGCACATCCCGTAGCCCGCGACGACGACGGTGCGACCGGCCAGGAGGATGTTGGTGGCGCGCAGGATGCCGTCGATCGTCGACTGACCGGTGCCATAGCGGTTGTCGAAGAGGTGCTTGGTGTCGGCGTCGTTCACGGCGATGACGGGAAACGCGAGGACGCCGTCGCGCTCCATGGAACGCAGCCGGATCACGCCCGTCGTCGTCTCCTCGGTGCCGCCGATGACGTCGCCGAGCAGGTCCTTGCGGCCCCCGTGGAGCTGGGAGATGAGATCGGCGCCGTCGTCCATGGTCACCTGAGGACGCGTCGCCAGCACCGCCTCGATGTGTCGGTAGTAGCGGGCGTGGTCCTCGCCCTTGTGCGCGTACACGGCGATGTCGTACTCCTTCACGAGGGCCGCGGCGGTGTCGTCCTGTGTGGAGAGCGGGTTCGACGCGCACAACGCGAGCTGGGCGCCACCGGCCTTGAGGGTCAGCATGAGCACCGCCGTCTCCGTGGTGACGTGCAGACACGCGCCGACACGAATACCCTTGAGCGGCTGCTCTTTGGCGAAACGCTCCCGCACCGACCGCAAGACGGGCATCGACTGCTCGGCCCATTCGATCTTGAGCCGCCCCGCGGCGGCCTGCGCGATGTCCTTGACGTCGTGTTCAACCATGCCTGCTCTTCGTCCCTCCGTCCTGGACTCGAGCCAGGGTCATGGCCTTATAGACCCGCGTCGTCGCGCAGGTCCTTCGCGCGATCGGTCCGTTCCCAGGTGAACGCGGGCTCCGACCGTCCGAAGTGCCCGTAGGCCGCCGTTTGCTTGTAGATCGGTCGGCGCAGGTTCAGGTACTTGATGATCCCGGCCGGCGTGAAATCGAAGTGGCGGCGGATCAGCTTCTCGAGGACCGCGTTCGGCACCTTGCCCGTCCCGAACGTGTCGACCATGATCGAGACCGGATCGGCGACGCCGATCGCGTACGCGACCTGGACCTGCGCGCGGGCCGCGAGGCCCGCCGCGACGATGTTCTTGGCGACGTGGCGCGCCATGTAGCACGCCGACCGATCCACCTTGGTCGGGTCCTTTCCCGAGAACGCGCCGCCGCCGTGCGGGCACGACCCGCCGTACGTGTCGACGATGATCTTGCGTCCGGTGAGCCCCGTGTCGCCCATCGGCCCGCCCGTCACGAAGCGGCCCGTCGGATTCACGTGGAAGACGCACGTCTTCTGGTCGAGGAGCTCCGGCGGGACGGTGGGGACGATCACGTGCTCGACGATTTCCGCACGGAGTCGCTCGGTCGTGACGTCCGGGCTGTGCTGGCACGACACGACGACCGTCTCGACCGCGCGCGGCTTGCCGTCGACGTAGCGGACCGTCACTTGCGACTTGCCGTCGGGGCGCAGGTAATCGAGCACACCCTTCCGCCGGACCTCGGCGAGGCGCCGGACGAGCGTGTGAGCGAGCATGATCGGCAGCGGCATCAGCTCCGGTGTCTCGGTGCACGCGTAGCCGAACATCAGCCCCTGGTCGCCGGCCCCGAGCGCGTCGACGCCCATGGCGATGTCCGACGACTGCTCGTCGATCGCCGCGATGATGCCGCACGTCTCGTAGTCGAAGCCGAACTTGGCGCGGGTGTAGCCGACGTCGCGGATCGTGTCGCGCGCGATGCGCGGGATGTCCACGTAACAGGAGGTCGTGATCTCGCCCGCCACGACGACGAGCCCCGTCGTCAGCAGACACTCGCACGCCACCCGGCCCGTCGGGTCCTGGCCGATGATCGCGTCCAGGACCGCGTCGGAGATCTGGTCGGCAATCTTGTCGGGGTGACCTTCGGTCACCGACTCCGACGTAAACAGGTATTCGTCGCGCGCCATCGCATCCTCCGGAATCGCAGTCGAGTTGTGCCACTCTAACATGGCGCTCCGTGCCCCTCAACACGCACGAGCGCGTGTCGCACCTCACGCGAGCCGCCGCTTCACCTCGTCGAGCAGCGGCACGGGCCACGGGTCTACCCCGCGCGCGAGCGCCGCGTAGTAGCTCACCCACATCCCGACATACGCGAGCGCCAGGAGCCGTCCGGCCCGGCCGGTCCCGCGCGCCCAGCACTCGCTCACGCCCCCCGCCGCCGGGCCGATCAGCTCGTGGAGCATGGCGAAGCGTCGCGCGATCTCCGGGGGCTCGGCGTCCTCACGGAGGAAGACGAGGTGTCGACCGCGCGCGGCGGGCCCGCGCCACGCCTCGATCTCGTTGTGGTTCATCTCGGGCACCGTGCCGGCCAGCGCCAGGAGCTTGGCGTTCTCCTCGAGGTCGGTCTTCCACCGGTACGCGACCGCACCCGTCGCCGGCCCGCCGTAGATCGCCGGGAGCCGATCGCCGATCGCCAGCGCGAGCCGCTTGGCCTCGTTCTGCGCCGTCGGGCGGGCCGGCCCGAGCCCGGGCACGAGGGACTCGAGGCGGGTCACCGCCTCCGCGAGCTCCGCATCCGTCGCGACGGGCACGTCGGCGTCGATGAGCGCCCGCGCCAGAGCGAAGAAGAGGTAGCCGAGGGCCATACGCGGCATGAGCCCGCCGGGCAGGCGCACGTGCGGGAGCCGGTGCGACGTCGCGAGCTCGCCGAGACGCCCGCCCGCGCTGAGCGTCACGACCGGGGCGCCGCGCGCGAGCGCCGCGTCCACCGCCGACAGCACCTCCGCCGTCTCGCCGGAGTACGACACGGCGACGACGAGGGCGTGCTTGCCCGCGGCCGCCGGGAGGCCGTAGCCCCGGTGGACGAGGATCGGGACGTCGAGCTCCGGGAGGCTCGAGGCCGCGACGAGATCGGCGCCGCTCGCCGAGCCCCCCATCCCGGCGACGATGATCAGCGAGGGGCGCAGGCGCGGAGCGGGCGGCTCACAGCGAAGCGCGAGTGCCTCACGACACTGGGTCGGGAAGGCGGTCAGGATCTCCGCCACACGGTGGGGATCGCTCTGCTGGACGGCGCGGGAGTCGTCGAGGTTCACAGCCGCTCCAGCGTGATGGAGGCGACGAGCTCGCGCGTCTCGCCGGCGTGGAGCCCGACCGGCCAGACGACGAGGAGCGCCGTCCCCTGGTAGATCCGCTCGAAGCCGGCCTCGGACACCGACACGGTCTGGACCGGGCCCCAGGCGAGCTCGGCGACGGGCGCCCAGGCGAGACGTGCGCGTACGCCGATCCATTCATCCACCAGCGCCACGCCCGCCAGGTCCCGCTCGCGACCCGTGCTGCCGAGCGAGGGCCGGCCGGTCGCGGTCAGGTACCGGCCGGGGGCGTCCCCCGCCGTGAGCGCGAGGTTCCACTGGACCGCCCAGCGCCCCGCCAGGGGCGTGGCGTCCGGCGTGGCGAGCCGGTAGCGCACCTCGACGGTCGCATCGCGGATGGTCACCGCCTTCTCGACGCTCACCGGGGCCCCGGCGCCTCGGGTGAACGTGACGGCAATGGCTCCACCCGTCGCGCTCACCGTGCAGGTGAGCGGTTCGGCCGCGAGCGCGAGGCGCGCCCGCTCCCAGGGCGACACGGGGTCGAGCGGCGTCGTGCCGGCGTCGAACCAGCCGTCCAGAAGCGAGCCGCGGCGGACCTCGTCGTAGGTGAGCAGCGCCTCGAGCCCCGCTTCCTTCGGCGCGGGCGCGTCGTGAATGGTCTTCACCCCCGCCGCGCCGTTCCGCGGACCCTGCGCGCGAACCTGGGCGTGATACGCCTCCGGGCGGCGCGCCAGCACGTCGCCCACGTCGAGGTCGCGCGCGAGGTAGCCGAGCTCGGTGAGCGCGCCACCCAGCGCCGGGTTGAACGTCAGCGTGAGGTCCCGCGTCCTCACGTAGACCTCCTCCCGACCGTCGCCGTTGCCGTCCTCGCGCGTCCACGCGGGTGTGGGCAGGGCGCCCGACTCGGCGAGACACCGTTCACACTCGAGGAGCGCGCTCTTCACGGCCCGACGGAGGTGCGGCAGATAGCAGCCGCCGAACACCCCGTGCCAGTAGGCGTCGTTGGCCTGGCCCCGCCAGAGCGCGATCTGCGCCTCGCGGAGGCGGCTGTCGTGGGGGGCTCGCGCGAGGGCGCCACGGACGGCGCCGGACAGGCGGAGCATCTTCCAGTAGGTGTCGGCCACCTCGGGGTACCTCGCGAGGAAGTTGCGCCAGAAGCCGCCGCGCAGGAGCTCGGCGTGCTCGGCGTCACCGCCGAGCCGCTCGAGGGCGTCCTTGGCGCGCTCGAGCCTCCGCCGAGCGGCCGGCGGGAGTACCCATTCGCCCATCTCTCGGTACGAGGCCGTGGGCAGGTAGACGCGGTCCGTCGCCTCCACGCGGTCGACGATGTCGGAGAGCGTGACGAGGTCGAGCCACTCGGTCGCCAGGAGACGGTCGAAGAACCGGTCGAGCCATCCCTTCTCGTACACGTGCGCGTGCGTCCCGGGCCAGACGCCGAACTTCTCGCCGTCGTCCACCATCGTCACCGCCGGAACCCGGCCGCGGCGGGCGGCGAGATACTCGAGGCTCGCCTCGACCCCCGCGAACGGGATCAGGTAGCGAAGCCGCTGGCTGATCGGGAAGACGCGGAGCCGGACGCCCTGATCCTCGGTGAGGTAGTACCCCCCGAGCGTGTCGGGGTCGAGGCCGGCGAGGGCGAAGTGGCTGTCGTCCACGAGCACGTACTCGACCCCGGCCTCGGCCAGCACGCGTGGCAGGTGCGGTTCCCACACGCGCTCGGCGAGCCACATCCCGCGCGGGCGGATCCCGAGGTGGGTCTTGAGGAAGGCGGTGAGGCGCTCGATCTGGCCGAACTTGTCGTGGTCCGGGAGGACGGCGAGGATCGGCTCGTAGAATCCACCCGTCAGCAGCTCGACCTGGCCACCTCCGGCGAGCGCGGCGAGCAGGTCGAACGTGCGGGGCGCCCGCTCGCGCAGCCACTCGAGCAGGCTGCCCGTGCAGTGCACGACGAGCCGGACCTCGGGCCGCGCGTGCAGACGCTCGAGGAACGGATGATAGGCGCGCTCCGTCGCCTCGACGAGCACGTGGTCGAAATTCCCGATCGGCTGGTGATTGTGGATCCCGAAGCAGAACGCCAGCCGGTCATGCGTCACGGGGCCTCTACTCTTTCTCCAGATCGCGGTGCACGACGTTCGGCGTGTAGCCGAGCTCATCCAGGAAGCCTCTGAGCTCTTCCGCCAGCGTCACCGAGCGGTGGCGGCCCCCGGTGCAGCCGATCGCGATCGTCAGATAGGCCTTGCCCTCGCGCTCGTACCGTGGGAGCAGGAACTTGAGAAAGTCCTTGAGGTGCGTGAGGAGTTCCTGGCCCTCCGCGTTGTCGAGCACGAACTCCCGCACGCGGGCGTCGCGCCCGTCGAAGGACCGGAGCGCCGGGACGAAGTGCGGGTTCGGCAGGAAGCGCACGTCGAAGACGAGGTCGGCGTCGAACGGGACCCCGTGCTTGAATCCGAACGACACGAGCGACGTCGCGAGGCCCGGCCGCGCCCGCGGCGTGACGTAGTGCTCGACGAGGAGCTCCTTGAACCGGTGGACGTTCAGCTCGGAGGTGTCGACGATCCGGTCGGCGATCTCGCGCAGATACGACATGGCCTTGCGCTCGGCGCGGATACCCTCGAGGACGTTGCCGTCGGCGGCCAGCGGGTGACGACGGCGGGTCTCGTGGTAGCGCCGGACGAGGCTCTCCTCGCTCGCCTCGAGGAAGAGGACTTCGACGGGATGACCGCGCGTCTTGAGCTCACGGATCGCGTCGAGCAAGTGGGAGAGGTACTCCCCCTCCCTGACGTCCACCCCCAGCGCCACCCGACGGATCGTCTGGCCCGACCGTGCGATCAGATCGGCGAAGGTCGGAATGAGCGTCGTGGGCAGGTTGTCGACACAGAAGAAGCCCATGTCCTCGAAGCACTTGATCGCGTAGCTCTTGCCGGCGCCGCTGAGCCCCGTGATGAAGACGAAGGACAGACGCTCGTCCACGGTCCGGACGCCGGGGCCCGTCGACTCCCTCACCGCTTGCGGGGCTGGAGCCGGCGCTGGTGCGAGGGAAGGATGCCGAGCTCCTCCCTGTACTTCGCCACGGTGCGCCGGGCGATCGTGAGGCCGCGCCCCTTGAGGATCCCGGCCACCTCCTGGTCGGACAGAGGCTTGGTGGCGTCTTCGTTCGCCAGGAGATCCTGGATCATCTTCTTCACCGAGACCGAGGAGACCATCTCACCGTCCCCGGAGGCGATGCCGCTGTGGAAGAAGAATTTGAGCTCGAAGAGCCCCTGGGGGGTCTCGACGTACTTGTTGGTCGTCACGCGGCTGATCGTCGACTCGTGCATGCTGATGTCTTCGCCGACATCGCGGAGCGACAGAGGCCGGAGGTAGGGCAGGCCCTTGTCGAGGAACTCACGCTGGAACTTCACGATGGACTGGGTGACCTTGCGCAGCGTGCGCTGCCGTTGGTCGACGGACTTGATCAACCAGAGGGCCGAGCGCAGCTTCTGCTCGACGTACTGGCGGGCCTCGTCCCCCGAGCTCCGGAGGAGCGAGCGGTAGAGCGAGTTCACGCGCAGGCGCGGAATCCCCTCCTCGTTCAGCACCACCGTGTAGTCGTTCCCGAGCTTGTAGACGAAAACGTCCGGCACGATGTACCGCGAGTCGTTGCCGCCGAAGCGACGACCGGGCTTCGGCTCGAGCGCCATGATCTCTTCGACCGACTCCATGATGCGGTCGACCGACAGCTTGAGCGCCCGCGCGATGTCCGCGTAGCGGCGACGGCTCAGATCCTCGAAGTAATGCTCGACGATCTCGACGGACACCGGGTCGACGGGTGCGTTCGATCGCAGCTGGAGCAGGAGGCACTCCGCGATCGTGCGCGCGCCGACGCCGATCGGGTCGAACTTCTGGATCACCTCGGTCAGGACACGCTCGACGTCCTCGGGCGTCGCGGCGCAGCGCTGGGCGACCTCTCCGAGCTCGGCGCGGAGGTATCCGTCTTCGTCGAGATTGCCGATGATCTCGGCGCCGATCCGCCGGGCCGCCGCATCCTCGGTGGCGAACCGGAGCTGCTCCTCGAGGTGGTCGGCGAGCGACGAGACCGAGCGGACCATGTTCTCGAACGGGAGGTCCTCCCGCTCCTCCTGCGCGACGAGGGAACGCTCCTCCGGCTCGTCGAACATCACGGCGATCGGGTCGAACGGCAGGTCATCCGTCTGTCGTTCGGCGGTCGGCGGCGGGTCGGCGGTGATCGGCTCCACCGTCGGCGCCGGCGCCGCCTCCGCCTCCGTGCTCGGCGCGGCCTCGCCCGCCTCCGGCGTCTCGGCGCCGTCCACCGGCATCTCCTCCAGGAGCGGGTTCTCGAGGAGCTCCTTCTGCACGACCTCCTGGAGCTCGAGCGTGGAGAGCTGCAGGAGCTGAATCGCCTGCTGGAGCAGCGGCGTCATGACGACCCGCTGGCTCTGCCGGAGCGAGAGGCGTGCTTCCATGGCCATAGCCGAACGCTCCCCCGAGCCTACAACGCGAACCGGTCGCCGAGGTAGATCTCGCGCGCGACCGGGTTGGTGGCGATCTCGGTGGCGGTGCCGGACACGAGGATCCTGCCGTCGTAGAGGATGTACGCGCGATCGGTGATCGCGAGCGTCTCCCGGACGTTGTGGTCGGTGATGAGGATCCCGATGCCGCGCTCCCGCAAGCGGCCGACGATCTCCTGGATGTCCCCGATCGCGATCGGGTCGATGCCCGTAAAGGGCTCGTCGAGCAACAGGTACTGCGGCGCGGTGACGAGCGCTCGAGTGATCTCGAGGCGCCGCCGCTCGCCGCCCGAGAGCGTGTCGGCGGGATAGGGCGCCAGCGCGGTCAAATCGAGCTCGGCGAGGAGCTCGCGCGCACGCTGCCGTCGCTCGCCGCGCGTCAGCTCAAGCGTCTCGAGGATCGCCAGGAGGTTCTCCTCGACGGTGAGCTTGCGGAAGACCGACGACTCCTGCGGCAAGTAGCCGATGCCCATGCGGCAGCGCTGGTACATGGGCCGGCGCGAGATCTCTTCTCCCTCGAGGAAGATCCGGCCGCCGTCCGTTGGCAGGAGGCCCACCATCATGTAGAAGGACGTCGTCTTACCGGCGCCGTTGGGGCCCAGCAGACCGACGACCTCGCCACGCTGGATGTCGAGCGACACGTTGTCGACAACCTTGCGGCTCTTGAACCACTTCACCAGCCCCTGCGCGACCAGCCCTTCCATCCCCTCAGACGCGTCCCGTCAGTTGTGACACGGTTCGCCGGGCCTGCGCCCCTGCCCGTCTTGCTTGCCTTCCGCGCGCGGGTAGAAGACGGCCTTCACCCGTTCCTGCTTGCCCCCCTGCACGACCGAACGGTCCTCGGAGAGATCGATCGTGATGGTGTCACCGCTCACCACGTTGTCGTCCTGCCAGACGCGGGCGTTGCCGATGAGGACGACGCGTTGCTCGAGGTCGAAATACTCCGCGCGCGTCGCCGTGGCGGTGCGGCAGTCGCGCGTGATGACACGCACACCACCGGTCGAGACGGTCCGCAGCACGCGGTCGCCCTTCTCGGCGAGGTAGACCTCCATCCGATCGGCATACTGGACCGAGTTGTTCTGCCGGGCGACGACGTTGCCGGTGAAGATGACCAGGCTCTCCTTCCCCAACCGCTCCATCCGGTCGGCGTCCACCGTGAGGGGTTGGTTCCCCTCCCCGGTCGCCCTGGCGGCCGTCGGCGCCGGCGCCTGGGCGGGGACGCGCACGGGGATCGCGAGGGCCACGGGCCCGAGCGTCACCGCCGCGACGAACGTGGCCCAGCGCCTCACCACGCCGGGATCCTCGTGAAGGTCGCGCGCACGCGTCCGGCCACCGTCGTCCTGTCGTCCCGCGTGCGCACGTCCAGCGCCGTGCCGCTCACCACCGCGCCGTCGCGCCAGAGACGCACCGGCGCGTCCGTCCAGAGCCGCCGCTCGGCGCCCTGCCACCGGAGCACGCTCGTCTCGAGCCGCAACCCGTCGCTCGAGGTCAGCACGACGTTCCGTCGAATCTCCACGTTGCCCGTCCGCTCGAACAGCTCCCCTTCCTCGCCGACGATCGTCCACGAGCGCTCCCGCTCGAAGACGTCCACCGCAATCTTCTTGAGCGCCGTGCGTCCTTCCGGCTTGAAGACGAGCGCCTCCTCGGCCCGGAGGCGCCAGCGCACTCCATCCGACACCTCCTCCAGCTCGACCTCCTTGATCCGGAGATCGGCGCCGGAGGCCGCCCCGCCCGTGGCCTCGACACGCCCCGCCCGGCTCTTCAGGACCAGCGTGCCGACCACGGCGACCACGAACACGGCCACGACAGCCAGGATCACGCCCGCGAGGCGCCGAGGATCGCTCAGCCTAGGCTTGTACAGTGGCATGACTTGTAGCGTGGTTTATGGATGCAAATTCGGTACCAGCCTATCACAGCCTCTTGGACGAGAGAAGAGAAAACGGCGGACGCTAGACGATTTTCGCTCGCAGGATGTCGTGCATGTGGATGAGGCCGATCGGTCGACGCTCACCATCGACGATCACGAGGCTCGTGATCTGCCACGTCTCCATCACCTCGAGTGCCTTGGCGGCGAGATCGTCCTCGCGGATCGTCTTCGGCTCCGCGGTCGCGACTGCACCCGCGCTCAGTTCATCGATCGGCGTGCCGTGCAGGTGGAGGCGACGCAGGTCGCCGTCCGTGATGACGCCCGCGAGCCGACCCCCGGCGTCCACGACCGTCGTCATACCCTTCTTCTTCTTCGTCATCTCCACGATCACGTCGCGCAACGGCATCGCCTGGCTCACGACCGGGACGGCCTCGCCCGTGAGCATCAGGTCCCCGACACGGACGAGGGCGCGCCAGCCGAGGGTCCCGCGCGGGTGAAGCGCCGCGTAGTCCTCGGGCCGGAGGCCGCGGAGCTCGAGGAGCACCATCGCGAGGGCATCGCCGACCGCCAGCGCCGCCGTCGTGCTGGAGGTCGGCGTCAGGTTCATCGGGCACGCCTCCTCGGGCACGCTGACGTCGAGCACCACCTCGCACTGGCGGGCGAGCGTGGAGGTCGGGTTCCCCGTCAGAAGCACGATCGGCACGCCGAGACGCTTGAGCGGCGGCAGGACCGCGAGCACCTCGTCGGTCTCGCCCGAGTTCGAGAGGGCGAGCACCACGTCCCCGCGCGCCACCATGCCGATGTCCCCGTGGACGCCCTCGGCGGGATGGAGGAAGTACGCCGGCGTGCCCGTGGAGGCGAGCGTCGCCGCGATCTTGCGCCCGACCAGCCCCGACTTGCCCATGCCGGTCACGATCACGCGGCCAGCCGAGCCGCGGAGCAGCTCGATGGCGCGCTCGAAGTTCGCGTCGAGCTTCGGGATCAGCCCGAGGATCGCCTCGGCCTCGAGGCGGAGGACACGCTCGGCCAGCCGCCTGAGGTCGGGCCGCTTCATCGGGCGAGAGCCGCGGCGATCGAGGTGACCTCGTCCAGGAGCCGCGGCAGGTCATCGATGCGCAGCATGTTCGGCCCATCGGACAACGCCCGCCCGTCCGGAAGCGTGCGGTCCGGGTCCTCGTGCATCTCCATGAAGAGCGCGTCGATCCCGACGGCCACCGCCGCCCGGGCGAGCGCGGGGACGTATGTCCGCTCGCCCCCGGAGCGATCGCCGGCGCCTCCCGGCAGCTGCACGGAGTGGGTCGCGTCGAAGACCACCGGGACGCCGAGGGCGCGCATGTCTTGGAGTCCGCGCATGTCCACCACGAGGTTGTGGTAGCCGAACGAGGTCCCGCGCTCGGTGAGGAGGATCGAGCGGTTGCCCACCGAGACGATCTTGTCCACGACGTTCCGCATGTCGGCGGGCGCCAGGAACTGCCCCTTCTTGACGTTCACGGGCTTGCCCGCCCGCGCCACGGCGATCACCAGGTCGGTCTGACGGCAGAGAAACGCGGGGATCTGGAGCACGTCGAGCACCTCGGCCGCGGGCGCGACCTCCGCTTCCTGGTGCACGTCCGAGAGCACGGGCACGCCGAGCGTGTCGCGGACCTTTCTCAAAATTCGGAGCCCCTCGGTGAGACCGGGCCCACGGTAGCCGCGGACCGACGAACGGTTGGCCTTGTCGTAGGACGACTTGTAGATGAAGGGCACGCGCCGGTCGGCCGCGATCGTCGCGATCCGCTCCGCCGTCACGAGGGCGTGCTTTTCGTTTTCGATCGCGCACGGCCCGCCGATGAGGACGAGCGTGCTTCCTCCGCCGATCGTGATGGGGCCGACCGTGACCGGACGCGTGGTCATGCGCCCGCGTGCTCCAGCGCGGCCCGGATGAAACCGGCGAAGAGCGGGTGCGGGTCCCAGGGCCGCGAGCGGAACTCGGGGTGGAACTGCCCGGCCACGAAGTGCGGGTGCTCCGGGATCTCGATGATCTCGACGAGCTGCTTCTCGGCCCAGATCCCCGAGATGCGGAGCCCGTGCTTCTCGAGCCGGTGGACGTAGTCGTTGTTGACCTCGTACCGGTGGCGGTGCCGCTCCTGGATGATCCCCTGCCCGTACAGGCGCGAGGCGAGGCTGCCCTCGCCGAGCACGATCGGATAGAGGCCCAGGCGCATCGTCCCCCCCTTGTCGGCGATCGTGCGCTGCTCGGGCAGGAGGTCGATGACGTTGTGGGCGGGGTGTGGCTCGAATTCGGTGGAGTTGGCGCCGGCCAGGCCGCAGACGTTGCGCGCGTACTCGATCACCGCGCACTGCATCCCGAGACAGATCCCGAAGTACGGCACACCCCGCTCGCGCGCGTAGCGCACCGCCTGGACCTTGCCCTCGATCCCCCGGTCACCGAAGCCGCCGGGCACCAGGATGCCGTGGACGTCGGCGAAGAGCGCGTCGGCGCCGCCCTTCTCGAGGTGCTCGGCGTCCACCCACTGGACCTCCACGCGCGACTCGTTGGCAATCCCGCCGTGGGCGAGTGCCTCGATCAGGCTCTTGTACGAGTCCTTCAGGTCGATGTACTTGCCGACGACGGCGATCCGCGTCGTGGCGCGGGGCGCCTTCACGCGGCGCACGACGGCCTCCCAACGCGAGAGGTCGCACGGGCGCGGCTCGAGCCCGAGGAGCTTCGTGACGATCTCGTCGAGCCCTTCCTTATGGAAGACCAGCGGGACCTCGTAGATGGTCTCCACGTCCTTGGCGGTGATGACCGCCTCTTCCTCGACGTCGCAGAAGAGGGCGATCTTCGACTTGATCCCCGGCGGCAAGTAGCGATCGGTACGGCAGAGGAGGATGTCCGGCTGGATCCCGATCGCGCGCAGCTCTTTCACGGAGTGCTGGGTCGCCTTGGTCTTGAGCTCCGACGCCGCCTGCATGAACGGCACGAGTGTCAGGTGGACGTAGATGACGTTCTCGCGGCCGACGTCCTTCTTGAACTGTCGGATGGCCTCGAGGAACGGGAGCCCCTCGATGTCGCCCACGGTCCCGCCGACCTCGACGATGACGACGTCCGTGTCCCGCGCCACGCGACGGATCGACGCCTTGATCTCGTCGGTGATGTGCGGGATCACCTGGACGGTACGGCCGAGGTAATCGCCGCGCCGCTCCTTCTGGATCACGGAGAAGTAGACCTTCCCCGTCGTCACGTTGTGGTCGCGCGTCACGCGGCCCGAGGTGAACCGCTCGTAGTGCCCGAGGTCGAGGTCGGTCTCGCCGCCGTCGTCGGTGACGAACACCTCGCCGTGCTGGTAGGGACTCATCGTCCCCGCGTCCACGTTGATGTACGGGTCCATCTTTTGCAGCGTGACCCTGAGGCCCCGCGCCTCCAGGAGTGACCCGATCGAGGCGGCCGCAAGGCCCTTGCCCAACGACGACACGACGCCGCCCGTCACGAAGATGTATTTCGGGGCCACCTCAGCCTCCCTTCGTCAGCCAATGCCGGACCTGGTTCACAGGCTCGCCTCGCCTGCGGCTGTGGCTCGCACCACCACGTCGATCTCGGTCGCACGGTCCGTGATGCGTCCGTCCAAGCGCCCGTCCCGCAGCTCGGCGAGGACCCGCGCCACTGCGGGCCCACGCGGGACGCCGAGCGCGATGACCTCGTCGCCCGACAGGGCGACGAGCGCGCGGTCGAGCCCGAGGTACCAATCGAGCGCGGCGCGCGCGCCGCCGTCGCCCACGAGCCAGAGCCACGCGAGCGCCACGGGGTGGAGCTCGCGGAGCAGGCGCGCGCGGGCGCTCGGCGCGCTCGCCGCGGAGAGCCGCGCCAGGCGCGCCCGCCCCTCGCGGAGGGCCTGGCGGAGGTGGTCGAGGCGCTCGCCCGCGAACGCCAGTCGCTCGAGCGCGGCGCTCGCGATCGGCGGCGATTGGTCACCCGTGAGCGCGAGCACGCCGAGCTCGATCGGCTCGACGCCGAGGCGGCGCTGACGCGTCCACGCGAGCGCTCCGGGCAGCTCGGCGACGAGGCGCCTGGTGACGGCGGTGAACCGGTAGCGGGGGTCCAGCAGGCGGAAGGCGCCGCTCCTGCCGAGCCGCGCCAGCGTCTCCGCGGCGCGCGGCTCGACGAGGATCCGCTCGAGCTCGGCGACGATCCGCGCTCCCGAGAGCGCCGCGTACGGCACCAGGCGGAGCGCCAGCGCCTGCGCCCGGGCCGTGGCCACGTCCGGCGCGAAGCCGAAGCGCGTCGCGTAGCGGGCGGCCCTGAACAGACGCGTCGGATCCTCGACGTACGACAGCGGGTGGAGCACGCGCAGGCGCCGGCGCGCCAGGTCGGCGCGCCCGCCGAGCGGATCGAGCAGGCCAAAGACGTCGGAGTCGAGTTCGACCGCCATCGCGTTGATCGTGAAGTCGCGCCGCCTCAGGTCCGCGTCGATCCCCGCCGGCATCACCCGCGGCAGTGCCCCCCGCGATTCATAGCGCTCGCTCCGTGCGGTCGCCACGTCGATCCGTCCGACGCGCGGCGCCTCGACCGACGCCGTGAGGAACCGACGATGCTCGCGGACGGTACCGCCGAGCTCGCGCGCGAGGTCGCGCGCCACCGCGGGGCCGTCGCCCTCGACGACGACGTCGAGGTCGGCGGACGTCCCGTCCCCCTCGCGCCAGAGGTCGCGGACCATTCCGCCGACCAGGAACGCGTGCGCCCCCCGCGCGACCGCGCACCGTCCGATCGACGCGAGCAGCGCTCCTGTGTCGGCGGGAAGCCGCCGGGCCAGACGCGGCGCGGTGGGAACGTCGGGCATCGCGGCGGCCGGCGTCGCGACCGCACCCACCGGGCCCCGCCGGTCGCGCACGACCACGAGCGGCGCGCCCTCGGCGAGGAGCCGGCGCACCGTCACCTCGCCCGCCCCGGCCTCCACCGAGGGGAGGTCGCGGGCGACGGCGGTGCACGCAAGGTCCTCGAGACCGAGGCGGCTCGCCCGGACGAGGTCCTCGCGCAAGACGTACCGCGCCTCCACCACGACGACCACCGCGTCGCGCTTCCTCGCCAGCCGCAAGGCGGCACCGATCGCGACCGGTGCGGGCGCCCGCACGACCGCGGCGTTCACGAGGTCCGCCGCCACGAGGCTCACCTGCGGGTAGCCGTGGGCGCGCTTCGCCACGCTCACGCCCTCGGGTGGAAGCGCCGGTACATCCGCGTGAGCGCGGAGGTCGGCAGGTGGGTGTAAATCTGCGTCGTCGCGATGTCGGCGTGACCGAGCATGGCTTGCACGGAGCGCAGGTCGGCGCCGCCCTCGAGCAGGTGGCTCGCGAACGAGTGACGCAGCACGTGCGGCGACACCCGGGCCCGGAGGCCGGCGCGCGTCGCGGCTCGGCGGACGACGACCCAGAGCGACTGACGCGAGAGCCGCCCTCCGCGCGGGTTCACGAAGAGCCGACCGCTGTCGCGCCGACGCGTGTGGAGCGGCCGCACCTCCCTGAGGTAACGCGTGACCCAGGTGGAGGCCTCGGCGCCGACTGGCACGAGCCGCTGCTTCTTGCCCTTGCCCGTGCAGACGACGTACCCGGCCTGCAGATTGAGGTCCTCCACCCGGAGGTCGAGGCACTCCGAGGCCCGCATCCCCGTCGCGTAGAGGAGCTCGAGGATCGCGCGGTCGCGGACGCCGCGGGGCTCGGTCGTGTCCGACGCCTCCACGAGCGCCGTCGCCGCCTCCCGCGACAGGGCCCGCGGCAGCGAGCGCCCACGCCGCGAGGGTTCGAGGTGCTCCGTGGGATCGCGGTCGAGCGCCCCCCCGCGAAGCAGGTGACGATAGAGTCCACGCACCGCAGACATCCGTCGCGCGACGCTCGAGGGACGGAGGCCCCGTTTCCGGAGCCCTGCCAGATACGCGACGAGGTCGTCGGGCGCGAGGCTCGCGAGGGCGCAACGGTGACGACGGAGGAACTCGGTGAAGTCGAGGAGGTCGCTGCGATATGCGGCGAGAGTATTTCGGGACGCCCCCTGCTCTGCCTGCAGGGCCCCGAGATACTCAACGACGACTTCGGTCATAGAGTGACCACGTCGAATCTTATCACGGCACTCGCGAATCGCGAAAAGGTGGGGCCCATGACCCCGGGGCGCGTCTCATGCGCCGACCCCACCCCGAGGCTCGCCGCGCGGCATCCGGAGGAGCGCCGCGCGCTCCGGGAGGTCGAGGAGCACGCTCGCCCCCCAGAAGAGACCAACGCCCCCCACGATCGCTCCCACGAGCCACACGACATCCACCAGGAGCGGGCGCGACGCGGGCCACACCGTGACGACGAGCGCGCACCACGCGATCAGGGGCGCGGACGCCGCGAGCGTCCGGGCCGCGCTCACGACCAGCATCCGCCCGCCGAGGGGCCCGAGCCGTCGCCGGGCGACCCAGAGGAGCGCCACGAGGTTGACGTAGGCACCGACGGAGGATGCGCCGGCGAGGCCGGCGTGGCCGAGGGGCGCCATCATGACGAGCGCGGCGAGGACGTTGGCACCGACGGCGACGATGCCGAGACGCACCGCCGTGCCCGCTTCGCCGAGCGCGTAGAACACTTGCGCGGCGATCCGCGAGCCCGCGAAGGCGACGAGGCCGATGGCGTACCACGCGAGGGCGTCGGCGGTCGCGGCCGTCTCGGCGGGCCCGAACTTCCCCCGCTCGAACAGCACGCGGATGATCGGCGTGCGGAGAACCACGAGGCCGGCCATGGCCGGCAGCGAGACGTACACGGCGAGGCGGAGCGAGAAGTTCAGGGTGTCGGTCACGCCACGCGTCTCGCTGGCCGCGGCCTGCCGAGCCATCACGGGCAGCGAGGCCGACGCGAGCGCGATCCCGAAGACGCCGAGCGGGAACTCCATGACCCGGTCGGCGTAGTAGAGATACGAGATCGAGCCCGGCCGGAGGAGCGAGGCGAGGAGCGTGTTGACGAAGACCATCACCTGCACCGCGGCCAGCCCGAACACCGCCGGCAGGAGCAGACGGACGAGTCGTGCGAGCGCGGGGTGACGGAACTCGGATGCGGGCAGCACGAGGAGCCCGCACCGGTGGAGGCTCGGCAGCTGGACGAGGACCTGGCCGACGCCGCCCAGCAGCACCCCGATCGCGAGCGAGAGGATCGGCGGGTCCACGCGCGACGCGAGCAGCGGGATCGCGACGATCATCCCCACGTTCTGGACGGCGGGACCGAGCGCGCTCACGAAGAAGCGCCCCTGCGCGTTCAAGGCGCCGGCGGCGAGCGCCGCGAGCCCGACCAGCACGACATACGGGAACATCACGCGCGTCAGGAGCACCGCGAGCCCGCCGCGCGCGGGGTCGTCGGCGATGCCGGGCGCGATCACCTTCACGATCCACGGCGCCGTCGCGATGCCGAGCAGCACGGCCACGCCGAGGGCGACGAGCGCCAGCGCCAGGACGGCGCGAAGCATCCGGAGGACCTCGGGGCGCGATCGCGTCACGAGGTACTCGGAGAAGACCGGGATCATGGCCGTGGACAAGGCGCCCTCGGCGAGGAGGCGTCGCAGGATGTTCGGGATCCGGAACGCGACGAAGAAGGCGTCCGTCACTGGCCCGGCGCCGAACACGAGCGCCACGACGATGTCACGGACGAAGCCGACGACGCGACTCACGAGCGTCGCGCCGCCGATGGATCCGAGGGCCCGGACCACCTGGCGTTCGGTCGAGCTCACCTTGAAATCGTCCCAGCGTTCGGGCATGATGCAGCGCGTGCGACGCGCCGCTCCGTCGGCCTCTCGGCGACCGCGCGCGGCACGGGCCTCACGATGAAAGGAGCGTTCAGGTGGCAAATACGAAGTCGGCGATGAAGCGGATCCGGCAAAACGAGCGACGGCGGCTCCGCAACCGGACCGTGCGGTCGCGGGTGCGCACCCTGATCAAGGCCGCGCGCGTCGCCGAAGGCCCGACCGCGTCCCCGGCAATCCTCGACGCGATCCGCGCCCTGGATAAGGCCATGTCCAAGGGCGTGCTCCACCCGAACACCGTGGCCCGCAAAAAGTCCGCGCTCGCCCGCCGACTCGCGCCTCACCGCTGACCCCCGGCGGCGAGCTCCTGGAGCAGCTCCGACGCCGCGCGCGTCAGGCGCACGCCCCCGTCCGGGCCGTACAGGCTCGCGCACGCGACGTAGGCGCTCCGGTCGTAGTCCTCGGCCGCGAGGAAATACCCGAGGTAGTCGTTCGACACGCCGGCGACGAAAGCGTGCAACCCGGCGGCCTGTCCCGCCTCCTTCACCGCGCGCCCGAGCCGGGCCTGGAGCTCGCCCGGAATCGTCACCCACGCCGCGCCGCCGAGCGCGCCGGCGATCAGCTCGGTCTCTCGCGGGAGCGTCCGCCCCAGGGGAAGCGTGAGCGCTCTCGGAATCCAGGGGCGCGTGCAGTTCCGGAGCGAGAGCGTGGGCGCGGGCAGTCGGACGCGCGCCGTCCGCATCGTGAGCGTGCTGACCGGCTCGGGGTTCGCGCGAGCCCACGTCTCTTCGACGGCGGCGGCCAGCGTCCGGGCGTCGGCGGCGAGCGCGGTCGGGCCGTGGCGCCTGGGGCTCACGTCGCCCACGGCGCCGTTGACGAAGAGGGCCGGGACCCGAAGGCGCCGCTCGAGCTCACGCGCGGCCATGCCCATGACGTCGCCGGAGTACTTGAGGTTGCGGGCGCCGAGGACCGTCCCGTGGATCGCGTAGTTCCACAGGAGGGCGATCGGCGCGCCAGTCGGCGACACGACCCTGAGCACGACGATCTCGGGATCCACGGGCTGGTCGAGACGGCTGGCCGTGAGCGCGGGCCCGTCGATGCGCGCGGTGCCGATGCGCGACGGCGCCTTGCCCGCCTCCGCTCGCTGGACGGCCTCGACCACGGTGTCGAGGAACGCCCGTAGCACCTCCCCATCGAAGCGGTCGGTTGCGAGGATTCCCATCAGCCACGAGTCCAGGAAAGCGCCCGGACCGGAGTGGGTGTGCGACGCCGAGACGACGAGTGTCCCGGGCCGTGATCCCGCGTCCTCGAGCCGCTGCTGGACGGCGTCCACGAACGCCCGGTCCACCGCGATCAGATCCACCGTCACCCACGTGAGCCTGACGGTCGCCGTCTCGACGACCAGTGCCCGAGCGGCCGGCGCGTCGAGCTCTCCCTCGGCCGGCCGGAACCAGAACGCGTGTGGGTGGAGGCCGAGGAGATCCGGCACGAGCAGACGGCGTCGAAGGCTTCCGTAGCCGGCGAGCGGCGTGCCCGACGGGACGCGCAGAGGCACCATCGCCGCGCCCGCGCGGACCGGCTCGGCGGCCGATGCCACGGCCACCGCGCGACGGCCAGCCTCCGCGGCCACGGCCTCGCGGGTCTCGATGAGCGGCGCGATCACGGTCCATCCGAGACACGTGGCGAGGGCGAGCGTCCGGAGGGTCACCTCTCGGCACACAGGTCCGCGACGAGCACGGTCAGCTCCGCGCGCGGCTCCCCGCTCGACTTGACCTGCTGCTCGACCTCCCAGCAGCGTCGGAGCTTCTTCGCGAGAAGCGCGGCGGGGTCGCCGCGGCCGAGCGCCTCGGCCACCGCGGGCGGCAGCCGCAGAGCGCGGGCGATCTCCGCGGGCGACTGACCGCGCTCGACGAGCGTTCGGACCGCCCACGCCATGCGGAGGTCGCGCGTCAGAAGTACGAGCATGCGCATCGGCTCCTCGGTGGCGAGCAGCCGCTCGAGAGTCTTGAGCGCCTGGGCGAGGTCCCGACGTTGCACGGCGCGGGTCAGCTCGAAGACGCCGGCGAGTCGGTGTTCCCCGACGATCGCGCCGACCTCCTTCACCCCCACGCTGCGGTTGTCGGCGCCCCCCACGAGCGCCGCCTTCCTGACCTCACCGAGCAGGACCGCACCGTCCTCCCCCACCCACTCGATCAGAAGCTTCGCCGCTTCCTCGCCGACCTCGAGGCCCTCGGCCGCGGCGCGCTGGCGGAGCCACCCTGTGAGCTCGCGCCCCTGCCGCGCCGGGAGATCTACGATCGCGGCGGCGGGCAAGGCCTGGACGACCCAGTGATCGGCGCGCCGGTCACGAGAGGCGCGCAGGGCCTCGTCGGCGAGGAACACCAGACGCGTCGCGGGGTTCGGGTCGCGGGCGTAGGCACCAAGAGCCTCGGCGTGCTGGGGACCGAGCGCCTGGGCGTGGCGGACGACGACGAGCCGCACGCCGCCCAGCAACGGAAGTGTCATCGCCGAGGCGACGACGGCCCGCGCGTCCACCTCGCCGCCGTCGAGCACTTCACGTCCGAGCGCGGCGCTGGCGACGTCCGGGAAGAGGCGCCCGGTGACGAGGGCGAGCGCGTCGTCGAGGAGCTGCACGTCCGGCCCGTGGAGCAGGAGCACCGGAGGCAGCTCCCCGCGCTCGACGAGTCGCAGGAAGGCCGTGGAGTCCAACGATCAGAAGCGGTCGATCGTGAGGCTCACGATCGCCCGTGCGATGTCTACCGCCGCTGCGCGCAGCGCGGTCTCCTCGCGGGCGATCGTCTGCGAGACCGCGCCGACCACCCGGAAGTCGGATTTCTCCTGGAACCGCGGCTCCTCGAAGAGGACGGCGTTGTTCCGCGCGTCGCGCATCTTCAGATTCATGGTGACGAGGAGCCGGTATTGCTGAATGTTGGCGCGCGGGTCGAACGCGAGCGCCTGGACCTGATAGCCCACGACCTCGCCCTCGAGGATCGCGTCCGCCTCGGCCGGCTTGACGACGCGCAGGCGGCCGTTGGTGGAGAACGCCTGGACGACCGCTTGCGTGAGGAAGTTCTCCACCGCCGGCTCCGCGGTGCGGTTCACGAACACGGGCACGGCGACGGTCTTGATGCGGTCCGGGAGATTGCCATGGAGCGAGTAGCCGCAGCCGGCCAGGACCGCGACCACGGCCATGCGCCCCAGGGCCCGTCGGGTCACGCGCGCGTCACGATGTTGACCAGCCGGTTCGGGACGACGACGACCTTCTCGACACGGCGCGAGACCACCCAGGGCCGTACGCGCTCGTCCCCCAACGCCAGCTGGCGGAGGCGATCTTCGGCAGCGTCGACGTCCACGAGGAGCCGCCCGCGCACCCGCCCGTCGACCTGCACGACGATCGTGACCGCCTTCTTCTTGAGGGCCTCCGGGTCGGCCGCCGGCCAGCGCCGCGTGAAGATAGACTCGCGGTGACCGAGCCGCGCCCACAGTTCCTCGGTGATGTGCGGACAGAAGGGCCCGAGCAGGAGGAGGACCGTCTCCACCGCCTCGCGCATGAGGGGCGCCCGCTCGGCGGGCGGGACGCGCCCGTCAGGGTCACTCTCGAAGGCGTAGAGGGCGTTGACCAGCTCCATGATCGCGCTGATCGCGGTGTTGAAGTGGAAGTCGTGCTCGATGTCGTCGGTGACGCGCTGGATCGTCTCGTGGATCTGGCGCCGGAATGCCCGACCGGTATCCGACGTCGGGTGGGGCGAGACGCCCCCTCCGACAGCCCCCCCGGATCGCCCGTGGACACGCACCGCCTCCGGCGGCGCGCCGGCGAGTTCGGTCTGGTGGGTCAGGACGAAGCGCCAGACGCGGTTGAGGAATCGGGAGCAGCCTTCGATGCCCTGATCGCTCCACTCGAGGTCTCGCTCCGGCGGCGCGGCGAACAGCTCGAACAGGCGCCCCGTGTCCGCGCCGTACTTCTCGCGGATGAACTCGTCGGAGACGACGTTGCCCTTGGACTTGGACATCTTCGCGCCGTCCTTGATCACCATCCCCTGGGAGAGGAGCGCGGTGAACGGCTCGTCGACCTTCACGAGCCCGAGGTCGCGGAGGACCTTCGTGTAGAAGCGCGCGTAGAGGAGGTGGAGCACCGCGTGCTCGATCCCGCCGATGTACTGGTCCACGGGCATCCAGTACTCGGCCGCCGCCCGCTCGAAGATGGATCCCTCGTACCGCGGCGAGCAGTAGCGCAGGAAGTACCACGACGACTCGACGAACGTGTCCATCGTGTCGGTCTCGCGCCGCGCCCGGCCTCCGCAGGCCGGGCACGTGGCGTTCACGAAGGCGGGGTGGCTCGCGAGCGGTGAGCCGCCCTTGCCGCTGATCTGCACGTCGCGCGGGAGGACGACGGGGAGATTCTCTTCCGCCTCGGGCACCATGCCGCAGGCCTCGCAGTAGAGCACTGGGATCGGCGCTCCCCAGTAGCGTTGGCGGCTGATCCCCCAGTCGCGGAGCCGGTAGTTCACCTTCGCCTCGCCCAGCCGCTGCTTCACGAGCCAGTCGGTCGCCTTTCGCTTCGCGTCGGCGACGGTGAGGCCGTCGAGGAAGCCCGAGTTGATCTTGACGCCATCGCCCGTGTAGGCCTCGCCGGTCCATCCCTCGGGGCGCTTGACGGTCTCGATGATCGGCAGCCCGTGCTGGCGCGCGAAGTCCCAGTCACGCTGGTCCTCGCCTGGGACCGCCATGATCGCCCCCGTGCCGTAGCCCATCAGCACGTAGTTGGCGAGGAAGAGCGGGATCGCCGCGCCGTTGAAGGGGTTGACGACCTCCGCCCGGAGGCGGAGACCGCGCTTGGGCCGGTCGGCGGCGAGCCGCTCGATCTCCGACTCCTTCGCCACCTCCGCGCGGAACTCCGCCACGGCGGCGGCTTCGCGCGCGTCGGTGACGATCCGATCGACGAGGGGGTGCTCGGGCGCGAGCACGGCGTAGGTCATGCCGAAGGCGGTGTCGGGGCGTGTCGTGAAGACGCGGATCCGGATCCCGGGGCGACCCCCCACCGCGAGGTCGAACTCGGCGCCCTCGCTCCGGCCGATCCAGTTCCGCTGCATCGTGAGGACGCGTTCGGGCCAGCCGGGAAGCCGGTCGCACCAGGCGAGCAGCTCGTCGGCGTACGCCGTGATCTTGAAGAACCAGCCGTCGACCTCCCGTGGCATCACCTCGGAGTCGCACCGCCAGCAGCGCCCGTCCTCCACCTGCTCGTTGGCGAGGACGGTCTGGCAGGAGGGGCACCAGTTGACGGTCGAGCGCTTCCGGTAGGCGAGCCCGCGCTCGAGCATCCGGATGAAGATGAGTTGCTCCCACCGGTAGTACTCGGGCTCGCAGGTGTTGACCTCGCGGTCCCAGTCGTAGGAGATCCCGAGCCTCTTGAGCTGCGCTCGCATGTAGTCGATGTTCTCGGAGGTCCAGATCGCGGGGTGCACCCCGTGCTCGATCGCCGCGTTCTCCGCGGGCAGCCCGAACGCGTCCCAGCCCATCGGGTGGAGCACGTTGAAGCCGCGCATCGACTTGTAACGGGCGAGGAGATCACCGATCGCGTAGTTGCGCACGTGACCCATGTGGATGCGCCCGGACGGGTACGGGAACATCTCCAGGCAGTAGAACTTGGGGCGGCTCGGATCCTCGGTGACGCGGAACTGCTTCGTGTCTTCCCAGGTCCGCTGCCACCTGGCCTCGATCTCTCGGAACGGATACCGGTCGCTCGACATAATTGGGCTAGAGTTTTACATAGTTAGCTGGCAGGAGCAACAAAGCGGGAGGGGGCGGGGCGTCGAGCCCGACCCCCTCCCACGAGACTACTTCTTCACGCCGAGCAGCTCGAGGGCTTCGTTCGCCTGCTTCACGGAATCCGCGTGCTTGCCGTCCTTGTGGAGCGCCTCGGCCTTGTCCAGCATGGACACGGCCTTCTTCACCTTATCGCTCGTCGCGTCCATCTTCGCCGCTGCGTCGCGCCCCTGCTTGACGAGCGTGGGACACATGTTCGCCGTCGCCGTGCCGGCCGTGAGCGTCAGGCCCACGACGACTGCGGTCACTGCCATGAGCGTCTTCATCCGCGTGTCACCCCCTCGCGTGCCCGGTTGGCTTCACCATTCTAACCGCCCACTCCATGCTCAGGTTCCATGGATTCTTGCGGGTGAAAGTGATCGAAGATGCGCTGCGCGAGCCGCGGCGTCACCTTGGGGACCGCCGCGAGCTCGGCCACCGACGATTCGCGCACGCGCCGGGCCGAGCCGAGGGTCTTGAGGAGGCTCGTGCGGATCGTCGGCCCCACGCCCGGGATCGTGTCCAGCACGGACTGCAACGTCCGTCTCGACCGGAGCTTCTTGTGGTAGGTGATCGCGAAGCGGTGGGCCTCGTCGCGGACCTTCTGGAGCGCGTGGAGCGCGGGCGACGTCGGGTCGAGCGAGAGCGGGTGGAGGCTCTCGCCGACGTAGACCTCCTCCTGCTGCTTGGCGAGCGCGACGACGGGAAGGTAGTCGAGGCCGAGGTCCTGCAGCACCTTGAGCCCCACGTTGAGCTGGCCACGGCCGCCGTCGATCAGGACGAGATCCGGGAGTGGCGTCCCCTGCTCCAGCGCCCGCGCGAACCGCCGCGTGAGGACCTCGCCGAGCGCGGCGAAGTCGTCCGCTCCCGCGACGGTCTTGATCCGGAAGCGCTTGTAGTCCTCCTTCTTCAGGCTCCCGTTTTCCCATACGACCATGGAGCCGACCTGCTCCGCGCCCTGGACGTGAGAGATGTCGTAGCCCTCGATCCGGTTGGGAAGCCCGGGCAGGGTGAGCGCGCGGCGCAGCTCCTCGAGCACGACCTGCTGGCGGTCGTCACGGGAGAGCAGGTGGTTCTGGAGCGCGATCGCCGCGTTCTCCTCCGCCATCGCGACGAACTCGCGCTTCGACCCTCGCTGGGGCACCAGGAGCTGGACCCGCCGGCCCGCGAGCGTGGCGAGCCACTCCGTCGTGAGCTCGGCCTCCGGGAGCTCCTCGGAGAGCAGGATCTCCGGCGCGGGGACCACCGCCTTGCCGTAGAACTGACGGACGAAGGCCGAGAGGATCTCGCCGGCCCCCCAGCCCGTGACCTTGTCGAAGAAGAACGCCTCCTGGCCGACGAGCCGTCCCTTGCGGACGAAGAAGAACTCGATGCAGGCGTCGCCCCCCTGCCGCACGACGCCGATCACGTCCTGATCCACCTCGTCCGTCGAGATGATCTTCTGGCGCTCGCGGACCTTGTTGAGCGCCTGGACCTGGTTGCGGAGCACGGCCGCACGCTCGAACTTCGTCTCGGCCGCCGCCTCCTCCATCTCGCGCGTGAGCCGGAGCGCCAGGGCCTCGTCCCGGCCCTCCAGGAACTGCGTCACGTCCCGCACCGTCTGCGCGTAGCCCTCGCGGGTCTCCCAGCCCGTGCACGGCGCGTTGCACCGATGAATTGCGTACTGGATGCACGGGCGCTCGAGGGTGCCGTCGATCGTGATGGAGCAGGTCCGCAGCGGGAACAGCTGACGCGTGAGCTTGAGCGTCTCACGCATCGCCGTCGCGGGATAGAAGGGGCCGTAATAAATCGCACCGTCGTTCTGGACCCGCCGCGCGACGAGCAAGCGCGGAAAGTCTTCATTCGTCGTCAGCTTCAAGAATGGGTAGTGTTTGTCGTCTCGCAGAATGATGTTGTACCGCGGCCGGTGCTTGCGGACGAGGTTGGCCTCGAGCATCAGCGCCTCGAGCTCGTTGTCGGTCACGATGTACTCGAGGTCGCGGATCTGGCGCACGAGCGCGTCGGTCTTCGGGTCGCGGGGTCGGGACTCCTGGAAGTACGAGCGCACCCGGCTCCGCAGCGAGGCGGCCTTGCCCACGTAGAGGACCTGGGCCTTCGCGTCCCGGTAGATGTAGACGCCCGACCGGTCGGGCAGGCGCGCCAGCTTCTCCTCGAGGGTCACAGAAGCTCCCGTCGTCGGAGCGCCTTGATCCGGTCGCGCAGCTCGGCCGCCTGCTCGAAGTCGAGCCGGCGCGCCGCTTCCTTCATCTGCGCCTCCAGCTCGCCGAGCCGCTTCGCGAGCGCCGCAGGCGACGCGAACGTCTCCTCGGCGGGGGCCTCCACCTCGACCGTGTAGTAATCCCGCTCGTAGATGGTCTGCAGGAGCTCGCGGATCGACGACCGGATCGTCTCGGGCGTGATGCCATGCTCCCGGTTGTAGGCGGCCTGGAGCTCGCGGCGGCGCTCGGTCTCGTGGATCGTCCCCGCCATCGAGCCGGTGACGTGGTCGGCGTACATGATCACTTCGCCGTTCAGGTTCCGGGCGGCGCGTCCGGCCGTCTGGATCAGCGAGGTCGCCGACCGGAGGTAGCCCTCCTTGTCCGCGTCGAGGATCGCGACGAGCGACACTTCGGGGATGTCGAGCCCCTCGCGAAGCAGGTTGATGCCGATCAGCGCGTCGAACTTGCCCAGGCGCAGGTCGCGGATGATCGCGACACGGTCGAGCGTATCGACGTCGGAGTGCAGGTACCGCACGCGGAGCCCGACCTGCTGGTAGTACTCGGTGAGGTCTTCCGCCATGCGCTTCGTCAGCGTCGTGACCAGCACGCGCTCGCTGCGCTCGGCCCGCGCGCGGATCTCGGCAAGGAGGTCGTCCACCTGGTCCTTGGCCGGCCGCACCGTGATCTTCGGGTCCATGAGGCCGGTCGGCCGGATCATCTGCGCGCCGACGGCGTCTCCGGCCAGGTCGAGCTCGTACGGCCCGGGCGTCGCCGAGACGTAGATCGTCTGCCCCGTCGCCCGGGTGAACTCCTCGAACGTGAGCGGCCGGTTGTCGAACGCCGACGGCAGGCGGAAGCCGTACTCGACCAGCGCCTCCTTCCGCGACCGGTCGCCGTAGTACATGCCGCGGATCTGTGGCACGGCCACGTGGCTCTCGTCGATGATGATCAGCGCGTCCTTCGGGAGGTAGTCGATGAGCGTCGGGGGTGCCTCGCCCGGGCGCCGGCCCGTCAGGTGGCGCGAGTAGTTCTCGATCCCGTGGCAGTATCCGAGCTCGCGCAGCATCTCCATGTCGAAGAGGGTGCGCTGCTCGAGCCGCTGCGCCTCGAGGAGTCGGTGACGCGGCTTGAGGAAGGCCAGCCGTTCCTCGAGCTCCTCCTGGACCGTGTGGATCGCGCGCTCGAGCTGGCCCGTCTCGGTCACGTAGTGGCTCGCGGGATAGACGTGGGCCCCCGCCACCCGCTCGAGCACCGAGCCCTTCAGGGGATCGATCCGGGACAGCGCGTCCACGACGTCACCGAACAGCTCGACGCGGAGGGCCACCGCCTCCTCGTTGGCCGGGAAGATCTCCACGACGTCGCCCCGAACCCGGAAGGTGCCGCGGTGGAAGTCGTAATCGTTGCGCTCGTACTGGACGGCGATCAGCCGGCGGATGATCTCGTCTCGGTCGATCTCGTCGCCCGCGCGGAGCTCGAGGTGCATCCCCGCGTAGGTCTCCGGCTCCCCGATGCCGTAGATGCACGAGACGGAGGCGACGACGACCACGTCGCGCCGCTCGAGTAGCGACTTCGTCGCCGAATGGCGCATCCGGTCGATCTCGTCGTTGATGAGCGCGTCCTTCTCGATATACGTGTCGGATTGGGGAATGTACGCCTCGGGTTGGTAGTAGTCGTAGTAGGAGACGAAATACTCGACCGCGTGCTCGGGGAAGAACGCCTTGAACTCGGCGAAGAGCTGGGCCGCCAGCGTCTTGTTCGGCGAGATCACCAGCGTCGGGCGGTCCGCGCTGGCGATCACGTTGGCGATCGTGTAGGTCTTGCCCGAGCCGGTGACGCCCCGCAGCACGACGTGGCGCCGGCCCTCGCGGACGAAGCCCGTGAGCGTGGCGATGGCCTGCGGCTGGTCGCCGCGCGGCGAGTACTCGGAGGTGAGCCGGAACACGGCCCTGGACGACGTCAGGACGGCGTCGGAACGGCGAGCAGGTACTTCCGCCACGAGTCGAGGAGCGAGTGCGCGTGCGGGTGCCGCAACATATGCGTCGAGAACACGAACTTGGGGTGCACCGGCTCGCGGATCAGCCGCATTCCGACCTCGTCGGGCAGTCGGTTGCCCTTCCGCAGATTGCAGCGGAGGCACGCCGCCACCACGTTCACCCAGGTCGTCTCGCCGCCGCGCGAGCGCGGCACCACGTGGTCGACGGTCAGCCGCTCGCCGCGGCGGTTGCAGTACTGACAGGTGTAGCCGTCGCGCCGCAGGATGTTTTTCTTGTTGAAGGCCACTCGGTCCAGGAAGGGCTTGCGGATGTAGATCGCGAGCCGGATCACCGCCGGCAGCGCGAACGCGATCGACGGCGAACGGACGACGCGCGGGGACGCCTCCACGGCCTCGGCCTTCCCGGCGAGCAAGAGCGTGATGGCTCGGCGGGCATTGGTGAAATGCAGCGGCTCGAATGTGTAGTTGAGCACCAATACCGCGATTTCATCCATACTTGATCACCTAGCTTAGTCGGCGCTCCAGACAGTGTCAAATCGCGTGCCCGGACGAGCCCACGAACCTTCGAGCCGCGAACGAGCTGGTGAACCTCTAGGAGCCTGTCGCGATAATGGCAGGTGAAAAGACGGTGCGCCACGTGGGCCGACGTCGGGAGACAAGCGACGCGGGGCTCGACCGTGGTGCGGATGCCATCACACGGCTTCCTTTAGGCGGGCTGAGGCCGGACGC
>QHSX01000004.1 GCA_003221695.1 Candidatus Rokuibacteriota bacterium
CCACAACCTGCTCAAGCTCTTCCGGGCAAGCGTCCGGCCTCAGCCCGCCTAAAGGAAGCCGTGTGATGGCATCCGCACCACGGTCGAGCCCCGCGTCGCTTGTCTCCCGACGTCGGCCCACGTGGCGCACCGTCTTTTCACCTGCCATTATCGCGACAGGCTCCTAGCCGGGCGGGATCGGCCGGCGCACCGCGCGGCTGAAGGTGCAGTTGGGGACGACCGCGGAGTGCTTGCCCGGGCCGCCCGCGACGATGACGATGACCTCGTCGGGCGAGGGCACCTGCGGCAGGAGCGCATCGTCGTCGGTGACCGCCATCATCCAGCGCGGCCAGTCCTGGATCCCCCACATGCCCCCGAGCTTGAGCGTGCGGAGCGGCAGTCGCGCGTGCTCGAAGACGTAGCGCTGCACGTCGGCCCGGGTGAATCCATCGCCCGCGATCGTCGCCGCGTGCTCGGGGCCGAGGACGATCAGGAGCTGACTCTGGGCGAAGTACCAGCCGACGTTGGAGCCGAGCGACACGGCCGTGTCCGCGATGGTGGCGAGGATCCCCGCCGCGCTCGTCGACACGTGGTCGTTCACGTTGTGCGGCCCCTCACCGCCGAATACGGTGACCGTGCTCTCGCCGGCATAGAGCGGCCCCCAGGGCGAGGCGTCCTCCCGCTCCGCGATGCAGTAGGTGAACTTCGCCGGGCTCCCCTGGGTCGCCATGTCGTACCGGCCCGGCCACGCGCCGCCGACGTTCATGAGGATCAGGCGGATGGCGCGGCCGATCGTCGCGTTCGCGCGGAAGCCCGGCCCGAAGCACCCCGAGCCCGCGTGCACGCCGAGGGTTCGCGCGATCGGTCCGTGGACGATCAGCAGCGGCGCCACTGGATGGGTCGTCGCCTGGACTCCGTAGAGGTTGAAGGCGGGCTCGAGCATCGCCTCTACGGCGGCGACGACGACGGGAAAGTACGCGGGCTCGCACCCCGCCATGACGGCGTTGACCGCGAGCTTCTCGAGCGTCGCCTGGCGCCAGAGCGGCGGCATCGCACCGAGGCTCCGGTCCGGCGGCGACTGGCCCAGCATCGCGCGCACGCGCTCCTCGGTCGGCGGGACGATGGGCAGCCCGTCGCACCACTCGCGCTCGCAGAAGAGAGCGAGGAGCGCTTCGGGGGTGTGTATTGTAACGGCGTCTATTGTAGCGGGGGCCGCGAGGTCGGATTCAACCGCGGGTGGCGTGCCAGAGGTGCGCGGGGCTCCGACACGCCCGCTTTCACCCGTCACGGCGACGCTGGACCCGCCGATCAGGCTCGCGAGCTGCTCGACCGCCTGGCGGGCACGGCGCGCAATCGCCTCCGGGCGCTCACCGCCGAGCGGGTGCTCGACGACGAGGAGCGGCAATCCCGCGACCCCGAGGGCGCCGAGCTCACTGACGGCGAGGCCCTGGAACGCGGTCGTCCCGATCAGCCCCGAGGGCGTGCCGGCTTTCGCCAGCTGGATTGCGTCGTGGAGACTCCACGACGTGCACGACCCTCAGTCGGCCGAGCCCGCGAAGACGACGTCGCACGCCTTCGCGAGCTCGGCGAGGAGCTCGGGCGGCGCGGGCGTCGAGGCGTTCGACTTCCGCCGGCGGATGATCGCCCGCACCCCATGCTCGGCGGTGAGGAGCGTGCCGATCTCGTCCGCCAGCCGGTCGAAGTTCGTCTTGGTGTTGTCGAGGAAGCCGACGATGCGGCCCTCCAGCGTCGGCGGCAGCGGCGGCACCGTCACCGTCTCCTTCGTCGCCACCCCGATAGGGCTCAGGACGCGAATGCGTGTCATCCCTTCCTCCGCGTGACGCCGATGGAGCGGGCGAGCAGCCGGCCGAGGTTCTCGTAGAGCTCCGTGAGGACCGAGCGCTTGATCGAGACCTGGATCGACTCGACGGGCTCGGTGCTGCCGACCCGATGGATGACGAGCGTCCCGGTGAACTCCTGGGCGCGCTCGTCTGTGGACGCCAAGCCCCTCAGCGTGAGGACTTCCCAGGTCTCCGCCATGGGCGCTATCTTACCGCAATGGTCATCGCCCTCGACGTCGGGACCTCTTCCGCCCGTGCGAGCCTCTACGACGCCGCGGGCCGGCCCATCCCAGGGCGGTTCCGTCAGATCTCGTACGAGCCCACCGTCACGCGGGACGGCGGCGTCGAGCACGACCCGACCCGGCTGCTCGAGGCCGTCGCGGCGTGCCTCGACGGCGCGCTTGCGGGGCACAAGGCTCCCGTCCGGGCGGTCGGTGTCACGACCTTCTGGCACGGGCTCCTCGGCTTCGACGGCCGCGGCCATCCCGCGACGCCGATCTACATGTGGGCGGACACCCGCAGCGTGCCGGAGGCCCAACTCCTGCGCGGCGCGCTCGACGATGCGGCCGTCCACGCTCGCACCGGCTGCCACCTGCACGCCTCGTACTGGCCGGCCAAGCTCCGCTGGCTCAATCGCGAGCGGCCGGCCGAGGTTCGCCGCGTCGCTCGCTGGGGCTCGTTCGGTGAATACCTCGAGCTCGAGCTGTTCGGCGAGGCGTCCACGAGCCTGTCGATGGCGTCAGCCACGGGGCTCCTGGACCAGGCGAGCGCCCGCTGGGACCGGGAGGCGCTCGCCGCGGCCGAGTTCGATGAAGCGCGCCTCTTTCCGCTACGCGACTGGGCCGAGGCACGGCGCGGCCTCCGGGCGCCGTGGGCGATGCGCTGGCCCGCGCTCCGCGGGGTGGACTGGTTTCCCGCCGTCGGCGACGGCGCCGCCAGCAACGTCGGCTCGGACTGCATCGACCCCTCGCGCATCGCCCTCAACGTCGGGACGTCCGCCGCGTTGCGGGTAGTGACCACCGCCCCGCCCGTGCCGCCCCACGGCCTCTGGTGCTACCGGCTCGACCGCCGCCGCGCGCTCCTCGGGGGCGCGACCTCCGAGGGGGGCAACGTCTACGCGTGGTGTCGGCAGATGCTGAAGCTGCCGGGGGACGACCAGGTCGAGGCGGCGCTCGCCGCGCTGCCTGCCGCGGACCACGGCCTCACCGTGTTGCCGCACTGGGCCGGCGAGCGCGCTCCCGGCTGGCGGGGCGACCGGGTCGGTGTCATCGCGGGCTTGCGGCTCCACACGACGGCGCTCGAGATCACCCGCGCGGCACTCGAGGCTGTGGCGCTCCGGCTCGCGCTCGTCTACGACCTGCTGGCGCCGTGCGCCGGACCAGAGCCCACGATCGTCGCGTCGGGCGGCGCCCTGGCCCGGTCCCGCGTGTGGGCGCAGATCACCGCCGACGCCCTCGGCCAGCCGATCCGGTGGTCGCCGGAGAGCGAGGCGACCAGTCGCGGCGCCGCGCTCCTCGCCCTCGAGGCCCTCGGAGTCCTGCCGGACCTCACCACCGCGCGCCAGGAGCTCGGCGAGACGTTCGTCCCCGACCGCGCCCGCCACGCGCGCTACCGCGAC
This sequence comes from Candidatus Rokuibacteriota bacterium, assembly GCA_003221695.1. GTDB lineage: Bacteria > Methylomirabilota > Methylomirabilia > Rokubacteriales > CSP1-6 > 20CM-2-70-11. The sequence continues at coordinate 3,439 of QHSX01000004.1, forward strand.
GCGCTCGAGCGGCAGCGCCGCTTCGACGACAGGGTATGATGGCTGAGGCATGGGCTCGAAACCCACCGTGACGGTCGTGCCCGACCCCGACGCGCTCGCCGACACCGCCGCCCGTCTGATCGCGGACGCCGCCGCGGACGCGATCGACGCGCGCGGGCGCTTCATGTGGGCGCTGGCGGGCGGCGAGACGCCGCGGGCGACGTACGCGAAGCTCGCGCTCCCGCCGTGGAGCGAGCGCGTGGACTGGCGTCGCACGTGGGTCTTCTTCGGCGACGAGCGCGCAGTCCCACCGGACCACCCCGACTCCAACTACCAGATGGCCCACGTGACGCTCCTCAGCAAGGTCCCGATCCCCGCCGCGCAGGTGCTCCGCGTCCGCGGCGAGGCGAGCGATCTCGAGGTCGGCGCGGCCGAGTACGCGCGCGCGCTCACCGACCTGTTCGGCACGCGCCGCGGCGAGCTCCCGCGCTTCGACCTCGTGCTCCTCGGCATGGGGGTGGACGGGCACACGGCCTCCCTCTTCCCGGGCTCGCCGGTCGTCCGAGAGGTGTTCCGCATGGTCGCCGCCGTGCATGTGGCCGCGGCGTCGATCCCGCAGCGCCTCACGCTGACCCTGCCGGTCTTCAACGCCGCCGCGCGCGTCGTCTTCCTCGTCGCCGGCGCCGAGAAGGCGAAGGCCGTCAAAGCCGTCCTCGGCGAGCACACGACCCTGCCGGCGGCGATGGTGCGGCCGGACAACGGCGAGCTCGTCTGGCTTCTCGACCGCGCCGCCGCCGCGCAGCTCGCCGCGTCCGGGCGCGGGCTGTGACAGTGGCCGCCGACGAACCCTTCTCGCTGATCATCTTCGGCGCCTCGGGCGACCTGACGCGGCGCAAGCTCATGCCCGCCCTCTGGAGCCTCTACGCGGGGCGCGTGCTTCCGGAGCCGTTCACCATCATCGCGACCGCACGGACGGGCATGACGGACGACGAGTTCCGGGTGCGCATGCGCGCGGCGATCGGGGAATTTGCGCGGATCCAGCCGCCCTCCGAGGCCGTCTGGGAGCGCTTCGCCAGGGCGCTCGTGTACGTCGCCGGCGACCCCACCGACGCCGCCCTCTACCCACGGATCGAGCGCGCGCTGAAGGACGCTGAGGCGGCCCGGGCGGCCGGGGCGAGCCGGCTCTTCTACTGCGCGACCCCGCCAAGCCTCTACGACGACATCATCCAGAACCTCGGGAGCTCGGGCCTGGCGCGCCCGGTGGGCGGCTTCACGCGGATCATCGTGGAGAAGCCGTTCGGGCGCGACTACGCGAGCGCCCGCGCGCTAGGCCGGCAGCTCGCGAGCGCCTTCCACGAGGAGCAGATTTACCGGATCGACCACTACCTCGGCAAGGAGACGGTGCAGAACATCCTCGTGTTCCGCTTCGCCAACGGCATCTTCGAGCCGCTGTGGAACCGGAACCATGTGGCCGAGGTCCAGGTGACCGTCGCCGAGTCGATCGGCGTCGAGACGCGTGGCGCGTACTACGAGGAGGCGGGGGCGCTCCGCGACATGATGCAGAACCACCTGCTCCAGCTCCTCTGTCTGATCGCCATGGAGCCGCCGGTGACGTTCGACGCAGGCCCGGTGCGCGACGAGAAGAACAAGGTCATGCACGCGATCCGGCCGATCGAGCCCGCGCGAGTCTCGGAATCGGCCCTGCGGGGTCAGTACGGGCCCGGCTTCGCCGAGGGAAAGCCCGTCCCGGGCTACCGCCAGGAGAAGGGCGTCGCGCCCGACTCGAAGACCGAGACCTACGCCGCGCTCCGGCTCCTCGTCGACAACTGGCGATGGGCGGGCGTGCCGTTCTACCTGCGCACGGGCAAGCGCCTCGCGAAGCGCGTGAGCGAGATCGCGATCCGCTTCCATCGGACGCCGCACCTGATCTTCCATCGGAGCCCGACGGGAGTGGAGGCGAACTCCCTGGTGATCCGGATCCAGCCCGACGAGGGCATGGCGCTCACGGTCGCCGCCAAGACGCCCGGGCCCGACTTGAGACTCGGCCCCGTGCGGCTCGACTTCCGCTACGGCGAGGTCTTCGGCGGCGAGCCGCCCGAGGCGTACGAGCGGCTCCTGCTCGACGCCATCCACGGCGACGCGACGCTCTACGCGCCGGGCGACTGGGTCGAGAAGGCGTGGCAACTCCTCGGACCGGTCCTCGACGCGTGGGGAGAGGCGGCAGGACCGCCTCTCTACCCGTACGAGGCGGGCTCCTGGGGACCGGCGGAAGCCGAGGCGTTCATCGCCCGGGACAGCGGCGCCTGGCGCCGCCCCTGACGAGCGCGACGATCGCGCGGGTTACCGCGTCGTAGTCGAGGGCGGAAGGGCGCGACTCGCCGTGACCTCGCCGTAGGTGAAGAAGCCGAACAAGCCCTCCCAGACGCGGACCTCGAGCGAGCTCCCCGCCTTCTCGTAGATCTGGGTGGTGCCGCGGTCCTCCACGCTCGTGCTGCTGACGTGGCGCCAGCCGTTGGCCTCGAGCGTCGCGCGCCACGCGGCGGCGAGGCTTGTGGGCTCGAGCCGGCCGCGATAGACCAGGCGGGCCGCCTTGACCGTGGGCGACTCGATGATCGTCGAGCTGTCCGCGAGATACGTGAGCCCCTTCGGGACGGGGATGTCTTCGAACTCGCTCCGGACGGCCTTGGTGGACGTGGCGCAGGCACCGAGGAGCAGGAGGGCGACCAGCGGGCTGAGCAGTCTGTGCAGTCTCATGGCCCCAAGCCTAGCAGGCGCGCCGCGGCACGGCAAAAGGATTTGGCCGGCGCTACGGCAACCGAATGAGCCGCGCGAAGTCGGCCTCGACGGCGCGCGCGACCTCACGGAGCTGCTCCGGGACCAGGTCCTCATCGAGGATCAGAACCACGATGGCGCGACCACGCTTCTCCCTCCGCCCGACGTGCATCGACGCGATGTTGACGTTGGCCCGGCCGAGGATCGAGCCGATCTTGCCGACCATCCCCGGTCGGTCCTCGTAGGAGAGGACCAGAATGTAGCCCTCGGGCGTGAACTCGATGTCGAGGTCGCGCAGGCGCACGATCCGGGGCTGGCCGTCGAAGACGGTGCCCGCGATGATCTTGCGCCCGCCACGCGTGCTGGTCGTGATCGTCAGCACGCTCTTGTAGCCTGACGTCTCCGCCTCCCGTCCCACGTGGACCTCGACGCCGCGCTCCTCGGCGACGAGCCGGGCGTTGACGAGGTTCACGGGGCCCGCCATCACGGGGGCCAGGAGCCCCGCGAGCACTGCGCGCGCGAGCAGCTCGGGGTCCGCCTCGGCGAGCGCGCCCGCCAGGGTCACCTCGAGACGCCCGAGGGGCTCCGGGTCGAGCTGGACGGTGAAGCGTCCGAGCCGGTCGGCCAGCGCCACAAAGGGCCTGAGCGCCGCGACGGCCGTGGGGTCGCCGAGCGGGATGTTCACGGCGTGCTCGACGAGCCCGCCGGCGCGGAACGCCACGAGCTGCCGGGCCACGTCCACCGCGACATTCACTTGCGCCTCACCAGAGTTCGCGCCGAGGTGCGGCGTGACGACCACACGCGGGTGCTGGATGAGCCGGCGGAGGACGTCGCCGGCGGGCGGCTCTTCGCTCCAGACGTCGATGGCGGCGCCGGCGACGTGCCCGGACTCGAGCGCCGCGAGGAGATCGGCCTCGTTGACGATCCCGCCGCGCGCGCAGTTCACGAGCCGCACCCCGCGCTTCATCCCGGCGAGCTCGCGCGCGGTCACCATGTTCTCGGTCTCGGGCGTGAGCGGCACATGGAAGGTGACGATGTCGGCCTCGTGCAGGAGCGCCTCGAAGCCCACCACCCGGGCGCCGAGGTCTTTCGCACGGCTCTCGGGAACGTATGGATCGTACACGAGGACGTCCGTCTCGAATCCGCGCAGGCGCGCCGCGACACGCGAGCCGACCTTGCCGAGCCCGACGACGCCGACGGTCTTCCGATAGAGCTCCGCGCCGTAGATCCCCCGGTTCCACTCGAGGGCCTTGAGCCGCGCGTGCGCCTCGGGGATGCGGCGCACCAGCGTCAGGAGCATGCCGAGCGTGTGCTCGGCGGCGGACACGACGTTGCCGTACGGCGCGTTACAGACCACGATGCCACGGCGTGAGCACGCCTCGACGTCGACGTTGTCCACGCCGACGCCCGCCCGACCGACGATCCGGAGGCGCGGCGCGTGGTCGAGCAGCTCGGTGGTGACGGCGGTGCCCGAGCGCGTGATGAGCCCGTCGTACTCCGGGAGGCGCGCGTAGAGCTCGGCGTGCGATGCCTTCGTCAGCTCGTCCACCTGGACGCCCCGCTCGCGCAGGTAGGCGAGCCCCTCCGGCGCGATCGTCTCGACCACGAGGACGCGCACGTTCAGCCCTGGATCGAGAAGCCGCCGTCCACCGGGATGGCGGCTCCCGTGATGAAGTCGGACGCCCGCGCGGCCAGAAAGACCGCGATGCCGGCGAGGTCGTCGATCACGCCCCAGCGGCCCGCGGGCGTCCGCCGCAGCACGTTGTCCTGGAGCCCGGCGATCTCGCGCCGCGCCCGCTGCGTCAGCTCCGTGTCGATCCAACCCGGCAGCACGGCGTTCACCTGGATGTTGTCCTTGGCCCACGCCGCGGCGAGCGACCGCGTGAGCTGGACGATCCCGCCCTTGGACGCGGCGTACGCGGGGACGAACGAGGCACCAAAGATAGACATCATCGATCCGATGTTGATGATCTTCCCGTGCCCGGCAGCCTTCATCGTGGGATACGCCGCTCGCGAGGTGAGGAAGGCGCTCGTCAGGTTGGTGTCGAGGACCTGGCCCCACTCGGCGAGCGTGTAGTCCTGGGGCTGCTTGCGGATGTTGATGCCGGCGTTGTTGACGAGGATGTCGAGCCGACCACACCGGTCGAGCGTCGCCCGCAGCAGGGCGTTGACCGACCCTTCGTCGGCGACATCCACCGACAGCGCGAGCGCCTGGCCACCCGCCTTCTCGAGCTCCCGGACCGCGGCGCGCGACTTCTCCGCATTGCGGGCGGCGACGACGACCCACGCCCCGGCCCCCGCGAGACCGCGCGCCATGCCGAGCCCGATGCCGCCGTTGCCGCCCGTGACGACCGCCACGTGGCCTTTGAGATCGAACACTCCGCACCTCCCCCATCACGTCTGCGCGTCGCCGCCATCATACTCCGCCGGGACACCCCGGCCAGGATTGCCGTCGTCTTATTGCTTGTCGAACACCACGACGTTGTTCACCTTCTGACCCTGGGCGTTCGTGCCTTTCACCGTGACCGTCATCGTCTTCCCGTCCTGCGAGACGACCCGTCTGAGGGTTTGAGCGACCTTCCCGCCCTTCTTGTCCGTGCGGTCTGTCGTCCGCGCGTCGATTCGCTTGAGCGACACCGAGTCGGCGACCTGGGACCCAGTGAGCGGGTAGTCCTTGCCGTCGAAGTTCGCCGTGTACTGGACCGTCGTGCGAGTCCCGTCCGGGTTGACGAATTCAGTGGTCGCTTTCTCCCCCTTGCCAGCGAGTTCGACTTTCACCGTCAGGCTTT
>QHSX01000106.1 GCA_003221695.1 Candidatus Rokuibacteriota bacterium
GCCCAGCGCGCCCAGGGCCCAGTTGATCGGCGCGATGTTTGCCCCGGCCCAGATCCACATCTGCTGCAGTCCGGTCGAGTCCCTATCCGCCTCCGGGATGGGCTCGATCGCATGGACGTCAACCCTGAGTTCGGCTCGGGCGTCAGTTGCCATGATTGCCCCCTGGCCTCCCGGTACGTGTCCGGTGGCGTCGCGTTGTCGGAACGGACGCGATACTGCGCGGCGACGGAGACATTGTCAAGGCAGACAGCCAGGCGCACACTCGGGAATCTGTAGGAAGGATCGGAGGAAACGATTTCGTTGGTCGTCCTCGGCAAGGTCTGGTCTGGTGCGTACGTCGACTCCATCAGGCTGATGCAGGTGGCCGACGCGCTGCGCCGGCTTCCCGGCGTGAGCGCGGTGGAGCTCCTCATGGCCACGGAGGCGAATCGGCGCGCCCTCGCCGGATCCGGCCTGTGGCCATCGGACTGCCACGCGGCCGGCGTCACCGACCTCGTGCTCGCCGTGCGGGCGGCGGGCGAGGCGCCGGCCCACGCGGCCCTGGAGGCCGCCGAGCGACTGCTGGCCGAGCGGCCACGGCCTGACGAGGCGCCCGTCGACGAGCCCTGCCGGTCCATCAGGAGCGCGATCCGGCGGGAGCCGGGCGCGCGCTTCACAATCGTCTCCGTGCCTGGACCCTACGCCGCCAACGAGGCTCATCAGGCGCTCGCCGCCGGGCATCACGTCTTCATCTTCAGTGACGGCGTCACGCTCGAGGAGGAGGTCCGACTCAAGCGGCGCGCCGCGAGCGCCGGGCTCCTCGTGATGGGCCCCGAGTGCGGAACCGCCATCCTCGACGGAGTCGGGATCGGCTTCGCCAACCGTGTTCGCCGCGGCCCGATCGGGCTGGTCGGCGCGTCGGGCACGGGGCTGCAGGAGGTCACGTGTCTCCTGCACCGTCTCGGCACCGGCGTCTCGCAGGCGATCGGCACCGGCGGCCGTGACCTCGAGGCGATGGTCGGCGGGCTCACGACGCTCGAGGCGCTGCGCCGGCTCGCGCTGGATCCCGACACGCGGGTGCTCGCGCTCGTGTCCAAGCCGGCCTCGCCCCGCGTCGCCGAGCGCGTGCTGGCCGCCGCCGGCGCCACGGGCAAGCCCGTCGTCGCCTGTCTGCTCGGCTGGCAGGGAGCGGCGCCCGCTGGTGTCCGCTCGGTGGAGACGCTCGAAGCGACGGCACTCGCGTGCCTGGAGGCGCTGGGGCCGCCGGCGCCCAAGCTCGAGCGTCCGGCGATCCCGTCGCGACCCCGGCGCCGCGCGGGCGGCGTGCGCGGCTTCTACACGGGTGGCTCGCTCTGCGAGGAGGCGCGCGGCCTCGTCGGCCCCGGCCCCCACCGCTTCGTCGACTTCGGCGACGCCGAGTACACGCGCGGCCGCCCCCATCCGATGATCGACCCCGCGTTGAGGAGCGCGGCCGTCGCCGCCGCGGGCGACGATCCCGAGGCGGCCGTCATCCTGGTCGACGTGGTGCTTGGCGAGTGCGCCCATCCGGATCCCGCCGGGGCGGTGGCCGAGGCTGTCCGTGAGGCGCGGCGGCGGGCCGCGCGCGCAGGACGGACGCTCGATGTCGTGGCCCGCGTCGTCGGGACCGACGGAGACCCCCAGGGCCTGGTGGTCCAGGAGCGGACGCTCGCCGCGCTCGACGCCGTGGTGTGCGCGTCGAACCGCATGGCGGCCGAGGTTGCCCGCGAGCTTGCGGAGGGCGCCGGTGGACGCTGAGCGCCTGCTCGTCGGCGGCGCCGCGGTCACCGTTGGCGCCGACCTCTTCGCCGATGCGCTGGCACGCCAGGGCGTCCGAGTGGCGCGCGTGGCATGGCAGCCGTCCCCGCGCGCTGATCGGTTGGCGACCCTGTGGCGGGACGAGATCGACACGGCCAACCGCACGGCGCTCGAGCGCCTGCTCGAGGCTCACCCGTTCCTGGTCGATGTCCGGCCCGCGATCGACGTGATCCCGGGAATGACACGCGACACGATCCTCCATGCCGGGCCGCCAATCGCCTGGGAGCGGATGAGCGGCCCGATGCGGGGCGCCGTCGGAGGCGCTCTCGTGTACGAGGGCCTCGCGCGGACGATCGCCGATGCCGAGCGCGCGGCGTCGCGGGGCGACGTGCGATTCTCACCCTGCCATCATCACGGGTCGGTCGGGCCGATGGCCGGTATCATCACGGCCTCGATGCCCGTCTTCGTCGTCGAGAACCGTGCCCACGGCAACCACGCCTGGTCGACCATCAACGAGGGCC
>QHSX01000075.1 GCA_003221695.1 Candidatus Rokuibacteriota bacterium
CCCACTCGACCGGAGCCGTGATGATCTTCTTCGTCCGCGGTGTCTGGATCTTCCTTCGCGCCCTGTGCGTCGACGCGGCCAACGTCAGCTTCGAGAACATCGCCCTCCGTCAGCAGTTGGCGGTGCTGCAGCGAGCAGTTCCTCGCCCGAAAGTCTACCAACGGGATCGGCTCTTTTGGGTCTGCGTTTCACGCCTCTGGTCGGGCTGGCGGTCCACCTTGCTGATCGTTCAACCCGCCACTGTTCTCGCCTGGCATCGCAAGGGCTTTCAGCTCTACTGGCGCTGGAAATCACGAACTCGGACCCCCGGGCGCCCGCCGATCGATCGCGAGATCCGTGACTTGATTCGCCGCATGGCTCGCGAGAATCCCACCTGGGGCCGTCGCCGCATCCAGGCCGAGCTTCGGTTCCTCGGCTACGATGTGGCTGAGCTCACGATCGCCAAGTACATGCGGCGGCGATCCCCGCGGCCTTCCCCGACCTGGCGCACCTTCCTCGAGACCCATCTCCGCGAGATCGCCGCCGTCGATTTCTTCGTGGTCCCGACCCTCACCTTCCGCCTGCTCTTTGCCTTCCTCGTCCTCCGCCACGATCGCCGCCACCTCGTCCATATCAACGTCACCACCCACCCGACCGCCACGTGGACGGCACGTCAGGTGATCGACGCCTTTCCCTATGAGTCGGCTCCGAAATATTTGCTCCGCGACCGGGACGCGATCTATGGTGACGCGTTCACTCGCCGAATCGCGGAGATGGGAATCCGTGAGGTCCTCATCGCCCCCCGCGCCCCCTGGCAGAATCCCTTCGCCGAACGCCTGATCGGCTCGATCCGCCGCGAATGCTTGGACCACGTCATCGTCCTCAATGAGCGTCATCTCCGCCGCCTACTGCGGGCCTACCTCGCCTATTACAACACCACGCGCCCCCACCAGGCCTTATGCAACGATAGCCCCCTTCCCCGCGACGTCCACCCACCGGCGCTGGGGAACGTCGTCGCGATCCCGTTGGTGGCCGGTCTGCATCACCGCTACCACCGCGCCGCCTGAACCTCGACCGAAGCCGCCGTCGTCTCTCACGGAAGCAACGTCGGCCGCCCGTCGAGGTGTCCGCGCGGCTGAGTTCTCCTCGCGATCACCCCTAACCCGCCACGACCACAGGCCGCGGTCCCGATGCAGGTCTGTCTGGCGGACGGAAGCCCTGTCGCGCCGACGGAATTGTTGACCGCGACAGCGCCCAGCGAGAGCTGCGCCTCCGCCTGCAGCGATCCCGGCTTCCTGATACTCTGGCCCATGGCGCATTCCTCCGGCGGCCGCCCGGGCAGGCGGCCGGTTGGTGGTTAACTTCTCCCACCGGAAGAATGCGCCATTTCTCTTTTCCACACGACTCGGGACACGACCTCGAAAAGCGCAAGAGAATCACGACGGACGAGTTTTTAGAAGGGACAGGTGAGCTTGCTAGCTCTTTCGGTGGAATCGAGCCCGAGCACATCGCGCAGCGGTGCTCTGCTTCGTATTCGCACAGCGCGCACCGCCGCTCCTCGATCACGTAGGCTTGGGTCTCTGCGAACGTGTACAGTGGAAGTGTGACGCCATCGTCATCCGATTGTGTCTTTTGCGGACAGGCCGCCACCACGAGGGACCACATCCCGCCGAAGGGCGTCTTTCTCGATCCGCTACCGACTGACCTCGTGACAGCTCCAGCGTGCGCCGCGTGCAACAAACTCAACGAAGCTCGACGATGAGTATTTCCGTGCTCTGATTGCGACTCAAGGCTACTGGACCGTGGACGGGGCGCGATTGTGGAAGGAGAAGGTCGTAGGAAGCAGCTTTCGCAAACGTCCTAAGTTTCGGCAAATGCTGGCTCGAAATATTATCGAATTACCCCCCGAACACCGCCACCCCGACCTCCCGGGCGGGGTAAAAGCGGTTACATTCGACGCACAGCGCATCAATCGTGTCTTGAGGAAGATCGTCTTGGGGCTCTATTGGCAACACGAAAAGAAGCAACTACCGACCGACATATCCATTGAACCATTCAAGGATCGCCTGGTCGACGACCACGCACGCGCCATCTTTGCGTCGCGGCCGGAATATTCAATAGGCGGTGGAGCATTTAAGTACCGTTGGGGTGTCGCGTCGGATGATGCTCACGTTTCGATCTGGCACTTGATGTTCTATGAGAAAACCGTATTCGTGGTGTCTGTCGGGGTGCCTGAACTCTAGAAAGACGGCGCTCAGTTCAACGCCGTCAGCCGCGCGGGCCGCTCATTTCACCTTCGGCCCGCGCGGGTCCACGGTGTCGGGGAGGCAGATGTATTCGCCGAGGCCGATGACCTTGCCGTCGCGACCGGCCGTCCAGAACCTTCCCTTGCCTTCGGTCAAGCCAGTGAGGTCGATTCCTGGAGTCGAGCCGTCAGCGATTTTCCCGCCACCCCATCGGATCAGATTACGGTCGATCGACCGGATGCAACCGACGCGATCCTCATGGGTCGAGGATACGGTGTACTGACCGCCTTGCTATGACGACCACAACACCCACGCGCACTCGGCGTAGGCCGTCGCGGCCGAGGTGAGCAGATAGAACTAGGGCTTCGAGTCGTCGCGCTGAGGGCTCGAACCGAGGGCGAGAACGACGGCACGGTCCAGTTCTTCCAACAAGAACGGCTTGTACAGGTAGCCGACGGCCCCTGCGATCAGCGCCTCGGCGGTCCAAGCCTCGTTTGCCGAAACCACAGCAGTCATCATCAGGACGGGCGCGGTTACGCCGAGGCCGCGGACGCGCCTTAGCAGTTCGAGGCCCTGTCTCCCGGGCCAACGCGACGGTCGAAATCTCGGCGCTTGCCATCTCCCCGGCATGCTCGTGTCCAGCAGGATGATATCGAACCGCTCCCGTCGCAGTATGTCGAGCGCGTCGGCGACGGCGAGCGCCGTCGTGACCTCGTAGGCGCGTCCTTGCTCGAAGGAGGCGAAGAACTCCCCTTGCTGGAGGGCGGCGAAGAAGTCCCTCAGCACCGCGACCACGAGCGGCTCGTCGTCGACGATCAGGACCCGCTTCGTCGCGCAGACCAGGTAGTCCTGGACTCTCCCGTCGATGAAGCTCTTCTCGTCGGGGCGTGAATCGTCGGCCATGTGAAACCAGTATACTAAAAGGAAAACGGGCCGGGAAGAACGTCCCCGGCCCGTCATCGAGCAGTGGCAGCGGTAGGAGCCTAGATCGCATTCTCGAGCTACTACAAGCGTGCCGCTATTCGTTTCATGATTTGAGCCGCGTTCAACTCTTTGCCCGCGCACCACGATTCAATATGCCCTTTGAACTTGGTCTCGCAGTTGCAGCCACTCGAACGCGCCGGCATGAGTGGTTCGTTTTTGAAGCCCGCGCCTACCGTCTCCAGCGATCCCTCAGTGATCTCAACGGTACCGATCCCTACATCCATCGCGAACGTCCGCAGCGTTTACTAATCCAGCTGAGTAATGCCCTCGTCAGAGTCCAAGAGCAACCGACTCTCGAAGACCTGAGCGCCGTTTACCGCTTTGTAAAGGCAAGCGCGGCTCAACTCCGGCGGACATACGGGACTCTCTTCGAGGCGCGCCCGTTCAGGGACTTAGTAGTCCTCGCGGCCGACTTCGTTGCAGACGAACTGGCTTAGCGGTGCAGTGCTCCCCAGTTTCGACGGCTCACGGTGCGGACGTAAGCGGCAGCACGAGGCCCCCTCGGCAACGCAGACGCAGCGGCGGGTCGCGCCGACCTCAAAAACAGTGTGGTAACCTATAATTCTAAATAATATCTTAAAAAGGATTTATTGGTGGAGGGTAAGGGATTCGAACCCTCGACCTCGGCGTTGCGAACGCCGCGCTCTCCCAACTGAGCTAACCCCCCAACGTCACAAACCGAGCGTATTCTACCTTACGCCCTCGGCGCGTCTCCCCCCTTGTTGAAGGCCTGGAGCAGCGGGCCGAAGAGATCCAGCGGCAGCGGGAAGAATGTCGTCGTGGACCGCTCGGACGCGATCTCCCGCATGGTCTGCAGATACCGGAGCTGGACGGCGATCGGATGCCGCGTGAGGACCTCGGCCGCCTCGGAGAGCTTCGCCGCCGCCTGGAACTCGCCGTCCGCGTTGATGACCTTGGCCCGCCGCTCGCGCTCGGCCTCCGCCTGCTTCGCCATCGCGCGCTGCATGTCTTGCGGCAGATCGATCTGCTTGACCTCCACGGTCGCGACCTTGATGCCCCAGGGCTCGGTGTGCTCGTCGATGATCCGCTGGAGCTGCTGGTTGATCTTGTCACGCGCCGAGAGGAGGTCGTCGAGCTCGACCTGGCCGAGGACGCTCCGGAGCGTCGTCTGCGCGATCTGCGAGGTCGCGTAGAGATAGTCCTGCACCGCGATCACCGCCCGCTCCGGGTCCACGACGCGGAAGTAGATGACCGCGCTGACCTTGAGCGAGACGTTGTCGCGTGTGATCACGTCCTGGGGCGCGACGTCGAGGGCGACGGTCTGGAGGCTCACTTTGACCATCCGGTCGATGAGCGGCACGAGCAGGACGAGTCCCGGGCCGTTCCCCTGCCCGCCGGGGTTGAGGATCGCCCGCGTGCTGCGCCCGAGCCGGAAGATGACGGCCCGCTCGTACTCGCGGAGGATCTTCGCGAACGAGCCGATGAAGAAGATGACCGCAAAGACCACCACGAGGATCAGCAGCGAATCGACCGAGATCATGGGGCTCCTCCCTTCGTGTCGGCCTTGGCGACTCTCAGCGTGAGCCCGTCCACCGCGACCACCCGCACGCGTGCGCCGGCGTCGACCGGCTCCCCCTCGGCCACCGCGCGCCAGATCTCTCCGGAGACCAGCACCTGCCCCTCCGGCGCCAGGCGCTCCTTGACCGTCGCCAGCTGCCCCACGAGGCCGCTCGGCCCCAGGAGCTGGCGGCGCGCGAGGGCCCGCACCCCGGCGGCGATGACGAAGAGAAAGAGCCCGGCCGTCGCGCCCACCATGGGCACGATCGCCCACCACGACACCCGCAGCCCGATCTCGGGAGCGTCGAACAGCATCAGCGAGCCGAGCGCCATGGAGACGATGCCGCCGATCGCGAGGATCCCGTGGCTCACGATCTTGATCTCGGCGACCAGCAGCACGATCCCGAACAGGATCAGGAGGAGCCCCGCGTAGTTGATCGGCAGGCTCTGGAAGGCGAAGAACGCGAGGATCAGCGAGATCCCGCCGATGACCCCGGGCAGGATCGCGCCCGGGTTGGAGAGCTCGAAGAAGAGGCCGAGCATCCCGAGCATCATCAGCACGTACGCGACGTTCGGGTCGGTGATGACGTTGAGGACCCGGTCGCGGAAGCCGATCTCGATCGGCGTCACCGGAGCGCCCCGCGTCTGGAGCGTCACGGTCCCTCGCGTGGTCTTGACCGTGCGTCCGTCGACCTTCTCCAGGAGATCCGTCGTCGAGTCGGCGATGAGATCGACGACCCGGAGGCGCACCGCCTCGCGCTCGGTGATCGAGACCGCCTGGCGGACCGCCTTCTCGGCCCAGTCGGCGTTGCGCCCGCGCTCGAGCGCGACGGTCCGGATGAACGCCGCGGCGTCGTTCTCGATCTTCTTCAGCATCGTCTTGTCGGTATTCCCCCCACCGAGCATGACCGGGGACGCCGCGCCGATGTTGGTCGCCGGCGCCATCGCGGCGATGTGGGCGGCCAGCGTGATGAAGACACCGGCGGAGGCGGCCCGGGCGCCGGTGGGCGCGACGAAGATGATCACGGGCACCTCGGCGTTCAACATCCGCTGGACGATCGCCCGCATGGACCGCTCGAGCCCGCCCGGGGTGTCGAGCTGGATGATGAGCGCCTGGGCGCGCTCGCTCTGCGCGCGGTCGATCGCGAGTCCGACCAGGCGCAGCGTGACGGGGCTGATCACGCCCTCGATGTCGATCTTCGCCACGGGCGCTGGCGCAGCGCCGGCCGCCCCGGGCCCGAGCAGCGCCGCGAGCGCCAAGAGCGGGAGCCCGGCCCTCATTTGCCCAGCGCCAGGAGGCTCACGACCTCGAACATGAGATTCGCCGCGAGCAGGGACGTGATCTGGCCGGGGCCGTCGTAGAGCGGCGAGACCTCCACGATGTCGGCCCCGACGAGGGCCTGCCCGGCGAGCGCGCGCACGAGCGTGAGCGCCTCGTACGAGGTGAGCCCGCCGACCTCGGGCGTGCCGGTGGCGGGTGCGTAGGCGGGGTCTACCGCGTCGATGTCGAAGGAGCAGTAGACCGGTCCGCCCCGGAGCCGGCCGAACCGCTCGCCCACCCAGGCGACCCCCTGCTCCTTCACCACCTCGATGCGGACCACCTCGATCCCGTGCCGCTCGTGGAACGCGAAGTCGTCGGCGCCGTAGAGGGGGCCGCGGATGCCCACCTGGATCATGCGGCGCGGGTCCACGAGCCGCTCCTCGACGGCCCGACGGAACGGCGTCCCGTGGAAGAACTTGGAGCCGAAGTACTCGTCCCAGGTGTCCGGATGCGCGTCGAAGTGGACGAGACCGACGGGCCCGTGCCGGCGCGCGAGCGCTCGCAGGATCGGCAGCGTGATGGAGTGGTCGCCGCCAACCATCACGGGCACCGCGCCGTGGGCGAGAATCTCGTCCACGCGCCGCTCGATCGCCGCGTACGTGCGCTCGATCGAGATCGGCACCACGTCGACATCGCCGCAGTCGGCGACCCGCAGCCGCTCGAACGGATGGACCTTCAACACGGGGTGCCACGGCCGGATGAGCGACGACTGCTCGCGCACAGCGCGCGGGCCGAACCGCGCGCCCGTCCGGTACGACACGCCGCCGTCGTACGGGATCCCGACGAGCGCGACGTCGAGCCGCTCGGCGGTGGCCACGGCGGGCAGGAGCATGAACGTCGCCACTTGACCAAACCGGGGAGACACGAAGGCATCGCGCGGCTCCGGGTGACTCACGCCCTTCGACCTCCGCCTAGAGCGCCGTCCGCAACTCGGCGACGACGGCGAGGAGGCGCCCGACCTCGTCGGGCGAGTTGAAGACCGAGAAGCTCGCGCGCGAGGTCCCGACGACCCCGAGCCGTCGCATGAGCGGCATCGCGCAGTGATGGCCGGCCCGCACCGCGATCCCCTCGGCGTCGAGCAGCGCGGCCACGTCGTGGGGATGGAGCCCCGCCACCGTGAAGGCAACCACCGCTCCCCGGTCCGTGCGCGCGGGCGGCCCGTAGACGTTCACCCCCGGGACGGCCGCCAGCCCCTCGAGCGCCTGTCGGGTCAGCGCTCGCTCGTGCTCGAGGACGCGCTCCATCCCCAGCTTCTCGAGGTACTCGATCGCGGCGGTGAGTCCGACCGCTTCGGCGATCGGCGGGGTTCCGGGCTCGAAGCGCCACGGCAGGTCGTTCCATTGAGCCCGGTCGATCCAGACCTCCTTGATCATCTCGCTTCCGCCGCGTCCGGGCTCCAGGGACTCGAGAACTTCGCGGCGTCCGTAGAGGACACCGATCCCGGTCGGGCCGAGCATCTTGTGGGCTGAGAACACGTAAAAGTCACAGCCGAGCAGGGATATATCGAGTGGAAGATGAGGCGCGGCTTGAGCTCCATCGACGACCGTGAACGCCCCGACCTGTCGGGCGCGAGCGCTCATCTCCGCGACGGGGTTGATCGTGCCGAGGACGTTCGAGACGTGCGCGAACGCGACGACGCGCGTGCGCCGGGTCAGGAGGCGCTCGAACGCCTCGAGGTCGAGCGTGCCGTCATCCCTGAGGGGAACGGCCTTTAGCACGGCGCCCCGGTCCCGCGTCGCCAGTTGCCACGGAATGATGTTCGAGTGGTGTTCGAGCTCTGTGATGAGCACCTCGTCGCCCGCCCGCAGGGTGCGACCGAGCGTCTCGGCCAGGAGGCTCAGACCGTCGGTCGTCCCGCGTGTGAAGACGACCTCCTCGCGGCTCCCGGCGCCGATGAACCGCTGGACCCGGTCGCGGGCAGCCTCGTAGAGCTCGGTGGCCTCCTCGCCGAGCGTGTGGATCGAGCGGTGGACGTTGGCGTGGCTCCGCGCGTAGTACTGGCCCATCGCCTCGATCACCGTCCGCGGCCTCTGGCTCGACGCGGCCGAGTCGAGGTAGACGAGGGGGTGGCCGTTGACGACCCGCTCGAGGATCGGGAAGTCCGGGCGCGTCCGCTCGTCGAGTCTCATCGCTTGCCCTTCAACGCCGCGGCGAGCACCGAGAGGGGGAGGGTCACGCAGCGCATCCGCGTCGGGCGGATGTCGGCCTGGAGCACCGCGAGCACGTCCGCGGCGTCCACCGTCAGGGCCTCGACGCGCGACCGTCCGACGACGAGCTCGGCGACCACGTCGGCCGACGCCGTGCAGATCGCGCACGAGTCGCCCACGAACCGGGCCCCGGCGACGCGATCGTCCGCGAGCGCCAGCATCAACCGTACGCGATCGCCGCAGAGCGGGTTGACGTCTTCGGCGACCGCGGAGGCACCCGGGAGGTCACCGCGGAAGCGGGGACGCCGCCACCGCTCACGGATGACGTCGCTATAGAGGAGGGGGCCTCGACGGCTGGTGCTCGAACCAGGGCCGCTCACGGCTCTGGCCATCACCTCGTCCGTCATTGGAGCTCCCCCCGCGCCGCGTTCGCCCGATAGGGCGGGAAACGGTAGCTCACGTCGCGCGAGAGCAGGCCGCCGTGTCCGAGCTCGGCGATCGTCCGGTTGTCCACGTGCTCGCCGGCGAGGACTCGGGGCAGGACCAGGTCAAACGTCGTCGCCTGGGAAAACATCCCGCACGTCGGCATCCCGAGCACGGGCCGGCCCTCCCATATGGCCAGCCACAGGAGGCTACCGGGATGGGCCGGCGCGCCGTGGCGCTCCATGCGAGCGCCCAGCAGCGTGAGCCCGCCGAACACGGGGTCGAGTGGATCGAGCGCACTCGCCCCAGCGACGATCAGGACCTCGGCGCCCGCCCGTTGGAGCGCCGTGAGCTCGTCGGCGATCACGCGGGGCGCGCCTCCCGCGAACCGCACGGGCAGGAGGCGACTGCCGAACCATTCGGCCTTCTGCTGGAGCGCCGTCTCGAAGCGCGCACGTTGCGTGGCGTCGAGGCGCTCCTGGGCGACGGCGCCGAGCGTCGCCGGACGGAAGCCGCGCACGGTGACGAGCCCGCCCGCGCCGCGCGCCGTCGTCTCGACGGTGCGGATCGTGTTCTCGCCGATGACGAGCGGCGTCACCTTGCACTTGGCGACGGTCTCGCCCGACTCCACCGGCTGCCCATCGAACAGGGTGAACACCGACACCCCCTCGAGCGCGTTCGCGTCCGCCAGCGGACCGCGACGGATCGTGAGGAGCCCGCGGCGCGTCGCCGCGAGCGTCCATTGCCCGCCGCCGTAGCCCTTCACCGTGACGCCATCGCCGACGGCCGCTGCCGCGAGCCGCCGGCCGGCCTCTTCCTCGTGGAGGTCGCCGGGCTCCATGGCGAGGAGGTGGATTTCGTCCCAGGGGGTCGCGAGCAGCGTCGCGGCGGTCTTCGCCGTGAGGCGCGCGCCCTTCTCGACGGCGACCTTGCCGGCCCCGTCGCGCACGTCGTGACAGAGCACGCGGTCGACGAGGGTCTCGGGCGTCGCCGTCTCCCGTCGCTGCGCGATCGCCTTCATGCCGTTCGGGGCCCGGCCGAGAGCGGCTGGCCCGTGCCGCCGCCGCGCGCGGCCTGGATCTCGGCCAGGATCGCGAGGGCGATCTCGGGCGCCGAGCGCGCCCCCAGGTCGAGGCCGATCGGAACGCGGATCCGCTTGAGCTGGGCGTCGCTCACGCCGTCCTCCCTGAGGAACGTGAGGATCGCGGCGCCCCGGCGGGACGACCCGAGCATCCCGATATAGCCCACGTCGGTTCCGAGCGCTCGGCGCAGCACGGGCAGGTCGTACTTGTAGTCGTGGGCGACGAGGACGAGCGCGGTCGACGCGATCAGCGGATACTCGGCGACGAGCTCCGACGGAATGCCGACGCGCAGCTCGTCCACGTCGGGGAATCGCTCGCGCGTCGCGAACCGCGGGCGGCCGTCGAGCACCACGGTCCAGTAACCCAGCACCTTGGCGAGGGTGACGAGCGGCATCGCCACGTGGCTCGCGCCGATGACGAGGAGGCGCGCGGGCGGCGCCACGACCTCCACGAACGCGCGCGTCCCCTCCAGAAACAGCGTCCGCGAGGCGCCCGTCGCCATCGCCTCGCGCGCCTCACGGGCGAACCGCTCGTCGAGAAAGGCGTCCCCCAGCGTGCCCTCGACGGCGCCGTCGTCCAGCACGAGGAGCTTCCGGCCGACCTCGCCGTCGAGCCGCGTCACGATGGCGGCGGTGTGACCGGCCGCGGCGTGCCGGCGCGCGCGCGCGTAGAGCCGCGCGGCCGCGTCGTCCGCGCGGTCGAGCGCGAGGGGCTCAACGAACACCTCGATCGTGCCGCCGCACGTGAGACCGATCTCCCACGCCTCCTCGTCGCCCAGGTTGAGCTCGAGGAGCCGGGGCCGCATCGTCGCGAGGACGTCCTCGGACTCCTGGAGAACCTGGGCGTCCACGCAGCCACCGATCGTCACGGAGCCCAGGATCGCTCCGCCTTCGCCCACGACCATCTTGGCGCCTTCCTTGCGCGGCGTCGTGCCACGGGTATTCACGAGCGTGGCGACGGCCACTTTGCGGGAGGAGCCGCGCAATTCGTCGAGGTGATCGAAGAGCTCGCTCATGGGAACCCAATGATACGCCGACCGACGCCGCGCGCCAAACGGCCTACAGGGTCAGCTTGCTCGCCAGATCCCTGAGCGCGGCGAGGCTGTGGCCGGGAGCGAAGACGTCGACGAGCGGCAGCGCCGCCGCCATCCCGCGCGTCAGCGGCTCGTAGGACGGGTTGCCGAGGAGCGGGTTGAGCCAGATGACGCGGCCGGCGCGGCGTTTGATGCGGAGGAGCTCCCCGGCCAGGAGCTCGGGCTCGCCCGTGTCCCAGCCGTCGGACAGGACGATCACGATCGTGCGCCGGTCCACGAGTCGCGACCATTCCCGGTTGACCTGGGCGAGCGACTCGCCGATTTTCGTCCCGCCCGACCAGTCGCGCACCTCGGTGAGCCGACGGAGGACTTGCCGGTAGGAGCGCCCGCGCAGATGGTCGGTGATACGTGTGAGGCGCGTCGAGAAGGTGAACGTCTCGACCCGGCCGAAGACGTTCTGGAGCGCGAAGAGAAACTGGAGCAGGAAGCGGCTGTACAGGTCCATCGAGCCGGACACGTCGCAGAGCAGGACGAGCCGGACCTTCTTGCGCTTCCGCTCGCGGTAGCGCAGCTCGATCAGGTCCCCGCGCGTGAGGTTGGCCCGGAGCGTCCGCCGGAGGTCGACGCGCCCGCGCCGCCTCACGGGCCGTCGACGGCGCGTGAGGCGATGCGCGAGCCTCCGCGCGATCTTGATCGTAAGCCGGAGGATCTCGTCGAGCTGGTCGGCGCCGAAGGTCGAAAAGTCCTGGCCGACGAGCGCCTCGCTGTCGGACGCCGCCGGCACGCTGAGCGGCTCGCCCGTGTCCCCTGCCTCCTGCCCCTCGCCCCACGTCTCCAGCGCGAGGCCCTCGCGCTTCTGGCTCGACGACTCGAGGAGCGCGTCACTCTCCCGGCCGTCGGCGGGTGGGGCCTGGGTCAGTCCCGGAATCCCCTCCGCGGCCGACTCGGCCCGCCAGAAGGCGTCGAAGCAACGGTCGAAGGCCGGGACCTCCTCGGGGCGACCCACGAAGATCGCCTTGAAGGCGAGGTAGAGCTCGCCGCGGTCGCCGATGTCGAGGTGATCGAGCGCACGCACGGCGTCCGTCGTGTGGATCAGGGTGACCGGGAGGCCGTGCTGGCGGAGCAGCGTCGCGAACCGCGCGACGGCCGTCGGCAGCTCGCGCGGGCGCACGTCAGGTCCGGGCGGGGATGAAGGACCCGAGCCCGGCCTTGGCGACCTCCGCGCGGAACCGCTTCATGTCGTCGGCATCTTTGAGCAGGCAGCCGAGCGTCTCGGTGAGGACGGGCTCGTCGAGATGGTCGGCGTGGAGCGCGGCGAGCGCCTGGGCCCAGTCGAGCGTCTCCGCAACCCCGGGCACCTTCGCGAGGCGCACCTGGCGTAGCGTCTCCATGAACTTCGCGATCTCGCGCGACAGGCGGGCGTTGATCCCGGGCACCTTGCGCGCGATGATCCGCGTCTCCTTCTCCGCCGACGGGTAGTCGATCCACAGGTAGAGACAGCGCCGCCGGAGCGCGTCCGACAGCTCGCGCGTCCGGTTCGAGGTCAGGATCACGTGGGGCGGATGCGTGGCCTTGATCGTGCCGATCTCGGGGATCGTCACCTGCCAGTCCGAGAACACCTCGAGCATGAACGCCTCGAACTCTTCGTCACTCCGGTCGCATTCGTCCACGAGCAGCACCGGCGACTGCGACTCCTGCGTGATCGCCTGGAGCAGCGGGCGCCGCAGCAGGAAGGGCTCGGAAAAGATCTCGTGCTCCTTCTCGTCCATCGGGCGGCTGTTGTGCCCGGCCTCCTCGAGCTTGATGTGCAGGAGCTGCTTCTGATAGTTCCACTCGTAGAGGGCGGTCGAGGCGTCGAGCCCCTCGTAGCACTGGAGCCGGATCAGGTTCGTCCCGAGCATCCGCGCCACGACCTTCGCGACCTCGGTCTTCCCGACGCCCGCGGGCCCCTCGATCAGGAGCGGCTTGCGCAGGCGCATCGCCAGGTGCACCGACGTCGCAATGGGCGCGTCCGTCACATAGTCGGCCGCCTCCATCAGCTCCTGGAGTTTTCGAATCTCGTCACGCATGTCCATTCATTGTACATGAAGCCTCGCGTAGTCCTCGGGCGTGTCCACGTCGAGGGGCATCGGGAGGTCGAAGGCGACGCGCTCGACGCGCTCGACGCGCTGCGGCCGCGCGTTCACGACGGAGCGCGCCCCGGCGTCGCCGGTGAGCTGGGAGAGCTCCGGGAAGACCTCTCGCGCGAAGACGACGGGCGTCCCCTGCGTCCCCTGGAAGACCGGCACGACGATCGGCTTTCCCCCGCGGCCGAAGGCGGCGAGCAGCGCCGGCACGACCGGGTCGGGCGTCTTCGGCTGATCGCCGAGCGCGATCAGCGTGGCACGCGTCCACGGCTTGAGCGCCGCGATGCCGACGGCGATCGAGCTCCCCTGGCCCTCCTGGGGCCGCGGGTTCACGGCGAAGCGCACCCCGAGCCCGGTCAGCGCGTCGCGGACCGCGGAGTCGTCCTGGCCCGTGACGACGACAACGTCCTCGACGTGTGGCAGCAGACGTTCGACGGCCCAGCGGACGACCGGCTTGCCCTCGAGCTGAAGGAGGAGCTTCTGCCGCCCCATGCGGCGGGCGAATCCGGCGGCCAGCACGATGCCCGCGATCATGCGCGAAGCGGTGAAGCGCGCCGGCGGAGTCGGCGGGCCGGGGGAGCGTTCGGCCGGGGGTGGACGAGACCCGTTCCGGCCGCGTCGCATGCGGACCTAACGCACCCGGGTGGAGCCCAGCCGCCACGGGGCATGCGCGCGCATGCCGCGTGGTCGAGCCACCCCCCGGCCGGGCGCGCCCCCGCCCCGGCGGACTACGCGCCGGCCCGCTTCACGGCCTCCGTGATCGCGCGTTTCGCGAAGACGCGGCAGAGGTGCGACTTGTACTCGACCGAGCCTTGCAGGTCCGCCTGGACGTCGACGCCGTCCGCGGCCTTCTGCGCGGCGGCCTCGATCGCCGCCGGGTCGAGTCGCTTGCCGACCAACGCGGCCTCGACGCCCTTGGCGCGCACCGCCTTCGTGCCCGCGCCGGTGACGCCGACCCCGGCCTTGGTGCAGACGCCCTGCTTGTCGAGCGTCACCGCCGCGCAGACGCCGACGACGGCGAAGCGCGACGCGGGATGGGGAAACTTCATGTAGGCGGCGCCCGAGCCCGCCGGGAGCAGCGGCACGCGGACCTGGGCGAGCAGCTCTCGCTCCTTGAGCGCCGTCGCCATGAGCCCGAGGAACCATTGGTCCACCCCGACCTTGCGCTTGCCCTTCGGCCCCTCGCAGACCATCTCGGCGCCGAGCGCGATCATCGCCGCCGGCCAGTCGGCGGCGGGGTCGGCGTGAGCCAGCGAGCCACCGATCGTCCCCTTGTTCCGCACCGCGGGGTCACCGATGACGCTCGCGACCTCCGCGAGCACCGGGAGCTTCGACTTCACCGCGGACGACGACTCGATCTCCCAGTGGGTCGTCATGGCGCCGATCGCGAGCGCCTTGCCGTCCGCCTTGATGCCCGAAAGCCCCGGCACCTTCCCGAGGTCGATCAGGTGCTTCGGCTGGGCGAGCCGGAGCTTCATCATCGGGATCAGGCTGTGGCCGCCCGCCAGGATCTTGGCGTCGTCCTTCAGCTTGCCGAGGAGCCCCAGCGCTTCCTTGACGTTCTTCGGCGCGTGGTAGTCGAACGCTGCGGGATACATGCGCGCCTCCTATCGCTTGGCCTTGGCGGCCTGGATCGCTTTCCACACCCGCTCGGACGTCAGCGGCATCGCCTCGATGTGGTCGACGCCGAGCGGCGCCAGCGCATCGATCACGGCGTTCACCACGGTCGGCGTCGCCGCGATGGTGCCCGTCTCGCCGGCCCCCTTGATGCCCATGGGATTCACGGGCGTCGGTGTGACGGTGCGGTCGGTCTCGTACAGCGGCAGCATGTCAGCCTTGGGCAGCGCGTAGTCCATCATGCTGCCCGTCACGAGCTGGCCGGAGCCCTCGTCGTACACGGCTCCCTCGCAGAGGGCCTGCCCCACACCCTGGGCGATGCCGCCGTGCACCATCCCGTCGACGATCATGGGGTTGATGACCTTGCCGACGTCGTCGACGGCGAGGTAGCGCTGGATCTGCACCGCGCCCGTGTCCCGGTCCACCTCGACCACGCAGGCATGAGCCCCGAACGGGAAACAGAAGTTCGACGGGTCGTAGAAGCTCGTCTCCTCGAGGCCGGGCTCGAGGTTGTCGGGGTACTTGTGGGGAACGTACGCGGTGAGCGAGACGGCGCCGAACGGCACGGCCTTGCTCGGCACGCCCTTGACCTGGAACTGGCCGTTGACGTACTCGATGTCGTTCGCCGACGCCTCGAGCAGGTGCGCGGCGATCCTCTTGCCCTTCTCCTTGATCTTGTTCAGCGACATTAAGATGGCGGTGCCACCGACCGAAGCGGAGCGGCTCCCGTACGTCCCCATGCCGAAGGGAATTGCGCCGGTGTCGCCGTGGACGATCTCGACCTGCTCGATGGGGATCTGGAGCTCGTCGGCGACGAGCTGGGCGAACGTCGTCTCGTGCCCCTGACCGTGTGAGTGGGAGCCGGTGTAGACCGTGACCCCTCCGGTCGGGTGCACGCGGACCTTGGCCGACTCGTAGAGGCCGGCGCCGGCGCCGAGCGCGCCCACCAGCTTGGAGGGCGCGATCGAGCACGCCTCGATGTAGGTCGAGAAGCCGATGCCGAGCAGTCGGCCCTGCTTGCGGGCGGCCTCCTGCTCGGCGCGGAACTTCCGGTAGTTGAGCATCTGAAGCAGGCGGTCGAAGGCCGCGGCATAGTCGCCGCTGTCGTAGGAGACCGCGACCAGCGTCTGGAACGCCCCGGAGAACTTCGGGATGAAGTTCTTCTTCCGGAGCTCGGCCACGTCCATCCCGAGGGCACGGGCCCCGGCCTCGACGATACGCTCGAGGACGTAGCAGGCTTCGGGGCGGCCGGCGCCGCGATAGGCGTCGACCGCCGTGGTATTGGTGAAGACGCCGGTCACCTCGCAGTGGATGGCCCCGATCGTGTAGACGCCGTTGAGGAGCGTTCCGTAGAGGAACGTCGGAATCGCCGGCGCGAACGTCGACAGATAGGCGCCCAGGTTCGCCGTCGTCTTCACACGAAGCCCCAGGATCTTGCCGTCCCTGCCGAGCGCGAGCTCGGCGTCGGTGACGTGGTCGCGGCCGTGGGCGTCGGTCAGGTAGGCCTCGCGACGGGTCGCCGTCCACCGGACCGGCCGCTTGAGCTGGCGGGCCACCCAGGAGCAGACGACCTCCTCGTTGTAGAGGAAGATTTTCGAGCCGAAGCCGCCACCCACGTCGGGAGCGATCACGCGCACCTTGTGCTCGGGAATCCCGAGCACGAAGGCGCACATGAGCAGCCGGTGCACGTGCGGGTTCTGCGAGGTCACCCAGAGGGTCAGCTCGCCGGTCGCCGTGTCGAAGCGCGCGATGCAGGCCCGCGGTTCCATCGCGTTGGCGACGAGCCGCTGATTGAGGATCCGCTTCTTCACCGTCGTCGCGGCGCCCTTGAAGGCCGCGTCGGTCGCGCTACGGTCGCCGATCTCCCACTTGAAGGCGACGTTGCCGGGCGCGCCCGTGTGGATCTGCGGAGCGCCAGAACGTGCGGCCCTGTCGGTCACGGTGACCGAGGGCAAGGGCTCCCAGTCCACTTTGACCCTGTCCACCGCGTCCACGGCCGCCGCCTGACTCTCCGCGATCACCACCGCCACCGGGTCGCCGACGTGCCGCGCCACGTCCGCCGTGAGTGGCATGTGCGGCACCATCGCGAGGTCCTGGACGACGCCGGGGATGTTCTTCTCCTTCCGGAGGTCCCATCCGCACGGCAGCGAGTTCACGCCGGCCATGTCCTTGCCGGTGAAGACCGCGACGACGCCCGGGTGCTTCAGCGCCCCACTCGTATCGATCCTCCGGATCCGCGCGTGGGCGTGCGGGCTCCGCACGAACGCGGCGTACGTCATGCCGGGGAGCTTGACGTCGTCGACGTACTGGCCGCGACCCGTGATGAAGCGCGGATCCTCACGGCGCTTGATCGCCTTGCCGAACAATCGTTCTTGAACGACGGTAGCCATGGCGTGCCCTCACTTCTTTCCGGCCATGTGTTCGGCGGCCCACTGGATCGCCTTCACGATGTTGTGGTAACCCGTGCAGCGACACAGGTTGCCCTCGAGCTGGTGCCGGATCTGGTCTTCCGTCGGCTTCGGGTAGCGTTCGAGCATCTGGTAGGCGGCCAGGATCATGCCGGGCGTGCAGAAGCCGCACTGGAGGCCGTGTTTTTCCCAGAACCCCTGCTGGATCGGGTGCAACTCGCCGTTCTTCGCGAGGCCCTCGATCGTCGTGATGGTGGCGCCGTCGGCCTGGACGGCGAACAGCGTACACGCCTTCACCGCCTGACCGTCTATGAGGATCGTGCACGCCCCACACTGGCTCGTGTCGCAACCGACGTGCGTTCCGGTGAGCCCGACCACCTCCCGGATGTAGTGGACCAGCAGGAGGCGGGGCTCCACCTCGTGACTGACTTTCTGGCCGTTGATCGTCATCTTCACTGGCAGTTTCACGACTGTTCCTCCGGGATCCGGACGGTTTGCGCGCAGACCTTGTTGGCTCGCGGTGCAGAGACTAAGACTTCCCCCCCAGGCTGTCAACGACCGATCGTCTCGAGCAGAGCAGGGCGTGGCAGGCCAATCGGCCAACTGGGGAAGGCTTGGCAACGGGGCGCGAGGTCGGCGTCGCGCCAGTTACTGCTTCAGCGTGGGCGTTCGCTCACCCAACGACCGTCGCTCGGTCCGCTTGCACAGGCCGACGACCGGGTTGGGACGCTCCTCCTGGCCGATCTCCAGGACGGCCTGCCGCGCCGCCTCGCAGGCCTCGAGGGTCGGGTAATAGAGGGTCTGCTGAGGGTGCCCGGCGGCCACCATGAGGTAGCTGAACACCGCGAGTTCCCACAGGGCCATGCCCTGGCGAGGCAGCAAAAGGCAGGCCAAACGGGTGCTTCCGTCGGGTCGCGACATGTCCTGGGTTCGGCCCCAACGTCCCGGAATACGGAGGCTTTTGGCCCAGTGTGCCTTGACAACGCCGAATCTTTTCTCCTAGGATGCGCGCGCTGGTTTCCGGAAATATTGCGAGAGGAGGTGACACCATGACATGGGAAGCGCCCCCGCTTCACGTCCAGGGCGCGCTGTCACCATTGCGCTTGATCTCCTGATGGTAGGGCTCCGGGCTCGGAGTGGGGCGAATTCGGGAAAGGAGCGGAACAGATGCAGCGCAGCGTCTCGATCGCTTGCTTCGTTCTCGTGGTGACCTCGGCGGTGGCGTACGCGAACCCCGAGCTCATTCGGTTGCAAACCGATGACAAGCAGTGGGTGATGCCGGGGAAGGATTATTCGGCCTCCCGGTTCAGCACGTTGACCCAGATCACCAAGGACAACGTGAAGAATTTGCGGCCGGCGTGGACGTTCTCGACCGGTACGTTGCGGGGCCACGAAGGGGCGCCGCTGGTCGTCGGCGCGACGATGTACGTGCATACGTCGTTTCCCAACAACGTCTACGCTCTAGACTTGAACGGACCCGACGTCGGACGCATCAAGTGGAAGTACCTGCCGAAGCAGGACCCCAGTGTTCAAGCCGTCGCGTGCTGCGACAACGTGAATCGCGGACTGTCCTACGCCGACGGCAAGATCTTCCTGAGCCAGCTCGACGGCCATCTGGTCGCACTCGACGCCGCGACGGGCCGCGAGGCGTGGAAGGTCGAGAATGCGGATCCGAAGGTCGGGGCCACCATGACCAGTGCACCTCACGTCATGAAGGACAAGGTCATCGTCGGCGTGAGCGGCGGGGAGTTCGGCGTGCGCGGTCATGTGACGGCCTATGACATCAAGACCGGCCAGCAGGCGTGGCGCGCGTACAGCATGGGACCGGATGAGGAGGTCCTCCTCGCCGACGACTTCAACGCCGCCAACCCGCACTTCGGCCGGCAGAACCAGGGCGTGGCGACCTGGCAGGGCGATCAGTGGAAAACGGGCGGCGGCACGACGTGGGGTTGGTACGCGTTCGATCCGTCGCTGAACCTCATGTACTACGGCACCGGGAATCCGTCGACCTGGAACCCCACGCAGCGGCCCGGCGACAACAAGTGGTCGATGACGATCTTCGCGCGGGACGTCGACACGGGGAAAGCCAAGTGGGCCTATCAGATGACGCCGTGGGACGCGTGGGACTACGACGGCGTCAACGAGATGATCCTCGCGGATCTCACGATCAAGGGTAAACTCGTCAAGGCTGTCGTCCACTTCGATCGCAACGGCTTCGCCTATACGCTGGACCGAACCAACGGCACCCTGCTCGTCGCCGAGAAGTTCGATCCGGACGTCAACTGGGCGACGCACATCGACAAGGGGACGGGTCGTCCGGTCGAGGTGCCCGCCATGCGGACCCAGGCCGGCACGAACAGCCAGGGCATCTGTCCGGCTGCGCTCGGCACCAAGGATCAGCAGCCCGCCGCCTACTCGCCTCGGACAAAGCTCTTCTACGTTCCGACCAACCACGTGTGCATGGATTACGAGCCCTTCGAAGTGAAGTACACCGCGGGCCAGCCGTACGTCGGCGCGACCCTCAGGATGTTCCCGGGCCCGGGCGGCCACATGGGCGCCTTCATCGCCTGGGACGCCGCCAACGGCAAGATCGTGTGGAGCAACAAGGAGCAATTCTCCGCCTGGAGCGGGGCGCTCGTGACGGTAAGTGACGTCGCATTCTACGGGACGTTGGAAGGTTACCTGAAAGCCGTCGATGCGAGGACGGGGAAGGAACTGTGGAAGTTCAAGACCCCGTCCGGCATCATCGGCAACCCGATGACGTACGTCGGCCCCGACGGCAAGCAGTACGTCGCCGTCCTGTCCGGCATCGGAGGCTGGGCTGGAATCGGGCTGGCCGCCGGTCTCGAGGGCGACACCGAGGGGCTCGGCGCGGTCGGCGCGTACAAGAAGCTCGCCGAGTACACGAACCTGGGTGGCGTGTTGACCGTGTTCTCTCTTCCCTGAGTGACGCTCGCGCGCGGCGCCGGCTGTCTTGTCGCCGGCGCCGCGCGCGATCCTCGGCTGGCCGTCGGTCGGTCATCCCACGGAGGAAGCGGTGTCGTTCCCGCGTGCAAGGCTACGAAGTCGCCGGCTCGTCCTGGCCCTGACGCTGCTTGCCGCGTCGGGGGCCGTGCTCGCAGGAGGCGCGTCGGCCCAGGGGCGGGCGAATCAGTTTCGCGTCTGCGCCGATCCCAACAATCTGCCGTATTCGAACGAACAGCTGGAAGGGTTTGAGAACAAGCTCGCCGAGCTGATCGCGAAGGAACTCGGCGCGCGTCCGACCTATACGTGGTGGCCGGACCGCCGCGGCTTCATCCGGAACACGCTCAGGGCCAATCTCTGTGACGTCGTCATGGGCGTCCCCAACGGCTACGACCAGGTCCGCTGGACCCGACCGTACTACCGCTCGACCTACGTCTTCGTCTACGCGCGGAGCGGGGAATTTCGAGTCCGTTCCTGGGACGATCCGGTGCTTCGCAAGGCCAGGATCGGCGTCGTGGCGGCGACGCCACCGGCCGACGCGATGATCCGGAAGGGCCTCATCCAGAATGTCGTCTCCTACCGGCTGACCATCGACCTGACGACCGAGTATCCAGGCGAGATCGTCGATCACGTCGCCGCGGGCAAGATCGACGTCGCCGCCATCTGGGGTCCGGTCGCGGGCTACTTCGCCAAGAAGCACTCGGTCCCTCTCGAGGTGGTTCCGGTTTCGGAGATTCCGGGTCTCGGGGTCCCCTTCAGCTACGAGATCTCGATGGGGGTGCGGAGGGGGGACCGCGAGCGTCAGGCACAGCTCGACGAGATCCTCGTCAGGAAGGAACCCGAGATCCGGAGGATCCTCGAAGACTATGGCGTGCCGCTGGTGGAGGGCCCGCTGGCGCGCAAGCCCGACGAGGTCAAGCGCGGCGTCGTGGGAGAGCGGTACCAGTAGCGCGATCGTAAAACAGATGGGCGGCAGCGTCGGTCGGCTTTCCCTCACGCTTGTGATCCTGGCGGGTATCGGCCTCGCGTCCCAGCCTGTCTGGCCGGCGGATCCGGGCGACGACGAGATCGGGCAGGTCTTGACGCCCAAGGAGGACGACACCCCTGCCCTCAGGCAGTTCAAGGAGACGGGGAAGAACCCCTACAACAAGGAGCCGCACGCGATCGAGGCAGGGTTCAAGCTTGCCCGCGCCGTCGCCTGTACGCACTGTCACGCGGGCGATCTGTCGGGTCTGATCGGCCCGAGCCTGACCACGGGGAGCTGGCGCTATCAGAAGAACGGCACGGACAAGGGGATGTTTCAGACCCTCTACTTCGGCACCAGCGCCGGGATGGCGGCCTGGGGCAAGCTGGGCAGCCTGACCCCCGACGAGATCCTCAAGATCATCGCGTTCGTTCGCAGCAAATACCGGGGTGATCCCAGAAATGCCACCTGGGAATGACGTGTCGCGCCTCTGTGTTGGTCTGCTGGTCTTGGGCGTGTTCGTGCAAGGCGCCGCGGCGGCGGACATGACGACCGAAGCGGTCGTCGATCTCCTCCGTGGGGCGAGTGAGAAAAATCCGCCTGACTTCTCCGGCAAGGACCTCTCACGGCTCGACCTCGCCGGAGCCGACTTCAAGCGCGCCAACCTCGCGGGCGCCAATCTCGCGGGCGCGAACCTGGCCGGCGCCAATCTGTTCGGCGCCAACATGACGGGCGCCAATCTGACCGGCGCCGACCTGCGCCGCGCGAATCTCGACATCACCCTTCTCGGGAGCGCGGATCTGACGCGCGCCGATCTCCGCCAGGCCAGCTTGTTCGGCGTCCTTCTCACGAAGGCCACCCTCGTTGAAGCCAACCTGTCCGGAGCGCGGATCATCGCCAACCTCAGCAATGCCAACCTCAGCCGGGCGAATCTTGCCGACGCCGACATGGCGGCCGACATGCGAAACCAGCCGATGGGGCTCATGCGCGTCTTTCTGACGAGCGCCAACCTGACCGGGGCGAACCTGACCGGGGCAAACCTCGCCCGCGGCGATCTCTCCTTCGCGAACCTGGCGAACGCGAACCTCACGGGCGCCAACATGCTCGGCGCCGATCTGAGCGGCGCGAATCTGGAGGGGGCGATCCTTCGATCGATCCGTGGGCGGGAGGCCATGAAGGGTCTGGAGACGGCGAAGAACGTGGACAAGGCGATCTTCGACTGAGCCGGGAGATCGACTCGGGATCGCTCAGTCGTGGAGGAGTCGGCGACCGTCGGCGCGCGCCTGGTCCAGGACCTCGCGCACCGGCAGGGTCTTCTCGCGCGCGATGCGCGCGACGTCGGCGAACTCCGGCGTCACGGTGACGACGCGGTCGCCGAGGCGCGACACCTTGAAGGCAATCGCGCCGTACGCGGTCGTGAGCGTGACGATCTCACGCGCGAGTCGGCTCCGCCGCCACTCCGACCACCGGACACCGATCGTGCTCGTCTCCTCGAAGAGCGCACGCGTGAGGTCGTCGATCCGTTCCGGCGCGCACAGCGACGTCACGACGACACCGGGGCGGCCCCGCTTCATGACGACGGACTGGAGGAACACGTCGAGCGCGCCCGCCTCGAAGAGACGCTCGACGAGCGGCTCGTAAAGCTGCGGTGACATGTCGTCGATCGTCGTCTCGACCTGGAGGACCGTCTCGTCGCCGCGGGCGACCTCGGCCGTGTCGCCGATGAAGCAGCGCAGCACGTTCGGAGCGCCCGGCAGGTCGCGCGTGCCCGCGCCGTAGCCGACCGCCGACACGGTCATCGACGGCATCCGCCCGGCCGACGCGGCGAGTGTCGTCAGGATCGCCGCGCCCGTCGGCGTCACCAGCTCGGCCTGCACCCCCGTGTCGACCACCGGGAAGCCGCGGAGGAGCTCCGCGGTGCCGGGCGCCGGCACGGGGATCTTTCCGTGCGGCCCGTCGACGAACCCGCCCCCGAGCGGGAGCGCAGAGGCGTGGACCGCCTGGACCCCGAGCAACTCGAGCCCGATGATCGCGCCCGTCACATCGACGATCGCGTCCACGGCGCCGATGTCGTGGAAGTGGACCTCATCGCGCGTCGCGCCGTGGGCGCGCGCCTCGGCGTCGGCCAGTCGCGTGAAGATCCGCGCCGCCGTCTCTCGGACCGTGGCGCCGAGCGCGCTCCGCTCGACGATCGCCAGAACGTCGCCGAGCGTGCGGTGGCGCGGGTGCGTGCGGTGGTCGATCTCCACGTCCACCTTGGTCGCGCGGAACGTTCCCTTCCGCACCTCGCGCGCCACGAGCTCCCACCCCTCGAGGGGGAGCTTCTGGAGCTCACGCCTGAGGGCGTCGAGCGGCGCACCCGCATCGACCAGCGCGCCGAGAACCATGTCCCCCGCCGCCCCGCTCGGACAATCAAAATACGCGATCCTCATACGCGAGAGCTCCAACGCCACGCCAGGCCCGCGGGATCGGGAGGCCTTCCGAGAGCGGGGTTGATCCTGCCGCGGGTTGGGGCGGCCCTGCGAGACCCGTAGCTTCTGCGCGTTGCCGGGCGCAACGCCGACGAAACGCCCGCCCAGGGTCGGTTGCTAGCGTGGTCGAGCAGGGCCACCCCGGCCCGCGGCGGGGATAAACAACGCATCACCGGATCTTCGCGACGAGGTGGTTGATCTGGCTCGCCTGATGCGCGGCGCCGTAGCCGTTGTCGATGTTCACGACCGACACGCCGGGTGCGCAGGAGTTGAGCATCGCGAGGAGCGCCGCGATGCCGCCGAAGGACGCCCCGTACCCGACGCTCGTCGGGACCGCGATCACCGGGCGGTCGACGAGCCCGCCGATCACGCTCGGCAGGGCGCCCTCCATGCCGGCGACGGCGACGATCGCGTTGGCGTCGGCCAGGAGGTCGTAGTGCCCGAGCAGACGGTGGAGCCCGGCGACCCCGCAGTCGTAAACGCGCTCCACCCGGTTGCCGAGCGCCTCGGCCACGAGCGCCGCCTCCTCGGCGACCGGCAGGTCCGCGGTCCCCGCGGCCGCGATCACGATCAGCCCCACCGCCTCCACGCGCTCCGGCCGCACGATCACGAGCCGCGCGTCGGCGTGGTACGCGTGCGGCAAGCCCGCCGCGGTGACCGCCGCGGCCACGTCGGCGCCCGCGCGCGTGGCGATCACGTTCGGGTGATCGCGGGCGAGCCGCGCGAGGATCGCGACCACCTGCTCCGGCGTCTTCCCCGGGCAGAACACCGCCTCGGCGGCGCCGGTCCGCACCGCCCGGTGATGGTCGATCTTGGCGAACCCGAGGTCCTCGTAGGGCAGGCGCCGCAGGTGGTTCAGCGCGGTGTCCACGTCGATTCGCCCCGCGGCGAGGTCCGCGAGGAGCTTCCGGACGGCCTCCCTATCCACCCGACGCCTTCCGCTGGAGCGGTAGCAGCAGGTTGGCGCTCCCCGAGCGGAATCCCGCGAGGTCCACCGTCACGTAGACATAGCCGATCGCTCGGAAGCGCTCGACGATCGCCGCGTGGCGCCCCTCCTCCCACACCCGCGCCATCTCCTCGCGCGCGATCTCCAGGCGCGCGAGGCGGTCGTGGTGGCGGACGCGGAACTGGCGGAAGCCGAGCGAGCGTATGAACTCCTCGGCCGCATCCACCTGGCGCAGCTTCTCGGGCGTGATCCGATCGCCGTACTGGAAGCGGGAGGACAAACACGCGAACGACGGCTTGTCCCAGGTGGGGAGACCCAGCTCGCGGCTCAACGCACGGATCTCCGCCTTCCACAACTCGGCCTCGATCATCGGCGCACGGACGCCGTGCGCCTCGGCGGCCTTCATTCCCGGCCGGTGATCGCCGAGGTCGTCCATGTTGGCGCCGTAGACGAGCGTGCGGCAGCCCTCCCGCTCCGCGAGGGGCGCGAGCTTGGTGAAGAGCTCCTCTTTGCAGAAGAAGCAGCGGTTCGCCGGGTTCTTGGCGTACTCGGGGTTCTGGAGCTCCTCGGTCCTCACCACGAGGTGGCGCGCGCCCAGAAGCTCGGCGAGGCGCTTCGCCTCCTCCAGTTCTCGCGCCGGATACGTCTCGGAGTCCGCCGTGACGAGGAGCGCGCGCGCGCCGAGCGCGTCTTTCGCCGCCCGCGCGAGGAGGGTCGAATCCACGCCCCCCGAGAAGGCGACGACGACGCTCTCCATCTCGCGGAGGAGCTCGACCAGCCGTCGATACTTGGCGCCGCAGGCGCTCACTGCTCCAATCTTATCAGGTCGTGGAACGCCGCGTAGCGCTCGGCGATGTCCGCCGGCCCGAGGCGCGTCAGTCGTTTGAGCGAAAAGTCCTCGACGGTGAACGACGCCATGACCGAGCCATAGACGAGCGCGCGCCGCATCGCGGCCCCGTCGGTCCGCTCCTGCGCCGCGAGGTAGCCCATGAACCCGCCGGCGAACGTGTCGCCCGCGCCGGTCGGGTCGTAGACGGACTCGAGCGGATACGCCGGCACGAAGAAGAACGCGCCGTCCGTCATCATGAGGGCGCCGTACTCGCCGCGCTTGACAACGACCGTCCGCGGGCCGAGCGCGGCGATCGCCCGCGCCGCCCGGACCAGGTTGGGCTCGCTCGCGAGCTGACGCGCCTCGCCGTCGTTGATCGTGACCACGTCCGCCTCGGCGAGGACGCGCCGGAGCGCCTCCTGCTTCCCCTGGATCCAGAAGTTCATGGTGTCGAGCGCCACGAGACGGGGGCGGGCCTGCATCTGGCGGAGGACGTCGAGCTGAAGCTCGGGATCGATGTTGGCGAGGAAGACGAAGGGCGCACGCCGCAGCCCATCGCCGAGCGAGGGGCGGAAGTCGGCGAACACGTTGAGCTGCGTGTCGAGGGTCTTCGCCTCGTTCAGGTCGTAGCTGTACTGCCCCACCCACCGGAAGGTCCGCCCCCTCGACGTCGTGAGGCCGTCGAGATCGACGCCGCGATTCTGGAGGAGCCGGAGGTGCGCCTCCGGGAAGTCCTCGCCCACGGTCGCGACGAGGCGGACCTGGGTGAAGAAGCTCGCGGCGTACGCGAAGTAGGTCGCCGACCCGCCGAGGGCGTCGTGGACCTTGCCGAAGGGCGTCTCGACGCTATCGAGGGCCACCGAGCCGACGACGAGGAGGTCAGCCACGCCGGCGCCCTGGCGCGGGGAAGTAACGGTCGAGCAGGAGCGCAAGCCGCTTCCGGGTCTTCGGCGCGAACGCCTTGGGGCTCGTGATCACGGCGTTCGCGAGAGCGTGCCCACACGCGCACGTCCGAGGCGGCGCGATCGTCGGGAGCGCGCCGCGGAGGACGTCCTTCGCCGTCCGGACGTTCTTCAAGAGATTTTGCACCACGGCTTCGACGGAGACCGCCTCGTGCGTCTCGTGCCACACGTCGTAGTCGGTCGCGAGCGCCAGCGTCGCGTAGCAGAGCTCCGCCTCCCGCGCGAGCTTCGCCTCCGGCAGGTTCGTCATGCCGATGACGTCCACCCCCCAACCCCGGTAGATCCGCGACTCCGCCTTGGTCGAGAACTGCGGTCCCTCGATGCAGAGATAGGTGCCCCCGCGGTGGACCGTCGCTCCGGTCTGGCGCGCGGCCTTCTCGAGGACCGTCGCGAGGTCGGGGCAGACGGGCTCCGCCATCCCCACGTGGGCGACGACGCCGTCGCCGAAGAACGACGAGACGCGGCGGCGGGTCGCGTCGAAGAACTGATCGGGAATGACGAGGTCGAGGGGGCGGATCGCCTCCTTCATGCTGCCGACGGCCGAGATCGAGATCACCCACTCGGCGCCGAGCGCCTTGAGGCCCCAGATGTTGGCGCGGAAGTTCAGCTCTGTGGGCATGATCCGGTGGCCCCGGCCGTGGCGCGGTAAGAAGATCACGCGCCGCCCCGCGAACCGCCCGACGCAGTAGGCGTCGGACGGGGCGCCGAAGGGTGTGCGTACGCGGCGCCAGCGGACGTCCGTCAGTCCCTCGAGCTCATAGAGCCCGCTGCCACCGATGATCCCGACCGCCGGTGTCTCGTTCATTCGGCCGTGAGCTCTCCGAGCGTGCGATCGCGCTCCGCGGCCGTCACCCGCACGCGAGCGAGGCGGCCCGGCAGCCCGCCGGGTCCGTCGAACCGGACCTCGACGTAGTTGCCCGTGAGGCCGGTGAGCCCTCCGGTCGCGCGGTCCCGCGTCTCGAGCACCAGCGTCTCCTCGACGTGCCCAACCATCCGGCGGCGGAACTCGAGATTTTTCTCCCGGGCGAGCTCACGGAGCACGCGCGCCCGACGGGTAACCGTCCGCGCGTCCGCCGTCGCGGCGAAACGCGCGGCCTCGGTCCCCTTCCGGGCCGAGTACGGGAACACGTGGAGATAGGAGAACGGCAGCGTCTGGACCAGGCGGACGGTCTCCCGGAAGTCCGCGTCGCTCTCACCGGGGAATCCCGTGATCAGGTCGGCGCCGAGGCCGAGGCGCGGGATCGCCGCGGCGAGGCGCTCGACGACCCTGCGATACATCGCCACGTTGTACGGCCGCCGCATGGCTCTCAGAATTCGGTCGCTCCCGCTCTGGAGCGGGATGTGGAAGTGCGGCGCGACGACCGGCGAGTCCGTCACGACGTCGATGAACTCGGGGGTGAAGTAGGCGGGCAACACCGACGACAGTCGGACCCAGCGGAGCCCCGGAACGTCTTCGAGCTGGCGGAGGAGCGCCGCCAGCGTCGTCCGCGGCGCGAGGTCCGCGCCGTAGTGGCCCGTGTCGACCCCGGTGAGCACGATCTCGGGATGGCCGGCCCCGACGAGAAGGCGCGCCTGGTCGAGCACCACCTTCGGCTCGAGGCTCCGGCTGGTACCACGGGCGAAGGGCACGATACAGAAGGCGCAGCGGTGCTGGCAGCCGTCCTGGATCTTCAGGAACGCCCGCGACCGGCCATGGACCCGCGCGAGGGGCGCGACGTCGAGCGTTCGCGCGCGGGCGACGTCCCCGACGTGGACCCGCTCGGCGACGCGGCCCTCGAGCAGCTCGGCCAGGCGATGCTTATCCGTGTTGCCGACGATCAGATCTACCTCGCCGAACCGGGCAACGTCGTCCGGGCGCGTCTGCGCCCAGCAGCCGGTCACGACGAGCCGCGCGCGTGGGTTCACCCGGGCCGCGCGCCGGATCGCCTGGCGGTCGGAGAGCTCGGCACGTGCAGTGACCGCGCAGGTGTTCACCACGACCACGTCCGCCGGCTCGCCGAAGGGCACCGTCCGGAAGCCGCGCGACTCGAGCACGGTCTGGAGCTGCTGGGTGTCCACCTGGTTGAGCCGGCAGCCGAGCGTCGCGAACGAGACGGTCCGGGCGGTCATGCCGAGATCATGCTGGAACCGGCTCGCGCAGCTGGCCGCACGCGGCACCGATATCCTCGCCCTTGCTCCACCGGACCGTCGTCGTCAGCTCGGTGTCGAGCAGAATCGACTGGAACGCGAGGATCCGCGCCAGCGGCGGCCGGCGGAACGTCGCGCCGTCCCAGTCGTTGAACGGAATCAGGTTGACCTTCGCCCGAACGCCGCGCAGGAGCCGTGCCAGGCGCCGGGCGTCCTCGGGCGAGTCGTTGATCCCGTCGAGCATGACGTACTCGAAGAAGACGCGCTGGCGTGGCGCGAGCGGGTATTTCTTCACCGCCGCGATGAGCGTCGCGAGGTTCCACGCGCGGTTGACCGGCATAAGCTGCGAGCGGACCTCGTCGGACGCGGCGTGGAGCGAGATCGCCAGGTTCACCTTGAGGTTCTCGCGACCGAGCTTCTCGATCCCGGGCACGAGCCCCACGGTCGAGACGGTGATCCGCCGAGGCGAGTAGCCGAGGCCGAGCTTGGCGTCGGTCAGAATCCGGAGCGTCTTCACGAGCGGCGCGAAATTGGCGAGGGGCTCGCCCATTCCCATGAAGACGATGTGCGTCACCCGCTGGCCACCGTCGAGGAGCCCGTTGGCGGCGAGGACCTGGCCCAGGATCTCGGCGGCGGTCAGGTTCCGCTCGAGCCCCATCACGCCGGTCAGGCAGAATCGGCACTCGAACCCGCAACCAACCTGTGTCGAGACACAGAGGGTGACGCGGTCGTCGTCGGGCATGAGCACCGAGCTGATCCGACTCCCGTCGCCCAGACGGAAGACGAGCTTCCGGCTGCCGTCCTGCGAGGCCGTGACGCGCTCGGGCTCCGCGACCTCGATGGCCGCCCGCTCGGCGAGCCGGGCGCGGAAGTCCTTCGGAAGATCGCTCATCGTGTCGATGTCGAACACGCCCTTCCGGTAGATCCACGTCGCGAGCTGGCGCCCGCGGTACCGCGACGCGCCCAGCTCGACCGCGAAATCTTCGAGCTCGCTCGGTAGGAAACCGACCAGATTGTTCACAGACTCGCCTCGCATGACATCGCTGGAAGAATAACACTGTGAAAGTTTTTTCCACAGGGCCTGCGACGGACCCGTGGATAAGCAGGTGCGTAAGGGGAAATCGCGGATGGTTTATCAGCCCGTTAGAGCGTCTCGCTCATTCGCTGAGCACGTCGGATCCTACCAGGAGCGCCTCGATTTGCTGGGGCAGGCCGAAGAGCCGCAACCTGTCGCCCGCGCGCAGGACCGTGCCCGCGGTCGGATGAAGCACTGTTTCTCCGCTGACGCGTGTCAGCGCTACGACGGTGACCCCGTGACGCTCGCGGACCCTGGCTTCGCGCAGCGACTGGTCCACGAGGTCTCCGCCACGGAGCGTGACCTCGTGGAGGCGCGGCAGCCCAGTGCCGTGGATTTCGCCGCCGGCGTCCAGAATCTCCATGGCGCCGCGATACCGGTTCAGGTACGCGAGGACGTGGTCGCGAGGCAGCGACAGGCGCTCGAGGGCGTGGCGGATCAGCGTGGCCGCCGCCTCGAGCTCCGGCTGGATCACCTCGGCGACGCCCTCCTCCGCCAGCTGGTCTCGCCCTGCGAGGTCGTACGCACGCGCCAGGATCGGGACTCCGGGGTTGAGCGCGCGCAGGCGGCGCACCG
The DNA here is from genome assembly GCA_003221695.1 of Candidatus Rokuibacteriota bacterium. GTDB lineage: Bacteria > Methylomirabilota > Methylomirabilia > Rokubacteriales > CSP1-6 > 20CM-2-70-11. The sequence goes on from QHSX01000075.1 coordinate 29,799, forward strand.
CGAGCCGGGCCCGACCAGTCTCGGGGACCGTCAGGATCACGAGCGCGGCCCGTTCGGCCTGAGCCGCCGCGAGGATGATCCGCTGGGCGGCGTCACCAAAGACGGCCGGCACCCCACGCGCCCGGAGGCTTTTGACGATGTCGGGGTCGGTCTCGATCGCGACGTACCCCACGCCGAAGGTCTCCAGCGCTTCGCCGATGGCGCTTCCGACACGCCCGAACCCACAGACCACGACATGGCCCTCGAGCGCGCCCGACGATCGCAAGCCCGGCGCCGGCGCGTGAGCCAGACGCGCCCGGCCAATCCACATCGGGACGAGCTTGACCAGCGCGGCGTTGATCAGGATCGTCACCAGCGACGCGGCGAGCGTCGCGTTGTAGACGTCGGCGCCGACATGCCCCGCCTGCCGAGCCACCTGGACCAGGATGAAGGAGAACTCCCCGATCTGAGTGAGCCCGACGCCCACCAGGACCGCGGTCCACAGCGGCTGGCCGAAGACGAGAGTCACAGTGGTCCAGATCGCGAACTTGCCGACGATGATGAGCCCGACCAGGGCCCCGAGCAAAGGCAAGTTCGTGGCGATCGTTCTCAGATCGATGAGGGCGCCGACGGTGACGAAGAAGAGCGCGACGAACGCGTCCCGAAGCGGGAGGAGGCGCGCGAGCGTCTCATGGGCGTAGTCCGACTCGTTGATGAGGAGGCCCGCCAGGAACGCCCCGAGCGCGAGCGATAGCCCCGCCGCCTGGGTGAGCGCCGCGGCGCCGAGGGCGATCGCGAGCGCGACCAGCAGGAAGAGCTCGTCGTTGCGCGTCTTGGCCACGCGGGTGAGGAGCCCCGGCAGGATGCGACCGGCGAGCAGAAAGAACGGCAGCAGGATCGCCGCGGCCGTCGCGAGGGCCTTCCCCACCGCAAGGATGTCGCCGCCGTGCAGGCCGCCGAGGACCGGGATGAGCACGATCAGGACCACGACGGCCAGGTCCTCGACCAGCGTGATCCCGATCATCACCCGCCCGTGGCGCGAGCGGAGCTCGCCGCGGTCGAGTAGTAGCCGGGCCAGGACCATCGTGCTAGCCACGGACACGACCATCCCCACGATCGCCCCCTCCAGCAGGCTCCAGCCGAGGGCGGCGGCGGTGGCGAGCCCGAGCGCGATGGACAGAACGATGCCGAGCGGACCCCCGAGGACGGCGACCCACTTCACGCGCAGGAGGTCCTTCAGCGAGAACTCGATCCCGAGCGAGAACATCAGGAGCACGACACCGATCTCGGCAAAGAGCTCGAAGGTGTGAACGTCGGAGATGGAAGGTCCGGGGGTGAGCGGGCTCACCAGGAGCCCGCCGGCCACGTAGCCCAGGATCAGGGGCTGACGCGCGAGCCAGGCGAGCCCCCCGCCCAGCACCGCGGCGGCGAACACATACGCGAGGTCACGGAACAGGACCGGGTCGGCGACCATGAATATCTTATGAGCGCAGCAGGAGGTAGAGGTCGAGCAGATTCGTATTCGTCGGCCCGGAGACCAGCAGGTCGCCGCTCGTCTGGAGGAACCGGTGGGCGTCGTTGTCTTCGAGCGCTCTCGCCGGATCGACTCCCGCCCCGCGGCCGCGCTCCAGGCTCTCGCCGTCCACGATCGCCCCGGCGGCCTCTGTCGGGCCGTCGGTGCCGTCGGTCCCCGCGGCGAGCGCCGTGACGCGATCGCCGGGCCGCATCGCGAGGGCGGCCGCCAGGGCAAACTCCTGGCATCGCCCGCCCGCTCCCCGGCCCTTCACGGTCACCGTCGTCTCGCCGCCGGCGATCAGGCACGCAGGCGGCTCGAGCCGTCGCGCCCGAGCGACCAGCTCCTGCGCGACCTCGCGCGCCTCGCCCTGGATCTCCCGGCCCAGGAAGTGCGTCCGGTAGCCGAGCCGCTCCGCCGTCCCCATCGCCGCGTCGGTGATCAGCGCGTTGTTCCCGATGACCAGGTTCCTCACCCGGCCAAAGATCCGGTCTCCGGGCTTCGGCGTCTCCTCGATCTCGCCGCGAACGCCCGCGTCGAGGAGGGCGCGGACCGAGGCCGGCACCCGGTCCCGCACGCCGCGGCGTTCGAGGACCTCGATCGCGGTCGCGAACGTCGTCGGGTCGGGCGCGGTCGGTCCCGAGGCGATGACGTCGAGGGGGTCGCCGATGACGTCGGAGAGGGCGAGGGTGACCACCGTCGCGGGCCACGCCGCGCGCGCGAGGCGCCCGCCCTTGAAGCGCGAGAGGTGTTTGCGGACCGCGTTCAGCTCGGTGATCGGGGCGCCCGCCGCGAGGAGGAGGCGCGTCACCCGCTGCTTCTCCTCGAGCGTGACGGGCGGCGTCGGCGCGGGCGCGAGCGCCGAGCCGCCGCCGGAGACGAGGAAGAGCACGAGGTCGTCCTCGTGCGCCCGGGCGGCCAGCTCGAGCAGTCGCGCGGACGCCGCGAGGCCGCGGACGTCGGGCACCGGGTGGCCGGCTTCGGCGAGCCGGATCCGCCGAAGCGGCGCCGTGTAGCCGTCCTTGACGACAACGAAGCCGTCGCCGATGCGGTCGCCCAGGACGTCCTCCGCCGCCCGCGCCATCGCGCCGCTCGCCTTGCCGCAACCAAGGACCACGACGCGCCGGTGACCCGACGCAACGTGGAGGTGGCTCCGGACGAGCGGAGTCACATCGCCGGCGGCGAGGGCGGCCTGCCAGATCGCGCGCGCGTGCTCGCGCGCGCTCACGACCTGAGCTTGCGGAGGCGCTCTCCCGTGTCCCGAAGCACGTCCACCTCCCGTTCGGAGTGTGCCGGATTCGTTCCGGATTCGTTCCGGCTCGCCCTCCAAGAATTCCTGATCACATTGGGGAACAGGGGTACTAATCTAACGCTGCTTCGGCGTGCAGTCTCATTCAGCGCCACCGGCTCGTGTGGCCAGAGACTGGGGCACGTGGGGTTCTCGACACCGCGGAGACAGTTATGAAGATTCGCGTCGTGGCGGCTCTCCTTCTATCGGCAATGGCCGCGGTCCCCGGGACGGTACGAGCGGGGGAAAGTCACGAGCCCCAGTTTCGCGTCAGGATCGAGACGTCGGATCCAGTGGCCCTCCGGGCGCAGCTCGAGAGGGCCGGATACGACGTGGTGGAGGCTCCGCCAGACTCCCCGGTGGAGGTCGTCGTCTCGCGGGCCGAGTTACA